>CAVUOL010000058.1:0-31056 GCA_963742995.1 uncultured Ignavibacteriales bacterium
CGGCATATTTATACTTTTAATTGCATGTATCAATTTCATGAATCTTTCAACCGCAAGGTCTGAAAAACGTTCAAAAGAAGTTGGCATCCGTAAATCATTAGGCTCATTAAGGAAGACACTCTTTTTCCAATTTGTAAGCGAATCCGTTGTATACAGCTTACTCGCATTACCAATTGCAATAATCCTTGCCGAAATATTACTTGTACCATTTAACAATCTGGCTGAGAAATCTATAACGCTTAATCTGGTCAATCCAATCTGGCAAATCCCTGCTTTAATTATATTTGCAATATTCATAGGTCTGACAGCAGGTATATATCCGGGAATATATTTATCCTCTCTCCAGCCCTTACAAATTCTAAAGTCAAGTATTCGATCCGGATTACGAAAAAGACATTTTAGAAGTGTCCTCACTATATTTCAATTCGCAATAAGCACAGGATTAATTGTCTGCACGCTGCTTGTTCAGAAACAACTGCTATTTATTAAAAACACTAATCTTGGATTTCATAAAGAAAATGTTGTTATAATATCTAATGTAAATAACCCTTTAGGTAACCGGTTAGAGGCATTTAAGGAGAAAATAAAAACATTTTCGTATGTGGTTGATGCGTCTGTTTCTACAGGAGTTCCTCCTGATTTTGGTTTTGGAGATTACTTCAAAGTACCGGGAAAAGGAGATGAACAATTTATGCTGGTTTCATATATGACAGATGAAGATTTTATAAAAACTTTAGGTATACAAATAGACCAAGGAAGAGGATTTCAAAAAGAGCATACTGCAGATGCAAGAAGTGTTATTCTGAATGAAACAGCGGTAAAGCAGTTTGGTATACAAAATCCCATTGGAAAGAGGATCAATTATCCAAGTAAAGGAAATTATACGATTATCGGAGTTATTAAAGATTTTAATTTCATGGATCTGCATTCACCAATCTTACCTTTTGCATTGTTTGACCGGACTTCAGAGTCATATCAAATTCCGGCTTCATACATTATTGTCCGGTTGAAAGGAAAAAATTTGGCGGGAAGTATTGATATGTTAAAAAATACATGGAGTTTATTCACCGAACAGACCCCTTTTGAATACAGTTTCCTGGCTCAGAATATAGAGCAGCAATATACATCGGAACAGCATCTGGGGAAAATATTTATGATTTTCTCTTTATTTGCTATTTTTATCGCATCGCTGGGACTGCTGGGCTTAACAGCATATATAACTGAACAACGTACAAAAGAAATAGGTATCAGGAAAGTATTGGGAGCGTCAATACCTGAAATCCTTTTACTTTTATCAAAAGAATTCACAAAATGGGTAATTATAGGAAATATTATCGCATGGCCGGCAGCTTACTTTATAATAACTAAATGGCTGCAGAACTTTGCCTATAAAACAAATATAGGTATTTGGATTTTCCTAATTTCGGGAATAATAGCTTTCCTAATAGCACTAATAACGGTAAGCACTCAAACTATAAAAGCTGCCGCTTCAAACCCGGTTAAAAGTCTTAGATATGAATAGAAGAAATTTTCTTGGAAGTAAACAGGAGAAACTATGTTAAAAAATTATATAAAAGTTGCTTTTAGAAATCTTAGGAGACAAAAGCTTTATTCAAGCATCAATATTTTTGGTCTGACAATAGGACTAACGGCGGCAATTTTAATTATTCTATTCGTCAGCGATGAGATTAATTTTGATAAGTTTAACCATAATTACAATAGAATTGCAAGGATTTTAACAACATCCCATTCCAAAGATAAAAGTGTAAGAACCTTTTCTTTTACTCCCGGTATGCTGGGACAACGGCTAAAGGAGGAATATCCCGAAATTGAAGACTACACTACCATTATTGATGGAGAGAAATTCGGCAGGTTTACGGTGGAGCATGGTGAAAATAAATATTATGAATCTGAATATCTTATTACCGAACCAAGTTTCTTAAAAATATTTGATTTCAATGTTGTAAGAGGGAATAAAGAAAAATTATTGACTGAACCTAACGAGATGGTTTTAACTGAATCAACTGCAAAAAAATTATTCGGAGATGAGAATCCAATCGGTAAAACAATTAAAACAGACAGGCAATGGGGTAATTTCAAAGTAACAGGAATATTAAAAAATCCGCCTAAAAATTCACATCTGCAATTCAGCATGCTCATTTCAATGAAATCATTAAATAAATTTACAGGTTTTAGAAAAGCACTGGACAGCTTTGATAACAGCATAGTGAGAACTTATTTACTATTCAAACCAGGTTACAGCCCGGACAAATTTGATAAGAATTTAATAGAGTTTCAAAATTTAAATAAAGCTAAAGAATTCGGCGTTTCAGATATAATTTCACTGCAGCCTTTAAAAGATATTCATTTTAATTCACAAAATATTGAGTTTGATTTAAACGCTGATGCCAGAAGTAAGATCTCAATATACATACTGGCGATTATCGGGATGCTTATAATTTTAGTCGCAATTATTAATTATACAAATCTTGCAGCAGCCAGATCGATGAACAGGATGAAAGAAATCGGAATAAGAAAAGTCGTAGGGGCGGACAGAAAACAATTGATGCATCAATTTCTGATAGAAGCAATATTTATTACGGCAATTGCGCTAACATTATCTATTTTCCTGGTGGAACTTATACTTCCATCGTTTAATAGTTTTACAGACAAATCACTTTCAATTTTAGGTAAAGCAAATATTTTAAATATTGCGGTTATAGTTATACTTTCATTAGTTATCGGCATATTGTCGGGAATTTTACCATCTTACCTTATAACAAAATTTAAGACTGTATTAATACTGAAAGGAAAAGGTGAACCTAAAAACGGATTTTCTATTGCCAGAAAAGGTTTAGTGGTTATACAATTTGCATTATCAACAGCTATGATATTCTGTACAGTTACAATTTATAAACAGATGCAATATATACAAAATAAAGAGCTGGGCTTTAATAAAAGTAATATATTAGTTATCGATATAAATAGTTCAGGCACGAGGAATAATTTTAAAACACTTAAAACTGAATTTTCAAAGAATCCCAACGTAAAGAGTATATCTGTTTCTTCACGCATACCGGGTGATTGGAAGGATCTGTCTGAAGTAAAAGCTCATAATTTCGGAGAGGAGCAGTTAAATGATCATCAGATGTTCTATATCGGTGCGGATTATGATTTTATAAATACTTTCGGTATCAGTATCCTCGAGGGGAGAAACTTTCATAACGGCTATTCAGATGATTCTTCGAATATTATTATCAATAGAGAAGCAGCTTCTATTCTCGGTTTAGATGAGCCAATAGGTAAGAGTATAGTAATATCAGATGGAAATACTAACGGAGTTTATAAAATTATCGGTGTAGTAAAAAACTTTAACTTCCAGTCTTTACATGAAAAAATATCTCCGATGATAATCGGTTTCTGGAATAATCCTTTTATATCTATTGACTACTTTACCGTGAAAATCAACGGACTGAACATTCCTGAAACAATTAAATATTTTGCATCGGTTCAGGCCAATTTCGATAATGTAACTCCGTTTGAATATAATTTTCTTAATGAACGGATGAAGGATTTCTATAAACAGGATGAGCGTGAAGCAGCAATTATAGATTCTGCTTCAGGCTTAGCGTTATTAATAGCATGCTTAGGATTATTCGGGTTAACAGCTTTCTCGGCAGAAAAGAGAATCAAAGAGATAGGAGTAAGGAAAGTACTTGGAGCATCAGCAACGGGAATTGTGGTTTTATTTACGAAAGACTTTCTTAAGCTAGTCATAATAGCCGGTCTTATTTCATTTCCTACAGCTTATTATATTATGAACAAGTGGTTAAATGAATTTGCTTATAAGATTAATATTGACTATTCAATATTCTTATTATCAGGGATAATTGCGGTGGTTATAGCTTTAATTACCATTAGTTTTCAGGCTGTAAAAGCAGCAATTGTAAATCCCGTAGAATCATTGAGATATGAGTAAATAGGAAATTCGATGGTCATTCGGTTGTCATTCAATGGTCATTCGGTTGTCATTCGATAGACAGGAAATGGAATAGTGGAGGAATGAAATTTTGGAATAATGGATAAATCCAAACCTCCGAGGTTTTTAAAAACCTCGGAGGTTAAAGACATCTGGATATAAATTGTATTGAGAGTATATATTATTTTTCGATTTTTGTTTGAAAATAGGGTCTCAACTACCGGTTTTTGGATCAAACTCAGGGTGAGGCATAGTTAGATATGGCTTATTAATTTTCTTCTTAAAAATGGGGGGTTGAGAGGGCTTTTTCTCATAATGGATCATTTTATTGTTTTTCGTTTTTAAGGCAGGCATTTTTAAAAAGCAGGGGTAAGTATAGGCTCAAGGGAGATTAAGTTGTTTAGAAGTAAAAAAATGGGTGAAAACCTACGCTATTTCGTAAGGTTTTTTAGTGCTGCGTTCATGAATTTAAGTGCAATGATAGTGCGAAATTATCTTTCAGTTGTAACCAAATTATATATATTATTGTCAAAATAAGGGTAGCTTAATATGAAATTATTTTGAATAAAAGAGAATCTTTTCTTATTAAGCGATATAATTTTCTATTTTTGGGGTCAATTGCCATCTTAATACATTAAATTATTTCCGAATAATGGGGTTTAAAATGCTTAAAGCAAAACAATCATATCAGATAGAGAGAAAGAAATATATATTAGGAAAATTTATATTTCTGATTCTCTTTATAATTGCTTTAAATAGCACAACTATAGCACAGATTACTTTTTACAAACCTGATACAGTAGTATCCTGTTCGCATTTCAGCATCGATCTAACTGCTGGTAATACAGGTATTAGTTTCGGTAATTCAGAGAATCTTAACGGTTTAAGGTTCAATGTTATTGACTGCGGCATAAAAAATATTAATGGAATAAATATTACTTTCTGGAAACCTGAAATTAGTCCAGGTTCCCGGATTAATGGAATTTCTATTGGAGCAGCACCTTTTGCAGATGAATTAAATGGTATTTCGATAGGTATTGCGGCAGTTTTAGCAGGCAGAAGCATGAACGGAATAAATTTAGGAGTTTTAGCAAATGTTTCGCAAGGAAGTATTAGCGGAATAAATTTAAGCGGACTTGCATCTGTCGGCAATGGCGATATTTCTGGAATAAATTTAGGGGGTCTGGCGCTGGTTTCACAAAAAGATATTTCAGGAATAAATTTCGGCGGTCTTGCTCTTGTTTCTCAGGGAGAATTAAAAGGGATAAATTTCGGAGGATTAGCAGCAGTTGCAAACAAAGATATGCTTGGTATTAATTATGGTTCTCTGGCTCTTGTTTCTCAAAAAGGCATATACGGAATAAACTTCGGGGGACTTGCAACAGTAGGTAAAGAGAATATTTATGGGATTAATTTTGGTGGATTAGCTCTTGTATCGGAAATGGAAATTAATGGGATAAACATCGGCGGGCTTGCTGCTGTTGGCAAGGAAGGATTAACCGGAATAAATATCGGGGGATTAGCAGTTGTATCAGACCAGGGAGAGATTACAGGTATTAACATTACAGCCGGAAAATTACAGTCAGAATCTTCAATAACAGGAATAAACATTACGGGTTATAAAGTAGAAACTGAAAATTTGACTGGAATTAATATTACAGGTGCCTGGATAGAGACAAAAAATTTAACAGGTATATCTGTTTCACCTTTCCATGATATTTCCGGATTACAGCAGGGATTTGCAATTGGAATTCTTAATATTACAGAAACTCTTAAAGGGATTCAGATAGGTCTACTGAATATTGTCAAAAGTAATCCAATGCCTTTTAAAGTTTTACCATTTATAAATTTTAATTATTAGAATGGAAAGATGGAGTGGATGGAATGGTGGAGTGATGGAATGATGGAGTAATGGAGTGATGGAATGGAGATGGAGTAATGGAGTAATGGAGTGGTGGAATGGTGGAATGATGGAATGATTGATTGAATGGTTCCTATCATTAAAATAAAATACTTATTTTTGAATAAAAGATTTTTATTGTTGTGGAGAACTTTATGCAAATAAGTGCAAATCTTTTAAATAAAAAAAATGAGAATTCAGTAATATTAAAAACAGATAATGATACGCAAACTATAAATATTCCTTCAAAAGAATCAGGATATGGTTCAGGTGTAAACGCAGGTGAGCTTCTATTTCTTGCATTAGCAGCGTGCTATTGTAATGATATTTATCGGGAAGCGAACAAACAAGGGATAAAAATAGAGAGTGTAGAAGTCGAGGTAAAAGGAGATTTTGATTCGGAAAGCTTTCCGGCATCAAATATAACATATACTGCATCAGTAAAAGCAAAAGCAAGCAGGGATAGAATAATAGAATTAATGAATTTGACAGATAAAGTTACTGAAATTCAAAATACAATAAGGATGGAAGTGCCTGTAACACTTGTTAGTGCAGAAGCAATCAGCGTTGAATAAAACCTAATATAATAAGTCGCTCAGGATATTTTGACATGCTTCATTTTCCGGGATTTGATATTTTGAGAAATTATAAATCCGCAGCATAACAGGCCTGCAATTACTAATCCGAAATCTTCTTTAATTCCCAAGTTGACAGCAGCAGAAATTCCAATAATTGACCAGATAAAAGGTATAATAACTAAATAAAGTGGAACCTTATTTTTTGCCCATAATAAAATACCAAAAGTAAAGATAACAGTTGGACATGGTAATCCGAAAGTGGGACTTTCAGGGTAAATACGTCCGTCAAAATATCCGAGAACTGGATAAATAATTAATGCATATATTAGGAATAAAGCGCCTATCATTGATTTCAAATTATTTGAAAACTCAAATTGCAGTCGCTTATCAAGAATCCCGCTCTTAAAGAATAAAAATCCCTGAAGTATAAAAATAATTCCAAATATATATGCGGCCGGATTTATTACTGAAAAGAATAAAATATGATAAACAAATCCAATCCAGATCCAGTAGAAAACCAGAATAGAAGTAATTAATTTGTCAGAATATACTTTTTTGCGAACAGATATATAAATAGTGAATATCGCAGAAAGAAATAGAATTATTTGAAATGGATAGACGGTTAAATTATAATTCTTAAAAACATTAAGAAAGTCACTAACAGTAAAAGGCATTTCCCCGCTCCCTTATAATTTTTTGTTTAATTATTTTCAGGATTTATAAAAGAAATAGAAATTTCGAAAATAAAAATCTACTTTATAAGAACAAATTTTTTAGTAGAAGTATAAGTATTAAGCTTCAATGTATAAAAATAGATTCCGCTAGCCAGACCACCGGCATTAAATTTCAGATGATATCGTCCTGAACGTTTATCTTCATTGACCAACGTCTTAACAAGATTTCCCAGAATATCATAAACTTTAATAGTAACTCTCCCCTCTTCGGGAATTTGATAGTCTATTTCAGTGCCGGGATTAAAAGGATTCGGATAATTCTGACTTAAGGAAAAGGTTAAAGGTAATTGTTCAAAGGTATTGTTATCTGCTATAACATTATTATAAGTATCCCTTGCATTATTTATATTTGTTCTCAAGTCATCAAGATTACTGCCAGCAGTTATGGCGAAAGCAACATTAATAGATTTTCCGGAAGGAATAGAAAAAGGACCTGCTGAGGTAACTTCGGAAATATCGGCAGGACCTGCTGTAGTTTTCCCTACCCCGCTGGATAATGCCTGCCATTTTTCATCCTTAGAAAAGCCATCGTAAATTTGAAAATTATCGTCGCCTCCATTTGTGATAGCCCAGAAACCATAATTAGTGGAAGATATTAATGCCGTTCCAACATAAGTATCGGGATTACCGCCGGCATGATACATATATCCTAAATTAGCAGTATTATCATAAAAAACATAATCACTATCTCCGGAGCCTTCAAGAAGATCCCAATCCAGGAATAATCCGGTATAAAAATTATTAATATCAGTATTAGTAGTATTCAGCAGATTGTAATTAAGAATTATAGAATTCTCATTATTATCGTCATTAAATGAATAGGAGTACATATTAACAGTAATCCCCAGCCTGCTGGTTCCGGAACCATCGTCGTTGAAAACAGTATTTCCTTCCTGAGCAGCTTTCTCACCAGGCTGTTTAAGCTTAAACTGTGAAATAATTTGAAAAGAATTATTTTCCTGATTACCTGATTCATCCCTTGCTTCATCAGACAAATTAACGGCAGAAGTTCCAAACATTAAAGAGCCTTCAAAAAGGAGATTAGGTCCACTCATAAAACTAAAACCCTGACCCTGGACATCATTAGGATAATCATTAAAACCAAGATTCCCTCTGCTTGTGAGGGTTAATGAAATATTATTACCCTGCTGGGTTTCAAATGTAGAATTAGCAAAAAATGCATCGGCCTGATAATCAGTATAGCTATTGGAATTATATTCAAGAATAACTGCTATGGTATCATCATATGGGATATTATCTGCAATTTTTAAAATAAAGGGATTAGAATAATTATCAACGGAATCCAGAGTTCCAATAGAAGAAATATTAAAATTTCCATTTACAACTGATGCATAACCACTTAAACTCTGCAGAGATACGGAAACATTTCCGGCAGAACTAAGATAATTTCTAAATTTAACACGGACTTCTACATTCTCACCCGGTTGAAAAATCCCGTCACCATTCCCGCCAGCCGTTTGATCTGAGAACTGGATATCGTAGGCTCTTAAAGAGATTGAATTAGAATTATTTAAGGTTTTAAAAGCGTTAATTCTTCCATATCCAAGGAGATTGATATATCCGGGATTGGCAAAGTCAATATTGTCGCAATTAACCCTAATTTGTTCGGCAACTTGAAGCGGTGTATAATTGGGGAAACGGGAGAAAACCAAAGCTGCCAGACCGGAGACAAGCGGGGCTGAAAATGAAGTGCCTGAACCATAAGTATATTTATTAGGCTGCCATGTAGAATAGATATTCAGACCGGGAGCCGAACAATCAACGTGAAATCCGAAACTGGAGAAGGAAGCTTTTTTATCACTTGATGAAGTAGCAGCAACAGAAAGAACTCCATTGTATGAAGCCGGATAGTAATCTTCCAGGATTTTACCATTTCCGGCAGCGGCAACAACTAAAGCTCCTTTAGAAAGGGCATAATCAATTACATCCTGCTCCATGTTAGAAAACCCTCCTCCTCCCCAGCTGCAATTTATAACTTTTGCACCATGGTCGGCAGCATATAAAATTCCTTCAAACCCGTAAAAAATATATGGAAGTCCGCTTATAGGATCTTTAAAATCATCCCTGGTAGTTTTTACAGCCATTAAATGAGACCTAAAACCAATTGAAGAAATCCCAATCCCATTATCAGTAACGGCAGATGCCACACCAGCTACGAATGTTCCATGATAGGGATTATCTTCGATGGGATTATTATCGGGTGTACCATTCAGGCCGCCAAAATCATATCCGATACCAGCCCACATATTTGCGCGGATATCAGGATGGATCCAGTCAATTCCGGTATCGATAATCCCAATTATTACCGAGGTATCACCTTGAGAAATATCCCATGCTTGTTTAGCTTTTATTTGATATAGATTCCACTGATTAGTTGAATCATTTTGAGGATCATTAGGAACGAAATCAATTTTTCTAATATATTTTGGTTCTGCCCATTCTATATCGGGAAGTTTTTTCATTTTGGCAGCAGCAAAGAGAGGGTCGATATCCCTTGAATAATTAACTGTCATTATCCTATCTATACCGAATTTAGAATTACCGGCATTCATTGAAGAAAAAGTCTTTGTTATTGCTTTAACATTATAATCTTTAAGCAAATAATTCAATTTAGTTTCAATATTCGATATTTTATTAAGCCCCTGGCGGTCAACACCTTTATATTTAATAATAACTGTATGAGCCAGGTAGATAAGATTTCCATTATGAACAACTTGAGGAGCATCTAAGGCAAAAGCTGAAGAAAAATGGAAAGATATAATTATAATAAAACAGTAAAGGAAGGATTTCATATAGTTAATCTTAAAATTATAAATTTGTTATAAATAAGGTAAATAAAAGGAATATTATATTAAATTCAAAGCATCACCGGGATAATAATTTATTTACAGGAGTTATAGCGATGTAAAGATGACATCTTTAAAAGAAAAGTTATTTCAAATTCTTAATTAAAATATAAATTCAGATAAAGCCTTATTTTTAAAATGTAAAGATGTCATCTTTCAAATACCGACTCTTGCATAACTTAAATTATTAGTATTTATATTTGAGAATAGATGACAACTAAGATGACATCTTTAAAAAGAGAAATCATTTTCAATTTTAAATAAAATGTAAATCCAGATAGAATCTTATTTATAAAATTTAAGTATGTCATCTTTCGAATACTGATTGTTGCTTAACTACCGGTATTACTTTATTTTTTGATATTACTATTTTTCATATAATATTTTTTTAATAAAAGGGAGTTTAAAATGGGTGAAGAAAATAAAAGCAAAACTTATAAACATCATTCGAGTGATTGTGGAATAATCTGGTTAATAGGATGGTTATTTTCTATAGGATTTTTAAAATTGACTTTCTGGAAAGCGGTATTAGCTTTAATATTATGGCCTTATTATATTGGTGATGTACTCAGTCAGTTTTTGCAAAAATAATAAGAGAGTAATGCCACCAAAACTCCAGGGGCACAAAGCAGCACAAAGTACTTTTTAGACAGGCTCTTCAAGCACCTATTCGTGTATAATGTGAGTTATTAACTCATGTTACGCAAATTATTTTGCTTGTGATACTTAGCGAACGAAATAAATCAAAATTGTACAAATTATAAACCTTAGGATTCTTCACTTCGTTCAGAATGACAATTTTATTAACTGTCCAGGATGCCAGCTGTGCGTAATTTGAGTTATTAATTAGGTTATTATAAATAATATACATATGTTTATTATCCCGGATTAAGCCGGCTTTTTTTAATATATTTTTTGAGGTTATAGTTTGAGTACTAAATTGTTTGTAGGTTCCCTTCCTTGGTCGATAGATGATCAAATTTTACAAGAAACTTTCGAAAAGCATGGAGAAGTTGTTTCAGCTAAAGTTATTAAAGATCGTGAAACTGGGAGATCAAGAGGATTTGGATTTGTTGAAATGTCAAATTCCAATGAAGCACAAAATGCTATCAAAGCATTGCATGAATCTGATTTGAAGGGTAGAAATATAATAGTTAATGAAGCTAGAGCACGTAATTAAATTATAAATTAATTCTCTTTTATTTTTGTTAACATAAAAGGCATCCTTTTGATGCCTTTTATTTTCTATTCCATTATATTATAATTACCTTAGGTAGCGCTAAAGCTTTTGAACGGTTATAGTTCATGTCTTTTTTTATATAAAATCCTTCCTTTTATATCCTTAAAATATTTATTTTTACTTATCAAATTTAAGCGGGAATCCCATGAATTTTAAAATAGCAGGCAGAATACTCTTACATCTGTTTATTTTTTTATTATTTGTTAACTTCAATTATTATGCTTCCGGCGAAGAAAGCCATAAGCTTCAAAATTCAAGTGTTATTGATGCAGATGATCCGGATATTCAGTATGTGGGGCGATTTGATTTTTCAAATCCGAAAGAAGTGGAATTTGACTGGGCTGGTGTATACATTATAGCGAAATTTGAAGGAACAAGCTGCTCGATAAGATTAGAAGATCATAAAAATCAATATGCTGTCATCATCGATAATCATTCTCCCGAATTATTAAAAACAAATAATTCAAGAATATATAAAGTGGCATCAGGCTTAAATGATTTAATACCACATACAATTATAATTCAGAAAAGGACTGAGCCGCTAGTTGGGAAAGGAATATTTTCGGGATTTATCTTAGATAAGGGGAAAAAATTATTAACTCCGGATAAGAGGCCGGACCGGCGTATAGAATTTATCGGGAATTCAATGACTTCAGGCTACGGAGTAGAAGGGAAAAACCATGAATGTCATTTCAGCATTGAAACGGAAAATGCTTGCATGTCATACGCATCAATAACCGCGAGAGCGTTAAACTCGGATTATTCATTAATTTCGTATTCTGGAAGAGGTGTAGTTCGTAATTACGGTGATAAAAATAAAACTTCTTTCAATCCGATGCCGAAATTATATGACAGAATATGTTTTAGTGATTCCATAAACAAATGGAACTTTGAAGAATGGATACCACAGGCAGTAGTTATTAATCTTGGAACAAATGATTTTTCAACGCAGCCTTATCCGGATAAAAATATTTTTCAAAAAGCTTACAACCATCTAGTAAACAGAGTACGTTCTCTATACCCGCATGTTACTATTTTCTGCTTATGCGGACCAATGATTGGAGAACCCTGTTTAGCATATATCAAAGAAGTAGTTGAGAAACAGCAGAATACAGAAAGAGACCGGAAAGACGTGTTTTTTATAGAGATCAACAGAAGTATCATGAATGAATCCGACTGGGGGTGCGATTGGCATCCAAATATTTATGGTTCAAATAAGATTGCGAATGTTATTACTCCGGTTATAAAACTGATAATGAATTGGTAATTTTCAATTGTCATTCGGTGGTCATTCAATTGTCATTCGGTGGTCATTCAAAGGAAATGGAATATTGGAAGAATGGAATTTTGGAATGATGGAGGATTGGAGTAATCACGTTTAGAATTATTCTTTGATGATTCTATTGTCATTCGAGAAGTATGGATATTTTAGATTTTGGGAGTAAACTTGGATAGATTATAAATATCCAATTTCTTTTCGATATCTTCGACTCTATTGACCATAAGTTCAAAACCATTTGGTCCGAATAAATCAGTTTCTCTTTTTTCAAATTGTTCACCCAAAGAATCATACTCATTTTGAGAGACTAATTTTTTAAATGCAGGAAATAAAATCGTATCTTCACGAGCTTCATGTGGGGCATACATCCTTATGAATGAATTGAGGTACCCTTTTAACTGTTTTTTGTCATCTTTAGTTTTATAATTGCTGCCACCCAAATTCACTATTTTACCGGTTAGTATCCTTCCCTTCTCGTGCTGGGTTATAAGTGTATTTACAAGGTCAACCAGAGTATTAGTTTTTTTAAAGCGCGGAAATAAGAATTCTTCTTCCAGCTTTTCATGGTAAGATTCTATAAATATGCGGATAGTATTGGCTGAATTTATTACTGTTTCCGGGGGAAAACCTGCATTTGCATTAATTCTATCAATTATTTCCTGATATATTAAAAGAATACGTTTTAGCAAACCATGCTCACGCATCAAATCCTCATTTGGAGAGACATCTTCTTCTTTCAATAAAATGTTACCGGATGTAGTGAAAGTTTCATCGAATAAATTTACATTGAAAATGGCGGAACCGGCAATTAATAAACTGCTATTTTTAATGAATTTTCTTCTATTGTTATTCTTGTTTTGCATAAAATATCTCTCTATTTAACCTTGATTTAATTAGAAGTGTACAATATGCCTGGTTGAAATTTATATGTTTAGTTAATGTTTTCCAATAAAAACTTATAATTTGTTCATGATATCTAGATAAAAATCAGAGAAATAGCCACAAAGTCTTTAAGGCGCGAAGTTACACAAAGTTCTTTTTGCCAGATATAAAGTGAGGCTCACCTTGAAGGTGAACCTCATTTTAGGAATGGTTATATTTTGAATTAAATAATAACCCTAATTTGGAAATATAAGATAGAAGAAATAGAGATGAAAGAAATAATATCTGCCGAAAGTATTCGTGAAATTGCATCTTCATTTCAAGAAAGCCGCATATTATTAACTGCATTTGAACTTAAAATTTTCAGTATGCTGGATAAACACCTTATGAGGTCTGAGGAGGTAGCAGGAAAAATAAATTCCGATAAAAGGGGGGTAAATAGATTAATGAATGCTCTCTGCGGAATGGGACTTATACGAAAAGTTAAAGGGAAGTTCTATAATACAGAATCAGCTTCAAAATATCTGGTTGAAGGGAAACCGGATTTTATGGGGAATTTATATCATACAAATCATCTCTGGAATACCTGGAGCTATTTAACAGATTCGGTAAAAAAAGGAAGCTCATTTAAAGGAGATCAAAACAAAAAAGAAAAAGATGAGTGGGTTGAATCATTCATAGCAGCTATGCATTATCGTGGAGTAAAGCAGGCCAAGCTTCTTTCAATGATGATAGATTTTTCGAATGCGAAAAAGATACTTGATATTGGAGGAGGGTCAGCAGCATTTTCAATGGAAATGGTAAAAAGAAATAGTTCTATGAAAGGGGTAGTTTTGGATTTGCCTCATGTAATTCCTTTGACAAAAAAGTATGTAAAGCTGGAAGGATTGGAGGATAATTTTGAATTTATTGAGGGGAATTACCTGACTTCAGATTTCGGGAAAGATTATGATCTAATTCTTTTATCTGCGATTGTACATATTAATAGTTATGATGAGAACAAAATGATAATAAAAAAATGTTCAGATGCTTTGAATGATGGAGGAAAAGTGATAATTAATGATTTCGTAATGAGTGAGGATAGGATCGAGCCTTATTATGGTGCAATATTTTCACTCAATATGCTGGTGGGAACAGAGAGCGGAGATACATATACAGAAGATGAAATGAGAGAATGGTTAACATCGGCAGGTTTTTCTAAAATTGAAAGGAAGAAAACAAGTTTTGCTTCCGATTTAATTATAGGAACAAAGTTGGACTAGCATCTGAAAGGTGACATCTTTACTGTTTAAAAATAGAGCTTTTAAAATGAATTTACATCTTACATAATAAGTAGAAATGCTGTTTCTCTTTAAAGATGTCATCTTTACACCTCCTTAAATATTTCAGAGGGACAATTCTAATCTTAAAGCTGAAATAAATGCATATTTATTAGAGTAACAATCGGCAGGGTGAATAACATATTGAAAATCCGGTTGAATTTGAAACCTATCGGAGAGATACAATAAATAAGTCATTTCAATAATAGTTTCAAACTTATATATATTGATATTTTCCAGATGCATTAAAGATAAATAATTGCTGCTATTTTGAGCCAACGATAATCCGATTCCAAATTGATCCATATCCCTGGCGAGTATTAAGCCGGTATAGTTCATGCCTGCTCCTAAATATCCATCTACTTTATTTACTGCTTCATCCGATATTCCGACCCTTAAATAAGCTGCAAGTCCATTATTAGAATTTAGCGGTTCACTCCATAGAAATTTTTCAGCAGAAACGTATAGTCCATAATTTCCTATTTTATAAACAGGATTACCGGAAATAAAGGAAGGTCGTAGTCTTTCAAATTTTGAAGTGTAAAACCAGCCTCCTATGAAATATTTTTCATAGTCTTCTCCAAAATTTTCCTCATTGCCGATAAAGCCGCTTTCGGCGGTTAATAATAAACCGTCATTTTTTTTAATAATAATGTGGTTTCCCTTATGATTATCAGGGTCACCGGGAATTCCATCAAAAACTGCTGTTTGAAAATAAAAGCCGGTTTGATCAAAATATTTTATTCTAAAAGCCAGGGATGTAGTTGGAAAAATTGAAGGTCCGTTCTTCCCAGTAAGTGCATATTCACTCCCTATTGCATGGGCAGGATTTAAGAAAATTAATGAGGTTAATCGGAAATCAAATTCGGAATTAAGATCATACAATCCAAATTTAAAGGATAAAAGATTATTTAATATTCTGTGTTCCATCCATAATTCATAGATTTTCCAGGTATTAAATGCTGCAATGTTATCTATACCCTGTTCCGCGCCAACTTTATTGTTAAAATTATTTCCAATATTTCCTATTGCACTAATCCACAAATCGGTTTGATTCCAATTAAACATTTTATCAAGATCAATATTAAGATTCGGGTTGATAAGACCAATATAAGAAGAACCTGTTTTTATACCTCCTAATAGATTTTGCAGGAAGTCATTAATAAAATTTATAGAAAACTGAATACCATAGTCTTCTATTTTACGCCCACTCTCAGTATCATCAGAATTATCTTGCATTATGTATTGATTTAATTTTATAAAGTTATTTTCACCAGGAGAAGATTGAGGTTTAATTATTTCCTGAGATATAAATATCAGGAAGAAATTAATAAAAAGTACTACATTATTCTTTTTCAATATTTCTATCCATTCACGTATTTCCCTTAACTTAATGATCCATGTTTACTCAGGGAGTTTAATTTGACTTCTAATGAAATGAGCGGTTAAAACTCTTATACTGTGCAATGGTATAAGAGCCTAAAACAATTATTGCTGCAGCAAATTGTGATAAAATTCCCTGTAAATTCGGAAAGACTGCAAACCACATTCCCATCCAGGAGGGTAAAGATAAGTTTATAGGAGTAGTGGGTATCCAATTAGCTTGCTGCATTTCCTGCACACTTTCACCGACCATTACCAGAAGAACAATACCCAGCATTACACCGGTAAGAATGAGCATTTTCTTGTAAGGGAGATGTTCATGGGCAATGAAAGTAAGAACCGCAACAATAGCAGTTAGAAATATACCAATTGCCAGTCCGATTAAAACTATATCATTGCCGTCTTTAAGTCTTAATTGCTGAAGAAATAACACAATTTCAAATCCCTCTCTATAAATTGCAGTAAAGCCGAGAAGGATAAAGCCCTGGAATAAACGATATGTACTTTTATCTTTAGATTTAATTAAGCGTCTCCCCCTGTTTGTATGATTGGTTATCCAGCCGGTCCAATAAACTTTGTGAAAAAACCAATTCATAACGAGCAGTAAAACAATAATAGCAAGCAAGCCAGTTGCTGCCTGAATATCGAGTTCAGGCAAATCGATATCGGAAAGAATTGCCACAACAATAAACCAGGTTGCGATTGTAGCAACAATACCTAACCCGCTGCCAAGGGCTATCCCTTTATCATAATTTTTCTGTTGTTTTCTTTTAACAGTAGCTGTAATAGCAGAAAGAACTAGAATGGCTTCAAGCCCTTCGCGAAAAACCAACAGACTGCAGCTAAGAATGGCAGCCAGACCGCTTAAGTCTTTTGCTTCAGGATCCGGGACACCGGAAAAGACCAGTCCCTGCCAAATAATTACTCCAACTACTAAAAGTGAGCCTATAATTATTAAAATTGTTTTGCTTTTCATTAAATAAGAATTTTATTGGTTATTAGTGTGGTTCTTCATGAATAATATAATTTTTATTCGAATTATGCTGTTATACAATTAACATGAACTTGCAGCCTATTTTAAAGATGACATCTTTAGTTATTAAAAATAAGGCTATATCTGCACTTTCATTTTTATAAAAATTGGAACTGATTTTTCTTTTTAAAGATGTCATCTTTACATCTGTGTAAGTTAAATTATGAAGTTCTGTTATTAAGACTAAATCTTAATAATAAAAGTATTGTATTTCTATTTTTTACGCAATAGCAGTGTTGGGTAAATTATTTTGAAAGAATTAGGTATTCATATACCTAATTTTGGTACGGCTGAATAATACCAGAATCAATGGCATATAGAATTAATTCAACGGGGGATTTAAGCTGAAGTTTTTTCATTATATTTTTTCGATGAGTATAAACCGTATGAATACTGATAAATAGTTTTTCGGCAATTTCCTGGTTCGAATACTTTTCGGTAATTAATTTAATTATTTCAATTTCTCTATCAGTTAAATTGTCTTTAATTTCTTTATTATCACTTTCAAAATTCTTCTCCAGAATAACATCGAGTATTTTATTGCAAAAAAATTTTTCTCCTTTTGAAATAGCCTCGATTGCTTTCAATATTTCTTCACCGTTACATTCAGCCGTTAAATAGCCGGTTACTCCTAATTTAATAGCATTCAAAATTTTAATATTTTCATTACCATTAGAAATTATAAGCAATTTAGTATTCTGAGAAAGGAGCTTTATTTTAGATAAATCAGAAATATTTATCATATTTTCATAATTATACCCTAATATTAATACATCCGGTTTCAGTTCCTGAACCTTTGCCCAGAATTCCGAACCATTTCTGATTTCACCGGTTATTTTATTTGAATTATTCCCAATAACGCTTTTTAAGCCCTGTCTTGCTAAGTATATGTCATCTGCAATAACTATTTCAGTCATGATTATTTTAATTTTATTAAGATTAAATATAAATAATGAGTTGTATTACTTCAAGTTATATTCTTGGAGGTTTGTTGTTTGTTGTTTGTTGTGGGTGGGTTGTTGTTGATGGTATTAAAAATTAAATTTGGAAGGGCTACTTATCTTTTTTTGCAAAATTGAAGTAATAAATAAATAATTCGAATGAATATTTCATCTATAAGGATGCTGGCTGCCATAATGTTTACAGATATGGTAGGATATACAGCGTTGATGCAGGAAGATGAAAAAAAAGCCAAGTTTTTGAGGGACAGGCATAGAAATGTATTGGAAGAAATAATTACCAAACATCAAGGTAAAATATTACAATACTATGGGGATGGTACATTAATAATATTCGGCAGTGCAATTGAGTCGGTATTATGTGCGGTAGAAATACAGCAGGAACTTCAGAAAGAACCGGTTGTGCCATTAAGAATTGGCATACATTCAGGTGATATAGTTTATGATGATGAAGGAGTTTATGGTGATGGAGTAAATATAGCATCCCGGATTGAGAATCTTTCTATTTCAGGTGCTGTTTTAATTTCGGATAAATTATATGATGAGATAAAGAACCATCCTTCTTTATCGGCAGAAACTTTAGGTCATTATAAGCTAAAAAATGTAAAAAATCCTATTGAAATTTTTGCATTAACGAATAGAGGGCTGAAAGTTCCTTCGCAGCTTCAATTGAAGTTAAAATCGGGCTATGATGAGAAAAACAGTATAGCGGTGCTTCCGTTTATTAATATGAGCACAGATCCGGAAAATGAATATTTCAGTGATGGAATAACTGAAGAGATCTTGAATGCCTTAACTAGAGTTGAAGGATTAAAAGTTACATCGAGGACGTCATCATTTGCGTTCAAAGGAAAGAACGAGGATATAAGGGAAATAGGAACAAAGTTGAATGTAAATTCTGTTCTGGAAGGGAGTGTAAGAAAGGCAGGTAATAGGGTTAGAATAACAGCGCAATTG
Organism: uncultured Ignavibacteriales bacterium; assembly: GCA_963742995.1. Taxonomy (GTDB): domain Bacteria; phylum Bacteroidota; class Ignavibacteria; order Ignavibacteriales; family Ignavibacteriaceae; genus CAVQBP01. The sequence continues at coordinate 19,111 of CAVUOL010000058.1, forward strand.
ATCAACACTACGGATGGATATCATATCTGGTCTGAAGTTTTTAACAGAAACCTGGAAGACATCTTTGAAGTACAGGATGAAATTTCGAGAAAAATCGCTAATAAACTGCGGGAGAGACTTGCGGATAAATCAGCAGGAGAATCATTAGTAAGAACTCCTACAGGCAACCTTGAAGCATATAACGAATATTTAAAGGGGATGTTTTATTTTTATAAATGGACACCAGAAGATGTTAGAAAGTCATTAAAATATTTTAATGAAGCATTAGAAAAAGATTCAAATTGTGCTCTCCCTTATTCAGGATTATCAAACTCCTACCTGGTTTTAGCTGCCACCGGAAGTATGAAACCAAAAATGGCATACGAATATGCTAAGCAATACGCATTAAAAGCATTGGAGATGGATAAGGAATTGACAGAATCTCATATTGCTCTGGCTTTGGTAAAAATGTTTTATGATTGGGATTGGACAGGCTCGTTAAGATCATTTAAAACTGCAATGGAATTAAATCCAGGTGCGGCATATGTTCATTATACATACTCATTGTTTCTAAGAGCGGTTGGAAATATAAATGAATGTGTTGAGGAAATCGTGAAAGCTCATAACCTGGATCCATTATCTTTAGTTATAAATAATACTCTGGGTGAAAATTTAATATTTGCCGAAAGATTTGAAGATGCAAAGAAACAATTTCAAAAGACCTTGGAACTTGATCCGAATTTCAGGAGTGCAATCTGGAATTTAGGTTTTGTTTATTTATTTGAAGGAGATTATAAAAAAGGACTTGAAATATTTGTAAAGGCAAAAGAGAAATGCGGTGATGATTTAAAAGGATTTAAAGGACAGGCACCAATTGGTTTTGCATACGCTTTACTGGGAAATAAGGAAGCTGCGGAAGAATGTTTAATTAAGATAAAAGAAAGAGAAGAATCGGACCCGAATATTTCTGTAAACTTTGATTATGCTTTAGTTTATAAAGGATTAGGAGACTACGATAAAGTTTTTTATTACCTTGAAAGAGCTATGGAAGAAAGGAATGGAGGTATTCTTTTCATTGGAAAGCATCCAGGTTGGAAAGATATAAGAACCGATAACCGTTTTGAAGCTATGATGAAAAAGATCGGGCTCAGTAAATGAAATTTAATATTTTTATTCAGACCATTTTAATCCTGATGTTCAGTACTAATTTTTTATTACCCCAATCGAATCTAAAAGATTATAATTTGAAAGAAGCGAAACAGATTAAACTGCAGGGTTATTTAAAAGAAATATCCGGATTAACAACTTCGGAAAACGGAGGAATTTTTAGTCATGATGATGAGAGAGGGATTGTATATCAAATTGATTATATAAAGGGAGAAATTAAAAAGAAATTTGCAATCGGAACACCAATACCTAACAGAGACTTCGAAGGGATTGCAAGTGTAAAAGATAAATTTTATCTGATTACGAGCTCGGGAGATATTTATGAATTCAAAGAGGCAAATGATAAAAAGAGCTCTAAATATAGAATATACAGAACAGGATTAACAGCAAGTTATAATATTGAAGGATTGTGTTATGACCCGTATACAAATTCACTATTAGCTGCCTGTAAAGGATATCCGGGTAAAAAGTATACAGGATACAGGGCTATTTATTCATTCAATCTGAAAGAGAAAAAATTAGAAGTCAAACCAAGATTTCTTTTATCATTTGAAATCCTCCATAAGAAATATAGAATGAGAAACTTCTCTCCTTCGGCAATAGAGCTAAATCCCGAAACAGGTACATTTTTTATTTTAAGCTCTCATGAAAAAGCTTTAATCGAAGTAACTCCGGATGGTAAAATCATAGCCGGGGTATTACTATCAGGCAAAGATCATAAACAGCCTGAGGGTATTACTTTTACGAAGGATATGAAAATGTTAATAAGCGATGAAGGAAGAGGAGGACATGGAACTATTACGATTTATGAGTTAAAGAATTGAATATTTTCGATAGAATTATCCACAGATTTTTTTATACTAAATAAGTTAACTTCCTTTTCTTTTCCTTTTAATTTAATATTGCCGATTTCTTCAATGAAGATATTTTTTTTGAATTCATTAGAAAATTTAGAAAGAAGAGTGCCGGAAATTATTAAATCCCGTTTCTGCTGACCTGCTTCGGTTCGAATCCTTGCGGTAGTATTTACGGTATCACCATGAAAGACAATTTCTTTTTTTAAGTCACCGACTTCAGTAACCACTGCTTCACCCCAATGAGCTCCTGCTTTAAAATCAGGAACTACTCCATATTTTTCAATATAATAATCTGCTCTCAGTTTTAATTTATTTTTTATATTAAAAAAGCAGATAATGGAATATTCGAAAAGGATTTTTTTATTTATTTTCCAGGTAAGGACTACTTCATCACCAATATACTGATATACTTCCCCTTTCGTTTCGATAACGGGATCGGTGATATCATAGAAGAAGTCCTGTAATAAGCTGCTATATTCATATGCTCCCAGAGTTTCACCCAGAGTAGTTGAGGATTTTATATCCAGGAACATGAATACTCTTTGTTCAAGCTTAGGCCTCCTATATTTCCCAAGCATAACATTTATCAGAACATTTTTACCGAGCATTCTATTTATCTGCCATAAGAAGTTTAATGTTAAGCTGATTACAACAGCAAACGAAAAAATAGCGATAAAATCTCCGGTTATAAATTTTCTGAAATATGCACCATTTATAGTTGTAATTATGCCGGTATTATTATCTATACTTTCATGAACAACTACAACAAAGATTGTAGAGAAGGAAATAAGGAGAATATAAAATAAAGTTCTTGAGAGAAGCTCAACAGAAAAATTAAGACGCTTAAACTTCGGATGAAAAATGAATATTTCGACCGTTGAACTAATGAATGTTATTAAGAATCCGATCAAGGCGCCTTTATAAACTCTGTACAAAACAAATCCAAATGTAAAATTAGCATAAAGAACTCCTATAATTATTCCGGATAAGCTAATTAATAATATTGTCTTAAGCTTAGATCGTACAGTTGGGGTTAGATCGAAGGGTAATATTTTTTTTGAATTTTTCAATTAAAATAATTAATAAGTGAAGTTAGGCGAACTTAAAGATGACATCTTTAAGGCAAAACTTTTTTCTATTTTTTTTCTAAATGTAAGTTTGGATACAGCCTTATTTTAAAAAGTAAAGATGTCATCTTTTTTCATATATGTAACTTTATTTAAAAAGGGAAACCGCTTGTAAAATAAATACCTGAATCTTCTTTTGATTTAGCATAATTTACGGAGAAAAGAAATGCGGGATTTATGATAGAGAACCAGATACCGCCTCCATAGGCATTATGCCATATTCCCGAGTCCGAGCCTGATATAAAAACTTTCCCTACATCATCCAGGGCAGTAATACCTAAATAGATTGGAACCTGGAAAAAGAATCTGAATAAATATAATCTCATTTCGGCACTTCCCATAAGACAAGCATCTCCGGCAAACCTGTTTTTTGAAAAACCTCTTAATAGATTATTTCCTCCTAAGAATGCAGATTCAAAGAACGGATACATGCTGAAATTCTTTTCACCATAAACTCTAAGCGCAACTGACGACAAAGGGAGAGATGGAACAGATAAATAATAGCGTACATCTCCAAGTATTTTTGAGAAGCTATTTTGTTGTTTTTTTAGAGAAGGATAAAAAGTTCCAGATGTATTAATGAAAAAACCTTTGCCCGGAATAACCGGATTATTTCTGTCGTCTATTTTAACTCCTATATTTATTCCAGTGAGCAGAAAGTTTTTAGAGCCATACGGAAGAATTTGAGATATTAAAGAGTTTTCTTCTTTCTCAGTTGAATTAAATTTAACTGAGAGGCCGAAAGATAAATCGATATTTCTATTCAAAAGGAATTCAATTTGAGGATCGAATAAATATTCTTTCTGGTTGACTTTATAGAAGTCATCGTCTTCAATATCTTTATCTAATGCTGTTTCATTTCCAAATCCATAAAAATTAAGCACTTCAAGTCCTGAAGCAAACCCGTGAAGAGTAATTTTCGGGCCATTAACTAATGAATAAAATTCACCCAGATAATTGACCTTAAATTTTTGAGGTTTGAATGCAAAACCGGCTTTTAGTTCCATCCTAAAAACATATGGAGAAGTCCTAAAACCGAACTCATATAAGATTGGACCTCCTCCTAGGAACAATCCTTCATCGGGGTTAGCAGCGATCCAGGGAATAAAACGCCAATCATGTCCCCAGTCCCGGACTACCGGTTCATATTTAGCAGTATCATTAGAATATTTAGGATTATTTTCCTTATTAATTACCGTACTTGCTCCTTGAACAAACCGGGTTTTATTGCCGCCATCATAAAAATAAGTTTGTTTCTCTGCCTGCGGTATAAAAGGAATAAAGCCCAGCAAATAACCTTCAACTTCAGAACTGTCAATTAGTTCATCGCTGTCACCATCACCTGCTACTATTACCGGAATACTTGAATTAACCTTTCCCTTAACTACAGCATAATCGTCCCCACCGAGCATCAAAATTCTAATTTCTTTTGTATATTCATCATTAAACACTCTGTGGAACAGGACTGATTTTTTCTTCTCGCCTGTTTTTTTGTCTCTTTTGTTAATGGATACCTCAACATGGTGATCATCAAGCCGGTCAATTTCTGCATATTCATCTTTATCAGTACCGCGTATATCCACGTACTTAGAAATATTTTTGTAATAAATCTCTGAAGCATTTTGAAGATTATCACGTCTTATCTTTAGAGCTGAAATTAACTTTTCTCCGGCTTTTCGATATACCGCTTCCGGAAGATGTTGTACAGCATTAACAATAACCGAATCAGTAAGATGTTTCACTACATAATTAGTAACAGAATCCCATTGAGTTTTATCAACAGATGAGAGGAACTTTCTATCAAGATATCTACCGGACCAGGTAAGGGATTCAATTTTAGGGTAATCGCCGGAGAAGCTGTTCATCTGGGTTATAGATTCAGTAGCAATCCATGGGAATAGCCCATCGAAGCGTGAAAACGCCTGGTCACGATCTCTTGGAATAGGATACCAGACCTTTTGCCCATTTTCAGTGAATCTTGCCCATCTCCATTGGTCAACATGTCTATCCCAATCCCCGACAAAAATATCGATTAATCTTGCTTTTAAGAATTCTGTGGCTTTTACACGCTCATCATTATCATCTTCAAGTCTTTTAAATAGTTTGTATGTACTTATAACTTTTTCCGCACCGGCAAAACTATCATCTTCATCATCGCCTTCAGGTTGAATTTCAATCATTCCAATAATCCCGCCGAATTCATTTCTAAACTTTCCGAGGTTCGCATCATCCGGCATAATACAAAGTTCGGGAACAGCCTGCAGAACACCTACAGCATTAAGAATTGGGGCAACGACAAGGGGAGCAAAAGGATTAGCGGAGCTTATCTGATCCTGGAATACATCGGCAGCGAGAGATTCCTGTAATTCAGGAGGGAGTGTTTTTGACGGATCTTTATCAAGAGATCTGAATTTATATTGTTTTCCATCTTTACCAAGCAGTCTTAAGGATTTTGTCTGGAGTCCCCCGCCCTTCTTTAAAGGTTTTAATCCACCGGCATATTTATTTAGATCCAGAACTTTAATTCTTAAAGGAGTTGACCATAGATCTCTCCAATGCGCACCAAAGAAAATATTGTGAAGCCATCCCGCTTTATAATTTGAGTCGGGGACAACTACTCTATAATTATTATTCCGGGCAGAATCATTATGAATTTGAGAATATAATTGAGGTGTAATAAGAACAAATAGTAATATGAAGAAATTAATTTTTTTCATGGTTTAACTACTATAGAACTAAATGCAAATATACACAAGGCAGGAAGAAATAGTGCAATTTAATTATTCAATTAGCGGACCTAAGTTTGTTCCGCCGGGATAAAGGAATACGGCAATAGCAAAAGCCAGTATAGAGATTATCAATCCATACATAAAGATATTATAGCAAATTCTGAGGTAGCGGTATTTTTGGCCTAAAACCTGTCCCAGATAATAAAAATCTTTAATCATACTGCCATAAAGGAAATCTTTATCGCCCATCATTTCAGTCATTCCCCATTCAAAGTCTTTCAAGTTCATATTAAAAAAATTTCCGAAGAAAAGAAGATTAACCCTTTTTTCTTTAATATCGTCATGTGTAAAGGTACCGGAAGTAATCTTAGGGCGTGTAACCATAATAGCGAAGATAAGGGTTACGAGGCTGACCAAAGCTAAAATTGCAGTCGGTATAATTAGTTGGGGATTTGAATCTAATTTTCTAGCCATAACTGCAACAAGGGCAGTCAGAATAAGAGTGTTGATACTTATCATAATATTAGCTTTATTATCTGCAAGACCGCTAAACTCGACATGCGTACGGATAGTGTTACGGAACATAGTTTCGATACCGCGTTCAGCTTGTTTACTTTTCAGCTGTTTTTGTTTTTCAATATTGCCGGCCAGGATATTATTGCTATTTTCAAGTTCCATTTTTTCTTTAATTAATTTCTTTTTAAGTTTTTCCAGATTTACAAGTCTTTGTTCTTCAAAAATTACTTGAGCATATTCGGTATTGAATTTATGATTAGTTAGGAACTCAATATTAGAGTTTAACCATTCAATATCGGTAAACTTTTTATCCAATACAATCTCCCATTCCTGTCTAAGCAGCTTAGCTCTGCTTTGAAATCCTTTCTGACCAATATGGGATATATCTGCATCGCAAATTATTTTTTCGAGCAAATTAATAGGGTTCTGGGGAACCTTTGTTGCTTTTATTAATTGAGCCACTTTTTCAATTTTTTCAACGGGAAACTGTTCCTTAATAATATAATTTTTAAATATTTCAATACTTTTTTCCTCATGACCAATATAAACACTTACCATGCCGGTATCATGAAACCATGCGGCAAGTAAAAGAATATCCATATCTTCTTTTGACAAACCGTTGTGCTCACCAATTAGTTTTGCTGATTCGACTACATTCAGAGTATGATCAATGTTATGGTACACACACCCCTCAGGTAAATTATTCTGCAATAAATTTGTAACATATCCAGATGCTTTGGCCAGGTGACTCATCTGCATTTACCCTAAATAATTGTTGGATTGAAGTTACATATTTTCGAGAAAAAAAGAAATTGTTTAGTAGGATGTGGGTTGTTGGTTGTTGGTTGTTGGTGGTTGGGGTTGGCCCACCACCTACCGCCAACAACCTACCACCGACTTTATTTCCGTGATTTGTACTACCCTGAAAATGTTGTATTTCTAGCTCAAAAATTATAATTTGCCTGTTCAATATCACAATTATACTTACCAAATAAGCTTTGCTTTGGCTTTAAATACCTTTGGGTAAGTTTTTCTAATAATTATTACTGACAAAATCGGTAAAAAGAGGGTTATAACATGAACAATGGAAATAATATAGACGTAGAAATTGAGGAAATTGAAACACGGGAATGGTTGTATTCGCTTGACTATGTACTTCAGCATGGAGGTCCGGAACGTGTAAAAGACCTTTTACATCAATTACAAATTCGCGCTCAAAAATTTGGGGTCGAAATACCATTTACGGCTAATACTCCTTATATAAATACCATCCAGAGAGAAAAACAGCCCCCATATCCGGGAGATAGGGAAACTGAAAGAAGAATTAAAAGTCTTATCCGATGGAATGCTATGGCTATGGTTGTTAGAGCAAATAAAATGGAAAGCGGTATCGGCGGACATATTTCAACCTATGCTTCTGCTGCTACTCTTTATGAAGTCGGTTTTAACCATTTCTTTCATGGTAAAGGTGATAATTACGATGGAGACCAGATTTATTTTCAAGGTCATGCCTCTCCGGGGATTTATGCGCGTGCTTTTCTTGAAGGTCGATTAACAATCGAACAAATGAATAATTTTCGTAGAGAATTAAAACCGGGAGGAGGTCTGTCTTCATATCCGCATCCCTGGTTGATGCCTAATTTCTGGGAATTCCCTACCGTTTCAATGGGACTGGCTCCTATCATGGCGATTTACCAGGCAAGATTTAATAGATACCTCGAAGATAGAGGCTTGAAAAACAATAAGAATAGAAAAGTTTGGGCCTATTTAGGTGATGGTGAAACCGATGAACCGGAAACTCTTGGTGCAATTACTCTTGCGGCAAGAGAAAAATTAGATAACCTTATTTTCGTTATTAATTGCAACCTCCAGAGATTGGATGGTCCCGTAAGAGGTAATGGCAAAATAATCCAGGAATTGGAAGCAATTTTCAAAGGTGCAGGATGGAATGTTATTAAAGTAGTCTGGGGAAGCGATTGGGACCCTATTTTAGCTAAAGATACAGACGGCAAATTAATTAAAAGACTTGGTGAAATAGTTGACGGCCAGTATCAGAAATATTCGGTTGAAAGCGGTGAATATATTCGTGAACATCTTACCGCAGGAGATGAATATCTGCAGGTATCTGTTTAAAACCCTTTCTGATGAACAAATACGAAAGATGAAACGCGGCGGGCATGATCCTGAAAAAGTTTATGCAGCCTATAAAACAGCCGTTGAGCATACAGGTTCCCCAACTGTTATTTTAGCAAAAACTATAAAAGGTTATGGACTTGGTGAAAGCGGAGAAGGTAAAAATATTACTCACCAGCAGAAAAAATTAAATGAAGAAGAATTAAAGGAATTCAGAGCAAGGTTTGGTATTCCTATTTCCGATGAAGAAATTGCAAAAGCTCCTTTCTACAGGCCAAGTGATGATACTCATGAAATGCAGTACCTTAAAGAGCATAGAGAAAAACTGGGAGGTTTTGTTCCAACTCGCAAAACAGATGTCAGGCCGATTAAAACTCCGCCTGAAGATATTTTTGAAGAATTTTATAAGGGTACCGAAGGACGGGAAGCTTCAACTACTATGGTCTTTGTAAGGCTTTTAGCTAAGCTGCTCAAAGATAAGGAAATTGGCAAGTATATAGTTCCGATTGTTCCTGATGAAGCAAGAACTTTTGGAATGGAAGCTTTATTCAGGCAGGTAGGTATTTACTCACACGTCGGTCAGCTTTATGAACCTGTTGATAAAGAAAGCCTATTATACTATAAAGAAGCTAAGAATGGTCAGATCCTTGAAGAAGGTATTACGGAAGCCGGCTCAATGTCCTCTTTTATTGCCGCCGGAACTGCGTATGCAACCCACGGCATTAACATGATTCCTTTCTTTGTTTATTATTCCATGTTTGGTTTGCAGAGGATTGGAGATCTTTTCTGGGCTGCCGGTGATATCCAGGCAAAAGGATTTCTGCTTGGAGGTACTTCAGGCAGAACAACACTTAGCGGTGAAGGGCTGCAGCATCAGGATGGCAATAGTCATCTTCATGCATACACAATTCCTAATCTCGTTGCTTATGATCCTGCATTCGCATTTGAAATTGCTGTGATCGTGAGAGACGGTATAAGAAGAATGTATGAAGAGCAGGAAAATATCTTTTATTATATGACAATAATGAATGAAAATTATTCTATGCCTCCAATGCCTGAAGGTGTTAAAGACGGAATTATTAAAGGTATGTATAAATTTAAATCTTCATCTAAGAAAAATGCCAGAATGAGAGCCCATTTGTTCGGCAGCGGCACCATTTTAAATGAAGTATTAAAAGCTCAGGAAATTCTTGAAGATGAATACAAAGTTGCAGCAGATGTCTGGAGTATTACCAGTTATAAGGAATTAAGGCGTGATGCCTTAAATGTTGAAAGATGGAATATGCTTCATCCCGGAGAAGAAGCTAAAGTTTCTTATATTACACACACTCTTAAAGATGAAAAAGGTGTATTTGTTGCTGCATCCGATTATGTAAAAGCTCTTCCCGATTCTATTTCAAAATGGTTTCCCGGCAATCTGATTTCGCTTGGCACAGATGGTTTCGGAAGAAGTGAAGGAAGAAATGAACTTAGGGACTTTTTTGAAGTTGATGCGAAGCATATAGCGCTCGCAACTTTATATGCGCTTTATAAAGATGGAAAAATGAAAATTGAACAGATTGAACAGGGAATAAAGAATCTGGAAATAAATCCATCAAAGTTAAATCCTATGATTTCATGATTTAGTAATAAATGCAGTTAAAGAACTTTAGTATTCAAACTTAATCGAACTAAAAATAATTTTATTAAAGGATCGTTATGGCACAAGAATTCAAATTGCCTGAACTGGGAGAAAATATAGAATCAGCTGATGTATTAAGCGTGTTAGTTAAACCGGGCGATGAAATTGAAAAAGAGCAGAGCATTATTGAAATAGAAACAGATAAAGCTACAATTGAAGTTCCTTCCAGCATTTCAGGCAAAATAAAAGAAGTTTTAATTAAACAGGGAGACAGTGTTAAGGTCGGTCAAACTATTCTAATTATGGAAAATGGTGAGGATAAAGCTAAAGCCAGTCAGAAAAAAGAAAAAGAGGAACCTGATATTAAAGAAGAACACAGGGAGAATGAGAAAGCAGTAAAAGAAGAACCGTCATCCAAAGATGAATCTAAAGAGAAAATTGAACAGAAAGCACCTCCCGAACCTAAAAAACCTGAGGGGGGTACAGAAGTAATTGAATTAAAATTACCCGAACTCGGTGAAAATATTGAATCGGCAGATGTTTTGAATATTCTTGTGAAAGAAGGAGATAATATTCAAAGGGATCAGGGTATCTTAGAAATTGAAACAGATAAAGCTACTATAGAAGTCCCCTCTACTCTTACAGGCAAAGTAGTAGAAATACTTGTAAAACCCGGCGATAAAGCGAAGGTAGGACAGACCTTATTGAAAGTTGAATCAGGTAAACAAGCTGCTAAAGTTGATAGGGAAGAAAAAAAGACTGAGGTAGAAAAACCTGCCGCAGAAAAAAAAGAGGCTGAGGAAGAGAAAGCTGCAGAAAGCAAAGAAACTCCTAAAGGTGAAAGATCTACATTCATGCCCGGTGAAATTGATAATCAACCCCCCATTATGAAAGATGCAGCCCCTGCCGCTCCATCAGTAAGAAGAATTGCCAGAGAAATTGGTATTGATATTAGACAGGTTCCCGGTTCCGGCCCTGGCGGCAGAATATCCATGGATGATGTTAAGTCTTTTGCAAAGCAGTTAAATGAAGGCCGCACAATAACTCCCGGTATACCTGTTCAACAGGAAACACTCCCCGATTTCTCTAAATTCGGAGAAATTGAACGGAAGGAAATGAATAAGATTCGTTCAACAACTGCTGTACATCTCAGCTATGCATGGGCTTCAATTCCTCATGTTACCCAGCACGATAAAGCCGATATCACCGAACTTGAGAAGGTGAGAAAAGCCTTCAGTCCCAATGTTGAAAAAGAAGGGGGCAAATTAACTGTTACTGCAATACTATTAAAAGTTATTACATCTGCTTTGAAAGTATTTCCAAAATTCAATAGCAGTATTGATTTAAATAAAAAGGAAATTATTTATAAGAAATATTACAATGTAGGCGTTGCCGTCGATACGGAAAATGGTCTTATAGTCCCCGTTCTTAAGAATGCAGATAAAAAGAATATTAAACAGCTTGCCGTAGAATTGGGTAATTTAGCTGAAAAAGCAAGGAATAGGAAAGTTTCTCTGGATGACCTGCAGGGTGCTTGTATTACTATTACAAATCTTGGAGGAATAGGCGGTACTTCATTTACACCTATCGTCAATTCACCCGAAGTAGCAATTCTCGGAGTTTCCAGAGGGGCTTATGAACCTGTTTATAATAATGGGGAATTTAAACCCCGTCTAATGCTTCCACTGTCTCTTTCTTATGATCATAGAATAATCGATGGTGCAGATGCAGCAAGGTTTTTAAGGTGGGTGTGCGAAGCATTGGAGCAGCCGATGAAATTACTGGTGGAAGGGTGAACAAGAACAAGTTCAAGTTTA
>CAVUOL010000059.1:0-219638 GCA_963742995.1 uncultured Ignavibacteriales bacterium
TTTTTCCACAAAACAAAAAGAAAGCGGCTCCGGTTTAGGTCTTTATGTTACTTACGGAATAATAAAAGCACATAAAGGTCATATTGAAGTTTCAAGTACAATTAATGAAGGAACTTCATTTGATGTTTTTCTACCTGCTTTCGAAATTTCACATACTGAAAAATCACCGCCATCTGAGAAAATTATCCTATTGGCAGATGATGAAATAATGCTAAGAGATTTATTAGCCGAGCTTTTGGAATCAAATGGATATAATGTTATTAAGGTAGCAACCGGTGTTGAAGCATTAAAAGTTTTAACCGAAGAAATTAAGGTCGATCTAGTTATAATTGATTATAGTATGCCTGAAATGAATGGGCTTGATTGTGTAAGTCAAATAAGAAAACTTAAGTTCGATATGCCGATTATTCTTTCTACAGGAAGTTTATCTCTTGAAAAGGATTTTAATCCTAAAAAGATGGGAATTAATAGCTTGCTTTCTAAACCTTATGAATTCGATACAATGCTTGCCACTATTCAGCAGCTTACTTAATCAGACTCTACTCCCTTTTATCCACATCAATCATCTTAATATTTTTAACGTACTCTGAAAATACTGGCTGTTTTATCGCATGTAATTTATTTAAGACATCATTGATTTCATTAACTGCAATTTCTATATACTCTAATTTTTTTAATATAGCTTCTTTTGAAATAACTTCTTTATTTAATTCTCTTTTTACGGCAGCGGATGTTAATGTAATTAGAGTAAGCGGCTGTTTAATCTTATGGTTTGTTGTAACAACAGTAGCGGAAAAAGTATTCTTCTTTTCTACTTCTAAAACAAGTTTATGGGCTTCTGCTAATTTCAAAGCAGAATTTATGCGGGCTAAAAGTTCAATCCTGTTGAAAGGTTTTTTAACATAATCAAAAGCACCTGCCTCAAGTCCTTCCCTGGTATCTTCAGCATCTGATTTTGCAGTTACTAATATAATCGGAATATCTGCAGTAGCATTATTCGCTACAAGAGTCTTGCAGACCTCTATCCCCGTTACTTCCGGCATCATGATATCTAAAAGAATTAAATCCGGTTGTTCGTTTATTGCTTTATTTATTCCTGATTTTCCATCATACGAAGTTATTACTTTATATCCTTCGTTCTCCAGCCTGTCCTGAAGCATATAAACATTCTCTGGTAAATCATCAATGACTAATATTTTTTTCATATCCTGGTATTCTGATTTTGTTAAATATTTTTTTAAGTTTATAACTAATTATTACTGAATCAACTGGTTTAGGAATAAAATCTTCAAATCCATGTTTTAATATAATCTTTTTATCATCACTCATTGCTTTTGCTGAAACAGCAAATACAGGTATATCTTTAAATCTTTGATTTTCTTTTATCTTTTTTATTGTCTGAAACCCATCCATTTCGGGCATCATTATATCCAATAAAATTAAATCCGGAGTCGTTTTTTCCAGTATCTTAAGACATTCAACTCCATTTTTAGCTGCAAGTGTTTTACAGTTGCACGCTTGAACCAGTTCGTTTATAGTAAATAATACCTCCGGTTCATCATCAACAATTAATACTTCTCCGTAATATTCCTGCTCATTATTGTTGTTTGAACTATCTACAACTTCTCTGCCAACTTTTTCATTCTTTTCATTGCTGTTTGACGAAAAATCTTCTTGCAATTTTAATCTATCTCTTACAATTTTCAATACATCAAGGGGATGATTTTTTTCTCTAACGGTAATATTTTCCACTATGGTATTTAATTCATTACTTTCCATTTCTGAAAATTCTTTTTCTGTCAGTAATATAATGGGAATATTCCTGGTTTCCCTATCAGATTTCAACTTATTTGATAATGTTATACCGTCTGACGATGACATGAGTAAATTTAAAATTATTAAATCAGGCTGTGATTTAAGAATATCTACGAAAGCATTTTCGCCGCCTTGAATAAATTGTAATATTTACGGATTCATTTATAAATTCTTTTTTAAATCTTTCAATTTCGCTTTCATCGTTGCCAACTATTACAATATCCTTAACTTTTTTCTGTGCAAGGTTTTCTAATTTAATAAAAGCTGAATATAATTTTTGTGCTGATATAGGCTTTACAAAATAATCAAAGGCTCCTAATCCAAAGCCTAAATTTTTATCACTAATAATTGAAACTAAAATTACAGGTATATCTTTTGTTAAAGAATTTTCTTTCAATTCCTTCAAAGTATTCCACCCGTCCTTTTTAGGAAGCATTATATCTAATGTAATTGCAAAAGGTTGAGCAACTAATGCCTGCTCTATTCCTTTTTCTCCATCTTCAGCATATATAACATCATAACCTCTTGAGATTAAATATTGGCCGATAGTATATCTAACTTCCGGGTCATCATCAATAACTAAGACGGGGTTTTTCTTATTTTTTTGTAACACTTCTAAATTAATCTTAGAGAAAGCACGTTCATTTCTCAATTCTTCAGCATTAATCGGAAGCACAAAACTAAATACCGAACCTTTACCGATTTTACTCTGAACGGTTAAATCACCTTCCAATAAATCTGCAATTTTCTTGCAAATGGACAATCCTAAGCCGGTTCCGTTATATTTTCTAGTATTTGTGCCGTCTATTTGCCGGAACTCCTCAAAAATAATTATTTGATCTTCTTCTGAAATTCCTATACCTGAATCCATTACATCAAATTTGAGTAATTTGTTGTCCATCAACGTAACATGCAATTCTACCGAACCTTTTTCAGTAAATTTAACTGCATTACCCAGTAAATTCATCAGTACTTGGGCGATCTTTCCTCTATCCACATTCAATATTACATTTGTGTTTGAATGCCTTAGGATACTGAATTTCAATGATTTTTTATCAATTAGAGGTTTAACTATAGTCTCAATTTCAGATAAGAAGCTATCCAAAGCCACTTCTTCAAGATGTTTTTCCATTTTACCGGCTTCAATTTTTGATAAATCAAGTATATCATTTATCAGGTTAAGCAATCTTCTGCCGCTTATTAAAACAACCTGCAGCCGTTCTTTATCTTTACTGTTAAGCGAAGACTCTTCCAATATCAATTCCGTTAATCCTAATATTGAATTCATAGGAGTTCGTAATTCATGCGACATGCTTGCGAGGAATTGTGATTTTAATTGAGTAGATTCTTCTGCTTTCTGTTTTTGTATAGTTAATTCATCTGCTTTTTCTTTTAATTGATTGTGAAGATTTAACAATATTTCGTTCTGTTTTCTTACCTGTTCATTCTGCTTTTGATAGTCTTCATTTAAATTCTTTAGTTCATTTACCAAATTTTCAAGCTGCATAAAAGCTTTGGCATTTGTAAGTCCTATAGCCAGCTGTTCCTGAATATTTAACAAATATTGTCTTGCTTCTGCAGATATGGCATTAAAGGATCCTAATTCAAGTATAGCTATGACATTGTTATTATAGATAACCGGAATAATTAATAAGTTTTTAATCTGTAATGACAATGTACCTGTTCTTATTACAGGCATTTGTTCGGTGAATTTTAGTTCAATTGTCTCTTTATTTTTTATTACAGATTCGAAGAATGATGACCTGTTTGATATGGCATCACTTTTTTCCAGTCCATATGAACATATCAAAGAAACATTTTCATCATCAATTGAATAGATAGCACCAATGGAAAAGCTGCAGGTATGTATTATTTTTTTTAAGGCAGCTTCGGAAATTTCATTGAGAGTGGGATTCCGGTTAATTAATGTTATGAATTCAGAATATTCATTTTTTGCCTTTTGACTTTTACTCAATGCCTCGAGCATATTATTAAAAGCATTTGCAAGGTTTCCAAGTTCATCCTTGCTTTTAATCTCAATTTTTTTGTTGAAGATCCCTTCTTTAGTAAATTCTGTCGCTTTACTTAACTGTGTTATTTGTTTTCTTAATTTATCGGTAAAGAGAAACGTTAATATTAAAGAAAGAATAACCCCGCATACACCAATAACAATAAATATATACTTGAGATTGTTCTTTAAATCCGCTGCTTCATTTAAAGTAGAAAAAATTAAAAACTTAAGTGGAGTATTCTTTTCGAAACCGGCTGCAGGGATATAAAGAGAAGCCAATATATCTGTCGACTCAGCATTTTGAGAATATATTTTCGAATTCGATTGGGAAGTTAGATTTTTAAAAGCTTGCGATAATACATAAGTGTATTTTTGGTTCTGAGAACTGTTTGAAATTTCTAAAGGAGAGCCTTTATAAACAACTGAGATTTCTGCCCCGCACTTCTGGGCAATTTCGTTTAATAAATTTTCATTTATAATTCGTCCGTAATAATATTCCTCATTACCGTTTGTTTTATAATTTTTTACAATTGCCGAGAGGATTTTTTTCTAAAAAACTTTCTAATACGATTTGACTATGTGGTAAATTTACGTTCTCCTTGCAATATATTTTTGTAAGGTCTTTTGAGAGTTTGTCGAATGAAAAGATAAAATCTATATTTTTTCCAGGATATTCGTCAGGGATTTTTAATGATTTAGTTGAAGAGTCATGATTGTTTTTCGTTAAAAATAAAAAATCATCTTCAGTATTCTGAAGAATTTCCCGGTAGACATATATAAAATTATTTTCTGAATTGCTAAGGTATTTTGATTGCTGGGAAGATAGAACATTGTACATTATCGAATAGAAAGTAAAAACAGAACTGCCGATTATTAAAAACACTATAGCGAAATTGATAAAAAGTATTCGATAACTGATTTTCATTATTATTCATCTGACTGGAGAACTTTTCTAATTGTTATTAAAAGCTCATCAAAATCATAAGGTTTACTTATAAAGTCATTGGCTCCCATTTTGGCAGAATCTATAGCACTTTTAACATCAGCATAACCGGTTAATACAATAACCTTCATTCTTTGGTTTCTTTTTCCAAGCTCTCTAAGTACATCAAAGCCGTCATGCTCAGGCATTTTTAAATCAAGAAGCATCAGATCAACCGGATTATTATCAATATAATCAAAAGCATAGAATCCATTATTAAAATACTCTACTTTATATCCTACCTCTGCCAATTCTTCTTTAAGAACTGAGCAGAGATTAACATCATCATCAATAATTAATAGTGATTCCATTTTTATATTTATTTATTCTCTGTTTCTGTACTAAGGTTATAAAATTTAATCTGTTGTCTTTGTTTAAGCAGCTCATCTTTTAAAGGGGTTTCACTCCGGACACCGGCAAATCTTTCTTTAAGAGTAGGTATAAGTTCAGTTTTCAGTAATATTACTAATTCCCTTTTTGTTGTTGTTATTTGATCGCTTCCGAAAACATATCTTAATCCGAAGAACCACCATGGAAGATCTTTTAAGAAAGGAATACCGCTGCGGATTTTTTGATCTTCATTAACAAATAAGCCACCTAGAACAGTTTCTTCTCCATTCAACATTACAAGCTGAGTACTAGCCTGAGTTTTATTTATTATAGTAGTTTGAGCATCCGGCACGAATGAACTTCTCTCTACATCAACGTTTAACAAGATATAATTTATGCCATCCTGACTATATATATAAGGGGTAACATCAATAATAGAGCCCGTTGAAAAGAATTTTTCTACTACATTACCGGCAAAATCTCTTTGTTTAATTGAAATATCCTGTCCAACCTGAATTCTTCCCTTTTGCCCGTCTCTTACTGCAATATTCGGACTTGCAATGATTTGACCAAGATTTTGACTCTCAAAAAATTTAAATACTGCTGTAGCTTGACCGAAAAAGCTCCCGGAGGAATAGTTTCCAAGACCTGACAATCTACCTGTTGTTGCATCAGGCAGCTGATTAGATAATCCAAGGGAATCGCCCAATAATCCGCCAAAACTAAATCCCTTTCCAGATAACATAGCCTGCCAATTTATTCCTCTTTCTTTTGCCGCCTGATCATCCATTTCAAAAAATACAGCGGAGATTTTAACTTCTCTCACATTAACATCAGCATAAGTATCAGGTGAATGTTCTTCGACTTTTTCATCTTTTTTCTTTACTACAATTAAATTGTCTTTATCTTCATAAATAAATCCCGCCATTTGAACTATAATTACTA
Source organism: uncultured Ignavibacteriales bacterium (assembly GCA_963742995.1). GTDB lineage: Bacteria > Bacteroidota > Ignavibacteria > Ignavibacteriales > Ignavibacteriaceae > CAVQBP01. The sequence goes on from CAVUOL010000059.1 coordinate 6,084, forward strand.
ATGCTTTATCATAACGCATATTTTGGATTTCAATTCCAATCGGTGCATCCGAATCAATAGTAGAAACAACTTTTTTCCCTGTTGTACTTTCACTTACTTTACTTAATAAAGCAATTGCTTTATTAAAAGGAAGATCAGGTGAAAGTGTAACTAATTCATTCGGGTTTGTATACTCCTTTAAATCCTTCTCCAAATACTGCTGTGAGAATACTGGAAAACTTACGAAAAATGCAAGGATTATAGAGGTTATAATAGTTTTCATTTTGTTCTCTCTTATTTCTTTTTGTTTTTAATATCTTCTTTTTGCAACTGAAGGTCAACCTGTTCTATAACGCCGCCTTTATTTATTATAAAATGAACTTTATTATTATCATAATCTATTTTTGTCAGGTATCCAAGATAAACCGGCTCCCCTTCCCACAAAAGATAAGTACTACCTTTACCGTCTGACAGGAAAGCACCTTCAGGTACAAGCGCTAGCAGCTTTGCACCCTGCACATCTAAAAGATTATCTACATTAGGAGGTATTTCATTTCTTATTAAAGGATAAAATGCATCATATATTTCTTTAGTTCGAAGATCGTTTTCCACCATTTTTGTCGTAGCAAACCGGTCATTACTTGCGTAATATACTCTTACAACCGTATTAAAAGTCACATCGAAAGAGGGAACACCTCCTTCATCGGTAGAAACTATATTACTCATATTTATCGCCGACAATTTTTTTAATTCTTTACTCTGCTCGATGGCATATATCAACTGATATAGTTCAGAATATCTACCGCTGCCGGTTAATTTATACTCATAATAATAAAATTCTTTATCCTGACCCGGATTAGAATATTCAACATCAACATGTGTTTGAGGAGAAAAGCTGGAAGTAACATCAGTAACAAAATCAAAAAATTTAATCGAAGAAAGGTTTTGCGGGATATTAAATTTTCTCGAAGCTAATATCGAATCCAATGACATGGATTTTACCTGGAGCTCCCGGTATTGCCTGGCTAATTGTTCTTTATTATAGGCAGTGGCCTTTAACTCCTTCAGCTTATCCTTACCGGTTGATATTTTACTATGCTGAATACCAAAGACAAAGATACCGCCCCCGATTAAAATAACCAGGAGCACCGCTAAAAGGGCTAATGTGTTTTTAAGTTTTCTATTCATTTTTTATCTTCAAAAGTATTTAAATTAAAAACTGCATTAAATTTATAGACATTCTGTTCTCTCATGGATTCAAAATTAATCGATTTTAATTCGGCTGAATTAACCGAATAAGCAAAATCAGTTAATACTCCCTTTGATAAAGCATACCCTGAAAGAACGATACTTGTATTACTGGTATTTAAAGTCGTCAACCAGATATTTCTTTTACCTTCAAAAAAATCTGAGATATGTGAAACGACTTTAGTCCATACTCCTGTACCTGCGGAAGCCGAATCTAAAATTGCCTGCGTTTGGGCAAATCCGCTTATTTTGGCTCCCAGATCTGAAATCTTTGCTAAAGTTTCCTGGTTTTGTCTCTTGAGAAGTGTCTGTTCCGTAATTTGCTTATCTAAATAATTAATTTCTTTTTTATTGTTTAATGATTGTACCGTCAAGAAAAAAGCAGCAGCAAAAAGAATCGGGATTAAAGCATAACCATGCCATCCGAATTGAAATACTTTTTGATCTTCCTTAACGTATTTCGGAAGCAGGTTTATCCCTTTATGTTCATTTTCAAGATCATCAAAAAAATCTACAGCTACAGCTAGAGGAATACTATAGCTTGAAATAGTATCTTTTGCTTTTTCATTTAAAGCAGAAATATCAAAATCATCAAATTCTAATCTGGAAACATTAGCTTCGGGGAAAGTGCCATAAAATGATAATATTAAATTTTCGGAATCATCTTCTCCGCAGACAATTATGTTATCCAGAGAATTAATCCCGCCGTTTTCCATTTCAAGCAGAATTTTTGAAAAATAAACATCATATGTATGAAGATTTAATGTCCCGATATCTAAAGTTGTTCCTATATGCTTTAACTTCCTGCCGTGTAAGAAGATTAATTTACTATATTCCTTCCCTATATAAACAATAAGAGAATGATCATCGGGAAAGAATTTTTTTCTTTTAGCAACATAATAAGCAAGAGATATTTCTGAAGATTTTACAGCGGGAATTTTATAAGTTCTCTTCCCGTTAAGCCTTGCTAAAGAATTTACCAGTTGTACAGCCTGAATATCACCACTGTTTAAAAAAACCGATAATAGAGATTTATTGGCAAGCTCTGTATATCCAAGGTCATGTTTTTTAATAACAATATTCTTAGTCCTTTGAATATCGTTAATAATATCCTGAGAAATTTTGGATGGTTTTTCTTCTTTGTTTCCTTCGAAAACATGATAATAAATTGAAGGTTCTGTTAGGGCAGGTACAAAATAGCTTTTATTTAAATTAATTCCGATTAGCTCATCACTTAATATGTTTTGACTGGAAGTATTTAAAGTTTCGTTTTCATGCTTTAAATTATGAAGTGTTAAATCTTCCCCCTCAATATTTAAATCGGAAATGCCGTCTTCAAGCTGCAATGCCGGTTGAAGAACATCTGCTGATGCAGTCTTAATAACTTTTATACTATCTTTTTCTTTATTAATGACAGCAAGCTTGGTATCGCTGCCTTCACAGTATATACAAATAAGTTGTTTCACTTTATACCGCCGTTAAAATTTGTTGAATTCTTGTTTTCTGATTTGCATAAGCAATCGCATTTTCCAAAGAAATTTTCTTTTGTAGATAAAGTCGCTTCAAATCTTGTTCCATAGTTATCATGCCGCTTTTAGCCCCTTGATTTATCATCATGTAAATTTCACTTGTATTATTATTCTTTATTGCAGCTTTTACACTGGGTGTAACAATTAATACCTCTTTTGCCAATACGAGTCTTCCATCAAGAGTTGGCACCAATTTTTGTGAAACGACGGAGGTTAGTACATCCGCAAGCCGGTTCCTTACACGTGCCTGTTCATTGGGATTAACTTCTGCAATAATTCTGTCTATAGATTCTACTGCCGAAGAGGTATGAAGAGTAGAAAAAACCTTATGACCGGTATCCGTAACCTCTAAAGCTGCCATTATTGTTTCCGGATCCCTCATTTCACCTATAACTATAATGTCAGGGTCCTGCCTTAAAGCCTGTACAATTCCATCTTTAAAGGAAAGGACATCTCTTCCAACTTCACGATGCCTGATTATGGAGACATCGGATATATGCACATATTCAATAGGTGAAGATATTATAACAATATGTGCAGGGTCAATTTGGTTATGTGCTTCTATTATAGAATCTAAAGTTGATGATTTACCTGAACCTGTTATCCCGGTAATTAAGGAAAGCCCGAATTTTATATAAGAATGACTCATAGCTTTCATTGCATTCGGGTGAAGACCTAACGAATCAATATGACGTAATGTTGAATTTATATATCTCAAGTTCAATGCAAGAGTATCAAGATCAAAATAAGCATCTGCTCTGAACCGGACGTCCACTTTCTTTCTTTCATAAAAGAATGTATAGCTGAAATCCAGATTCCTATTATCAATTAACATTTTTCTCTGATTAACAGACAATAAATTTGATATAAGAAGCGCTGCTTCTTCAATTGAGAAGGTAGGTAATTCCTTTACCCGCTCTTTAACTCCAAATATTCTCATCCATATAAAACCGCCGTTCCCATATCCTCCAATTTCAATATCCGAAGCATCTCTTTCGATCATACCGGTAAGGAGCTTATTAATAAAGATTCTTAAAGAAAGACTGTTTTCGGATTTGAGTTTTTCAGCGTTATTAATTATAAACTCTATTTTATCGGTTCCGAACAATGATTTAGGAATCTGGTCAACAAAATGTTCCAGTATTGGTTTTATTTCTGAACTTGTCACTTTTTTCTTTCGACTATGGTTAAAAAGACTTTTAACATTATGTTCTTGACTCTCATTCTTCTGATGTCCCTGCAATAACTTCTTCAATTGAAGTTAAACCTTGTTTAACTTTTTCAAGTCCTGATTCTCTCAGACTTAAAGAACCATCTTTTTTTGCTTGAATACGAATCTGTTCTTCATCTACTTCGATACCGGATCGAACGATGATTTGCCTAATTTCTTTAGTGAAATAGAGAGCTTCATGAATTGCCATTCTTCCTTTGTATCCGGTTCCCCTGCATTTTTCACATCCTTTTTCATTCGCCTGATAGACGGTATAGAATCTCCATTCTTCAATATCTAACCCTATTGCATCCATGTATGCTTCATCGAATTTTTCTATTTTTACCTTGCAATTATCACAGAGACATCTTACAAGTCTTTGTGCTACTATTATATTAATAGCATAAGCAATTAAAAATGGTTCTATCCCCATTTTATATAATCGTGCTACAGCACTTGGGGCGTCATTAGTATGCAGAGTTGAAAAAGTTAAGTGACCTGTATTAGCTAATTTAATTGCTACTTCAGCAGTCTCTTTATCTCTCATTTCGCCAACTAAAACTATATCGGGATCGTGACGGAGTATTGAGCGTATGGCTTGTTCAAAATTCATTTTGTAGCCTATCTTCAACTGTCTGGCACCTTCAATAACATATTCAACAGGATCTTCTACAGTCAAAACATTAACAGAAGGATCAATAACCTGGTAAAGAGCAGCAACAAGAGTTGTACTTTTACCGCTCCCGGTTGGTCCGGTTAATATGACCATTCCCTGCGGTTGATTTATTGCCTTTGTAAAAGATTTTCTTGTATATCCTGTAAGACCTAATTTTTCAAGATCCCTTATAACTTTCCTATCGTCGAGTATTCTTATTACAACACTTTCAAATTTATTTTTAAGTTCAGTCCCAACCATCGGTAGAACTGAAACTCTAAATCGTATAACATACCCGTCAATTTCACGCTGGATAAAACCATCCTGAGCTCTTTCTCTTTCAAACCTATCCATCCCTTTTGATCTGTCCTTTACAACTGCGACTACAGCTTCAGGCAATGTACCTTCCTGTACATGCCAGATCAGAAGATTTCCATCTATTCTAAAAAGAATTTCTGTCTTATTTCCGGATTTGGGTATGAAATGAATATCACTTGCTCCTTTTCGAACACCTTCAACCAATGCACCTTCAACTAAATTAATTAACGCACTTTTATTTATTTCCGCATCAAGCTCTTGTTCATCCAGCGAGGAGTCATCTGCTTCAATATGCATTTCAGAGTCAGCCTCTTCCATTGCTTTTAAGTAAATATTTTCCGGAGGGAAGATAGTCTGAACTATTTTTTCGTAATAGGATTTTTGTATATAAGCTACTTCATATTTCTTAACATCGAGACCGAAAGCTATTTTGGGAATATTTCTATCGGTAGGATCAATAGATGCGAGAATTAATTTGTCTTTTATTCTTTCATCATATTTATAGGGGATTACTTTATGTTCAAGTATTTGCTGCTTAATTTGTTCCCCTGCATTATTTATAGTTCTTTTTATAAAATCTAAACGGGTTGGAGGGATTTCATCAACCGGTGTGTTTAACTGTCTAAAAGCATATAAAATTGCTACTTCACCAAATATTAAATCATGCTGAAATTTAAAATCTTCAACTAAAATCTGGGCAAGATTTCTTTTTAATCTTCCCTGGTCATTAATTTTAGCAGTTAATGCTTTCTCAAGTGTTTCTGCATCAATGATTCCTTTTTTAAATAATAGGTATCCAATCTTATCAGTCATTTCCAGGGATGTATCGAGCATTTATACTATGTTCCTTTCGACCTGGATAGTATTGCTGACAGTTCCGGGAGTTTTGGGTCTAACGGTTGCTGTCTCTGCAGAAACGAGTGTTAATGCAATCATAACAACCATAATTACCATTGCAATAACAACCTGAACTATTTCAATGAAGTTTTTTAATTTATATACAGTTTCACTTTCATAATAATTTGCTAATTGTAATGAAGTGTTTTTTATTGTACCCGTTTCTTCTCCCGAATGAAACCTGGATAATGCTGTCTCGGTAAATACACCGCTTGCTTCGAAGGCTTCTGTAATTCCTGTTCCTTTTTTAACCATTAGAGGTATTGCTATAGTCTTTATTTTCTCTTCAAAATATTTATTACCCGTAGCTTCGGCAGCAATTCTGATTGGTTCTATACTTTCTGCAGACCCGCTATATAGAGTAAAGAAGACTCTGCAATAAACTTCAATTAAAGTTTTATGAATCAATGGACCTACTACCGGTATTCTTAATATATACTGATCTTTTAAATAAGCCCCTTTTTTTGTTCTGAAATAATTAAACAAAACAATAGGGGGTATAACACATATTGCTGTTACAAGCCAAATATTATTCATTAAAAAATCACTCATACTCAAAGTAAATGCTGTCATAGGAGGGAGTGCTATTTTGAATCTTACAAACAGTTTTGCTGTTTCAGGGAAAATATAACCTACATAAAATAGGACCGCTAAAAAAAGTACAAAGAGGGTTACAGCAGGAGTAATTAAAGCGCTCCTCATATTTTTTTTGAATTCCTGTCTTCTTTCTAAAAATTTTGCAGTGGCTTTGTAAATTTCGGTCATGTTACCGCTTTTTGACGCCAACCCAAGCATATAAGCAGTGAATTTTCCGAATACTGATTGATATTTTAAAAACGTTACCTCACTATCCGCCCCTTTTTTCAAATCATTATTTATTTCTTTTAAAGTTTCTTTTAGAGTTTTATTCTGAGTATCATTTATTAATAAGGTTAATATTTCCTGGTAAGCTAATTTCTGATCGAGAAGTTCGGCGCTAATTTTAACGAATGTTACAATTTCAGATGTCGGCGGTTTTGTTTTGAATTCAAATAATTTTTTATTTACGGAAAGAACTTCAAAGCCCAGCCTTTTTAATGCATCTTCAACTTCTTGTTTATTAAAGGCTTTTTGTTCACCGTGCACAGGTTTTTCTTTACCCCTCTTTATACGGTATAGAAATGTCGATTTCTTTTCAACATTGGTGAGTTGAAGCTGATTTTTTTCAGCAAGTCTTCTAATTTTTTTCTTTGCTTCACTTACAGAATCTGCAGATAAAGCCCCGCTGATTGCTTGTCCATTTACCTTTGAAGCAGTAAATCTGAATTCTACCATAAATTACACTCTTTTCCCTATCTATTTAGAATTTTTTTATATTTCATCAATTCTTATTCCAAAATAATTTAATTGCATAATCATTAATTTTCGCAATATTTAATTATTGTTTAGAAAGATTTACACTTTATTTAGGTAAATATTTTTTGAGGTAAAATGAATGAGAGGACAGATTAATTACTCTTGAAGGTTATATTAAATGGAAAATGCGTGAAAATGATTACAGAGATTCGTCTTTCATGTACTAAGACTCATACAGCAATTCCAAATCTAAAGACTTCGGCTTTGGCATTATTCAAAATTTTTCCTCAAATTTATGAAATCTAATCTGATAAAGCAATTTTGTTACTTTACATTTTTAAAAATTTTGAAGCTTAACTTTTAAAACAAAAAAGCCCGCAAAAGGGTATTAAAGATGTCATCTTTCAACCATCTTTCCCGGATTTATTTCAAAGAAAAGAAAATTAAAATCTCTATCATTGAATAATATATTGTAGTCATTACTCTTGAATTTGTTTTTTATAAAATCTTTGGTTTCTGAATCTAAATTATCAACTTTCAAAAATACTAGATAATTTTTCTCCGAAATTTCTTCTAATGATATTTTTGAAACTTTTTCAATGTAATGAAAATTTATTCTCCTTGGAACTTTATCACTCAGCAGTGCTTTGAAGTTTGTCTGAACTTCATTTTCTAGTCCCCCATTTTTAATGAATATTTCAAGCCATTGGTAATAATTTCTCGCATCAACTTTATTAAAAGATTCAATTTGATGATTTACAATTGCTTTTTTATTGAAGAATGTAAAATTTAGAAATATCCCCGTAATTATTAAAAGCAGAATCATAGTTCTAAATTTTAATTTTATAAGAATAAAAATGGGGAGGATTATTAGAATTATTAATAATGCAATTAATACCTTTTGATAAAAATCCACATGAAGCAAAAAATCATATTCGATGAAGTATAATATTCTATGGCTTTGAAAATAATATTTGTGAATAAACTGGTAAACATTCAACAACAGAAGATAAAATTTGTCAGAAATAAAAAATAATAATATAATACTTGATAAAGCAGACGTTGAAAGCAGTACCAGTTTAACCTTCAAGGTTAAGGTTTTGTTTGGATGCAGTAACCCTGCCTGATCGGTGGACAGATTTTGAAAGTTCTGCGTTTTACCATCAAAATATTCGAAGTTAATATCCCCTTCCCCGTTTTCTAACCTCAAAGGTTTTCTCAGCCCAATCATTTTAAATAAACCAAATGCAGATGAAATACACATAAAAGGAACAATAAAACTGAGATTCCTAAAATCCGCACTGTATTTAAACATCCAAATTATGGTTGGAATTAATACCATTAATAATGTAAAGTACCTGAATTTCCTATAAAAAAAACTTGACGCAATTGTTATAATAAAAAATGCAAATACAGGTAATCCCCAATTATAATACATTAATTTCAATGCCTTCATGAAAATAACTTTATAACCTTCAGGAGAAAGATATTGTGGCTGATTTAATCCGGAATACATTATATTAGGTGTTCTTAAATACCAAAATAAAGCCAAACTACAAACACCAGCAAAAAATATTACAACTTTAATAATATCAACAAAGCTGATATTTTTTCTTTTAACCAAAAGCATTATACCCAAAACAAGTCCGGCGATTGTAAAAGTATAAAACCCTGCCAATTTTGTTGCTGCTGCCATTGATGCAAATAAAAAAGTTAATAAATAACTCCTTAAGTTTCAAACTCGTTGTTGCTGTATACTTTAGGAATGAATAAAATGTTAGAAAAGCAAAAAATGATACGGGAAGATCAGCATTTCCATCTGCAATGAAAACGAGCGAATATATTATTGGAGAAAAAAGCCCATAAATAATTAATCCAATTAAATATTTTTGATTTTTTTTTGTATATGCTAGATCAATAAAGATTAATAAATTACTAAGAAAAAACAATGGCATTATAGCCTTGGGGAAAAAATGAACATCGGTTTTACCAATCATAACATAAGATATTGACCAATTTGCAGGCAGTAATTGGGGGAAATGTGAAGAATACTTTGGTAAGATATTATTTGCAAAGTCAATTGCCCAGCTGTTCCATTCATAATTATTTACTGTATCTACATAGTAGAATATAGTTCCAATATTTGCTAATAGAACTGCAACATAGAACAAAAGAATAGAACCTGAAACAATAATTATAATTCTATTGCCAATTGTTTTACTCTTTAAGAATTCAAATAATTTAATATATGCATCCCTGAAGCTAATGTTAGAAACTATCTTAGTTAATTCATTTCTAAAAAAAATCATTAAAATTAATAATTCAATTATTAATACTGCCCACAATATATAAAGTGTATATACATGTATTAATGTCAGAACTGTAATTAATCCATAATTGGTAAAAAGACTAAAAGAAAAAATGTATAACCATTTTTGAATAGGAGAATCAGTTTTTATTTTAAATAGTGCTGAGTGCAAGTAATCCTGGTAGGATAATTATCTGAAGAATTGATATTAATCCTGTTAATAACATTGGTCATCCAAGAATTTCTTTTTTAATATTTCTTTGAAAAACTAATTCTACTTTTATGCCATCAAAGGTGTGAGGAATATCTTTGAACTGGAATAATAAAAAAGGCTGTAAAGTGATACAGCCTTTCATAATTAACTACTTTATGAATAACAATTTTTTATTGTACTGCAGACGTAATAGTTGTTGGTGTAACTGTTGTAATAACTGTCCAGTTTGCTGCATAGGCTGCATCTATAGGTGTAGCAGTAAATACAATAGATGTAGCAGATGGAGCATCCAGTTATTACCCAAGATGCATCAGTTGAAGAAGTTAAATTAGCAGGAAGATTTGGCCATACTTTAGTTTCAAAACCTACAAAAGAATTTCCACCACCACCCATAGCTACAGGTTTTTTATAAAATTGCTGTGCCATAGCTCCAATATTTGTTGCTTGAGAAACAATTGAATCTTGAGTGGAAGATTCTGCATTAGCATTAAATAAATTTATACCTACTACTACAGCGATACCGACTACGATAACACCAAGTACGATTAAAAGAAGTTGTTGTTGACCCATTTTTGAGCTCCTATTTTGTTGTTAAATGTTAGTTATATTTTATTGCCATTGTTAAGTCAAAAGTCAAAGTCAAAATTCAAAACTTTTGAATTATTTATTTAACTTTTTACTTCTTGAATCCTGGACTTTCCGCTAATTAATAATTACAGAACTATAAGAATTTCCTTGTACAGTAGTTTCAATCTTAACAGAATCCGTGCCATTTACTACATCATTTCCAGTTCCTGTTATAATTACTTTATCTAATTCAACATTTGCTCTATATGAACCACTGGCAGTACTTTGTAATTCATTAGGGATTTTCCAGCCTATAAATTCATTTCCGCCGCCGCCAAGTTCTTTAGGCTTTTTAGAGAATGTTAAAGCCATGTTTGCTAAATTTTGACATTCATTCATCACTATATCTCGTTTTTGGTCAATAGCGGATTGACGGAATAATATTATTGCAAATAATACCGCAATCCCTACCACTATGATTCCTAGAACGATTAATAGTAACTGTTGTTGTCCCATTTAGTATTGTTTATTATTTCAAATAACCATTTGATTCCATACTCATCGCAAACTATGCCATTGATAATTTTGTTTGTTTTTTAACGGATACTTAATTTTTATTTTTTTGAGTTGTAAATTCTACAGGTAAGTATTTCTAGAGCGAATTTCGGATTACGAATTTCGGATTTCCTGCAAACAAATATCTATGATAGATTTCAATTTGCAAACTTTAGTATGAATGAAGCTTCAATGTATTTTTTACAATTGGATATGTAAAAAAGTAAATCTTGATTATTTATGATAAAAATGCATCTTTAACTTTGAATATCATAAAAGAAAATTTTACTTGATATAAGTATTAATTACTTATTTTTGAAGGCGAATTATTTTGATTTTAGCTTCTTTTAGATATTTATTTTAACACATTCACCTCTAACTTGGATGGATATTCTTTCGAATGGTATATGCTATTTGCTGCCTTTTGAAAATCAGTTTTATCTGCTTTATAAATATCTACAAACTTTTGGGGATTTAAGTCAACTAAAGGAAACCATGTGCTTTGGATTTGCACCATAATTTTGTGCCCTCTTAAAAATGTGTGGTTAATATCCGGGATTGTGAATTTAACTTCTGATATTTCTCCCGGTTTAAAAGCCTCAGGTTTCTCATAACTTTTTCTATATTTTCCCCGCATAACATCACCTCGAACCATCATCTGGAAACCTCCCATTTGAATATCGCATGGATTAGGATTATTATTTTTTGCAGTATCAGGAAAAACATCTATTATCTTTACAACCCAATCAGCATCTGTACCTGAGGTAGAGACAAATAAATCGGCTATAATAGGACCTGCAATAGTAGTATTATTGGTAAGGGTATTTGACGAATATACAAGTACATCAGGACGGGAAGCAGCAAATCTTTGATCTTCTACCATATATTCGCGGATCATTCCATAAGTAATTTTTTGTGTGTACGGAACCGGTTTATTGGGATCGCTTATAAAGGAATCTGAACTATTCTCATTTTTTTCCGGAGGATTAAAAGATAAACTCTGGTTGTCATGAAGATAAATTGATTCCTGCTTAATATTAGAAGGAGGCCATTGATTATATTTTTTCCAGACGTTTGTCCCTGTCTCAAACATATATGCCTCAGGAATGTTCAGCTCTCCTTTATCTTTGAGATAATAATCAAAAAAAGGTATTTCAATATTCTTCTGATAAAATTCACTGGTCTCACTGCCGAAATTTATATTGCCTAAATGGTCACCTTGAGATCTTTCCCATCCACCATGAAACCATGGACCCATTACAATTGTATTCCTGTTATCTTCATTCTTTTGTTCAATCGCCTTATAAGTATTTAATGCGCCATACAGATCTTCGGCATCAAACCAACCTCCTACTGTTAATACAGCCGGTTTAATATTATCAAAGTAAGGAAGAGTATTTCTTTTCTGCCAAAAAGAATCATAATCAGGGTGTGCTATAAGAGTATCCCAAAAAGGGATTCTATGTTTGAAATATTTTTCATTAGTATTCTTAAAGGGTCCCATATTTAGAAAAAAATTATATCCATCTTCAGTTCCAGGATTAACAAGAGATTCAGGCCATTCTTTATGAAGACTATCTCTTTGTATTCCAAAAACAGCATAAAATCTGAAAGCGTGAGGGAGCCAGAATGCACCATGATGGTGAAAATCATCATCAATAAACCAATCTGCAATAGGGGCTTGAGGGGAAACTGCCTTTAATGCCGGGTGAGCATTTATTGTTCCCATTGCCGCATAAAAACCAGGGTATGAAATCCCGTACATTCCTACTTTACCGTTAGAATATTTTAAATTTTTTATAAGCCAGTCGATTGTATCATAGACATCACTGCTTTCATCGAGTCCTTTGCAGATTTTTTATCAGGTATAAATGGACGGACATCTTCATATTTACCTTCAGACATAAACCTTCCTCTTACATCCTGGTAAACAAAAATGTACTTTTCTTTTGCAAAATATTTAGAAGGACCCAAACTTTTAGGATAATCATTAATACCGTATGGAGCAATACTGTATGGAGTTCTATTAAAAAGAACCGGATAATCATGAGTAGTATCTTTTGGAGAATAGACTATTGTGAAAAGTTTAATCCCATCCCGCATTAGAATTCTGTATTCAGCTTTATGATAATTACCGGCTATATATAATGAATCTTTATTTTGTGCAGAAAGAGAATTAAGCTGCAAAAAATACGTTAAAGCTATTAAAAGGAAGCGAAACTTATAAATTTTCATTTTTCTTTCAGATATAAAGATGACATCTTTAAAAAGAAAAGTTATTTTCAATTTTTTATTAAAACGTAATTTATATAAAATCTTCTCATTAAAAAATAAAGATGTCATCTTTCAAATACCGGTTCTTACATAAGCAGGGGTATTTAATAAATAAAATTATAAATATTCACAGCTAAATTCATAAGGCAATACTTCCCCTTGCAATTTAATCTTGGATGATAATATTATTTAGAAGGAGATAATACGGTGTCACAACGGTTTCAAATCGGTTTCAAATCGATTTCAAAACGGTTTCAAAACGGTTTCAGAGTTCATTTATAATAGAAGATGAACGTATTTGTTGCTTAGATTAGGTCGCATTATTAAAGGTTATATATCCGGCTATTTTCAAAGATTTGGAAATAAAATTTATATTTTATTAAATCTTAACTATATTAATCAAAACTAAAACTATTCATTATCAAATCATTTCAGTCTGTAGAGGGATAAGTGAAAAAATTTGAAACTGAAATTCATTTAAGCCGGGAAATGCGCCTAATGGATGCAACATTAATTGGTGTAGGTGCTATGATAGGAGCAGGTATTTTTGTACTTACCGGTATTGCAGCAGGTGTTGCCGGTCCGGGCCTTATTATAACATTTTCGTTAAATGGAATGGTTGCTTTATTAACAGCTTTTTCATATGCAGAACTGGGTTCATGTTTTCATGATGCGGGAGGAGGATATTTATGGGTAAAAGAGGGTTTACCTAAATGGAATGGATTTATTTCAGGCTGGATGAGCTGGTTTGCGCATGCAGTAGCATGCAGCCTTTATGCCTTAGGTTTCGGAGCCTATTTTGAACTGGTGTTACATGAGTTAAATATAGTTATGCCGCACTGGGGATTTTTAGAACCGCAAAAAATACTTGCGGTAATTACTGCTATAGGATTTGCATATATTAATTTTAGAGGGGCTTCGGAAACCGGTAAAATCGGGAATATAATAACGATAGCTAAAATTGTTATTTTAGCAATTTTTATCGGATTTGGGATTAATTTAATTTTTCATAGACCGGATTGGAAAGAAGCTTTCACACCATTTTTACCAAATGGCTGGAGCGGAGTTTTTAAAGCAATGGGGTTAACCTTTATAGCTTTCCAGGGATTTGAAGTTATTTCACAATGTTCCGAAGAAATTAAAAATCCAAAGAAAAATATCCCTAGAGCAGTTTTTCTTATCTCTAATAATAGTTGTTCCTATTTATATTTTAGTCGCCTTTACTGCACTTGGTTCGGTAAAACCTGAAGGTATGACTCCGTGGGCATATTTAGCTTCAAATAAAGAAACAGCCCTTGTGGAAGTTGCAAAATCTTTTTTTGTAGGGGGCGGGATAATGCTTTTAGTAGGAGGTATTATTTCAACAATGTCGGCGCTTAATGCAACTATTTTTTCCTCTTCGCGTGTTGCGTTTGCGATGGGACGAGATAGAAACTTTCCAACGTTTTTCAGTAAAGTTCATAAAAAGAATTTTTCACCTCATCTTTCTATTTTATTTTCTTTATTTATTGTTGTAATAATGGCAGTATCCTTACCTATTGAAGATGTTGCAAGTGCGGCAGATATAATGTTTTTACTTTTATTCTTGCAGGTAAATATCACTTTAATAAAATTAAGAAAGAAAAGACCGGATCTTGACCGTGGATTTTACACACCTTTATTTCCATACTTATCTATAATCGGAATTCTCTTACTTCTATTTTTAGCGGTATATATGTTTGAATACAGTCCTACTGCATGGATAGTTACAGGAATTTGGGTTTCAATTGGTTTATTTGTATACAAGACTTATGCTTCAAAACGTGAAGTTAGACATGTTAGAAAAGTAAAATCTCTCGAAAGATTGGAGCGAAAAGAATACAAAATTTTAGTTCCCCTGGCCAACTTAGGATCTGTTCCAAGTTTAACTCACATAGCAAAAGCTCTTGCACTAAAGAACAAAGCCGAAATAATTTTTCTTCATGTAAATGAAGTAAGAGAGAATGATCCTTTGGCGGTAGGAACGGGGGATATAAAAAATGCGAAGAAATTATTTGAAGTGGCGGAGAATTTATTTGAAGAGCCTGAAATTAATGTTAGATCTGTTGTAACGGTATCTCATAGAATATCGGAAGGAATAATTCACACAGCTGAAGAAGAAGACTGTAATTTTATAATAGTGGGTAGAGAAAAAAATCCGGCATTTATTGAAAGGTTCTTTTCCTCAATAATTGACAGTGTTATGCAGAGATTTGCAGGAGAGATAGCAGTTCTTCACGGGGGTTTTAATAAAGATGAAATTAAGACAATATTAGTCCCTTTCAGAGCTGATATTCATGCGATATTAGCCACTGAAATTGCACCTGCTTTCATAGATTATTTTGATTGCAAAATTAAATTATTACTTGTTTATGAACCAGATACACCCCGACTGGAAAAAGAAAGAAGAGAACATAAGGTAAAAGAACTAATTGCTGAAAATAATATCCCGGCGGAGGTATTGATTTTACATAATACGGATATTTTATCAGGGATTGTTGAACAGTCGCGAAAAGCGGATATAATATTGATGGGAGGCAGGACAGGAGACTTTCTTGAGCTATTATTTGGAAGGTCATTGGCAGTTGAAATAACCGAACAAGCAGCGTGTCCGGTTATTTGGGTTAAGGAATTTGAAGAACGAGAATCATTCTGGAAACTTTTAATGAAACCAAAAAAACAAATTGGAGAAGAAAATGGATAATGCAATTCAGGGACCCTTTTTCGATTTTGGAAAACAAATAATTGATTATCTGCCTAATTTATTAGCCGGCATTTTATTACTTGGAATCGGATGGCTGGTGGGCTGGTTAGTGAAACGAATAATAGTACAGCTAATGACGGCTTTAAAATTTGAAAGATTGTTTATTCGCATGCAGTGGCGGCAGGCTTTATCCAAAGCCGATATCAGGTTTGCACTATTCGGCTTTATTGGAAATATATTTTTCTTTATAGTTTTTCTCATATTTATTAATTCCGCACTGGATGCAATGAAATTGACTATCCTTTCTAACCTCATTCAGCGGGGAGTCATATTTATACCTAAATTAATTGTTGCGGCAATAATTTTCAGTATTGGATGGATTATCGCCGGGAGAGTATCAAATTCAGTTTATAATGCACTTGCAAAAGAGAATGTTTCCCATTTCTCACTAATTTCAAGGTTTACCAAGTTCATAATCCTGCTATTTTTCTCAGCAATGGCATTAGCTGAAATTGATATTGCAATAGAAATAGTTATAATAGGTTTCACTACAATTATAATCTCTTCGGCTGTTTTAGCTATCATTGTTACAATAATGGCGGGGAAATCTTCGTTTAATAAATTTTTAGGGGGCACTTAAATGAATAACGCACGTTACGCAGCGTTGAAAGATGACATCTTTTCTAAGTAAATAAATGCTCTAATTTCTTTCATAAAATCATCTTTTGGTTGGTTTTGAAATTAAAAGTTAAAGATGTCATCTTTACAACTGCGTAACTTCAGTTAATAACATGATTATAAACATTGACTAATTGAAAATTTCTTATCAAGTTAAATAACTATTTTACTCAAAAAGTAAAATTAATTTGAATAGCTTCGGAAATCCGAAGGAAAAATTATTTTAGCATTACAGCGAGGTTTTTATGTCTCAAAATAAAAATAGCAGTTCCGGATTTTTGCTTAACTTTTTATTAGGAGCTGCTGCCGGCAGCATATTAACTCTTTTGTTTTCTCCAAAAAACGGAAGGCAGTTTCGAAGAGATTTACAGGAGGATCTTAATTCATACTTGAATAAAGTAAAGACTGCGGGAAATAATATCGTTGAAGATGCTAAAGAAATTGCGGATGAAATGGTTGATAAGGCAAATCAACTATTAGCCTTAACAAATAAATGGGTCGAAGGTAATTTGGGTGATTCTCTGGGAAAAATTGAAAATGAGTTCAATAGTGTAAAAGATGCTATCTATGCCGCTGTTGATACATATAAGAATAACAACATAAAATCTGAAAATTCATCAGAATCGATTGCCGACGATATATTTATTGATTTTGTCAATGAAAATTCTGATGATTTTGATGAAGAACTAATCCTTCCTCTTCATGAAGGTATGAAAAGAAGACATGATAAAAAGTTTTATTGACTACCTACGCTAAAGCTTCGGTAGTTAAAATGGATGAATAGATGATGATTGAATAGATGAATGATTGAATGGATTCTCACTAGATATCTTACCATTTTTTTATACAAATGTTAAAGTTTTGTTACACTTGGGAACTAAACCTTTAGAATATTTGTATAGTAAAAAATTATAGGATAGTAATTATGAAAACAGCATTTGTTAGTATAGCTTTAATAATAATTTCTTTAGCATTCTTTATAGGATGCAGGGAAGTTAAATCTGAAACTCAAAATGATGGAAATAATAAAATGGAACAAAATGATAACGTAGTTAAAGCAACATTCGGAGAAGGTTGTTTTTGGTGTTCTCAGGCAATATTTGAGAAAGTTAAGGGTGTGAAGTCAGTATATGCAGGCTATTCAGGCGGAACAACAGATGATCCCAATTATGAGGAAGTTTGTACAGGCAACACAGGATATGCCGAAGTAGTTCAAATTACATATGATCCGAAAGAGGTATCTTACGATGACCTTCTTAAGATATTTTGGAAGACCCATGATCCCACGACACTCAACAGGCAGGGGAATGATGCAGGAACCCAGTACCGCTCTGTTATTTTCTACCATAATAATGAACAAAAGGAAAAAGCAGAACATTATAAAGAGGAGCTGGATAAATCCGGAGCTTATAATGATCCTATTGTAACTCAAATAGTTCCTTTTAAAAAGTTTTATAAAGCAGAAGAATATCACCAGGATTATTTTGCAAAGAATCCTACGCAGGGATACTGCTCATTTGTAATTGCTCCAAAAGTTGAAAAGTTTGAGAAAGTATTTAAAGATAAGCTGAAATAGGAATTTGGGATTTATTTAGGTTTATTTTTCCGCTCTATATTTAATTCTATAAAGAATCATTTTCCTTATTAGACCGCTAAAGGGTTCTATTAAGGACCAGTAGATGGAGAACCACCTTTTAGCGGAATCCCCTATACATAATATCCGTGTCTCAGTTGAAAAAGTTGTTGTCTCCGATTCATCAGACGATAATGAAAAGCCCCAGACTGCTTTGGCAAAACCGGTTAAGCTAAAATCTTTGAATTCTTCTTTTTTTATCTGGAATAAACCCCCTTTCCATTTCCAGAATTTACCAATGATACCGAATAAAATTTCTTTCTCCTTATTCTCGCCTAATAACGTAAAATAACTTTTTTCGGAAAGAGTTAAGGATATTTCTTCAAGTTTTATTCCACGAAGCATTAACAATATTTTAATCAGAAAGGAATTGAAATTGGAATTTTTTAAAACATTGAAAATTTTTTCAGCACTGGCAAAAATTGTTATGGTATGTTTTTTAGAAAAATTATATTCCGGAAGAAATTCATCAATAAGCATGACAAAATATATTAAATTTTTTTGACAGATAATCTGTTTTTTTCAGATCTCAATAATGTCAAAGCAGAAGTTAAACCTAATACGAATGTTGCTGCCCATAAGATCTGAGAACCGTAATATTCAAATACCAGGGTACCAATCCACGGCCCTAAAAGGAAAGCAATACTAAACATCATTTGAAAATAGCCCATATATTCCCCTCTTTTACTTTCAGGTGCTAACCCGGAAACATAGGACGCACTTACCGGGAAAAATATCATTTCACCGAAAGTCCATATAATAGTGGTTATAATTATCAATGTTAGATCGTTTGCGAGAGCCATAGCTCCGAATCCAATGCCTGTTAAAAAAGCTCCGAGTGCCAGGGACTTTTTCTCATTCCAGTCGTTCATTGAATTATTTAAAGGCACTTCAATCAAAATTATCATGACAGTGTTAATTGCAAAGACCACTCCATACATGGATGTCGCGAAACCAAGATCATGTACAAGAAATAAAGGGAAAGCACCTAAATGCTGAAAATAGACAAGCGGAATAGGTAATATTGATAATAAGAAAAAGATATAACGTTTGTCTTTAAAAATATGTGAATGTACAATTTCATCAATCATATTTTTTTTAGTATCAAACTCAGTCTTTTCAAGTTTTACGGACTGCCATTTTGAAAAGCTCAGGAATATTCCGGCAAGAATTGAAGTTATGCCATCGATATAAAATATAAGTGAAAAGTTAATGAGTGTGAGTATTCCCCCGACTACCGGACCAATGCTCATTCCAATATTTATAGCCAGCCGGTTTAAAGCGAAGGCACTGCGTCTCTGCTTTTGTGTTACGATTTGTGATATAATTGAAAGATTTGCTGGACGGAATGATTCATTTATAACAGCTAATATAAAACTCAGAATCAAAATCAGATAATAATGATTAATTAAAGGATAAATAAAAAGAGTTATTCCGGTACATATCAGAGATAATTTCATCAATGAGAGAGGACCAATTTTATCACTTAATTTACCGGAAAAGGGAGCTGTTACTAAAGCGCCGGCGCCATAAAATGCAATAACAAGGCCTGCATTACCGGCACTTAATCCTTCTTTGGTTGTCAGGTAGAGAGTAAGGAATGGCAGAACCATAGTCCCGGATCTATTTATAAGGGTAGTAAAAAATAAGATCCACATGTTGCGTGGAAGAGTTTTTAAGCCTCGCCAGGGATTGATCATAAATAATTTTAATAAATTGAAGGATAAATATTAATTTAGATAAAATCCGGCAGATAAAAATCCGACCCAGTGTTTTAATGAAAAAGGTGCTGTTAAACCAAGGTGAGTATTTTTAATAGGAAGTACTTTCCCTGTCCATGTATCCGAATATTTAAAGATTTTACCAGAAATTTGTTCATTATTTATTTTTTGAAGGACATTAGTCGTGGTTAACAATCCAAAAGGGATAGGGTATCTGCCGCACCAGAGAGGTTTAACCCTACCTGTACCTGAATCAGGCCAGAGTTTTCCGATCAATTCTTTTATTTTGGATTCATCAATTTTGCCGGTTAAACAGGAGTCAGCAATATTTTTATCAATTTCAGTTGCCTTTTCATGAGCTTCTTCATTCATGCCGTACGGTGAATTATCAAAATCTTCACCATAATGGTTTGCATCGGTTGATATTAAAAAGAATATATCCTTTCCAAGCTTTAAGTCATTTTGAGCAATATATTTTTTAATAATATCAGAAAGATCTTCGGAAATCTTTGTCATCCTTTCATTAGGCATTGCCGTTACCATAATAGGAGTGATCTTAATGTTCCTATTATAATACTGAAGGAAGGGGATTAATGCTTCAATGGAATGTTCAATATCCTGCGCTTTATCGCTCGTAATAAAATATTCTTTATTTAAATTTCCTTTTATGAAATCTCTCAATGGAGAAACTTCAACATTTTTATAAGGACCGTGCCAGTATTTATAATCATCAAATATCAAAATATTTTTGGGATCATTCATAGCTTTACGGACAGTTCCATGGGTAACCCCGAATATTACAACTTCTTTAGTTCTTAATATTTTATATAAAGGGAAATAAATTTTACCGGCATATAAATAATCATCATGAGGTGAAATAGCAGCAACTAGATTGCCGGAAGGGTAATTTTTTTCTTCACAATTGGCAGATAAATAATTTATAACACTATCCATTTCTTCCGCATTCCAGCAGAAGCCAACATTATCACGAATAGGTCTTATTTCCTGTCCCATAATATTGAAAAAAATAGTTGAAATTTGAAAACAGATTATGCAAATTAAGGAAAACTTCATATAAATATTCTTTTCAAAATTTTTTGATTTGTAGAATCTATTGTTACTTTTTTTAGGCGGTGAGAGTTTCCAGATCGACTTTATTAACTTCATTTACCGGATTTCCTAAAAAAAGTTCGGCAACTTCTTTAAATTTTACAGGAATATCACTCACATAAAAATCATGGTTACCAATTGAAAATTTATTTGTATGCAGATTTGTTCTATCGAGTTCTTCTTTAATTACGGCAGCAGAAGCAACCCCCGAATCAATAAGCACAACATTTTCTCCGATTACCTTTTGAATTACATCAGATAAAATTGGATAGTGCGTGCAGCCTAGAACCAGAGTATCAATTTTCAGATCTCTTAATTCTTTTAAGTATTCTTCGGCAATATCATAAGTTGCTTTATGATTTATCCATCCTTCTTCAGCCAGCGGTACAAAGAGCGGGCATGCTTTTTCAAATACAGTTATTGAAGCTTCAATTTTTTTTATTTCATTTGAATATGCTTTATTATTAATAGTAGCTCTGGTACCAATTACACCTATTTTTCCATTTTTAGTGCTGCTGGCAGCTAGTCTTGCACCAGGATTAATCATACCAATTATAGGCAGATTGAATAGTTTTTTTAACTCATCAATTGCAATTGATGATGCGGTATTGCAAGCAACGACTACTGCCTTAACATTTTTATTTAGTAAAAATTTTGTATCCTGAATTGAATATTCGATAACAGTAGAATTTGATTTGGAACCATAAGGTACACGGGCAGTATCGCCGAAATATACGATATCTTCAGCAGGAAGAGTTGAGGCTAACCTTTTTACAACAGTTAAACCGCCAATACCTGAATCAAAGACTCCGATTGGCTTTTCTTTTTCCATGAAGTTCAATTTAATCTTTATATTTTAACAATAATGGTTTAAAGCATTTGTGAGATTGTTTCAGTTAATTCCGATCTTATAAGTTCATATCCATTGGTTGAAATTTTCTTACCATCCCTATCGAGAACATAGAAGGAGTCAACAATATCGTCACCTTTAGTGGAAATTTTAGCAAAATAAATCATTAAACCAAGTTCATTCATTTTAGAAGTAACTCTATATAAAAACCCTAACCTGTCCGGCGAGAATACATCAAGAATCGTATACTTTTCATGCTTCTCAAATTCTATTTTTATTTTCCCGGATCTTTTGAAAAACTTACTTTCAATTCTCCACCATTTGGTTTTCATCTTAGCAACTTCTTTATTTAGCTGAAGCATTCCGCTTAATACTTTATTCAAGTCCTTTGTAATCTTATCAAAACGAGCAGGATCAATCTTTTTACCGGTTCTAAAATCGGTGACATTAAATGTATCTATTACGATATCATCTTTGCGAGTAAAGATTTTTGCATCATGAATGTTTGCATCATTAATTGAAAGCACCCCGCATATTTTCGAAAGAAGAGCAGGGAAATCAGTAGTTATAACAGTTATGTTGGTAAAATCATTAAGTTCATTAAACAAAGTTGAAAGTTTAGTGCCTTTTAGAATTTCTTCAACATGCTGAGCAATTTCTTTATCGGAAAACTGATGTGTATAAGCAATATCATTAATGGAATCAATATGTTCCTGGACATGGTCATCTGAAATATTGGGAGAATATTTACTAATCTCCTGAGGAATAACATAAGTGCTTGAAACCAGGAGTTCCTCACCGGTAATTTGATCTTCAAGCATTGATTTGGTTTTTCTGTAGAGTTCAGAGAGGAGTTCACTTTTCCATGAAGTCCATACTGCGGGATTCACAGCAGAAAGATCAGCATAAGTAACGAGATAAAGCAGATCCAGATATTTAGTTGAAGGGAACCTGGAAGTAAATGTATTTAAGGTTTCAGGATCATTTAAATTTCTTCTAAAGGCAACCTGCTCCATAACAAGGTGATTATGAACCAGGAAAGTAACCATGTCAATTTCTTCTTCGCTATAGCCGAGTCTATGCATTATAGATGAAGCCATTTCTGTTCCGATAATTTCATGTCCGGCAATATCAATTGGTTTAGCAATATCATGCAGGAGCAGGCCAAGATAGAGGAGCTCTCTCTCTTTAAGACTATTAAATAATTTCCCCAAAGTGGAAGTATCTTTTTCAAGTCTTTCAATATTTTGAATTGTAATAAGAGTATGTTCATCTGCAGTATAACAATGATAGACGCCATGCTGCATAAATCCGACAAGATCTTTGAACTCCGGTAAAAAGGCGCTTAAGACTCCAAGCTCATTCATGGCAGTAAGTGTTTGGCCGGCATTTTTGGGAAGCTTTAGAATTTCTCTAAAAAAAACGGATGATTCCGATGCTATTAAATCTGATTCTGAAAAATTTTCAACTTCTTCAATAATAGCAGATCTTAAGTTTTCATCGAAATGGGCACCATGTAAACCACGATAATAAAATCCTCTTAAAATATCTGAAAGAGACAGTTTAACTTTAGGATTAGTTAATGAAATGGTTTTGCCTTTTAATATATAATCATCGTCAAGAAAAATTGATAAGGAATCAGGTAGAGGATTTGATATTTCATCCTGAAATCTTTTAAGCATAGATCTGGAA
Organism: uncultured Ignavibacteriales bacterium; assembly: GCA_963742995.1. Taxonomy (GTDB): domain Bacteria; phylum Bacteroidota; class Ignavibacteria; order Ignavibacteriales; family Ignavibacteriaceae; genus CAVQBP01. The sequence goes on from CAVUOL010000059.1 coordinate 29,579, forward strand.
AAGCGGTTGATAATGTTTGCGGCTTTGAAGTATTCCTTCATAAAAAGTTCAAGGGCGCCATTCTGGCTATAAAACATTTCCGATATTTTAATTTGGGAATTAAATTCAAACCGGTCATTCTTTTGATTTTGGAAAAGATGAAGAAGATTCCGGACAGCTATGATTAATTTATAGCTTTGTAAAAGACGATTACATTCACTGTGAGTGGTATAATTGTTTTTATTAAGAATATCAATGAAAATCTCGGTTTGGGTTGCCTCAATTTGTTTATTAAGCAATGTCTTGTTTTTGAGAATGTACATCCATTCAATAACCTGGAAGTCTCTGAGACCGCCTGCAGAAAATTTTACATTAGGTTCAAGAGTTTTAGGAGATGCACCGTATTTATTATATCTATCTTCATTATCAGCAAAAAATTCATCTAAGAGCTTCAAAGTAGTCTTATCATTTATATAAGCAAATATTTCTTCATTCCATTTATTATATATTTTGTCCGAACCGTAAATAAAGCGGGTTTCAAAAAATTGGGTAAATGTATGCAGATCTTCATTCAGATATTTTTTAATGTCTGAAAATTCCCTTAAAGTATGAGAGACTTCAATTCCGTTATCCCAAAACTGTGTTATCAATTGCGAAATATTCGCCTTATTTTCTTCAATTGATTCAGCGATAAACATTAAGTCAATATCGGAGTAAGGTGATAATTCTCTTCTTCCAAAACTGCCATAGGAAACGATTGCGAAGTTATATTTTTTTCCAATCAGAAGGGAGCGCACGAAATCCTCAACTAAGAGACTATATTCGAGGCTGAATTTCAATGCATCTTTTTGAATCGGATTCTGCTGAAAAAGCTTTTTACGGTTATTAATAAATATTTCTTTTTGAGTCAAAGTATTAGCCATAAAATTCGGTTGAAATTAATTATAATTTTCCGGAAAATAGTCTTCTTTGGAATATTCAGCTTCAACAGTAGAAGATATGCCGCCCCGAACATTAAACTCTGCAGTAACCCTCATATAACGGGGCTGAGAAATTTCAACTAAATCGTCCAAAATTTTATTTGTTGCATTTTCAAAATAAATTCCGTCATTTCTAAAGGAATTCAAATAAATCTTGAGTGATTTTAATTCGATGCATAATTTATCAGGGATGTACTCTATTGTAATTGTACCGAAATCGGGTTGACCGGTTTTAGGGCAAAGGGAAGTAAACTCGGGTGCTTCATGAAATACAGTATAATCCCGGTCGGTATATTGATTCTCAAAAACTTCTAGAATTTTAGTTTTCTCATTCATTTTATAATCTTTCTTAAAAATAATTTAGCTTAACCTTATATTTTATAGGGTCTTCAAATCCTGCTTGCTGAAAACCTCTTAATCTTAAAGCACAACTATCACAAACACCGCATGCTTCATCTTCATTCTGATAACATGACCATGTTAAATGTAAAGGTGCATTTAATTCAACTCCTTTTTTCACAATTTCTTTTTTTGAAAAATGAATAATAGGAGTAATTATTACTATTTTGGTGTCCGGTTTTGTTCCAAAGTCAATCATTTTTTCATATGCCCTGAAAAATTCCGGTCTGCAATCAGGGTAACCGGAAGAATCTTCATAAACAGCACCCACAAAGATAGCTTCCGCACCGATTACTTCCGCCCAGCTGACACAAACAGATAATATATTGGCATTTCTAAAGGGGACATATGAAGTAGGAATTTCCATAGAATTCAAATTCACCTCACTAACTTCAATATTTTTATCGGTTAGAGATGAGCCACCAATTTCGCTTAAATGAGTAAAATCGACAACAAGTGTGTTTTTAACACCATAATAATGTGCAATATCGTAAAAAGATTTTAATTCTCTTTTTTCAGTTCTCTGTCCATAATTTATATGAACAAATGAGAGTTCATAATCCTGTTTAGCTATTGCAGAAGTAACACAGCTATCCATACCGCCACTTACTGCAACAATTGCTTTTTTCTTTATTTCCATTAGAAATACTCTAGAATTAACCTTTTATGAGCAGGTTTATTCATTTTTTAAAAAATTGAGATGATAATTTAATAAAATAAAAGACATTAGAACAGATGTGAGACTTTTATTGTGACAGCACCATTATTATACAAAAAACAGATAAAAATTAAGATTAGAATTACAATGACGCATTTAATTTTACCAATTGGGAGAATAGGATTAAGCGAAGGAGTACGAGTACGATTAAGAGTACGATCATGAATGGAAAATGGCAGTATATTTTATGAATAGGTTAAGAAATTAAGAAGCAGATTGGAGATGGATACAATATTGGAAACTCTTGTCTACTTTTCAGCTTTAATCATTGCTCTGTAATATTCTCTTCTCAGCTGGGCAATAACGTCCATCGAGATTTCTTTTGGGCATTCAGCAGAGCATGCTTCGGTATTGGTACAAGCGCCAAATCCTTCTTTTTCCATTTGTTCGATCATTGCCACCACTCTGAGTTCTCTTTCCGGTTTACCCTGAGGCAGTCTTGCAAGGTGTGATACTTTAGCGCCGACAAAAAGTACTGCAGAAGCATTCTTACAGGCAGCGACACAAGCACCGCATCCTATACATTCAGCAGCTTCAAATGCCCATTCGGCTTCATCCTTTGGAATTGGAATAGCATTTCCATCGGGTGCCCCGCCGGTATTTACAGAAACATATCCTCCAGCTGCAATTATCCTATCAAATGCAGAACGGTCAACAATTAAATCTTTAATAACCGGAAATGCAGAAGCCCGCCATGGTTCAATTGTAATAGTATCACCATCTTTGAAACTTCTCATATGAAGCTGACAGGTTGCAACGCCTCTGAGAGGTCCGTGAGGTCTGCCGTTTATATATAAGCCGCAGCTGCCGCAGATACCTTCACGGCAATCGCTGTCAAATGCAATTGGTTCTTCACCTTTTTTTACTAAACCTTCATTTATAAAGTCGAGCATTTCAAGAAAAGACATATCTGTTGAAATATCATTGGCATCATAGTTAACAAATCTTCCTTTATCATCTTTATTTTTTTGACGCCATATCTTCAAATGCAAATTCAATTTAGCCATTATTTATAACTCCTCTGAGTAAGGTGAACATATTCAAATTCTAAATTTTCTTTATGAAGTTCGGGTGGTGTTCCGCTGCCTTTAAATTCCCATGCAGCTGCGTAAGCAAAATTCTCATCATCCCTTTTGGCTTCATTTTCTTCAGTCTGATATTCTTCTCTAAAGTGGCCCCCGCAGGATTCATTTCTATTCAATGCATCGAGAGCAATCAATTCACTTAGCTCCAAGAAATCGGCCACTCTTCCAGCTTTTTCCAGGGCTTGATTTAACTCTTCGTTCTGTCCGGTAACTTTAACATTCTTCCAGAAATCTTCTCTAATTTCTTTTATTTTTTCGATTGCCTTTTTAAGACCTTCAGCGTTACGGGACATACCAACATAATCCCATAAAACATGTCCCAGATCCCTATGAATTTCATCGACAGGTTTGCTGCCGTTTACAGAAAGAAGTTTACTTATTCTTTCTTTCACTTCTCCTTCAACCTTTTTGAATTCATCATGATTTGAATCTATTTTATCTCTCTTTAATTGCGCCAAATAACCGCCGATTGTATATGGAATAACAAAGTAACCGTCCGCCAATCCCTGCATCAGAGCACTTGCACCAAGTCTATTGGCTCCATGATCGGAAAAATTACATTCACCTAAAGCAAACAAACCCGGAACAGTAGTCATTAAATTATAATCGACCCAAAGACCTCCCATTGTATAATGGACAGCGGGGTAAATTCTCATGGGGACTTCATACGGATCTTCGGCAGTAATTAATTTATACATGTCAAAAAGGTTTCCATACTTATCGCTAATATCTTTTTTACCCAAACGTTTTATAGCGTCTGCAAAATCAAGGTAAACTGCAACTCCGGTTTGTCCGACACCTTTTCCTTCATCAACCATTTCTTTAGCATTTCGAGATGCAACATCTCTTGGGACCAGATTACCGAAGGAAGGATATTTTCTTTCAAGGAAATAATCTCTTTCCTCTTCAGGAATTTGATTAGGAGACCGATTATCACCAGGTTTTTTGGGTACCCATACTCTCCCGTCATTCCGGAGGCTTTCGCTCATCAAAGTAAGCTTTGATTGATAATGACCGGTTACAGGAATACAAGTAGGATGAATTTGCGTAAAGCATGGATTTGCGAAAAAAGCTCCCCGTTTATAAGCACGCCAGGCAGCGGTTACATTAGAACCTTTAGCATTGGTAGAAAGATAGTAAGCATTTCCGTATCCTCCGGTTGCTAAAATAACAGCATCTGCTGCAAATGATTCGGTGGCACCTGTAATCATATTTCTAGTGACTATTCCTCTGGCTTTCCCATCAATAACAACCAGATCAAGCATTTCATGGCGGGGATACATCTTAACTTTTCCGGAATTCACCTGCCTCTCCAATGCGCTGTAGGCACCCAGCAGCAGCTGCTGGCCGGTTTGTCCCCTGGCATAAAAGGTTCTTGAAACCTGAGCACCTCCGAAAGACCGGTTATCTAAAAGTCCACCATATTCTCTGGCAAAGGGTACTCCTTGAGCAACACACTGATCAATAATATTCACACTTAACTCTGCCAGCCTATACACATTCGCTTCACGTGACCTATAATCTCCTCCTTTAACAGTATCATAAAATAACCTGTAGATACTATCACCATCATTTTGATAATTTTTTGCAGCATTTATGCCTCCTTGAGCAGCAATACTATGAGCTCTTCTGGGGCTGTCCTGGAAACAAAACGATTTGATATTATAACCTAATTCAGCTAAAGATGCTGCTGCAGAAGCACCGGCTAATCCGGTTCCTACAACAATTATTTCATATTTCCTTTTATTTGCCGGATTGACCAGCTTTAACTGGAAGCGATGGTTTGTCCATTTCTCTTCAAGCTTTCCTTCAGGGACATTAGCATTTAATTTTACGTCATTTGTCATTTTATTTTCCTCCTCCCAAAATAAAATACAGCGGAATAATTGCAAATCCTACGCATAAGAGGATTGAAAAAACAACGCCGAAACCTTTAATAAAAGCAGTATATTTTGTATGTCTCAATCCCAGGGTCTGGAAACCACTCTGGAAAGCATGAACCAGGTGGAATGCAAGCAAGACCATTGCAACAATATACATAATCGACCACCATGTATTGTTAAATTTCATTACCACGGATTGATACATTGTAAGATCAGGATTACTGAATCTATAAGGAAGGAAAAAATCAATTAAATGGAATATTAAAAAAATAAAAACAACAATTCCGCTTTGAATCATAAACCTTGAATAAAATGTGCTGTTTGCAGATGGAGTATATGCTTTATAAGGAATTTTTCTGGCACTTTTATTTATGAACCATAATCTAATTCCGTTTAAAATATGATAGGCAAAAGCGAGGAACAGTACAATTTCGATTATTCTAATAGGAATATTAATCCCGCTACCCATGAATTCAGCATAATCATTAAAAGCCATTCCGCCGTCATTCCTTAAAAGGAATAGGTTGGCAGCTAAATGAATGATTAAATAAACATATAAGAAGAGACCGGTTACCGCCATAACCAGTTTCTTTCCGATTGATGAATCAAGATATCTGATAAACCAACTCATTAACTTCTCCTTGGAAGTACAAATTAAAATTATAGTGAAAATCAGTTGAGTGATTAAACAGTAGTTTTTTCCCCTTTAACAAATTACTTATTAAAGAAATGTCACAAAGAATAATCGCCACAGTAATCAAATGCTTCAATCAGTTTTTGTAAACTTATAAAATAAAATTTATAAAAACAAAGAAAAATGAAGGACAATTAGACTATTAACAGTTTCTTTCCCGGAATTAATTGCATTCCCATACGAGCATGAGCATGAGTACGAGTATGAGCATGAGTATGAGTAAGAGTACGAGCATGAGCATGAGTAAGAGTACGAGCATGAGCATGAGTATGAGTATGAGTATGAGCATGAGTATATGAGATATGAGTATGAGTATGAGCATGAGTATGAGCATGAGTATGAGTATGAGTATGAGCATGAGTATGAGTATGAGCATGGGTCAGAAGAGGTTTTGATATAAAGGAAAAAACTTTTATCTTAATTTAGTTCTTTTAAATCTTTGCGGTGTCCCAATCCATATTTTAGGATAATGGGAATCATAGGGAATCCGGTGATTCTATTACCTATTATCATAGGTAATTGAAAATTCCGGAGCTGACGCGCAACTGTGAAGTTGGTCTGTAGTCATTGGTCATTATTAAAAATTTTCCTAACAAATGACCAATTACAAATGACAAATGACTGACTAAGCCAGGAGACCTGCCGTAGAAACTTATAATCTGCCTTCGCGGGTGAGGTAGTATTAACGAAATCAGATTTTTTCGTTTTTCACTCTATTAAAACTCCCCACGAAGTTACAACCTTATTTATAAATTTATATAAGCCGCCGGCTTAAAGGAGTAACTTCAATGGATTCTATGAACAGACTATTTATTGCAATAGTTTTTCTTTCATTTTTTTCATTATTAAAAGCTCAGGACTTTACAGTTGAAAAAACAGATACAGCAGGTCTATATAGACTTTCTGAAATTGTTATTTCGGCAACCAAAACTGCAACGCCCAGTTTAGAAGTAGCCAGCTCTATATCTGTAATTGATTCTGCAGAAATTATAAATAGAAATACCTTAAATGCAGCGGATCTTCTGAAAGATCAATATGGAGTTTATATTGCCCAGCAGGGGAGTCCCGGTGCATTAGAAAGTATATTTATTCGCGGCGGAAATTCAAACCATACATTGGTACTAATTGATGGCGTTGAAATGAATATGCCCAATGATCCCAGCAACACATTTGATTTTTCTGATCTCCCGACAGATAACATTGAAAGAATTGAAATACTTCGCGGGCCTCAAAGTATACTATACGGATCGGATGCTTTGGCCGGAGTAATCAACATTATAACAAGAAGAGGTTATGGAAAACCCAAGGCTTTACTTTCATTTGAAGGGGGATCATTTGGAACTCTTAAAGGTTTAGGAGGTTTGAACGGGAGCCTGGATCTTTTAAACTACTCATTAACATTCGGTAAATATAAAACTACCGGATTTTCGGCAGCTTCAAAGAGATACGGGAATACCGAAAAAGACGGAACCGATAATGATAATGTTTCTTCAAGATTGGGATTTAACTTTTCTAAAGATTTCAACATTAATCTCTTTTACCGCTACAATAATGCAAGTACAGATTACGATCAACATGGAGGTATGTTTGGTGATGATCCGACTTATATATATAATCTTGAAGAATCAGCTTTCAGATCAGAAGGAAATCTATCATTGTTCGACAAATTGATAAATTCTAAATTCGGATTTTCGTTTTTCAGAAATGTAAGGAAATACAGCTTTGATTCTACCCTGAATAATCCTTATGCATCCACGAGCTTCTATGACGGGAGAAAAATTAAATTTGACCTACAAAATAATCTTGATATCTCAAAATATTTCAGATTTGTTTTCGGTCTCGAAACGGAAGAAGAAAAAGCTTATACCGAATATTCCTCATTTACCAGTACATATTTTTATGAGAATATTTTGCCGTTCAGCAGTTTAAGAACTTCCGCTGTGTACATGGAAAGTCAATTAAAATTATTAAATTCATTTTTCAGTACAATAGGAATAAGATATGATCATCATGAAAAGTTTGGTTCAAAAATAACATATAGGATAGCACCTGTTTATATTATCTGGAAAACAGGTACAAAGATTAAAGCAACACTGGGTACAGGATTCAAAGCACCCTCATTAACATATTTATTTGATCCCGCTTATGGCAATCCGGACTTAAAACCTGAAGAAAGTACCGGCTGGGATGCAGGTTTTGAGCAGTTCATAAATAATTATTTAAGTTTCGGGATTACTTATTTCAGCAATTCGTACAAAGACCTTTTCGGGTTTGATGAGAATTACAAGGAAATAAATATTAACAAAGCATTCACGGACGGTTTGGAATTATTTATTGATATTACTCCATTGGAAAATTTAAAAATAAAAGCTAATTATACATATACAAATGCTGTAGACAAAAGTGATAATTCTCCTGATAAGAATGAAGCTTTATTACGAAGACCCAAAAATAAGGTAGGGTTAAATATTGATTATAAGTTTTCAAGCAAAATTAATACGAATATAGATATAATTTATGCCGGTAAAAGAGATGACAAAATTTTTACAGATTTTTCTTCCGAAAGAATAAAATTGGATCCTTATACAGTTATTGATTTATCAGCTACTTATAAGTTATTTGATTATGTAAGTTTGAACGGAAGGATTGAAAACCTTTTTAATACATATTATGAAGAAGTGTATGGTTATGCCACTCCGGGTATATCCGCATATGCAGGAATAAAATTTATTTTTTGAAAGATAATTAATTATTTATATTTTATTATAGTAAAAATGAAAGGAGCAAGAAATGAAAGGTAATATTATGAATTCAAGATTTATGGTTTTGACTTTAATAATTCTTGGAGCAGCATTCACACGGTTAATCCCTCATTATCCGAACTTCACAGCAATCGGTGCAGTTGCATTATTTGGGGGAGCTTACTATTCAAAAAAGTGGCTTTCTTTCCTAGTGCCGTTAACAGCTTTGTTTTTAACAGATTTAATCATTGGACTTTACAGTCAAATGTGGATTGTATATCTAAGTTTTGTTTTTATAGTTCTGATTGGATGGACTTTGCAGGGAATTAAAAAACCGGGTAAAGTTATTTTAGCTTCAATTTCTGCTTCAGTCAGTTTTTTCATAATCACTAATTTTGCTATGTGGTACGGTTCTTCCCTTTATCCACAAAACTTTACCGGAATAGTGGAGAGTTATACAGCGGCAATACCTTTTTTCAGCTATACATTACTTGGTGATTTATTTTATGCAGGGATAATGTTCGGAGCATTTGAAATCGCAAAAGCCAGGTTTCCGCAGCTTGCAAAAGCCGGTAGATATGTTTAAGTAGATAAGTGAAAAGTGAATTGCCCCGACATTTTTGTCGGGGAGACATAAGAATATTTGAAATAAAGGTTAACACCGGGCTAAAGCCACGATGTTAACCTTTGGATAAACTAACCGTCAGCTAAATCCGGACGGCAAGTTATATATAATGAACACAAGCATTCCTGTATTAATTGATTTTGACGGCATAATTAGAATAGGAACAAAACCTGCACCTGAGGCGAAACAATTTTTACAATATCTTTCTAATCAAAAAATCCCTTCATATATAATCAGCAATTCAACACTTAAAACGGGCAAGGATTTGAGAGATTTTCTTAAAGAAAATGGAATAGATTTTGAAATTTCTGCAATGACATCAGTTGATGCAGCATTAAATTATGTCAAGAATAATTATAAAAAGGTATCAGTTTATTGTGAAGAAAAAATAAGAGAGAACTTTAATGAATTTATTGATGATGAGAATCCTGAAGCTGTTATTGTTGGTGATCTGGGAGATAAGTGGGATTATGAAATATTGAACGATATATTCAGAAAAGTATATAATGGGGCTGATTTAATAGCGATGCAGAAAAATAAGTTCTGGAAACCTGATGGAATTAATTTAGCGCTGGATGCCGGTGCTTTTATTACCGCAATCGAATATGCTGCTGACAAGAAGGCAATTTTAATAGGGAAGCCTTCCCCGATATACTTTTATTCTGCACTGGAATTATTGGGCTTTCAACGAAACTCTATATTCATAATGATCGGGGATGACATTGAAACGGATATTGAGGGAGCTAAAAAACTTGGTGGAATAGGAATTTTAGTTTATACGGGAAAAACTAAATATCCATTGGATCCTGCATTAAGCGTAAAACCGGACTATGAAGCAGAGACCTTAGAGAAAGTTATTCCGATTATTAATGAGATTTTGAAATAATTAAGGAGTTTTTTTAACACGTCTTCTCCATGCTAATTCAATTATTTTTTTTAATGCCCTTATATAAGAGTAACCCTCCGCTTCCATTGATCTCATAAAGCCTGCTCCTTCAGTTAGATCCGGATTTGGATTTACTTCTAAAACATATAATTCGTTTTTTTTTGAAAGACGCATATCCACACGTGCGTAATCTCTGCAGCCCATGTATTTGAATGCTCTAAGTGCGATCTCCTTTGCTTTTTGTTCTACTTGAAGTGGAAGTTTTGCTGGACATGAAGGAATAGTTTTATGATATGCCTCATGGTGAGGATCCCATTTAGCCTGGTAACTCACAATATTATATAAATGATCGGGCATTTCATCAAATGTAATTTCACTTATAGGTAAAGCTCTGGGATTCTTATCTCCCAGAACAGCAACATTCAGTTCTCTGCCGCTTATAAATTCTTCAACCAATGCAGGCTGTACAAAGTTTCTAAAAACATACTCAACTCTTTCATTCAATTTCTTATCATTTTCCACTATAGAATCATTTTCAATACCGACGCTGGCATCTTCAAATGCCGGCTTAACGATAAGAGGGAATCTTAGGTTATGTTTAAATTTTGCGACTGGCTGCTTGAATACGGCAAACCGTGGAGTTTTAATATTTACACTATTTAATAGCCTCTTTGCTAAAACTTTACTTTGACAATTTGCCAGAGCCATAGGCGGGGCACCGGTATAAGGAATATTCAGCAATTCCAGTAGTCCAACTACGTTCATTTCAAGGGCCGGATTATCTTTAAAGATTTCAATAAAATTAAATATTACATCAGGCCTGTTCTTTTTAATGTCCTGTATGAGAATATTTATATCGTCAAAGATATTCAGAAAATAGGCATTAATTCCTGATTTTTTTAATTTTTCCGTTAAAATTTCATATTCTTCAATGGGAGTGAGGTCTTCAACCTCAAAATAAGGCACAAAATCAAGCTCTTTAATCTCATGTTCTACTGATTTTATATAGAAATCGGGATGAGGTTCGTTACATACGACCGCAACTTTCAATTCTTTCATATTGAAAAAATAAACATTTTTGTACTTTACACAAAATTAGTATAATGATTTAAACATTTACATTAATTAAATTAAAAAGTAAAATTTTATACTTATGAGCTTTTATCCCCAACCTTATAAATACCAGTGCGGGCCATTTGCATTAAAATATGGCCTGGTTATGCTGGGTAAATTTGAAAATGAAAGGGAAATAGGGAGAAAGGCAGGCAGTACATGGTGGTATGGAACGGATGAGATAGGATTAGCAAAAGCTGCAAAAAATTTCAATTGCAAGATGAAATATTTTAGAAGGGAAACTCCGGACGAAGCTATTAAAGCTCTTTCCTATCATTTAAAGCAGGGGCTCCCATGCATATTAAGTGTTGATGAGTGGGAACACTGGATAACAGTTATTACGGAGCAGAAGAACAAATTCATTGTAGTTGACAGTGCACTTGAAAAAGTTATTGTAATTTATACTCCGAAACAACTTTTAAAAAGATGGAAATATGTTGATGAAAGCGGTTTTGCCAGCTATGACGGATATGCGTTAACTTCAAAAGATAAATATAATACAAAAGCTCACTTTTCACTTGAAAAGGCAAGGTATGTTATGAGAGACAGGAATAAACAGCTAGCTAAAAAATGGGATACATATTTTAACGATTTAATTAACATATGCAGACCAAGGACAGCTCATTCAAAAAGTACCATCTCGTTCAGTGAATTTTTAAGAAGGTATGAGAAACTTTTGGTAAAAGGAGTGGCTGATTGGCATGGAAGTCCTCCATACAAAGAGCTTCATAAAATTCTAAAAAATATGCAGTTTGTAGCCGAAGTGTATAACCTTGTTATTCATACAGTAGATCAGAAGAAAGTGCTCGTTGATCTCTCCTCAATTTTAATGATGTATTCATGCGGGAAATATGGGATGGACCCGATTTATTAAACTAGTTTTATTACAATGAGATGTCATGGGAAGGATGAATGGGTGAATGAATGGTTGGATGATTGAATGGGTGAATGGATGATTGATTGAATGTTTGAATGTTTGGATGTTTGATTGGATGATTGATTGAATGGGTGAATGAATGAATTTCAATTTCATTTTATTATTGAGGAGATTTTCTTGAATTCTTCCGTACCGCTATCCTCCAGCAATTCAAAAAGAACAGACTCAACCGTTGTGATCTCAGCATTATTATTTTTCATCCTCTCTAAAGCAGTACTTAAATCTTTCTCTTTTCTTGATGAGACAGCATCAGCACAAACATCAACCTGAAAATCGTTTGATATAAGATCAAACACCGTTTGCTGAATACACACATGAGATTCTATTCCGGCTATAACAACTTGAGTTACATTATTATCTCTCAATCTTTGAAATAGGTTGCCTGCCCCTAAACAGCTAAAAGTTGTTTTTTGAATAGCACTTAAACCTTCTAATTCTTTCAATAACAATTGAGAGGTTGCTCCTAATCCTTTGGGATATTGTTCGGTATAAAAGATAGGAATATTGAGGATTTTAAAGCCTCTGATTAATTTAATACAGTTTTCAATTAAACTTTCTTTATTAAACATAACATTCAGAATCTTCTCCTGGACGTCTATCAATAAAAGAGCTGTCGACTTACTCGATAAAAGTTTATTGTTTCTGTTCATTTCGTATTATCTTCAATTTATCATTTCTTCTATATAGTCGAAAATAATTCAATAGCTTCCTTCCAAACATCTAATTTTCTATAACCTCTATTAATATTTTTATTATTTTCTAAATATTTCACTGCAATAGAATTCATTTAATTTTCTCTAATTTATTTATATTTTTTTGTCCCATTCATCCATTCATCCTATTCATCCCGGTTTAATAACCATAAGGACTACAGCAATATATGGAGCAAGAGTTGCTACAGAGCCCCATATATCCCATTGTTTAGCTAATCTTCTATATTCATCCCAATTGAACTGCTCTTCATTTTGTGCAAGGGCTAAAATTTTTTTTTGAATTGGTACAACTTTAGCCATGAAGGCAGCTCCTGAAATAATAACTAATATGATTGGCCAAAAAATCCATGCTGTGGTAATTAAATTATATCCGTAGTGCAAAGCAGCGCCTAATCCAAAAATTATTATTATGGCAACACCGGGCATAGTAAAATACCGGTCGGCTTTTATGATTCCGTCAAATGTGTCGGCAATCTTTTTTGGATCTTTGGAACGTTCTGCATGCATTTTCCAAAATGGCCCTACAGTAATATTCCCTAAAAAGATAATTGTGCCGAAAATATGAATAAGCTTTAATATTAGATAGACCATTTTTAACCCTGGAAATGTTTAAACAAACATAAATTTATTTTTTAAGAATTAAAAGGTTTAATGAGAAATCTCGTTTCTATTTCAAACCTCCGGGATTTTTGAAATCCCGGAGGTTTTTGCAGCTTATTTAATAGTTAATACAGAAGTAAGTTTACGATTTAAGGAGCCATCTTTTTTTACTACCGGGAAGTCACCTTTATAGCCCCAATGACAGTAGGCAATATTGTTCTCATTAAAAATTGCACAAATATCTTTATACCACTTCAATTGTAAATCAAGCGGGATAGTAGGATAAACACCAAATTCGCCGCAATATAAGGGCAGGTTATTTTCCTTTGCCATTTTAATTGCCGGTTCCATAAGCTTTTCCAGAGTATCCTTTGTAAAATAACCGTTTGCTCCATCCCGCATGGCTTTTACAGCTTTTGGGGATAGCCCTGTGTAGTTGGAAGTATCAACAATTAAACCCGGATAGTTAACCGGACCGGTATATTCTCCGGTTTTAGTCCAATGGGCCATATGGTGGGTGAGAGCCATAGGTGTATAAAAATGAAAACTTAAAATAATATTTTTATCGTTTGCAGGAATTTTTAATTGAGGAAAAGTTCTAGGATTTTGCCACATATTTGAGCCTATTACAATAATTCTATTTGGTTCTTTAATCCGGATTGCCTTAAAAACTTTATCAAGCACTTTATTCCAATCATCGGGATCTTTTGCAGTGGGTTCATTTAGAATCTCGTATGCTACCATACTGTCCGGATATTGATTAAGCTCATCCGAGAACTGATTCCACATATGGACTAATTTTTCCTGATCTGCTTCATTTTTCCATAAAGGATTTGAAACTGCATCAAAATAGAAAGAACGAATAATATGTAAATCAACAATAACACGTAAATCTTTTTCGAGAGCCCATTCTATTGCATTGTGCAGTAAATCAAAAGCATCTTGATGTTTATTTCCGATTGAGTCCCAAAGCTGAACTTCATCCAATGGAATTCTAACATGATCAAATCCTGCTGAAGCAATAGAATCGAAATCGGCTTTTGTAATGTATTTAGCCCTTTCCTCACCACGATTCATACTTTGCGATAACCAATGACTGATATTTACTCCTGTTCTTATTTTAAATTCATTGGTAAAATTATTTGTGTTTACGGTTTGAGGATATATGGAAAATACAAATAGAATTAATATTAAAATTATAGATTTTACATTTTTCTCTAACATTATTTTCCCTCCGAATATAAATGTTTTATAATAATTCAATTTCTTTTTTCAGTTTGATATCTTTAGAGGAAGAACCGATATTTAAGATAAATTCCCCTTTTTCAGCATACCAGCTTTTAGTTGAAGGATTCCAGAATGAAAAATCTTTTTTATCTAATTTCAATTGAATTACCTTACTTTCGCCCGGTTTAAGTTCAATTTTTCTAAATCCCTTCAATTCTTTTACTGGACGGGGCACGGAAGATATAACATCATGAATATATAATTGTGCAATTTCCTTTCCTCCTACAGTCCCTGTATTTTTAACAGTAAAGCTGACAGTAAGAGAATCATTTTCATTAAATTTTTCCTTAGATACATTAAGATCACTATACTCGAATGTTGTATAGGATAATCCATATCCGAAAGGATATAACGGTTCAATATTTCTGCTTTCATACCATCTATACCCTACAAAGATTCCTTCGGTATAATATAAATTATAAACCTTATGTGATTTTTCCGCATCACCGTTCCATCCTTTATAAAGTTCTTCACCTTCAGGTATATATCCGTAACCGGGAGAATCTTTAAATTCTTTTTCGATTGTTATAGGTAATTTACCTGAGGGATTTGTTTTCCCTGCGATTATTTCAGCCAGAGCTTCATTGCCAATCTGACCTCCATACCAGGCATAAATTATTGCTTTAGCCTTGTTGTTCCAATCAGTCATTCTTACTCCGCTGCCTGAAGTTACAATTACCACAGTATTGGGATTATTATTTACACATTGCATTACTTTTTGCTCCTGATCCTCAGGTAACGGGAAAGGCCTGTCCCATCCTTCACTATCTTCGGTACCTACATTGCATAAAACTACTTCAGCAGATTTAATTTGTTCGGCGGATGGGCTTTCAATATAATTGAGCTTATCTCCAAATTCTTTCTTCAATTCATCAAACAGTAAATGAATATCATACCCTTCAACAGCTGCTGAACCGCCCCCCCTTGCTAATTTTTTAACATAATCCCCTGTAACTAATATATTTTTTAACTCTTTTTTAAGCGGAAGAATATTGTCTTCATTTCTTAATAATACAATTCCTTCTCTTGCGGTCTGCAAAGCAGTCATTTCATGTTCATCAAACTTATCAAGATATGAAATATCTTTTTTCCTGCCGTTAAGTTTCATAGCAAAATATGTTCTAAGAATTCCTTTTACCATTCTATCAATATCGGTAATCTGCACTGCACCGGCTTTTAACAGCGAATCAACATTCTTAAGAGCAAGTGCTGAAGGCATTTCAAGATCCTGACCTGATTTAATAACTTTTTCCCCATCATATACGGACCACCAATCGGTCATCACCAGCCACTTATATCCCAGCTGTTTTTTTAAGAGGTTATTGATAACAAAATCACTCTGCCCGCACCATTCACCGTTCAATAAATTATATGATGTCATCACAGCTTTGGCTCCTGCATCTATTCCTGCTTTAAATGCCGGTAAATTTATTTCATGCAATTCCCTTTCACTAATAACGGAATTACTTCGCCTCCTATAAAAATCCGTATTATTTGCAACGAAATGTTTTAAAGTTGCAACCGTACCCGTGCTTTGAACTCCCCCTACATATTTTTCAATCATTCTTGCTGCAAGAAAAGGGTCTTCACCAAAATATTCGAAGTTTCTTCCGCATTGAGACTGACGGTAGTTATTCATTCCTGGTCCCAATAAAATACCAATTCCTCCAGCCCTGCATTCTTCACCGACAGATTTTGCATAACTATATGCTAAAGAAGGGTTCCATGTTGCAGCCAATGAGATTGGACAGGGAAAAGCTGTAGATTTTTCCAATTGATATATCGACAGATCAGCATCTCTATAATTTTCTCTTATATGAACGCCTTCCGTAGCATCCGACATATATACTTCTCCAAGGTTTAATCTTGGAATTGGCCTGATTAGAAAATTCCTGTCCCCTCCTATATATGCAATCTTCTCTTCCAGGCTCATTAAAGCCATTACAGAATCAGCCATTTTATCAGCTTGTTCATAAGAAAGCGGTTTGAATTCGTCTTTATTTTCCATTTGAGATTGTCCGAAAGATTTGAAACAGAATAGAAATATGCAAATAACTAATGGCATTAGGAGATATGATCTTTTAAGCATTTTCCCTCCAATTATAGAACAAATGGTATTTGAAAAATACAAAATAACCGAATACTATGAAAGCGGCGATTGAATCGATGATTGAATGGTTGAATAAATGATGGTTGAAATGGCTAATTTATTATGGTTTATCTGAATTAAAGCAATTTAACAATTAAACCATTTAACAATTAAACATCTTAGATTAAGTTTTTACTTCATTTTCCTTATACGTACTTCAACGTCCTTTGTATCTTTCATTAAATCAACAATTTTAGATACATCCGTTTCACCATAATGATATGGATAGAGGATTTTAGGTTTAAATGATTTTGCAGCATCTGCTACCATTTCAGGAGTCATTGTGTAAGGTAGGTTCATCGGCAGAAAAGCAATATCAATCCCTTCTAATGATTTCATTTCGGGAGTATTCTCAGTATCGCCTGCTACATATACTTTCTTATCACCAAAATGGATAACATAACCATTGCCGTCTCCTTTTTTATGGAATGGTTCACCGTTATCTCTTTTATGAACAATATTATAGGCGGGTACTGCTTCTATTTTAATTCCTTTGATGGTTTGAACATCACCATTGTTCATCACAATACCGTCCGGTATTTTTTCCGTACAGGCTTGAGTTAGAATTACAGTTGTATTTTTAGTCCTGATTTTTTCAACAGCAGCCGGGTCGCAATGGTCTCCATGTTCATGCGTTATTAGAATTATATCAGCTTTGGGAAGGGTTGAATAATCTGCTAATTTGCTGAAAGGATCAGCGTAAATGACCATATCATTAAAAGTAAAAAATAGAGATGCATGACCGATAAAAGTAATTACCAGATTGCCACTGAGGTAGATACGGTATCTTTTTCAAATTGCTGCTGAGCAAATAATGAAATCATTCCCATAGCAATAAAACCAAAAAGAAAAATTATTCTCTGCATATTTTCTCCTTTATTTTAATGATAAACTCAAGCACACTTCAAGATACGCAAAAAAAAAGAAAATTGGTTTATCTAAAATTACTTGGATTTCCTTAAATTTGCCTGCCATAGCATAAGTGTAGGCAAACTCTTCTGGGAACTTTCTCCTATTCATTAAAGGCTCAAATTTATCTGAGATCGGTTCACATCCGGTTCACATACGCTCTACATACGCTCCACATACGCTTCAAATATCCCATAGTTCTATATACACTTTTCTAATGGTTGAATGATGGAATGGATATTAAACAGGAAAATTATGATTTTTTAAAGAGTAAGCTTAATATTCTGGGGATTGTTGTTGTTTCATCATTGTCGAAAAATTCATTGATAATTGTAATTTCAAAACCATGTTTTTTTGCTGACCGGAAAAAATCCGAAAGGTTATGAATGAAACATGTTAAGATTTCGATTCCTTTTTCTGTTTCAAACCTTGCTTTTGAGCCTAGGTACTGTTTGAAAGGATGCAGTTCACCGATATATAGATAACCTTCCGGAGCTATTACTTTTGAAACTTCTTCAAATATATTATCGAGATTTTCAATATGCTCAAGTACGAGGCTGAAAGTAATTAGATCATATTGATTTTTAGTAAAAGACCAGTTTTGTGTAATGTCTGCCTGAAGGAATTTAACTTTCTCAGACTTTACTTTTTCCTTCGCTCTTGCAAGCATTTCTTCTGAGAAATCGACGGCAGTAACTTGCTTCGCTTTTGTTATTAACCATTCAGTGTTTTTTCCGGTGCCGCAGCCTATTTCCAGGCAGGTATTAAAATGAAATTTTGCTAAAGTTTTTCGTAATGCTTCTGCTTCCTTATCCCGCGTTTTGTTATCAATATTATCATATTGTTTCGACCAGAGATCGTAGGCTTTTTTTATATCCATGGTTTTATTTCGGTTCCTGGTAAAGTCCTAAAATATTTCCGGCGGGATCACTAAACCTTGCAGTAATTTCCGGGAAATCGGCACCTATTGGTTGAACTATTTTACCTCCGTTAGATTCAATTATTTTTATCGTATCTTCAACATTATCCACCATAATATAAATCAATAAACCAACTTCTGCTACAGGTTTTCTTTTAGTCACCCATGTGCCGCTTACCTCGTTTACACCATCGTCAAATGCAATGGCACCATCCCCTCTTTCACGGACATTCCATCCAAAAACTTTTTGATAAAATAAGGAAGAAATACTGATATCGAGAGCAGGCATTTCTAAATAACATATCTTCCCGTTTCCTATTGTCGGATGATTATTTTGCATTTATTCCTCTTCTGTTTTTATTCCTATTTACATTACAATACTGAAATATTTCTTTAACATAAAATTAAATTCTTCTTTTTTTTCAATAGTAGTTTTATTTTTGGAAACACCTTCTGTAATTGTTAATGAATCGTTACTCAACGTAATCCTTCCGGTATCAGTTGCAATCGTACAGAGCATCCTTGTTCTGAAATGTGAATTCGGACTTAACTGCTGGAAAATACACATATCCTGGTAATCACTTAACTGCCTTTGCAAAGTTGAAAAGCAGTATTGAGGTATCCAATTATTTCCGGTTTTAATCTGAAGTTCAAAAATATTTTCAACTGATTCCCGGTTATTACCGGCACTAGATTTTAAAACCCTATAGTGCCCGCTGATATCTTCCACTTCTCCATCAGGCAATTTTATAGGAGAACGAAACGAATCACCAAATCCTGCATCAACAAGAAAATGTTCATTATTAAAATGAACAAGCAATGTCATATGATCTAATTCAGGACCAAAATCCTGTTTTTGGGAATTAAATACTCTTGCGGATAACATTTCTACTTTAAATCCTAATGAAATTAAAAGCCAATGAAAAAGCCCGTTTAATTCGTAACAGAATCCGCCTCGTTTCGTTGGAATTATTTTATTGTAGATTTTATTAAGATCCAGTTCAATTCTTTTGTTCGGAATATCCAGATCTTCAAAAGGAATTGAAAGCAAATGCCGGTTCTGCAGTTCGGTTAAAAATTCAAGAGAAGGGTTCTTTATTTGATCAATCCCGATTCTCTTTAAATATGATTTTGAATCCATTGAATATTTAAAAAATTAATAATAGTGTTACTCTTTGAAGAAAATATACCGGAAATCTTTATTATAGGAAAATATCTCCATCAATGATATTCTATAATTAATCTATCAGTTTTCAGCTTCAATTTAATTTTGAACACCGAAGATATTATGTTAGTATCAATAATTCCCAAGAGGTAGAATTTGTAACACCGAAGGTTGTTGTAGATAATATAAAATAGAACTAATATACAAAGGGGGTGACCAAAAAGTAATTATTCATCCCGACTCTTTGTCGGGACAGTGAAAATCCATTAAAATCTGCGTCATCTGCGTTCCATTTTTATAAAATAATTACTTTTTGGTCAACCCCGAAATAAATAATTAACCCTCTGCGTTCTCTGCGTCTTCTCTGCTATCTCTGTGGTAAAATAAGATTAGAAGGCTGTTTTAGATATTAAATTATTTTTGTTAATTTCATGCCATAAAAGATTTTTGAAAGTTAAGGTAAAAACGGTGCCAATATTCTTTTCACTCTCTACTGTTATCTCTGCATTATTAAGCTCTACATATTTTTTAACAAGAGCCAACCCTAAGCCATTCCCCTCAAATTTCCTTGTATGTCCTGAATCTTCCTGTGAAAAAGGTGTAAATAACTTTGTCATATATTCTTGAGACATACCTATACCGCTGTCTTTAATTTCGGCACAAATATTATATTTATCCTTTTCATATAAACTAACAGCGATTTCCCCATCCAGAGTATATTTTACAGCATTCCCGATTAAATTCTGAAAGATTTGATTCAGTGTATATTTATCAGCAATTATTATAGGATCAGATGATTTATTATAAAAATTCAAGTTTAAATTTTTATTACCGGTCAGAGAACGGAATTCGTCCAGAAGTTTTCTCAACTCTTTATTCAAATCGACTTCTTCTATATCAGGGACATAATTTCCACTCTGCACCGAAGACATATTTAATATCATATCAATTGTTCTTTGAAGTCTTTTACCGGCATTAGTCATAGAATCAAGGAGAATATCATTGTCGTCATTTCCTTCCGGTAATTCATCAGCCAAAATAGGCGTAGCCGCCAGAATTACATTAAGAGGAGTTCTGATTTCATGAGACATTTGAGCTAAGAAAGCAGTTTTTAATCTATCCGATTCTTCCGCTTTCTCTTTTGCTTTAACAAGTTCTTTTTCAACTTTCTTTCTTTCGGTTATATCAATTACCTGAGAAACAAAATGATGGGGCTTCTCATTTTCACCTCTTATCAAAACAGATTCGACTATTGTATAAATAATCTCCCTATCTTTTCGAATAAACCTATTTTCGAAATAGATATGTGAAAGATCTTCATCTAAAAGCTGATTTAATAATTTTATATAATGAGGCTGATCGTCTAAATAAGTAAGATCTGATGTTTTTCGATTTGACAATTCATTTTCGGTATAACCCAGACTCTGGCAGAAAGCATTATTAACCTGCAGTATTTTATCATCCGGAGTACTGATAACCATTCCAATTGGAGCTCTCTCAAATAATAATCTAAACTGTTTCTCACTTTGCTTAAGAGAATATTCTGCTATCCTTCTTTGATTAATTTCTAAATTTAGTTCGCCGATTCTATCCCTGAACAAACCTTTCAACTGCTTGTTAAGATTTTCTACTTTTTCATTGGCACTATCGAGGTTAAACGATAAGTAATTTAGCGCTTTGGCAATTGCTCCGATCTGATTTTCCTTAAAATAACTGATTTTATGTCTTAAATTTCCTTTATTATAGAGTTCCGAGCCCTCAAAAAGTTTATTAATCGGTTTTGTTACTAAGCTGCTTATAATAAATATTAACAGGGTCCCGGTAATAAAAATAATTAAGCTTATTATTCCGGCATTTTTTCTGACATTAAAGATATATTCTCTATAGTTTTTAGCCGAAAATCCTATGTATGCTACAACCTGGGAATCACCGGCGGCTATAGGAACCTTGGTTCTAAAAATGTTTTTATCTTCGGTTAATTGTTCCCCTTTCAGCGTAAATAAATACAAATTTTGTTCAGCCAGCTTTAGATTATAAGCTTTATTCACAAGACCTTTATTATTAGTCAGAATACAATAATCAATACTATATTTATCAAAAACCTGAACAAGATCATTATTAAATGTTTTTTCTCCCTTCGAGAGATTATTTTGAAGTTTATCGATAATATATTGAGAAATGAAATCCCCCTTCTCATGTAAAGACTTAACTGCCTGTGCTTCAAATTGTTTGGTAAAAAAGATATAAAAAAATGCAGATATAGCGAGTATAACAAGAGATAAAATATATATTAACTTATATTTTAACTTAAAAAATCCTATTTTTTTGCTTATTTTCCTTAGTCTATACATCTCTTTAACATTGAAATCTCTATAATTTTCTACGGTAAAGCATTTCCACAATTTATCTGCGTGAATATCAAAAAACTTTCCACTTCTATTTTCGAATAAAACAGATAATTGTTTAATAAAAATTTACCAGGATAGGATTTTGTAGTAAAAAAGGGGCAAAATTCTAACACCGAAGGAACTATGTGAATATTATTAACCTTTTTTCATTGACAAAGATTAACACCGGACTTCCAGTCCGGTGATCATCAAAAATGACCGGTTTCTTACTGTACTCTCTTTTACCTGGCTTCAGCCAGAGAGTAGTGAATTCCGAACGCCGAAGGCGTGATATTATTATAGAAAATGTAATTTGAAGTAATATTAAGGGGCTGACCAAAAAGTAATTATTTTTAAAAATGGCACGCAGATGACGCAGATTTTAATGGATTTTCCTATTTTAATAGAAAATTACTTTTTGGTCAGCCCCGAAATAAATAATTATTAAGACTCTTTTCATAGGATTACTTTAAGGTAACATCAATCAAAGAAATTTTAATACCATTTCCCCGATTAAATATCCAATTGCGGCAACACCAAAACCTACAACAAACATATCAAACCCGCTTCGGAAAATACCCCTTCCGGTAAAAAAGCTTCTGGCAGCACCTACACCAAAATGGGACAACATTGAAATAATAAATGAAGTCAATACTGCTGTACTTCCGGATAAAAAGAAGAAAGGAAATACCGGGATCAATGCGCCAATAGCCGTTGCAGACCCGGTAACCCATCCCTCTTTGAAAGGACTTTGGGAGCTTGCCATAATTCCTAATTCTTCCCTAACCTTGTCCTCCAACGCTTGTTCCGGGTTTTTCATTGCATCAACAGCCAATTTCTTAGCCTCTTCTTTTTTCATACCTTTGGATTCATAAATTAGTGCAAGCTCTTCTGTTTCCAGTTCCGGCATCATCCTAATTTCATCGGCTTCCATTTGCCTTTCATGCTCATACACTTCTTTTTCACTCACAGCCGCGAGATAGCCGGATGAACCCATTGAAAGAGCATCGGCAATCATACCGGCAATTCCAGAAATCAATATAATATGAGGAGCGGTACTAGCACCAATTACTCCGGCTATTAAACCAAAATTAGCCGTTAGACCATCATTAAAACCATAGACAACACTCCTTAACATTCCACCGGATTCAGATTGATGCCATGGTTCTTCCGAACTATTTCCTGATTCCATTAAGCGGTTTGCATGCTGCGCAGAATCTTTTGCTAGTCTTAAGGCAATATCTTTAGTTTGTTTAAAATTACTTTCTCTATAAAGCCCTAAATAAGATTTAACTTCTGATGCTTCCTCTTTTAGCATATATTTAGAAAGGAGACCAGGTCCGAATTTCTTTGAATACCAGGCAAGTACATTAGATTTAAATGACGGTATTCTTTTATCAAAAGTAATTTTATAATCATTTAATAATTTTTCCCAGACTTCGGTATGCTTATCTTCAATCTCCGCAAGCTGTATATATATATCCTGCTGCTTGGAATTTTTTATTATTCCGGCAAGGGTTCTATATAAGAATGCAGCATCAACTTCATCCTGAAGATGGGACCTCCATATTGAAATGGACTTTTTATCTATACTATCTTTATTTATAGTTTCTGGCATTATTTCCTTATTATAATGAGTATTTGAAAGATGACATCTTTACTTATTAAAAATAAAATTTTACTAAGTTAAACTTTAATCCAGATATAAGAAGTAATTTACTTTTTAAAGATGTCATCTTTATATCCGACATTTCCCGAGTTAAGATAGCTTGCTAATTGGAACAAGTAAAAGCGGAATTTCACTTGATCTGCTAATTTTAGGAGTAATACTCCCTTCCCAAAATGCCTCCGCTCCCTTTTTCCCGTGTGTAGCCAGAATAATCAGATCGGCATTAATATCTTTAGCAGTTTGAACAATTGCACTGACAGGATCGTTCCTTGAAGCACTTGCTGTAACTTCTAAACCATCTTTTCTAAGTTTTGACCGAAGCTGGTCCAGATATTCTTCCGCATCAGAGGCGATCATATCCATCATCTTCGTTGAAGTACCCGGTAATAAACGATCGGCAGTAGTTAACTCACCGGACATACTTCCAAAATTAGGAATAGCTACGAAAAGATGAATGCGTGCATTACATATTTTTGCTAATTCAACATCATATTCTAATATTTGTTCATGTTCGGGATTGCCGTCTAAAGGTATAAGAAATTTTTCAAATTTGCAGCCTTTAATAAAATTTTCCGCAGTGGGATGAATTAATAAAACAGGAGTATTCCCTAATGAGATTACCTGCTGGGCAATAGTACCGAATAATACTCCATGTATACCGCTGCTTCCATGTGTACACATAAGAACAAGATCCTGGTTCAATTCCTTTGAGTGATCAGCTATACTAAGAGGAATATTTTTTTCTTTATCTTCATGGACATGTACATTAACCGGAATTTCCTTAAAAATATTACGTTCGACAATAGAATTAAGATAATCCTTTGCCTGACCCGCATATGTCAGGTGTCTTTGACCATGAATTTCATTAGGTGCATCTTTTTCAATTATATGGATTAAAGTAATGGAAATATCCATCTTCTTAGCAAGCTGTGCCGCCAAAGGCAGAACAGATTCTGCAAGTAATGATCCGTCAAGCGGAACCAGCAAACGTTTTATAATTGGTTTAATCAACTAATAGCGCCTGATAAATTAAATACATATTCAAAAATATAATTAAAGCAGCAATAATTGAAGTAATAAATGTAGTAATTTTTTTATTGGCAAGGATACCCATTATTTCTTTTTTATGGGTAAAAATAATTAATGGGACAATGGCAAACGGAAGTCCGAAACTTAAAACAACCTGGCTTAATACGAGAGTACGTGTAGGGTCTAATCCGATAGCAATAACCACCATAGAAGGAACCATGGTTACTAAGCGCCTAATCCATATAGGGATATGTTTGTGCAAAAAACCCTGCATAATTACCTGGCCGGCACTTGTGCCAACTGTTGATGATGATAATCCGGAAGCTAATAAAGAGATTGCAAAAATCCAGCTTGCGGCATTACCGAGCAGTGGTTTTAATGTTAAATGTGCTTCTTCGATTGTAGCAACGTTATTTAGACCATGCTGGTGGAATGTTGATGCTGCCATAATCAACATTGCCATATTAACCAGGCTCGCGATTCCCATTGCAATTGTAACATCAAGAATTTCAAAACGGAATAGTTTTCGTAGTTTATTTGGATTCTTAACAATTATTCTATTTTGTGTTAAGGCAGAGTGAAGAAAAATAGCATGCGGCATTACTGTTGCTCCAAGAATTCCGGTAGCAAGAAGTATGCTTTCAGTTCCTGAAAATTGCGGTACAAATGAATGATACAAAAGAGTATTGATATCGGGTTTATCAAGGATAGTTTCCAAAAGATAGCATAATGCAATTACACTTACCATCACAGTAATAGCAATCTCGAGGGGGCGAAATCCATACCGTTCTAATCCTAGTATTAGAAAAGTACATATACCTGTTAAAACTCCGCCGATAATTAAAGGAAACCCGAAAAGCAAATTAAAACCAATTGCAGCACCAAGAAATTCCGCCAGATCAGTAGCCATTGCTACCAATTCCATCAAAAACCACATGGAATAAACAGTGGGCTTATTAAACTGATTTCTGCAATGTTCGGCTAAATTGTGTCCGGTTGCAATTCCAAGTTTTGCAGATAATGTCTGGATAAGCATTGCCATAAGATTACTGGCTACTATTACCCAAAGTAAAGTATAACCAAATTCGGAACCGCTCTGTATGTTTGTAGCAAAGTTTCCCGGATCTACATAGGCAACACTTGCAATAAATGCCGGACCAAGGAAAGGGATCAGTCTTTTGAAGAGGCTTTTGTTTGACTTTCCGGATAATGCATCATCTGCATAATTCCTGGTTTTTGCATCAGTCTGCATTATTGAAGAATCAAAAAAATTTTTCATTCTTTAGTTCTGTAATTAATAAATATATAAAGCTGCCGGGGCTTCTACTTTTTAATTTCAACAAAAATGTTTGCTGCAATCGTATTACTTAAGTTTATTTCTTTTCTATTAATATTAACAAGCAGCGAATGATCAAAACTTAAAATATCTTTAACATAAATCTCTTTATTTAGTACAATTCCTATCCTTGAAATATAACTCAGGAAATCATGATCGAAATCATTTACACGGATTACTATCCCTGTGTCTCCTTTGTTTAATTTAGATAACGAGACAGTTTTTCTTTGTACGGGTAGAGTACCATCCTTTCCCGGAATCGGATCACCATGTGGATCAAACTCAGGGAAGTCCAGCATTTCTTCCATTCTATTGATCAATTCATCCGAGCCCGAATGTTCAAGATTATTAGATTCATCATGTACCTTATCCCAAGGCATTCCAACGATTTGATGCAGAAATACTTCCCATATTCTATGGCGCCTTACCATTTTCCTTGCATATTCTTCACCAACACCTGTAAGTTTTATTCCTTTGTAAGGCTCATACTTTATATGACCGTCACTGGAAAGTTTTTTCAGCATATCCGAAACAGCTGCATTTGAAATCTGTAATTTCTCAGCAATAATATTAGCCTTAATCTTCCCGTTTTTATCCCGGTACTTGTAAATCGCACTTAAATAATCTTCTTTTGAAATATTATTCATAATTAAAGTATTTTTTATTATTTAATTTAAGTACGCTTAAATTAATAATCAAGCATACTAAAACAATTCAATCAGGGAAAGAGTTCACAGAATCTTGAACCCCGAAGGTGTGACATTATTGTAGAAAATAAAAAGTAGAAGGAATATTCAAAACCCCGAAGGGGTGACATTATTGTAGAAAATATAAAGTGAAGGATTCAAAACCCCGATAGGGGTGACATTATTGTAGAAAATAAGAAATAGAGGGAATATCCAAAACCCCGAAGGGGTGAAATAAAGAAATATATTAGAGAACCATTACTTTTTCTTAGGAATGCTTAAAGTTCTCCATTCACTTTTCTTAATATGTTTAGCAAGTAAAACAATTTGTCCTACATGATAAGCTGTATGAGAAAGACTCCTATTTAAAGCTTCAATTACAGAAAGGGCTTCTTTCCTTATATAAATTGTTTTTAATAAATCTTCATCTTTAAGATTTGTAATTGAATTGATTAAAATACTCCATGCATGATTCCACTTTTCAATTAATTCAACTTTAGATAATTGTTGTTCTTCAAATTCAGCATCCCTGTTTCGATTCGGCTTTTCACCGTCGGATGTTAAAAAATCAGTAAAACGGGAAATTAAATTCCCGCTGATATGTTGAATAATAACTGCTATTGAATTAGAATTTTCATCTAGCATAAAATGAAAATCTTTATCAGTCAATTGCTCAAAAGTTTTATCAGACATAGCTTTATATTTCTCAAAGGTGATTTTTATGTCACGCAAATATTCATCCTGAACCGGGATTGATTTCATAATAATTACTCCTTAATTAGTGATAGTAAGTCATATTTAATAAAACTTGTAAATATTAATAAAATTTCGTTCAAATTTGTGCTTGCGAGCACAGAGATTTATTTGAGATTCAAATAATATAAACATCATAAATATCAGTATTATAAATACTTGCGCAGAAAAATTTGAGAGAAAGATTGCTGAATGCAAACGCTTTCAAAAATAACTTTACAAAACAAAAGTACATATAATAAAAAGCCCAATCTCAAAATAGAACATTTCCAACCCCTAAATAAATCAATTATTATATTCATAAAATGTTGGAGGAGCTATGTTCGCAAAAACTACAAAAGTTCTTGGAGGAGTATTCTCAATCCTTCTCCTGGTTTTTTGTTTTAATTCTTTTCTGATTGCACAAGGAAAAGGAAATATAAAGGGGAAAGTAGTTGATAAAAACAATAATCCTGTATCATTTGCCAATATTGTTGTTGAAGGTACCATGACTGGAGCAGCAGCTAACTCGCAAGGAGAATATACAATTTCTAACTTAAATGCAGGAACATATACATTGAAAGCGAGCTCGGTTGGATACAAAACTGATACCGCCAGTGTAACAGTAGAAGCTGGAAGAACTACCGAGCAAAATTTTACTTTAGGCAGTGATTTGTTGAACTTAAATGAAGTGGTAGTTACAGGTGTAGTGGCACCTTTGTCTAAAATGAAATCGACTGTGGCAATCAGCACCTTAACTCCAAGGGATTTAGAACAGATGCAGCCTAGAAGTACAACTGAAATTTTAAGATATGTACCGGGCTTTACACGAATCGAGAGTTCGGGTGGAGAAGTAAATGAAAATATAAGCATGAGAGGAATCCTTGGTGTGGAGTATGTAATGTTTATGGAAGACGGATTGCCTGTATTTCCAACAATGCATACATTTTTCATGAATGCAGATAATTTATTCAGACCGGATTTGAATATTCAAAAGGTGGAAGTTGTCAGAGGAGGAAATTCCGCACTGTTTGGGTCAAACACTCCAGGTGCTATAATAAACTTTATTGATAAAACCGGTGGAACCGAAACAAAAGGTGTTATGAAATGGACAGCTGCAACTCAGGGATATGCCCGTTATGATTTTAATGTTAACGGACCTATAACCGATAACTGGCGTTATAATGTGGGTGGCTTTTACAGATATGATCATGGAGTAAGGGATCCCGGTTTCCCTGGAATCAGCGGCGGGCAGTTAAAAGCAAATGTTTCCAGGCTAATGGATAATGGGTTTATTCGTCTTTCCTTAAAATATATAAATGACCGAAATCAATTTATTCTTGATTTACCGTTCCAGGGAACTACGAGCCCTGATTATGTTTCAGGATTAAGTGATTATGTATCTATGAATACTGATGAGGGAAATGATATCAGTGTACCCACTCCGGACGGAAGGTTAAATCTTCCTTTGGATCACGGTTTATATACACAGGCATACTGGTTAACTGCAGACGTTGGATTTAATTTTGAAAACGGATGGGGGATAGAAAACGCGGCTCAAATAATGAGCAATCAGCAGGAATGGAATGCAATTTTGCCTTTTGATCTTAAGACAGTAGCCGGTTTTGTATCAGACTTAAATCTCCCCGCCGGATACAATGCCGAACTTTTTTATACTAACCCTGATAATGGTCTCCCTAGCGAAAGATTTAATACTCCAAACGGTTTAATTGCTCCGGGTGGAGAATGGCATGTAAGCAAACCCCTCTCTGCTTTCCAGGATCAATTTCAGTTAAAGAAAAGTTTTGGTCCGCACAATTTCTCATTGGGTATTTATTTTGCAAATTACTCCCAAATAAATAATTGGTACTTTACTAATATTACTACCGATGTTAGAGATATCCCTAAATTTTTAGATATTATTGCTGTAAATGGAGCTGATACTCTTTATTACTCAAAAAACGGATTCAGCAACTATATGTCGAATTATGTTAATGGAACAGGTAGAACTACTATCTTTTCAGGTGTTTTAGGTGGAAGTTTACAGCTTACTGATCAGCTAAGAGCTGATTTAGGTATTCGTTATGAGTGGGATCAATTTAATCAAAGTTCAGAAAATACTGCAGCTCGAGATTTAGATGGAAACAGCAAAACATTATATGATAATCAATTTTTATGGGGAAATAATTCATACCGTCATTTCAATAAATGGCTGCAGGATTATGCTGCTTCCATAGGATTAAATTATTCTGTTAACGATAATTATGCATTTTATGTACAGGGAAGCCGTGCATACAAAATGCCGGCGTTAGATGAATTCTTAAATGCAACTTCACAAGCTCAAACCGATGTATTTGAAGACCGGCAAGTTCTGGGTGGCGAGGCTGGAATTAAGTATACTTCTCCTGTATTGGGATATACACTGGATGCATTTTATACTGTTTTAAAGAACATCACAAGCCAGGGAGCAGTTGTAGATCCGGTTACAAAGCAGACAATCTGGCTCGTTACCACATCTCCCCAAAACAGATCATATGGATTGGAACTTGAAATATCAGCCGCACCATTCGAAGGATTAAGAATTCTGGGTAATGGAACATTAATAAGAGCTGAACAGGGTTCCGGAGCCGGAGCCGATATCGGCAGCTTACTTAATGGTGTACCGGCATTTATTGGAAATATTTCAGGAACTTACTCTGTTAACAATTGGACACTTCTTGCTGATTATCATTTTGTCGGGATTAGATATTCAGATGTTTCTGCCGGCACTAATCTTCCGCCGTATGGTTATATCAATATTGGTCTTTCTTACAGCATACCGAATTCCGGAGTAATGATTAATGCAAATCTGCTAAATGCAACAATGTCTAAAGGATTGGAAGAAGGAAATCCAAGACAGGTTTTATCAGCAGCCGGGCAAACTTCAATGTATCTTGCCAGACCTATATTACCAACAAGATTCTCCCTGGATCTTAGTTATACTTTCTAATCTTTTTTTGCAGGCGTTCAATTAATTGAGCGCCTGCTTTTTTATTTATTAAATATTTTATATGAGGATTCACCTAAAACTTAAAAAAATAATTTTAATATTTTTTATATTATTTGCGACAATATTTCCACAGGATTCCTCTTTTATATTAAAAACCACAAGCTTCAATAATTATACACCCGCAAGCTTAGGGAACGGATATTTTAGTATCGAAACATCTCAAACAGGAACCAAACCAACCGGTTCATATATGGCATGGATATATGATAAAGGCGATGGGGATATACCGAGAATAGCAAGGTTACCTGCATGGAATGAAATCAATTTCTATAACGGTAAAAGCTGGTTGAATGATGCACAATTAAATTCTTCAAATTTTTCTTCATATGAGCAAAAGCTGGATATGTTTAACGGATTGCTCAGTACAAAATATATGTGGAACAACGAGGGGAAGATTACTAAAATTGAAACAGAAACCTTTATTTCCAGGAAGGATAAAAACCTCGCCGCTATTAAATTTGAAATCACGCCGCACTTTACCGGGAATGTAAAGGTATATCTACCCTTAAAAGATTGGGATCCTCCTAACAGAAAAAGATATGCGGAATTAAAAAAGATTGCGCCAAATCCTCCCGGTTCTTATCCGGCAGAGTGGTATCCCGGTTATATGAAATTAATAAATAAAGGTGTTGATACATCTTCCAACAGAGCAGAAATCTGGATGAATTCTAAGGCTGACGGAAGACCTTATGTAGTCTCAGAAGCAGTCAATATTAATTGGGCTCAAGGATTAAAAAATAAAACTATAAAGCTGATTAATAATAAGAATGAATCTGGAATAGAAATAGATTTTATTGCTGATGCAAATCAAACGTATACATTTTATAAATATATATCCGCTATTTCATCCAATGATACTCAAGATTATTTTGCAACTGCAAAAAAGAATTCCAGCAATGCCGGTGCAAGGGGGTATGAGAATCTTTTAGAAGATAACAACAGAGAATGGGAAAAATTATGGAAAACGGATATCTTAATTAAAGGAGATCCCGAATTACAAAAGGTTGTTCATTCAATGATGTTTTATCTATTCTGCAGCATCAGGGAAGGAACAGATTTCAGCATACCTCCAATGGGTTTAGCAAATGATGGTTACTACGGGCATATATTCTGGGACGCTGATATTTTTATGTTCCCATCACTGCTTTTAATGCATCCCGGAATGGCAAAGTCTATGGTAGATTTCAGGTATAAATCTCTTGGAGCTGCAGAAGAAAAATGCAAAATTAAACGGATATGAAGGAGCCATGTATCCCTGGGAATCAGATGAACTGGGAAATGAGGCAACACCGGCTTTTGCTTATCAAAATGCTTTGTCTGAAAATCATATTACCGGCGATGTGGCTTTAGCGCAATGGCAGTACTATTCAGCAACAGGAGATAAGAAATGGTTAGCTGATACCGGCTATAATGTAATAAAAGCCACTGCAGATTTCTGGATAAGCAGAGTCTCCTATAATAAGGAGAAGGACAGATATGAAATAAAAAATATTGTTTCTGTTGATGAAGGGAGAATAGGAATAAGCAATGATACATACACAAATTCAATAGCAAAGAAGAACCTGGAAATTGCTATTAATGCAAGCCGTATATTAAACAAAGAAGTAAATCCCAAATGGGAGGATGTTAAAAATAAAATTTATATTCCTTATGATTCTGTAAACCAAATATATCCAACATATGAAAATGCTCCGGATTCGATTTTGGGTTCGGTTGTTACACTTTTAAGTTATCCTATCGAAGTAAATATGAGTGATGAAGCAAAGACAAACAATCTTGAAAATGCCGCCGGCCTTGTTTATAAAGAAGGACCGGGTGCAATGATGACTGTAACTTTATTACCAATTATCGCAGCAGAAGTAAAGAATGAAAATATTCTCGACAAGCTTTCAATCATATCATATAAAGGATATCTGCACCCTCCATTTAATGTACTAACCGAAACGCCTCACAATCATTCGATTAATTTTATAACGGGTGCGGGAGGATATCTGCAGCAAATTATTTACGGATATACCGGATTAAGAATAACTGATAACGGGGTCATCGAAAAATATAAACCTATCCTGCCCAAAAACATTGAAGAACTAACACTGCAGAATTTTCATTTAAATGGAAAGATATATGATATCAGCATTAAAGGAAATAAATTAATAAAGACGGAAAAGAAGTAAAATAGAATAACAATATTTATATGAAATCTCTTCTCTCCACCAGTATTCTTAATCGTACTCATACTCGTAATCGTAATCGTAATCATAATCGTAATCGTAATCGTAATCATACTCGTAATCATAATCCATGCAACTTACTATTATCCTAAGCTATTATTCTTATGAATTCTCTTCGCTCCGTAGGAGCGAAATATCTATAGAAACAGAAATTAACCAAATCTATCCTCACTCCGTAGGAGTGATATATTATTCTTAAAAACTCATCTTCCATATAAAATTAAGAATCTTGATTCTTATTCTTAATATATTTAATTTATTTTCGATCATTGCTTAATATATTTTTCCATTGAAATATTCTGAAACAAAATCTCTTTATAGCGAGTAAAATATTATATAGATTTTTGTTTAAATATTTATTATAATAAAGAAACATTACAGAAGAAGGCCCATATGAAAGTCCGCGAATTATCTTTTAAGGATGGGGAAGAACATCATATATTAAAACCAGTAAAAGATTTCTTTACCCCGTATGAATTGTGGGGGAGACAAAACCGCAATCAGTTCCTGGTAGGTTTGCTTTTAGTTGCTGCTTATTTTCTAGGAAATTTTATATTTAAAAATAATCATCCCGCATGGGATCCATTCCTTCATTCTTCAACCGGTTTACTAATTGCCGTATTTACCTGTGTTGGATTGATAATAGTAAGATTTGCTTCGGCTCTATTTAATTTTACCCCGCATATATATCCCTGGTATGAAAAATATATGCCGATGATAATATCCCTATTAGGATTAATCACTTTACTCGCCATACAAAATCTAAGCAGCGGCGGCAGTTACGATGCCAGCCTCTGGATAAACATGATTGTACTACTCGTTATTTTTATTATAGCTGCCGGTTATTTTGTTGAGGGCAGCAATGAAAAAATAATAAAAATCTGGTTCTCTCTCTTAGGTTATTTCTTTTCCGTCATTGCATTATTTTATTTTTTAGATGCTTATCTAATTAAGATCTAAATACGTTTGATTAAAAACATAAAGCAATTATTTAATCTTGACTTTATTGTAAGGATTAAATACTTTTGAATAAATTTTTAGTAAAGGAAATATAATTTGATGTTTTCACCGGATAATTTCTTAACAAATAAATGCTGTTGTATTTGTAACTGCATCTGTTGTTGTACTGCTTTTATCGGCAGCAGGAAATTTATCCGTACTTAACCATTAAGTAATAATTTTAATTAAAAACCCGCTGCCGCTTTAATCGTCAGCGGGTTTTTTGTTTTAAAACCAGATATAAAACTATGACTACTAAATTCTCCGAAAGGAATAAGCTCTTTTTTAAGAATAATGAGGTAAATACTCATCCGTTTCCCGGTGAAAAGAGAATAAATAAAAAAGCAGGAAACGATTTTTCTATTCTAAACAAAATCGGCAGAACTCCTTTAATAAAAATAAAACGGCTAACACGTGATATATCTCCCAATGTATCTATATATGCAAAAGCCGAATGGTTTAATCCCGGAGGTTCGATAAAAGATCGTGCCGCTTTAAACATGATACTGGAAGGGGAAGAAAAAGGATTATTAAATGATGATAAAATTATACTCGATGCAACAAGTGGAAATACCGGTATAGCTTATGCTTTAATTGCTGCTGTAAAGGGCTATAAGGTAAAGCTTGTCTTACCCTCAAATGCCAGCCCCGAAAGAAAGAAAATCCTTTCTGCTTATGGAGCAGAAATTATTTTAAGTAATCCCCTCGAAGGTACCGATGGAGCACAAAGAGTTGCGAAAGAAATTTATGAAAATGATAGGGAAAAATACTTTTATCCCGATCAGTATAATAACCCGGCTAACTGGCAGGCCCATTATAAAACAACCGCCAATGAAATCTGGAAACAAACTAATGGTGAAATTACTCATTTTGTATGCGGACTCGGTACCACAGGTACTTTCACCGGAACATCCAGGCGGCTTAAAGAGCTCAACCCTGAAATTCAATGCATTGAATTCCAGCCCGATTCCCCTATGCATGGTCTTGAAGGATTAAAGCATCTCCCTACAGCTAAAATTCCGGGTATATATGATGAATCCTTACACGATGGATTACTCGAAGTATCTACTGAGGAATCTTACGAAATGGTAAAACTGCTCGCCAAAGAGGAAGGTCTGTTTGTTGGAACTTCAAGCGGTGCAGCTATGGCCGCTTCATTAAAAGCCGCTTCCGGAATTGAATCGGGCACTATAGTAACAATTTTTGCAGACGGGGGAATAAAATATTTAAGTGAAGGTATCTGGAAATAATTTTATAGTGAAAAATGATAAAAATAAATGATCAATTACTAAATCAAATTAAAAAAAACGGAGAGAAAACTTATAACTCTGAATGCTGCGGAGCAATCTTCGGAAAATCTCAAAACGGTTCCAGTTTAATAACCGAATTGCTTGAATTCAATAATGAACGCACCGATAACCGTGAAAGAAGATATTTAATTTCCCCCAAGCAATACCTGGAATCTGAAAGAATTGCTGCCGAAAAAAGCTTAGAACTCCTGGGATTTTATCATTCTCACCCTGATCATCCTGCAGTTCCTTCGCAATTTGATTCCGATCATGCATTCCCGAATTTTATTTATATGATAGTTTCGGTTCAAAAAGGTAAAGCAGAAAATTTGACATCATGGAAATTATTTGAAGACAGAAGCGGATTTGAACAACAAGAAATGAATATTATTAACTAAATACCCCTAATTACAAGGAGTAATACTGAAATGAACATTAAAGTAATGATCCCTACACCCCTTAGACAATACACAGGGAAAAAGGATACGGTTGAAGCAGAAGGGAATACTGCAGGCGAAATTCTTACCAACTTAACAAATAAATATTCCCTTTTGAAAAAACATCTGTTTAACGAAAATGGAGAATTAAGAAGTTATGTAAATATATATGTAAATGATGAAGACATTAGATACCTGCAAAATGATAATACTCTGCTGAATGAAACAGACGTTATCAGTATAATCCCTTCTATTGCCGGTGGAATTGATGTCCTGGAAGAAGAGATAAAAACGAAAGTATCTATTGATATAAACGATATAAAACTCTCAAACCAGGAAATTCTAAGGTACAGCAGGCACCTTATAATGCCTGAAGTTGGTATGAAAGGGCAAAAGAAGCTCAAAGCAGCTAAAGTCTTAATGATTGGTGCGGGCGGGCTCGGCTCTCCTCTTGGAATGTATTTAACTGCAGCAGGGATTGGTACACTCGGAATTGTAGATTTTGATATCGTCGATGAAACAAACCTTCAGCGCCAGCTTCTCCATAATACTTCCGATGTAGGAAGATCAAAGCTTGAGTCTGCAAAGGAAAAAATTAACCGGATAAATCCTAATGTGCATGTTAAAACTTATAACACAAGGTTGACTTCTGAAAATGCACTTGATATTATTTCAGACTATGACGTAATAGTTGACGGCACTGATAATTTTCCCACAAGGTATCTCGTTAATGATGCATGTGTATTGACAGGAAAACCATATGTATATGGAAGTATATTCCGGTTTGAAGGGCAGGTTACTGTCTTTGATCCTTCTTCCGGTCCATGCTACAGATGTCTTTATCCTTCTCCACCGCCTCCC
The DNA here is from genome assembly GCA_963742995.1 of uncultured Ignavibacteriales bacterium. Lineage (GTDB taxonomy): Bacteria > Bacteroidota > Ignavibacteria > Ignavibacteriales > Ignavibacteriaceae > CAVQBP01. Next base: position 66,066 of record CAVUOL010000059.1, read on the forward strand.
GGTTTAGTACCAAGCTGTGCCGAAGGAGGAGTTCTGGGAGTGCTTCCGGGAATTATTGGCTCTCTCCAGGCACTTGAAGCAATTAAATTAATTATCGGAGAAGGAGAACCTCTTATAGGAAGGCTGCTTCTGTTCGATGCATTGAAATTGAACTTTCGAGAATTAAAGCTTCATAAAGATCCCCGCTGCCCCATTTGCGGTGATAATCCTGTTATCCATGAATTAATTGATTATGAAGAATTCTGCGGGATTACAGTTGGAGAAAATTTTAACGAACATGATATAATTTCAGTAAATGAGCTTAAAAGGAAATTAGATGCCGGAGAAGATATTTTTATCCTTGATGTACGCGAACCCCATGAATACGAAATAAGCAATCTCAACGGCTATCTTATTCCTCTTAATGATTTACCCGAACGAATAAATGAACTCGATTCTTCAAAAGAAATGGTCGCCCATTGTAAAATGGGCGGAAGGAGTGCACAAGCTGTTGAATTCCTCAAACAATCAGGCTTCAAAAAAGTCAAAAACCTTACCGGAGGTATAAACGCATGGGCAGAAAAAATCGATAGAACAATACCGGTGTATTAAAGATTAAGTGAGGTTCACCTCCAAGGTGAGCCTCACTTTTATAATTCATATTAAAAGGACAATATTATGACTCATCCAATTGAAAAAATCGATAAAACATCCCTAAAATTTAACCAGGCATGCATTGTCCTATTTACTGCCCTGGCATTTCTATTAAATACTGCCTGGCTCGCTGCTTTAGTAGGAGTACTCCTACTGCTCGATACCCTGGTTCCCGGAACCGGACTATTTAAACTACTCTATAAAAATATAATAAAACCTTTAAAACTCTTAAAACCGGATATAATTGAAGAAAGCAGCTCCCCTCACCGGTTTGCACAGGGATTAGGAGGATCCTTTCTTCTTTTATCTTTTATACTCGTGCAATACACCGGACTCATATTCATTGGGTGGGCTCTCTCTTTTATAGTGATAGCACTTGCCTTCATAAATCTAACACTCGATTTCTGCGCCGGTTGCTTTATTTATTTCCAGCTGCAGAAGCTGAAACTTTCTTCAACTTCATCAATAACTGGGAATAAAAATGCTTGAGAGAATAATTATTCTGACTTTATTTCTTTTTCTTACTTATCTAATGGTAAGAAAACTTTTTACCACAAAAGCAATTTCTAACGAATATCTGCCATTGGAGCTTAGCAGCCTGAACCCTGCCTTACCTACAATATTATATTTCTGGACTGAACAATGTGCTCAATGTAACAGTGTTCAGAAACCTGCTATCCTTAAATTAAAGAATGAAGGCAAAAAGTTTAATTTAATCTCCTTAAATGCTGTAGAAGACCTGAAAATGACAAAGCTTCTGAAAATTAAAACCGTTCCTTCTACCGTAATTTTAAGCAGTGATAAAAATATAAAATTTATTAATAATGGGTATGCATCCCATACCCTATTGAAAGAACAACTCAATAACCAATAAGGAGTTAAGATGAACAACGTAGAAGAAATTAAAACAATTGATATAAATGAAAGGGGCTATTCTAATCCGGATGTTCTTGTTTCTACAGATTGGGTTGCTGAACATTTAAATGACCCGGACATAAGAATTATTGAATCAAATGAAGACCTGCTCCTTTATCCGTCAGGACATATCCCCGGAGCTGTCCAGGTTGATTGGGAAAAAGATTTAAACGATCAGCTCAAAAGAGATTATCTGGATGATAAGCAATTCGGAAAATTAATGTCAAAGATTGGAGTAACTCCGGATACTACTGTTGTGTTTTATGGTGATAAAAATAACTGGTGGGCTTGCTATGCCTACTGGGTATTCATGCTGTTCAATCATAAGAATGCAAAGGTAATGGACGGCGGGAGATTGAAATGGGAGAAGGAAAAAAGAGAGCTTACAAGAGAAGTCCCAAAGTATAAGGAAACTAAGTATGATGCACCCGAAAGAGATGATTTCGGAATTAGAGCATTCAGAGAACATGTATTGCAGCATGTAAGAAATGGATTGCACCTTGTAGATGTGCGTAGTCCTCAGGAATTTTCAGGTGAAAGACTCCATATGCCCGATTATCCTAATGAAGGTGCTTTAAGGGGAGGACATGTACCCGGCGCAAAAAATATTCCCTGGGCAAAAGCTATAAATCCCGAAGATGGAACTTTTAAAACTGCAGACGAACTAAAAGAAATTTATGAAAAACAAAACAGCCTCTCTCCAAAAGAAGAAATAATTGCCTACTGCAGAATCGGCGAAAGAAGCAGCCACACCTGGTTTGTACTCACAAATCTATTAGGCTATACAAAAGTCCGTAATTACGATGGAAGCTGGACAGAATGGGGCAACCTCGTAGGAGTCCCCATAGAAAAATAGTAGCGAGTATTGAGTATTGAGTATTGAGACCGGATAGAAATTCAAAGGTTAACACTGGACTTGTAGTCCAGTGAGACGAAATATCCAGTCCGGTGCAAGTCATAACCCTCAGCCAAACTACAGCCCCTTTAATATTTTGAACACCGAAGATATGGGATTTCTGATATCTGACTACTGATCTCTGTTCTCTGAATCCTGCATCTTCCTTCCGGTGTCTCACTACAAACTACCAACTACAAACTACTCACTACAAACTACTAACTACTAACCTTCCGGTAAAGCACCAATTCACTCCCAAGTATCCATACCTTAATAAATACCCTGCTCCATATCAGAACCTGCTGAATAATAAATATTATAAAAATCTTAAATCCCGAAGTCATTCCCACTGCACCTTCAATACTGAAATAAACTATAAAAAGTACAATCGGCACAATAAGCAGACTTAAATAAAGAAAATAAGTGCTCAAAAAATGCCTGAATACAAAACCCATCCCTCTAAACAAAGTCTTAAAAGGCTTATATCCTGCATTTTCAACCATCATTACCTTCGCATAATCCGTTACCGTCAGAATAAATATAAATAAAATAAGATGGATTAAAACCCCTGCTGCTCCAATATAAAACATTGAAGCCTCACTCTCAACTCTATCGAATGCCGACTCCAACGCTTTCCCCAGAGATATATAAATCGAAGCGGCAATCATAACCTGTATTATAATCGAATAAATCGCCAGCCTTAGAAATCTTGAAAAATATACGGCACTCCCTTCCCAGAAAATCCTTAGTGAATACTTATCCTCCTCCCTTCTCAGAACAGTAAATATCCCCCCCTCAAAGAAGATTGTAAAAAGAAGATACAACATCCCCATCCATACTGCCGTTGATATATATGGATCGATTGCTTTACCATACTGTTTTATAAAATCCTTATATACCGTATAATCAAAATCTTTGATTAATGAACTGAAGGCCATTGAGTTCCCTGCTTCATTTTCAATTGTCTTTTCGAAAGGGATTGCTAAAACCAGTGCGAGAAGCAGCGTTATTGCATAAATTATTAAAGTAAGCTTTTTAGTCTTCCGGCTAATAAAAAACCCGCAACATAAGCTGAAATAATTTTCATAATTATTTACTTTTCCCTTCTTCCTTTCATCTACTCCAATACTCCAACACTCCAACCATCGAATGACAACCGAATGACCATTGAATGACCACCGAATGACCACCGAATGCCTGTCCCGCGAAGCTTTATGGCGAAGCGGGAACCATCGTCAAAACACCATCCCCACCGAAGTAATTAAATTCTCTACCCAGAAAATAAACTTTGTCATATACTTTCTGAAAGGAGTAGTATCCTGCCTGGCAGTAGTATAACTGTTATTATTCAGGTTAATATCCATATAGATTTTTTGCTCAGGGTCTACCTTTGCCCACACAACCTTTTCCGCTCTGTCAAACCTCAAATCATAAGTTCTTTCTTTCCCCGACCAGTTAACCAGCGTATCTTTCCCGTTATCAAAGTGAACTAGTATTTCAACCGGCATAATTACTTCACCAAGACGGAATACTGTAACCTTTGAATGGAACAAATTCGTTCCCCTTCCCTCCCCTGTTTTTATAATATAATTTAACACCTCCGCTGTCATATGCTCCCGAAGGATTTTCAATTTCTCTAACCGCAATCCTTTCAAGCTTGTAGTCGCATATGTCGGTTCCATAAAGGACTTCATCAAAGAACCAATCCATATTTTCACCAAACTTATTTCCTAACCTTTTCTTTACTACTTCATTAACAATATCTATAAAATCCTTTCCGCATGGATGCTTAAAGCTCCACCTTTCAAAATAAGTTCTCATTATCTCATCCATTACATCTCTTCCTACCAGCCTGTCAAGTGTAGTCATCCATGCAGCAGTTTTGTAATAAGTAATACTGCCGTATCCCCCATCCTGGTAGCCCCATGCAGGCCTGGCATCTTCTGCAATTTTCGGATTATCCATTCCTGTGTACCCGTGTCGCACATACTCTAAATCTCCTTCATGATATCCGAATAAATCAATAAGTGATGTTTTCTTCCCGTATGTATCGTTCATTACCCTTGTTTCCATATACGTATTGATGCCTTCATCCATCCATGCTTCTTCAAATTCATTCGATGCAAGCATCCCCATAAAATAATTATGCCCGAATTCATGTATAACCGCCTGCTCTGTTACTTTTATCCCTTCCGGTATCTTCCATAAAGTACCTGCAGTTATAAATGTAGGGTATTCCATACCGCCGGAACCTATAGCTTTGATAGGTGGATCCACAATAGTAAGATTCGGATAGGGATACTTTCCAACGTGTTTATCTAAATACTCCAGCGCTGCAATAACAGACTTAAAATGCCTGTCGGCTTGAGAAAAATGTTCCGGCTGAAGCATTACTTTTATCTTTACATTCCTCCATCTCTTTTCTGCTAATTCGAATCGAGGCGATGCTGTCCATGCAAAATCAATAACATCTTCAGCATGATATTTAACAGTTTTTGTCCCATCACTGTTTTTCTTTTCATCGACTTGAATACCTACTGCCCCCGTAATATACTTCTGAGGAAGTGTTATACTTACATTATAAACTCCGAAATCCGCGTAAAACTCCGAATTAGCATGAAACTGGTGGCAGTTCCATTCCCCTTTCTTAGCATACCTAATACCAGGAAATTCATACACGCCAATCTTAGGAAACCATTGACCAACAAGATAATAATTACCTGCATACCCGGTTCTCGCAAAAACCTTCGGAAGCTTCGATTTAAATTTAATATCGATATTAATAGTCTCTCCCGGTTTAACTGCACGGGATAACGGAACACTTATTACCGTCATATCATCGGCATTATCATCATCCGGGTGAATAAATTTTATCTTATCCGTGAGATCTTCACCGTTTTCAATTTTCATTGACAGTACATCAACCCATCCCCATCCTCTTCTTGAATTTTCATTTAGAACAACCCCTCTAAGCTGTCCCCCTGATTCTTTAACAAAAGTAGACTTTGTATTCTTAAATGCATTCAGATATAAATGAAATTGCAGTTCACTAATCAAATCATTTGAAAGGTTCTTCCAGTGGAGTGTTTCAAAGCCCTCAATTATTTTAGTACTATCATTCAGCCTCACATCCATATCATAACTTGCATTTCGAGGACTCAAAGCCTTCTGAAAAATCACCTGTGCAAACAGATCAAAAGACGAAATGACGGCAAAGAATAACAAAAAAAGAAAGTTGAGAAATTTATTTGAAGGACTCATTCTTCACCCCTTTTACACCGGTGAAAGATTAATTTAATGTGTTAAAGAAAATATACATATTTCCCCTTTTAACTGAAAGGTTAACACCGCAATTCATTGCGGTGATCAAATAGAAGCCCCCCAAACCCTCGTTCCCCCAACTTTCTTTCCAATGACCATTGACCATTGACTATTTTAACTTGAAAGGTTAACACCGCAATTCATTGCGGTGATCAAATAGACCCCCCCCACACCACCTCTCTTATTCCCCAACTTCAAAATTATTCTTACGTACTTCCCCTTTATCTTTTAACTTTTTTCTTTTTTCTTATTTCTATTTCTATCCTTCTACCAATGCTAATGACTTTTGACCTTTGACAAATAAATTCTGACTTCCGATCTCTGACCTATGACTTTTGACCTTTGACTTCTGACTTTTGACTTTTGACCTTTGACCTTTGGTTTTTCTCAAACTCTAATTATTTTTAAACATGACTATTAAATCTTTCTCAACCATATTAACCATTTTATTCTCATCTTACTGCTTTCCCCCAATCAAATCCTCCCAAAACCGTAGACAATGTCGATTTGAAAAGATATACCGGACTCTGGTACGAGATAGCAAGGATCCCGAACAGTTTTCAGGACCAATGTGTAAAAGGCACAACCGCCGAATACACCTTTAAAGATAACGGTGAAATATCGGTTATAAATTCATGCATTAATGAAGACGGTGAAGTTGATAAAGCGGAGGGAGTAGCAAGAGTAGTAGATAAAAATTCAAATGCGAAACTGGAAGTGAGCTTCTTCAGCATTCTCGGCTGGCGCCCCGTATGGGGTGATTACTGGATAATCGGACTTGATGAAAATTATAAATGGGCAGTTATAGGTACCCCTTCAAGAAAATACGGCTGGATTCTAAGCCGCACCAAAGAACTAGATCCCCATACAATGAACGGAATCTTTCAATTACTAAAAGAACAAGGCTACAATCCCGCAGACTTCAAACTAAGCCCCCAATAAGAAAAGATACAAGATAAAAGTAGCTCACCCCAACCCACTTTTTCTTTACTTTTATCTTTTTACTTTTTCTTTTATCTTCATTTACCGGAATGCCGGAAGAGGAGGTGGAACCATTAACGTAGATCGACAAACCACAGACTACATACAATAGACCACAAACCATTTACCTACATACAATAGACCACAAACCATTTACCTTTAATCAACATACATAAACATAAACGTTATAAATGTAACCACAAACGTTAAATAGTAAAACCACCTGGAAAGCTCTTTATTGAAGTGAGAAATAACTTTATAGACCATATAAGCTATAAAACCTACAATAAATTTTCCGCTTAACGAATAAAATTGTGGATATTTTATAAAATCCTGCAATATTACCACAGAAGAAACAATTCCCAGCAAAATAAAATCATACTTAGTTAAAAACGATACCTTAATGTCAAAAAATTTATCTCTAACCATAAAAAATATTAAAAGTAAAAGAACAAGAATGGAAAGTGCAATAAGTACAGCATTTTTTATAATATCATAGTTTAAATTAAGAGTCGCAAATAGCGGATGGGATAAATTAGTAATACCAAGAAATACAGTAACATTGACCATTACATATACATCGTTAAATAATTTTGACTTAAAATTCTGAGAAAGAAAAATTAAGAATAAAGCTGCGCTGCCGATTATTACCAGTAATATTGTCTGGTGCTTAATTGCCGTCTTACCGGGAATAAGGAAGAAAAAAAGTACTGATAAAAGAAGAATTGAAACCGGTACAAAAAATCTACTATAAAATGAGATTATAAATTGAGGAGCTATTCTTCTTAAATAAATATATGTTCTATGAATAAAAGAGCCTTTCAAAATAATTAATAATCTTTTAACGAACAGCATCATTAGAACAAATAATCCAAATCCTACTTCGGCAATCGGTTGTGAAGCTTTTAAATAATAGATAGCTGTGAATATTGATAAAACAGTGAATGTATGTATAATAAAAACCGTAGTCTTATGGGTAACATTATTACCGAATATTACATGATGAAGGTGATTTCTATCCGGTAAGAACGGGCTCTTTTTATTTAATATTCTAACAATCATTACTTTGAAAGTATCTACAATAGGAATCCCGAACAGCATTAATGAAAATGTAAGATCCAGCGTCCCGCTGCCGGTATTCATTGTAAGAAGTATCGAACTTAATATTAAGAAAAATCCTAAGATAAGAGATCCGGTATCTCCTAGAAATATTTTTGCAGGATGCCTGTTGTATTTGGAAAATCCGAGAGTACTCCCTCCTAATGAAACAGTTAAAACTAAAAGTACAGTATTATTTACCGCAAATGCTAGCCCGAATATTATCAGAAAAATAATCAATGAAAAACCGCCGACCAGGTTATCCATCCCATCCATTAAATTTAATGAATTTATTACTCCCACAATAAAAAAGACAAGAATTATATATCCGAACGGTTGTGAAAATGTTAATCCGAATAACTGGATTTTATTTATGTAATCGCTTAAAACGAATACCATCCCGCCTGCTGTTATCCCCTGGAGAATAAACTTAATACTCCACTTAAGCCCTTTTATATCATCGTACATTCCGCAGAACAATAATATAAGAGAAAAAAGAATAATTGTCCGCACGGAATAATTACCCGGAGCATAAAAGAAAAATGCGATTACACTTATCGTATATATAACTATTCCACCCATTCGGGGAATAGAACCATTATGTTTCTTTCTTCCTCCGGGATGGTCAACAATACCCAGCTTTATTAATTTCTCAATAACAAAGGGAGTGGAGAAAAGTGCTAATGTAAATGTGGTTAGAAATATCAGCAGGTAAAGCATGATATTCCTCTAATCTGTTCCATGTTCTCTATGCCTAACTGGTAAATAAAAGTATTCTGTAACAATTTCTTATCTTAAACCCATTTTTAATTTTTGAATAGCTTCAAATAATTAATGACATCAGCCATTTGGACATAATTATCCACCTGCTGAATCATAGAACTTTTAATTTTAATTGCGTTATTTCAGTCGATGCTTTCCTGCATCAAGGTTATCGCGCAGCGTTTTGTTGCTCTACCGGTTTGTTTTTCCCGGCAGGTTAATGAGGCTCATCAAATCTCATTTTCTGCATATCGTCTTCGCAATCCCATTTGCGTTATAGCGGGCACAACATACATGCCAATTTACATAACTGTTTATTATATATAATTTAACAAGATTAAAGAATCCCTGTAAATCAATAAATAATAAGGTCTTTGAAAATCTTACTTAATTCCCATTTTTAGAATCTATTTTTAAGAAAAGGATAAATTTTTAAGGAGAGTATTGAATGGAATAGCCCTAAGGTTATTTCATCCATTTAAAAGATGGGCATTTTTGATATGAGAAGAAAATAATACATGTCATTTCGACCGGACATGTAATTATTTTCTGAAAGAGAATAGAAAGTATCACTTGCCGTTGGATTCAGAGGATGTGTGAATATCATTAACCAATTTATCTACAGAAGGTAGACAGTTTTAACTGTTGGAAAATGGTGCAGAAACAAAACATTCAATAACCGTTTTAACGGTTTTTATAATTTTTCACACAGGCTCTTCATCCAACGGATAGAAAGAGATAAAGAGACATTAGGCTTTAGCCGCATTGATATGGTAAACTAATACTGCAACTTGGGGCGATAATTTTACGATTGCAGAAATTTGAAACAAAAAAAGGGTGACCAAAAATATTATCAGTCACCCTTAATAAAGTTCCAATATGTAAAATCTTAATATATATTTATACAATATTCCATAATTTTATATTACACTCGAATCTTCCCTTTTATCATTCAATAAAATTAAATCAACATTGTATTCTGTAATTTTTTCCAATCCATTTACAAGCATTCCAATATCCAAAAGGTTTGGCTTATGTTCAAAATAAACAGCAATATCAAGGTCACTTCCAAACCTTGCTTTATTTTTTGCGAGTGAACCAACTAAATAAGCAAATTGGATATTTCCGGAATTTTGTAAAACTTCTGTTATTTTCTCTTTATTTATTCTGTTATTTGTCATAAAACCAGCTAGTTATTTATCAAATATGCAAAAATTTTTTATTATTCGGAATCAATGTTAGAATTTCCTTCTACAAATGACAGCGAAGCGAAATGACCAATGACTAATGACCTTGATTATTTTTATTGGACATTCTCCTGAATTTTAAAATGAAAGTGAAATGGAAAAGATTTTAAATTTGCCCACTTAGGATCTGGAAAATTATCAAATCTATATATTTCGTTTAAACTATTTTTTGTTTCCCAATGGAATCCGAATTTGTCCTTTAATTTGGTAGAAATGTTTACATCAATAAAACTTTTATCTTTTAAAATTATTCTTAGCTTATAAATTATTATAAATGAATATTCAACCATAGATGAATATTCAACTTCTGCAATATGCTTTATTACTTCTAAGTTCTTATTCAAATTTCTTTTAGGAAATTATTTATTTTTTCCCTTTCCGCTTGAAGATTATCTAATAAAAAATAGTCGTCATAACCAATACTTTCTGTTATATTCCCTTTGGATATTTTCTGCTCCATTTCAAAAATATCTTTAATCCCATATTTTTTTGAAATTAAAAATATTTCAGATTCTATTTTAGATGCTTTCTGTTTTAAATATGATTCCAAACTTACCTTTAAAAGTATTTCTGGACTTATATTAAATTCATTTGCTGCTTTCTCTATTATTGTCATTTTTAATCTCTATCCATTTATATATATCTAATTTAAGCTTTCAAAATTAAAAAATCTACTAGTCTGGATTTTAAGATACAAGAAAAAAGTACAAAGATAAAAGTATCCTTACTTGTGTCTTTTTACTTTTGTCTTTTATCTTCCCTCATCTTCCCTTCCCCTTGTTTCTGTTTTGAATTTTAAATTTTATCCACTGGTGCTTATTTGTCATTTGTTATTTGTTTTTGGAATTTTACCTATAGGTTCTTAGTGCTTCTTCTGCCAAAGGCATCACTTTGTGAGTGCCTTGTGGTAAAAAAACCCGGCTATTAAATTGAAAGTATATATTATTCTTCGATTTTTGTTTAAAAATAGCCTCTCAACTACCGGTTTTTTAAACAAACTCAAGGCGAGGCATACTTATATATGACTAAAAAATTTTCTTCTTAAAAATGGGGGGTTGAGAGGCCTTTTTCTCATAATGGATCATTCATTGATTTTATTTTTTACAAACCTTGTTTCTTTTTACTTTTTTCTTTAATCTTCTTTGCTCGAAAGGTTAACACTGCAATTATAGCGGATTAAACACTTCATATTCTTCCGATTTTTTAAGTATACCGTTATCATTACTAAACAAAGTATAATTATATTGTTTAGATTGTGCACAAATTATTGCATCCGGTAATCTGAGACTTGTTTTATTTCTTATATCAATAGTATGTTTTACAGTTGTTTGATTAGGGTAAAAAATTTCTACTTCTTTAAGAAAGGATTTAATCTTTTTCATTTCATTCGGTTTCACACCATAGCATTGAAGTTCAATTTCAGTAATAAAAGAAATTGCAATTTTTTCCGCTTTTCTTACACTTTCAACTACTTTCTCCGCACCCTTAAGAAAATAAATAACTATATTGGTATCAAGTAAAACATTCATGCCCTATCGTTCCACTCTTTGCGTAATCGTTTTTGGAAATTATCGGGATTTTCACCCGTCTTTATTGAACCGGCATATTTAAGGATATTTTTGATTGAAGTTTTCCGTCTACCTTCTACAGGTAGAATTATGATTTCTGCTTCTTGACCAATTAAATCTTCTAATTCGTTAATATGAAGATCCTTAGAACTTATTTTCCTTTTAATTTTAATTGCTTCCATTTCTTCCTCTTTTATTTATAAATTAATATAACCTATTTTCTAAACATATTCAGCGGGATAATTCTTCACAAATTTATTCCTCTTATATCTTTCTCCTTTTGTTTTTTATTTTCACTTTTATCTTTTCTAATCTTTCTCATCTTCTCGTACTTATATATGACTAAAAAATTTTCTTCTTAAAAATGGGGGGTTGAGAGGCCTTTTTCTCATAATGGATCATTCATTGATTTTCATTTTTAAGGCAGGGGTTTTTAAAAAGGAAGGGTAAATATAGGCTCAAGGGAAATTAAGGGGTTTAGAAGCAAAGAAATGGCCGAAAACCTACGCTATTTCGTATAGTTTTTTAGCAGTTGAGCAGTAAATTAATAGAACATTTAGTGCTTTAGCTTGAAAGGTTAACATCGCAATTCATTGCGGTGATCCAATGGATGAAACTCCCCCGCCCCTCTTTTCCCTAACTTATATCTTTTTTCTTTCATTCTACCAATGACAGCGAAGCGTAATGACAAATGACTAATAAAACCTACGCTATTTCGTATGATTTTTTAGACGTTGAGTAGTAAATTAATAAAACATTTAGTGCTTTAGCTTGAAAGGTTAACACCGCAATTCATTGCGGTGATCCAATGGATGAAACTCCCCCCGCCCCTCTTTTCCCTACTTGAATCTTTTTTCTTTCCTTCCACAAATAACAGCGAAGCAAATGACTATTGAACCGTGCAATCATTGTAATTCCTGTCCCATTTTCGGGATTGTAATTTTATAGACCGTAAGAAACCGCCACCCCAAATGAACTCTTCTGACCTAACATGAACTCCGGCGTACGCAAAGGCTCATCATCATGTATATCCGAAAACTCATAATATCCATTTATAAAAGCTTTATGAATTATCTCATATGACAGTTCTAACTTAATATCCTTATAATCTTTATGCGGTCCGTACAAAAAGGATGGATATGGAGTCTGGTATTGTTGCTCCGGCAATTCTTTTTGCCCTTTTACAATGTAATTTCCTGATAATCGAAAATAAAAACCCCTTGTGAAGCTCTGCTTATATGAAGCATAAACCTGGTAACCATTGCTCCCAATCCAATGCCCCAGTTGATAACCATTGTTTGTATACAACTGAGCATCATTTGAATTCATATATACAAAAGGATTAATTCTTGTGTATTCCAGTACAAGAGAAGAATTTTTTACAATAGGATCAACACTCTCAAATCCTAAAGTAAATGCAATAGCTGAAAGATTTCCCCCCTTAAAAACAGACTCAAGAGATAATTCATCAATAAACAAAGTCCCGTAAAATTTTGTCTTCAGAGCAAGGTTTTTATAAGATGCATCCGCAAACATTTGCGCATTCCCCGAACTCCTATGTGTATCCTTTGAAGATAAATAATGATCTGCTACCCTGAAAAAAAGAATGGGTATAAAATAAACCGGTTGAAGCCTATCGCTATATACAATTGATTCACCAATAGAAAAAGTAAATACATCATTAGGATAAAAAGAGAGCATATGTGCGGCAATGAATTTAGGAACTTCATCAATATTTTCTCTGCCGGCAACTGCTGTAGTTCTTATGGACGATGAATCAACTACATTAGATTTAAGCCAGCCATGAAAATAAGTAAACTTTAACCACCTTACCGGTGAAAATTCGAAATGTAATAATGGGAAACTCGGTGCTTTATCCGATAGTATTAATTGTCCCCCCTTACCGCTTCCCCAATTCAAATAATACTTGCCTGCAGAAATGCGTCCGGAATTCCATGAATATGTAACTTCCCCCTGTACATCATCATACTGAATACTGTTTTTACCTTTTTTGGTTAAAATAAATCCTGGCTGAGGTAAAAATGATTTTGTAGTATCTAAATAATTCCCTGTTTCTTCATTATCTATAAAACTCATTGAAAAGCCCCAATTTTCCCCTACATATCCAAACAATGAAGCTCCATTCCATCGATGTGTATAAGAAGAACCATAAAAACTACCCCCTTCGAATCCCAAAATTGGGTCAACATATAAAGAAAAAGTTGAATCTCTATAATTAAATAATCTAAATCTTCCGGTCCTTTTAGAAGATAACCATTCAGTTGAAGGAAGATTAAATAATGATTTACTGGTAATCATATCTATTTCATCGGCAAATTCCTCTTCATAAAACTTCAAATCTTTTTTATCAATTTCAGTTAAATCTGAATTCTTTTCTGCATTTATAAGAAAACTTGCAATCTCTTTTCTGGAAACTGGTTTTATGTCGTCATGATAATTAATAATATCCTTTATTGTTAATCTTTCTAAAAAACTATAAACACTGCTGTTAACCGGTTCAAAAACAGGCTGTGCATAAATTAATGCTGTAAATAAAAATAACAGTACAAAAAAAATTAATGCAGCTTTCATAATTTGCTATACATTGATTACTATGGGGTTCGAAATGAGAATTAGAAGTTTGTAGACTAATGTAATCGGTAAAAGAATTTAAGGTTCATCCAAACTTTAATTTTAAAAAAATTGTCCTATTTTTCTCATATTTTTACAGAACAATGTAAATAGAGGAAATGAAATATTATTCGATTTTAGTGCCCAATAATCCTCCTTACTCTTCTGAAAAATGTTAGATAAGTTTTTATTGCTTACACCACCTATTCTCATTTTGATAGCTATTTCAGGCATATATGAAACAACAAAATTATTTTTATTAAATAATCGTAACACCATCTCATAATCAGAAGATATTCTATATTTAGTATCATAAAAACCATACCTATCAAAAAGATTTTTTCTTATGAACAATGTTGGATGAGGAGGCATCCATCCAAAACGAAGTGTATCAAAGGCTCCTGAATGCCATTTACGAAAGATATTGTTTTGATTATCAACATATTCCAGATCCGAGTAAAGCATGTCTGCATTTTCTTTTTTGAAAAGTTCTGCAGCTTTTTCTATTATATTTTCATTTGAAAAAATATCATCAGAATGGAGTAATCCAATTACATCACCAGTAGCTAGCTTTACTCCTTTATTAATTGCGTCATAAATACCCTTGTCAGGCTCACTAATCCATTTTGAAATTTTATGCTTATACTTTTTAATAATATCTTTTGTACCATCGGTTGAATTCCCATCAACTATAATATATTCTATATTATTATAAGACTGATTCAAAACGCTACTAATGCATTCCTCTAAGAAGGTTTTATTATTATAAACTGCAGTAATAATTGAAAATTTCATTTGTAAAAGTTTAAGTTAGTTAGAAGGTCAAAATAAAGTTATTAATCATTAATAGAGAATAGATTTTATTCTATGACCCTTTCCTTAACTTTCAAGGCCGGATTCCCCTGATATATTCCATAAGCATCAGCATCTTTTGTAAGCACACTGCCAGCCGTTAAAATTGAGTGCGAATGCATTGTAACTCCTGGACAAACAACAGACTGTGCACCGACCCATACTCCTTCCTCAAGAGTAATTTCCCCAATCATTAAATCAAAAGCAGCTTTTTTATAATTATGATTCCCGGTTAACAACATAGCACCTTGAGAAATTGAAACATTACTTTCAATCTTAACTTTTCCAAGGTTATCAATCCATACATTTTCCCCAATCCATACATAATCATCTATTTCAAGGAACCAGGGGTATTTAATATTTACATAAGGTTTAATAACTACTCCTTTGCCTACTTTTGCTCCAAAAAATCTAAGAGTAAAAACTTTTAATATAATCGGCCACGGAAAAGATGTTTTAAAGACAATGATATTTTTTAAATACCAAATAAAACGAACTAACGTATTGCCAGGATTATACCAGGAATTGTTGAATTTAGAAAGTTTAACTTTTGTTGAATTTATTATAAAAGCCATTTTTTTATATTATCATATATTAAAATTTAGTGATCTTTCTATTATCTTATCCATATCATAATACTCATATTCTGCTAGCCGACCACCAAAAAGCACCTGGGGATAATTTTTTGCTAACTCCTGATATTTATGAAGCAGTGTTTGATTTTTAACGTCGTTAATAGGATAAAATGGTTCTTTATCTTTGGAAAACTCATGCGGATATTCCTTTGTAATATATGTTACTTCTTGAATACCATATTCAAAATGTTTATGTTCGATTATTCTAGTATATGGAATTTTCCTTTCAGTATAATTTACAACGGCATTACCTTGAAAATTGTGCATTTCAAGCAATTCATTTTCAAAATGTAGACTCCGATATTCAAGTTTTCCAAATTTATATTCCAAATATTCATCAATTTTACCAGTATAAATTATTTTCTCGGATAACTTGTCCAATTCAGTTTTTTGTTCAAAATAATTGATATCGGTTTTAACTTCAACATTTTTTAATAATTTAGTTACTAAATTTGTATAACCTCCTATAGGAATTCCTTGGTAGGGATCGTTAAAATAATTATTATCAAAAGTAAACCTGAAAGGGAGACGACGTATAATAAATGCGGGTATTTGTGTGGCTGGTCTACCCCATTGTTTTTCAGTATACCCCTTAATTAATTTTTCATAGAGATCTTTCCCCCCTGAAAACCAATGCCTGTTCCTCGAGGTTTTGGGGATTTTCAATATGCTGATAAGGTGCCCTTTGTTCATCAATTTTTAACTTTGCTTCTTCAGGAGTTTTAACACCCCATAATTGATAAAAAGTGTTCATATTAAATGGTAAATTAAATAACTTTCCCTTGTAACAAGCTAAGGGCGAATTAGTATAACGATTAAAAGTGACAAAAGAATTAACGAAATCCCATATCTTTTTATTGCTTGTATGAAATATATGTGCACCATACTTATGAACATTTATTCCTTCAATATTTTCAGTATAAACATTTCCAGCAATATGGTTCCTTTTATCTATAATTAAACATTTTTTACCCATAATTTGAGCTCTATATGCACATACAGCACCAAATAATCCAGCACCAACAATTAAATAATCGTACTCTTTTTTATGCATTAATATTCTCTGTTTATTAAATCTTTAAATCGCTGTAGTGAAGATTTTTGCAGTGAACTCTTACCGGCTCCAGCGGATTCTAGGTCAATACAATATAACCTTTTTACTGCTTTATTTTCTTGCTCCAATTTTCTTATATAAATATCAGTTAATAATTCACCAATATACCCTGAATTTCTAATACATAATGGATTTAAACCACCTTTTATTATATCGCCCAAGGCCCATTGATGATATTCGTCTAATATTGAAAATAAAAAATTACAATATTCATTAAACTCTTTTTGTTCCATTATCACCATATTATATGGGGTATAAGAATTTGAACATAAGGACTCGTTCAAATAAATAATAAAATTTTTATAATTATTATTTATAATCGATTCAACTTTCTGAAGTTGAAACATTCCTATAGCAAGAGAAAAACTTTTACGGTTGGAACGAGTACTAGATTTGCGTTTTTTAAGACATATACATTTAATATTTTCATTGGCTTCTAAATAATTTTGCAGTTCAGTTGTAAAATTTCCCAAATAATCATCGAGTTTATTTTCCTTAACTTTTTTAAAAGGAGAATTACTGGTCGTATATCTCGAATCTATGATAAAAGAAGCTAGTATTCTGCTGGTTATATAAAATGTGTAATTTTTAATATAAGAAAATATTGATGGTTTTTTAAAAGTAAAAAATCTTCTATAATGTGTTAAACCATAATAGTTATATTCTTTCTTATTTTTCCAAATCCAATAGGTCGCTGTTAATTCAGAACAATATGAATTTAGAATAGATATATTATCACCAACATTATCTCTTTGAATATTTAATTCATATTTTGAATTCGAAGCTCCAACTTGAATTGGAAAGAAAATATCATTCGAATATTTCTTAGTTGGGAAATGATGAGCTGTTGCAATTATTATTTTAAGCATAGATTTTATGTTAAATTTAAAGCAATTTTTAAAATGTCTAATTGAAATTTGGGATTCCAGTTCTTATCAATAATATCATAACAGTCTCTCCTTACCTTCTTCTCTATCTCTTCTATAAAACCATTTTGAGATAAAATATGCCAATGATTCATCATCATTATACTCAAAAAAATCTCCAAAATCGATGGAATAATAGCCTCAAATTCGGGCATTTGTAAATAAAAATTGTTATGAGTTATTACTGGAGTACCATAGGCTAATGAATGAATTGCTGTTAATCCAACATTTCCTGGTGAAACACAGACATCTGCATTATATATTAAGTTTGCGATTTCTATTTCATTATACGTTTCACCGTAAAACCAAGTATATTTCTTTAGTCTCATTGCTTCAACCAAAGAAATTAATTTTTTCTTTGCAGGGCCATCGCCAATAAAAGTAACATTACAATTTACCCCCTTTTTTTGAAGCAGAAAAATTGATTTTAGAATCATCTCAAGATTTTTTGAAATAGTTAGTCTTCCAATAAAGATTATTGTAGGAAAATGATTATTAAAATGATTAAAATAAATATTTGATTTTTTTAACTTAGTTCGAAGATTTACTTGTATGTCATAATTCAAAGAATTATAAATAACAAAAATTTTTTGGGGATTAAATCCTTTACGATTCATTAAAGATTTTGCATAATTACCGTACACAAAATTAGCAGTCGCCAAATTGTAAAATATTTTTTTTACTATTGATTTTATGATGGTCTCTCGACCGTACCAAGCATGGGTCCACAAGAATACTTTTGTACCCGTAAATTTTGATAAAAATAATATTAACCAATCACTTAAACAGTTAATCATCCCACCAAGAATTATGACATCATATTTCCAAATAGTTGTTACGACATTTTTTTGATAATATAGTTGTCCAAAGAGAAAGCTTTTACATTTGACTTTCTTAGTCCCAGCTAGTTCATTGGAATTTATTTGAACGATATCTTCTACTTTAAATGGATTTTGACTAAAAATAAAATTGCACTTAAAATAGTCAGACATTAATTTGTAGATTGGAAATCTATAATGAGGAGCAGAGTTAAATATACAGCAGATATTCTTCATTATTTTGTAATTAAAGTTATTTGGCCTTATTTTTTATGTAAACTAACTTAATTTTGTTATACTATTTAAATAATCTGTTTCTATTCTAGCTATTTGTTCCCAACCATACTCGACCGATAAAATTACATTATCGTTCAAAGTCAACTTTTCTATTGCTTTATTTGAAAAATTTTTAATAAAATTATCATTTAATTCCACAACATTTTCTGTACCAAGTACTTCTGGAATCCCCCCAGTATCTGAACCGATAATTGGAACTCCACAAGCTAAGGCTTCTAAAGCTATTAATGGTAACCCTTCATTTAAACTAGGCAGTAAAATCAAATCCATGCAATTAATTAATTCTGGAATTTCATTCAGAGCACGGTTACCGAAAAATTTTACATTTATTTTTAATTTTCCACACTCACTTTCCAAATATTCTCTTTGTTTACCATCACCAATTATGTGAAACTGAACATTTGAAAAAGATTTTATAATTCTGTTAAATACTAATGGAAGGACAGAACAATTTTTTACTGGAACTAAATTACCTATATAAGCAACATTTCTTTCACCTATAATATTATATTTTAATTTTAATAACTGTCTCTCATTCTCGATGCGTTTATAAAAAATGGTTTTATCGACACCATTATTTAATACTATCTTTGAACCTTGATTTATTTTTGGAGATTCTTCCAGCAATTTCTTGCTAACGAAGAAATTATAAGTTGCTTCTCCAATTATTTCTTTAACCAATTCTTTAAGATCATTATTATAAGTTGGTTCTGTATGAATATCACTTCCATGCCAGGTTACTGAGAAAGGAATCGAGAATTTTTTTTTAATAAGTGTTGCGACAAATCCTGGTATTGTCGAATGGGCAATAATAAAATCATATTTTCTAAATTTTTTGACATGAATATAATATTTGAATAAAATAAAAGTAGGAAACCGATGTAGTTTAATTCGAATCAAATACGTGATTATTGAAAATTTGACCCAAAGCACATTATATGTAATCCCATCATAATTATAATAATTTATTTTGGAAATTTTTTTTGTCCTTCTTAAAATGCGTATTATCCAATTTTCATATTCTAAAATTATGAAAGGTTCAATTTCAAAGTTAGTAATTTTTTGCAAATATTTAATTCTATTGTGAATTGAATTAAATACACCCTTTTTATCTCGAAAATGATTATCTGAAATAATAGCAATTTTCATTCAGCAATTCTTTTTTTAATTTAATATTGAAGGATTGCCACCAATAATGCTATATTCAGAAAAATCTTTAGTTAAAACACAACCAATTCCAATTATCGAACCCTTTTTTACAATTCTTCCAGGCGTCATTGTGACATTACTACCAATCCAAACATCATCCTCTATAATAGTCTGTTTTCTTTTATCCATATGCTGGAACATCATTGGAGTAGATACGTCTTGAAATAAATGATTCTGACCAAGAATATTACAATTAGGGCCCATCATTACATAGGTTCCGATAATTGTATTAGCTGGTATCTTACAATGATATCCTAAACCTGAAAAATTACCTATTCTGAGCTCAGATCCGCTTGCAAAAAAGGCACCTTTTTCAATATTAACATTTGTACCACAATATTTAAAAATATGACGACAACAATGATATCTTAAAAATTTAAAAGTTTTGCCAAATATTGGAAACCTATTACCAGGTAAATAAAATAAAATCCCATAATAAATAGATAAACAAATAATTTGAGTAAAACTTATATTTTTACCTTTTATTTTCATAATACAAATCAATAAATTTTTTGGATACTTTTTTTATATCAAAATCTTCAATTGTATAATTTTTTAGTTTATTTTCATAATTACCATTAATGAAATCAAGTAATGATTTTTTTTCTTTTTCAGTAAAATTTGTACTTATATCCAAAATTGGCCTTTTAGTAATAAGATAATCAATTAATTTACTGGGAATTTGAATATTAATTGGATTTTTAAGGTTAATAAGAAAATCCATCTTGCTTAATTCATAAATTAACTGTTCACGTGGGACATATGATTTGACTTCCAGTTTGCTTTTCAAAGACGTGGTGAAGTGATCAAAGAAAGAAAAATTATTAGTGTAAATGACAAATCGAAATTCCTGATTTAATTCATTAAGAAAATTTAAAAATTGACTAGGATCTCTTCTGCCAAGATAAAATGTGCCGGCATAAGCAAAGGTTGGCTTTTCATTCTTAGTAAAAGA
Organism: uncultured Ignavibacteriales bacterium; assembly: GCA_963742995.1. GTDB lineage: Bacteria > Bacteroidota > Ignavibacteria > Ignavibacteriales > Ignavibacteriaceae > CAVQBP01. The sequence continues at coordinate 86,923 of CAVUOL010000059.1, forward strand.
ATTTTCAACAATAATACTCTCAAAATTAAAGCCCTGTGGAATTATCCTTATTTTGGAGTGAAATTCTACAAAATAACCATCCCTACCAGCGTCTAATGGAATAGTTATAAAATCTGTATTCCTGCACCACCACTTTTCAATAAATTTAAAGTAAAAAAATTTTTTTTTATTCATTAAATCACCAAAATAAGGATCGCCACAATCTGAAATCCATTTTTCTGGAAATTTCCTTCTTTGTACAAAATTTTTTGCTAGTACTGCTCCCCAGTGAATTGGATGTGGATATGCAATAGTAATTAATAGATTATAACTATCATTGTTTTTTATTATTCTTGGAATTCTGAACATCAATTCAAAATCTGGAAATTCAACTAACCTATGAAGTGTATGATAGAGAATTTTATCAATAAAATTATACCTTGTTTTGCCATCACTATCCCTTGTTGCAAACATCATTTTGCCTATATTACGAACAATAATTCCAGTTTCTTTCTCAAATCCCGAATAATCATATTTCCCAAGAACAGCATATAAGGTAACTTTATGACCTTGACGCGCTAATTCTTTTGCTAATTCGGTAGTTCTAAACGCTCTGGGAGTCTGATCGGGAATTATAGTTCGAGAAATAATCAATATTTTTAATCTTTTATTCAAAACAAATTCTTTATAAGGAGATGAGGGAAAAAAGAGAGTAATAATAATGGATATGTAACTTCAATCATATGTCTAAACCAATAAAAGATTGAGTAACTATATACGAAAGGAATTAGATAAATAGCCTTTTTAAGGAATGGAATTTTTGAAAAGTTTAACAAACATAAATAAGCTATCAAAGGTAGAGCTAGAAATATAAACCTATTTCCTAAACTAGGTATGGTCATTGTGAAATTTGAAAAAGATAGCCAAATTAATAGAAAAATATATATAGATTTAGATTCTTTGGTATTCAGATGCTTTGATTTTAGTATAAATATAAACATCAAAAAATTGACAAATAAGTTTGGCAAACTATCAAAAAGTTTTACATATAATGGCAAATTTGTCAAGTAATCTATTCTATTTTCAAACCGCATTGATTCCGTATATGCCCATATCATATTTTGAATAAATGTAGGTACTAAATATTTATAATTTTGAATCAATTCTATCGAAAATTGTGAAATAAAAAAACTTATGATAAAAGTAACTACCCAAAAAGTATTAAATTTAGAAAGGAGTATATATGTTAACAATATTGCTAAAAATAGAAAATAAGATATATGAATTAGAGGTGTAATTAATGCAAGAAATATAAACTTATAATTCTTGTTTATTACGATTTCAAAAATAACGTAAACTGCAATCCAGGCAGCTGTCCAAAATCTCACTCCATTTATATTAAATAAATTGTTACTATAAATAAATAAAAAAGTTAACAAGTAAACGGTAATCGATTTGACAAATTCTCTTCTACATATAAAAAATTGGAAAGATTTCAAAAAGAAAAAAGCAAAAATTAAAGCCCAAAAGGCAAATAAGATATGATAATTTCTTGTCAGTCTTGATATTAAAAAATATGATGTTATATCATAAATATCTTTTATATTTGAATTAAATGTTGAATAGTTTGCAAGATCATTAAAATAATTATTGGGTTTTGCATTTTGGTAGTTCTCAAAATTTTCAACATAACTGTAAGAATCGAATTTGATATCCTGAACAATAAATGTATAACCAAATAATATGTAAAATAAAAAGATAACCCATATAGAATATTTGTTTTTTAAATTCTTAAAAGACAAAATAAATGCATAAAAAGGAAAAATAAAAAAAAGGAAAAAAATACTTTTATCTTCCTTTTTATTTGTAATATTCATAAAATCTAACTGATGAAGGGTTTTCATATTGTTAATTCATTATTAGAAACTATTATATAAATTTTATTCTTAGTTATAATCAACTGCGGATATGCGATATTTTCTTAAAATGGGAGAAAAGGGCATTAAGTAGTTAATCTTTAAAAACCTTCCAGTTGTAATTAATATAAATATGTATAGTATGAATTTCCCAAAAATTAAAAGTAAATTATTCATATAAATATCTATATAATTGCTTATAAAAAGAATTAAAATTAGAATCATTATAGAATGAAAAAATATCTTTAATATTTTATTAAAAGGAACTATAATAGATATTTTTACGTTGAAATAATTTGATATATATATTAAAAAGTAAGTATTTAATAGTATTTGGATTAAACCAAATATTAAAACAATTGATAGTGGGGAGTTAAAAAGTTTAATTATAAGGTATTGCATACACCATAAAGATATTGCTGCAATAAGATGTACATTAGCATATAATTTTGATTTACCCATTGATAATAGAAAAACATTAAAGAAAATAAATGTGAAAATATTAATCGCTAATGAAATTTGAAAGAACATAACCGAATTTAAATATGATTTGGTGTATAAAATAATAATTATTTGTTTTGCATTGCCGATACAAAATATTATTAGCGGGTATATAATAATTGCGGATTTTATTATAGCATTTTTCCATAAATCAAATATCTGAGACTTATCTTCATTATTATAAATCATTTTAGAAAATATTGGCATCAAAACAGAAGATGCAGCACCGGTTACCATTCCAATAAAAGGCAATTGTATGAATCCATTTGCGTATTCAGCAAATTTTACGGAACCAAAATAACGACTAATGAAAAATTGATTAGAAGAATTTATAGCAACTCCCCATATGGAAGATAGAACAATTGGGATACTATACGTTAATATTTTATTCATTTTAAGGTCGTTTTTTTCAGATTTAATTCCTTTAAAAGGAATAGATTTAAACAAAAATGCTATCCCTAGGATTAATGTTGAAGCTATTACCCAACCATATATAGCATAAATAATAGTTCCTTTAATAAAAATTACCGGAATTAATATGCATAATAACATTAAAATTCTTGTTACTGTGTTATAAATAGCTATGAATATTGTCTTTTTATAAGTTGCAAATATTCCTTCTATTCCTAAAGTTGGCAATATTAAAAATGGAACGATTGAAAAAATTTTCAAACCACTCGATAAATTTGTATTATTTAGCAGTTTAGCAATGGGTTCTGAGAAAATAAATAAGAAAAAGGAAAACAAAGCACCACTAAGAAAAAGAATATTGGTAATTCTCCGTACTATATTTTTTCCTTTTGATAAATCATATCGTGGTAAGAAATATGAAAATACATTTGGTAATCCTGCTGTAAAAATAATTGTTAAGGAAGTATATACATAAACAATCTGTCTATAAGTGCCGTAATCAGCTTTACTAAAATATCTCGAAAGAATCATTGAGCTTACAATGGCTACCAAAAATGAACTTAAACTACCAATAGAAATCCATAGTGCCTGAAAAGTATTATTTCCTTTATCTGTTTTCAAAAATTCAAATGTCCTTAATGATTACCTTTTATTTTGAACATAATTATATCTTTTTCAAAATTGAAATAAAATTTAAAGTTTAGAGATATTAATCTTTTAATTTTTTCTTTAACCGAAATAAATTGTTTAAATTTTACTGAAAATATTTTTCTATCCAATATCTCAAAATTGTTATAATAATTTTCGTCATAGTAATTTACATGCTCTTTATATAGGGGCTTCTCTTTGTAAGGGACAAAAATATATAGAATATTGCATTTGTTTAAAAGTTCTATGACTATTTTTTTATCTTCATTTAAATGTTCCATTACATGTGATGCAATGATGGTATTATATTTATCTGGAAGGTTTTGGTAATCTAACGAATAAAATTCAGCGATATCTCCCCAATTTTTAATTGCAACAGATATTGCTTGTTTTGCAATATCTACTCCATATAACTTTGCATTTGGAAAATGTTTTTTATAAATAGGGATAGAATCCCCTGTTGCACATCCAAAATCGAGAATACTACCATTGAATTCAATATTAAGATTCATCATTTTAACATTGGCATTCGCATATTCGTGCGTTTGCTTTCGTCCAACTTTCCCCCAATTGTTTATAAATCTCTGTTCCCAATATTGCTTAGTATTTATATCATTATTCATTTAAACCCTAATAGAAATATTTTAGAGAATTCTAAATGCATATATATCCTGAAATCCTGTAAAATTACTTGATTCATTTTATAATTGACTAATTTCAGATGACAATTAATAAATTTACTTCTCATCATTTAAATCTACAAGGCTTGGGTTTATTCCCATTTGTAGCATTGTGAATAGTAATAATAATATTTATAATATGAACCGTAACCACCCTTATAAGTAAATTTGTTCAGAACAACCCCAAGGAATGGAGAAGTATCATTTTTTACAAGATCTACTGCATTAGTCATTATTTCTTTTTCGGTCGAATCGGCAGAGACTACTAATATAGTCCCGTCTACAATCCTTGATAAAATTTCAGAATCTGTTACTGAAATGACTGGCGGTGAGTCCAGGATTATCATATCAAAGCTGTTTCTCATCTCATCCAGGAATTGTTTTAATGCTTTTGACTGGAGTATCTCGGATGGATTTGGCGGTATTGTTCCTGCAAATATATAGCTTAAATTTTCTATTTCCGAAGGATGAATGATATTTCCAATAGGAACCTGATGGAAAAGATAATCCACTAATCCGGGAGATTTTTTAGCTCCGAAAACTCCATGTAATCTGGGTTTCCTTAAGTCACAGTCTATAATCAATACCTTTTTACCTGCTTGAGCAAAACTTCCTGCAAGGTTTAATGAGATAAGTGTTTTCCCTTCGCCCGGTAAACATGATGTAACCAATATTGTTTTAAATGAATCCATATCAAGATTTGAAAACTGCACCCTTGTTCTCAATGCTCTGAATGATTCACTGGGAATAGATTTCGGACTTTTAGCTACAATAAACTCATTTATATTATTTCTTTTAACTCCTTCAATTTGCGGTATCCAGGCAAGTATATTTATATTTTTCTTCTGGATATCTTCAGGTGATTTTATTGTATTATCAAAGTAATCTTTGATTATAACATAACCAAATGCTAAACCGCAGCCGAGAGCAATTCCAATTAAAACAATCAGCATCCGGTTTGGTTTGGCAGGTTTGGATGGTATTCTTCCTTTATCAATTACAAGTACATTTCCCGGCTGCGACTGCTCGTTTATCAATGCTTCCTGGTATTTTTCTTCTATAAGAGCATACAGCTTATCAAGTGCTTCACTTTTCCTTTGGAGTCCTGCAAGCTCAATTGATTTTTTCGGAAGCTGGTTAAACTTTCCTTCATAGCTGTCCACAATTTTTTTAAGTCCGCTAATTGAAATACTTAAAGAACTATTATTTACTTCTTCTTCTATTATTTTTTGGGATAGTGCTTTTACTTCATCCGGGCTGCTTGCAAAAATCCCCGCTTTTATAACTTCTGTTTTATCTTTAAGTTTCTTTTCTAGATCTGTCATTTGCCGATCATATTTTTTTATCATTTCAGAAATATCTATCTTGAGAATTGTTGTTTGCCAAAGCCAGATCTTTATTTATCTGGAGTTCGGCAAGCTGATTTTGCAGAGCCGTAATATATGCTTCCGAAGATAAGCTTTCCAGGTAATTAGCCATACGCGGATCCTGTTTTTTAAGCTCATCTTTATAATGTTTTAAAACGTTAGTTGAAGCTTCATAATCTATTTCGGCAGCATTCATTTTTGCTTCAAATTGTGAAAGCTGATCAATTAGTGCAGTTGCCTGCTCATCCAGTGCAATTATGCCCCCTTTTTCCTGGAAATGCCTTAATGAATCTTCTGCATTATCTAATTCTTTTTGCTTTTCCTCTTTCTGCTTATTCAGGAAATTCTTTACATAAGTTAACTGGTTCCGGTTTATTTCTAAATTCAGACTTCTGTATTGGGCAGCATAACAGTTTGTTATTAATGATGCTTCAAATGGTGAAGGTGATGAAGTGGTTATATTTACAATATCAAGCCCCCTCTTTTGTTCAACAGTTACTTTTTTATCTAATAATTCAACTAATGAATCAATGGATAATATTTTACCTTTTGAGTCACTGTCATGATTTAATACTAAATAAAACTTACTTTTATCTGTTGAAGTTTTAAAGCTGTCAATTAAAGCTTCTGCTACTCTTTCCCTGTTGGTATAGCTTTTAATTATTTCAATCTCGTTGGATATAAAAGCGGTCCATCCCCATATCCATCATATCCGGCATTAATGGCGCCTGAAGAATATCCCCCTGCGGCTGGGAAATCTTTAATGTTGTTTCCGATTCATATATATTTTTGCTGCTCAATGCATAAATTATCGCAACAGTTATACATACAGCAATAATTAATGTAAACGGAAAAAGATTATTTCTTACGAGCGATATATATTCTTTTAAGGATTTACCTTCCTGTATCCTCATAATTATTATTTTTTTCGTCCAAGTTTTTCATGTTTCCTCTTTATAAATGAAAGTCCCTGTTTTATAAAATATTCTTTTTAATTGTTATTAGATTTTCGAATCTTCATCTATTATCTATTCAATCGTTCATATCCATCTTCAATCATCCTTCCGTCTCAATCCTAACTACCAATACCAACTACTACTCCTGCCCACAGCTTCGCCACTTGAGCTCACATTCAACTTTTTTTCGATTTTTTAACATTCGGTTTGACAACAACCAACAGACAACAAACCACAAACATTTTTTATTTTTTTGGATGGAATAGATGGTTTACAAAAACTTCAGAGTGTGCGTCAACTTACTCTAACAAGTAACCAAATCAACAATCAAAATATATTTTCATCGTTAAGATTTAATTCTTTATTTAAAAGAATTTCTCTATTTCTCCAATCTTAATTTTTTTATTCTTTAGACACGGTAAGGATTGCTCAATTACTGTGCCATGTATCATATTACAACACTCAAATCTTTATTTGAGACGCCAAATCGCAATTTTTAAGAAATCATTTCTGAAGCAGTGTTTACATTTTAATCAAAAAGATTGAAGAAGAATATTTAGTCAAATAGATTGGAACGGATATAGAAGGTAAAATTGTAATAGAATGAGGTAAAAAGTTCTTCCTTTAATAATAAACAACCAATATCTAAGTAAAACTTTCCATATTAAAGTTTTTTTAAGCTGTCTATTCATCCGGGAAAGATTCATCCGCTTAAGATCCTTTTTAATGACCATAGCAGGCATATGACTAATATTGAACACCTAAAGTATTAAGTATTGAGAAATGAGTAATGAGACCTAAAAAATTCCAAACAGCAGCTATATCTCTTTTTTATTGAATAAGGTTCTTTTTAAGTTAATTCACCTTGCTAAGAAGATTTCAATCACGTTAAAAGTATTTTTTTATTCCGATAATTCTCAATAATAAATGGTTATCGAATAAAAAGATTAGTACAAAAATGTTCATTTAGCTCTTAGATATTCTTCGACAGTTAATCCACTTTTTCTAATAAGACCTCTTAATAAACCAGGAGCTAATTCTTTATGATTCGGAATTGATAAGGTTGGTTTTGAATCATGGTACAGAATCATATGACTGCCAGTCTGATGATGTAGCATATAACCAAACTTTTGAAATATTTTTGCTGCTTCTTTCCCCGATAAATTTGAAAGAATGCCCATTAAACCAATACCTCACCTAAAAATATTTCGTTCTCCTCATCCCGATTTTCGGCATTAAACCTTCCATTTTCTTTTTCAACCTTTAACCAGCCCTTAATTGCATCTTTTATATTACTTATTGCCTCATCCATTGTTTTCCCTTGACTCATACACCCTACTAGTTCAGGAACATCAATTACATATCCCTCATATTCTTTATCATATGTTATAATTACTTTAAATCTCATTTTATATCCTCACTTATTAAAATAGTTATTAAAACCCTCTTTTTCTGTAAAGTCCAAATTACATCACCATTCTGACTTCAGATATTCTTTTACTAAAAATCCGGAATTATGTACAGTTTATTCATCTAAAAATTTACTAATTTTATTTCTCTTTTAAAGCAAAGGTTAACACCGCAATTCATTGCGGTGATCTGAATAAAGAGCCTGTGTGAATATTATTAACCAATTTATCTACCAAGGTAGATTTATCTACAGAAGGTAGATGGCTTTATCCATTGGTTTAACAGGAAAATTTAGCCCCCTCCTAACGATTTTTCTTTTATATATCGAGTACATTGAATTTACAAAATATCAACAGGATATTTTTTAAGAATTTTATCGCTTGTAGCTAAAGTAAAGTTATTATCCTTTGCCTGGCATGCTATGATTCTGTCGAAAGGATCTTTATGTATGCAGGGAAAATTTTATACCTAACCTGTAAATTATAATACTCTATCGCATCATCTAATTCGATTGCAGCAGGTTCAATGAATTCGACCTCACTTACTTGTACCTTTTTATAATTTCATTAAATCCTATTGTTTTTACTTTTCCTTTCTTCAAAGCCTGATATCTTTTTTCAACCTCTATACCCCAATTTTTTCAATTTTTTCATCAGGCTTATTGAGGCTTCGAGTTATGGATCTTGACGAAGTAATTCCATTGCCTCTAAAATCTTATTCTTCGTCGCCGGATTATTTCTTATGGTCTTCTTAAAAGCTTTTCTATATGTTCTAAATCCTTAAATAAATATAACAAATAATTTTTCTGAAATCATTTAGGAATCTTCCATGGAAACACTTAAAATCATTTTCTTGTAATAGCCATTTGAGTCCTGAATGATTTTATTTTTATTTCAAATATCCTTATCCATTTATCATTTTATCTACTTCCAAAGCTCCATGGGGAGGGACCCGTGGACAAGACAAGCTTGGCTATGGACAAAGGCTAACACCGGACTTCCAGTCCGGTGATTATTTATCAGCTTATCCACCGGACTGAAAGTCCGGTGTTAACTTTTCCTTACTATTTAATATATCTAAAATTTCTTAGTGGAACTTCATGCCGTCCTTAGTGTCTAGTGGTAATATCGATTTTCTCTGCTAACTCTGTGTTTCCTCTCATCCCTCTGTGGTTTTGAGGTTATTCATTTAGATTTTTCACATAGCCTCTGAAAGTCCGGCGTTAACTTTTAATCCCAAAAGCTTCTACCATCGGATTATCTTCACATGTCTCAAGCATTTCCAATTTTGAATTTACTATTTGGAGCATATTAAATTTAGAAAAAAAATTCATTGAAGGATTAAATCTGAAATAAAACAAATTTCCTTAATCTGGTCCTTTTAATCAAAACTTTTTATCTAATTTAAATTTATTTTGGACAGCTATTACCATTACGTTTTTTTCAATAGACATGCTTTAATTTATATATAACTTTTTATATGTTTAAAGCATAATTGGAAAATTAAAATAAACTTATTTCAATTTACCACCCTTTATTTCTTTTTAACTATCTAACAGCCATTAAACAGCCGTCAACTCCGTGTCACCACTATACCTAATCCTCCAAATCCAAAGGTTAACACCGTGGCTTTAGCCCGGTGCTTCTATTATATACGGTAGTCCGAGGGTTTTCACGCAGCCTCTCCAATCCGGTGATTATTTAACAGCTTATCCACCGTGACAAAATAATCTACATTTGTAAAGTCAGGAAAACCGTTAAAACGGTTAATAAAAGTTTCGTTTTTGTTTCATTTTCCAACGGTTAAAATCGTTGGTTAATGATATTCACAGGGTAGTAAAGTTACCAAAGTATTAAAATCACCAATTAACTATTCTTTTGTCCCCTTTTCTTCATTTTGTGTTGTCTTAAGGAATTGATTCAACTTGAATAATTCTATTTCTTTTATCTTTTCAAATACTTTATCATCGGAAACAAAGGGTATTTCTTCAACCATTGCACTTGCAGCTATTATTACATCAGGTAATTTTAATTTATATTTCTTTCTAAGTACAATAGTATTTTCTTTAACTTTTTCATCAATATTAATAATCTAGGTAGTGCTAAATAAAGCCCTAATTGCCTTTTCTTCAATAGAAGTTAAATTACTGCTAGATAAGAGCTCTCTAACTCCGTTATTATTGAAACAAGGAAATTATTTCAAGTTGTTCTTTGGAGAAATCTAATCTTTTATTATTTAAAAGTTCAATTACTATATTAGTGTCAAATAGAAATTTACCATGCATCTCTTAACTTTCTTTGATATTTGACCGGCTTTTTTGGTAAATTCTTAATTAGAGGTCTATATTTTAAAAGATTTTTAAAATCTGATTTTCCTATTTTACTTTCATCCTCACTCTCTAAAATTGTTATTAAAACTTTCCCTGCTTTATTTTTAATTTGTCCTTAAGCTGGATAATCTTTCCATTATCATATAAAGCTTCTTTCGTTGTATACATTGTTTTTCCTAAAATAAATTAACTTACATTTTGCTTATATAAATAATAACAATTTTTTTCACTTCCCTCACATATCCCAAACATTTCTAATTTAGAATTCTTTATTTGAAGCTTCCAGTCCGGTGATTATCATGTTAACTTTTAACTCCAAAGCTTCTACTATCCAATTATTTCAAAAAATCTTAAACGTATTAAGCACATAATTATTCCTCAATTATCAACTTAAACTTATGATTACTTTATTGGTTAATCCAGCATTTCCCATTCCTTAAGCAATCCGAATTCAGAAATGTAATTCTCTAATAGAGGGAAATTAATTAATACATTTGAATTATTAAGAATTGCTTTTATATCGTCAATATGCTTTTGACTTTTTCCTTCTTTATAAAATTCTAATTTTTTAATTATAACATATTCCGGAGGAGCAATTGAAATCTGAGAATCATTAAAATCAATAACTTTTGAAGCTGTTATTCCCCATTTTTGAAATTCATCCGATCCTGTGAAATAAATATCTGCCTTAAAACCGGTTTCGTTATGAATAATATTACAATGTCCCCTGCTTTTTCTGAGAATCTCAATTTTTAATACTTCTAAAGGAGGACAATAAAATTCTTCTGCAGGGAAAGCTTTAACTAAATCATCAACATTATTGATGTTAATCTCAATTACAATATCTATATCATGGGTCATACGGGGTTCCCCATATATAATTGAAGCTACTGAACCTGTGACAGCATAATTTATTTTATATTTGTTCAGTTTATCTGTAAATATTTGATAAAGGTTAAGTTCTCGCATAAAGGAATATTTCCCGCACTTGTGCCTCAATTTCTTTTTCTGTCAATTCCGGGTGGAATTGTCTTAGAGAGGCTTTTTTTAATTCCCTCGCCGATAAATTTAAATTCAAGGAAAGATTTAATTTCTGAGATGGTGTCATATTTTTAAATCTATCAGCTTTAATCTGATTATATTTTTCTTCTTCGTATTGCATTATTTTTATGAATTATTAGTTAAATATAATAAATTTTCCCAAAAGGTAATGCGAAACTATTGAAATCCATAACTTTTGACTTCTGTTCTCTGATTTTATTTGTTATCTTTTTCCTCTATGTGTTCTTTCCCTTCCTCCCTTCTCTGCTAACTCTGTTTTTCCTCTGATCCCTCTGTGGTTATATTCCTCGAATTTCAGAATATTTTGCACAATATTCTTTTATATTATTTATAATGGTAAATAACTTCGGAGTGTACTTAAAAATATTCTTAAATACATTTTCCAGTTCTTCCGTTAAATATTCGTGAACTATATCGTTCCTTAAATCTCTTATTTCCCTAATATCATCAACCGATTCAAAGAATCCTCGTTTATCAGCCCTATTTATTACATCAATCAAAGTACCTTCCGGTTCAAATTCTACAAGGTCAATACTTTTAAGCACTTTCTGTATTAAAATATCACTTGTCCTTGCAAACCTGCTGGCTAAATTCTCAAATTCATCATACTCATCTTTTGTTAAGTCCTTTTTGATTCCAATTGCAGAACATTTTGTGAAAGACCTTTCAAGCCACTGCAAAGAATCATTTAAGAAATCAAGTGACTCCTTAAGATTGTCAATATATTTTTGTTGTTTCATATAATCCCTCGATTATAATCTGATTCCCTGCTCATAAGCAAGCTTTATGAATGCCCCTCTAATTTCTTTAGTAATAATAATATCTATTTTTTGTTCTCCCAATCTTTTATATAAATCAAGTCGTATTTTTCTTTTTTCATTAAAGGTTAGTATATCGGAAATAATCAATAAATCAATATCTCCGCCCCTCTTTGTCTCATCAGTTCTGGAACCAAATAGATATACTTGAGCATTCTCATCATACTTTTTTACAACATTCTTTATCGCTTCTACTTCGTAATCTTCAAGTCTCATAAAAGATTCTGCTCAATCAAATATTTATGAATACAATACAAATAAAATTTACTCAAATTGGTAATAATATAAAATATCACTTATCTAATACTTGCTCATGCTCTTGCCTGTCCGCGGAAGCTTTAGCGAAGGTAATTTCTATTTAGAATAATCAGCAATTAATGAAGAAGCCGGGATATTAAATTTTTCATGGAGTGCTCTAATCATTGATAAGTTTAATTTTCGTTTCCTGTTAAGGATCTCTGATGCCTTGCTTTTAGAACCCATAATTGATATCAATGCCGAAGGTTCAAGATCAAGTTGCTCTAATCTAAATTTAATAGCTTCTATTGGGTCAGGTAAATCTATCGGGAAATTTTTATTTTCATAAGCATCAACCAGTATTGAAAGAACTTCAAGTTCATCATATTCTTCGCTGCTTGCTTTTAGTTCTTTCTGTATTAATTCATATATTCTATCCAAAGCTTTTTTATATTCTTTCTTTGTTCTAATTGGTTTTAACATATTTAACCTCTTTTACGTTCAATTTATCATATTCTTTATGTGTTCCAATCCAAACTATAAAAACAATCCCTATTCTATATTCAATATCAACTACCAACCTATACTTATTTCCATGAATATTAAAAACTACTCTCTTGTTAGTTATTATTGATGAATTATGATACTGTCCTTTCAATTCATTCGGAGAGATCCAATTTGCATTACGAACTTCATCATACCATGCTTTCAAAGATTGCTCTGTTTCAGGATGTTTTTCCCAATATCCAATTAATATTTTCCTGGAAATAATCCGCATGTTCAAATCTTAAATATAATGAAAGTCCTTTTATTTATAAATAAATCATGATGAAATCTGATAAATCCGAACACAAAAGCGATGTTCAAAATAAAACCTGCTAAGTGCGGTACCACCTGTTAGATAAAAGGGTAGTTTTAACTCTTTTACGATATTCAGGATCCCATCCTGAAACGGGTAAAGGTTCTTTGAAAAGTATTCGCCTGATTGTTTCATATCTTTCTTTCAATCCCTCATTCCTAAGTTTGCCTATTATTTCAGGTGTCAGAAGCTGTTTAATTAAATCTATACCTAATATATCCAAAAGTTCATACCAGTTCAGCCTTTCCAGCATCCGGTTTAATATTAACTTAAATTCATAATCATCAATTGATTTTAAATCCCTTTTAATTATCTTTTCAAGGGGAAGAAGATCGGTATTATAATCCCAGAAGATATTTAATAATGCATTACGTTTTTTTTCATCGAACATATTTCTTATACCTACTTAAACTTTAACCAGACAAATCTTATTTAAAAATACAAAAAATCTCATCAATATCCTGGAATTAACGCATCTTCAATTCCGGCTTTCCACTCTAGTTTATAAGATGTTTTTTGTAATTTCCAACTATGTTCCTTATGTGTCTATGTGGTTTTTAATACCCGCCGTAGAATATCATTTTGTCCAATTTTCGATCTTTATCCCTTTAATCCGCTTAAATTCCCTCTCATTATTTGTAATAAGAGTTAATTCCCTGCTCAACGCTTGTGAAGCAATTAAAAGATCCATCGCTCCGATTGGTAACCCTTTCTTCTCCAGTCCGAATCTAATTTTACCATAGACCTCAGCATCTCTCTGCAAATAATCGAGTATAATAAGTGGCTGCAAAAATTCCTGTAAAGCAATAGTATTTATATTGGGTTTACTGCTTTTTTCAATCCCGTAATATAATTCGGCAACAGTTATACCTGAAACAGCAATTTCACCCGGTTTATTTTCATAAAAATGTTTTATAACCTTATCAGGTTTCTTTTTAATGATGTAAATGCAGATATTAGTATCCAGCAGATATTTCATTCAAAGAACCCTTCTCTGCTTTCCGGTTTTGCTTGTTTTCTTTCAGCCATGAAATCTTCGGTAAACATATTCAAGCTTGCAATAAGAGAGTCCCAATTGTTCATTTTAGGCAGCAAAATAATCGCATCTCCCAATTTTGTTATATATGCTTCCTTTCCCTTTAACCTGTATGCTTTAGGCAGACGAACCGCCTGACTCTTACCATTTTCAAATATTTTCGCCGTATCCATACTCACCTCTTAAAATATATACTCCTAATATATACTTTATCTGTAAAGCATTCAAGCACTGAACCCAAAGGCTAACTTCGGACTTTAGTCCGGTGATCATAACATAACTCCCCAAAGGTTAACTCCGGACTTTAGTCCGGTGTCAGACCCAAAAACCCTCTACACCACCACAACCCCTTTAATTTATCTACTTAAGTTAGACAGTTTTCTCAAACCCATACTTCCTTATGAACTCATCATATTCCTCCGCAAAACTTTTTATCTTATGATGTTCCTTCTGATTTTTGATATATTGAACCACCTTCTCCACATGTGATTCAGAAAACGAAAATGCAGCATACCCTCTTCCCCATGAAAATCTTCCCTGAATAATTTTTTCCTGTTTGATAAAATGAGATGAAGAACCTTTAAATAATTTAAAACATTCTTCTACCGATAGATTTGTAGGCAAATCAACTAATGCATGCACATGCTCCGGATTTACATAATTCACCTTCATAAAAATTTTTTTCTCTTTAGAATAATTGAAAAGATATTCCGATACTCTTTTAGCGGCTTTTTCATTTAGCATCTTTTCTCTATTATGTGTTCCCCAGATTAAATGAAGCCAGATCTTTGTATATGAATGAACAGACATGATGCCCCTATATGATATTTATTGATTTTTTAAAATACTAAATATTTAAAACTATTGAAACAGTTTCGTTATTTTTATTCTTAGCCTAAAGGCTAACACCGGACTTTAGTCCGGTGGTTATCATTCTATAACTCCCCAAAAGGTTAACTCCGGACTTTAGTCCGGTGATCATTACAAAACTCCCAAAAAGGCTAACTCCGGACTTTAGTCCGGTGGTTATCATCATCTAACCCCCCACACACCGGACTGAAAGTCCGGTGTTAACTTTTAGCCCCAAAGCTTCCACTATCCCACTATCCAATTTTTACATTTGAAATAATTTATTTTTACTTATTTTTACACTTCAAAATGAAAGATAATATATTACATACCGAATTACATTTGCACCATCATCATAGGAAATCTCTCCGCCGGTATGTATTGAATTTATGATATACAATAACTAAATAAATATATTCCGGCACATGCCGGATTTTTAGTTTTAAAAGATATTATTGAACATTTACATTAAAAGGACTCACGCATGAACGGAAATTTGAAGCTTGCGATTCAAAAAAAAGGCCGGTTAACAGATAAATCACTTGAACTGTTAAAGCTTTGCGGCCTCGATATCGAAAACTATTCCGAAAGACTTGTAGTATCTGTCAGAAACTTTCCGCTCGATATTCTTTTTTTACGTGATGATGATATCCCCGAATATGTGCAGGACGGAGTTGCCGATGTAGGTATTGTCGGTGAAAATGTTGTCTTCGAAAAGCAGGCTAAAATTAAAATTCAGGAGAAGCTGGGCTTCGGACGATGCAGCTTAATTCTTGCCCATCCCAATGACACAGAAATAAACGATATAACCGATTTGAATGGAAAAACAATTGCCACCTCTTATCCCGGAATCCTATCAAATTTCCTTGAAAAAAATAAGATTGAAGCGAAGCTGATTGAATTGAGCGGTTCTGTGGAAATTGCCCCTTCATTAGGTGTAGCTGACCTGATTTGCGATATTGTTTCCACCGGGAATACTTTAATGATGAATAAATTAAAGAAATCTTTCAAAATATTCGAATCGGAAGCCGTTTTAATATCATCCGAAAATGAATTTAAAGATACGGGTAAAAAAATAATACTAAACGATATTTTAAAAAGAATGCGTTCCGTTCTAACTGCCCGTTCTTCAAAATATTTGATGATGAATATCCCGAAAGAATCGCTCGAAAAAATAGTTAGAATAATACCGGCACTAAAGAGTCCCACTGTACTGCATCTTGCAGATGAGAACCTGCTCGCGGTACATGCAGTTATTCCCTCAAAAACTTTCTGGGATATTATAGATGATCTAAAAGCCGCAGGCGCTTCCGGAGTTCTCTTATTACCTATTGAAAACCTGATTCAATAAAAATTCAATTATGAAAAGATATAATATTAAAGATTTATCGCCGTCAGAATATAATAATCTGTTAAAAAGACCTGCTATTAATTTTGAAAAGATATTTGAAATTGTTAAACCAATTCTTAATGATATAAAACAAAACGGTCTAACAGCCGCAATTGATTATGCTAAAAAATTGGACGGATTTACAGGCGATGATTTATTAGTCTCAAAAAATGAATTTGAAGAAGCAGAAAAGAAGCTTGATAAAAAGATAAAAGCAGCTTTAGAGACTGCCGCAAAGAATATTGAGAAATTCCATTTAATGCAGAAACCGTCTGCATATGAAATTGAAACGGCTGAAGGAGTAAAATGCAGAAGGGAATTTAAAGCAATTGAAAATGTTGGATTATATATTCCCGGTGGAAATGCTGTACTCCCTTCCACAATGCTGATGCTCGGTATACCTGCAAAGATTGCCGGCTGCAGAAGAATCATTGCTGCTTCTCCTGCAAAAAATAACTTAATAAATTATCCGCTTTTATATGCTGCTAAAATCTGCGGAATAAATGAATTTTATAAAATAGGCGGCGCTCAAGCAATCGGCTTAATGGCATACGGTGATCTTTCAATACCTAAAGTAAATAAAATAGCTGGACCTGGAAATCAGTATGTAACTGCCGCAAAAATGCTCGTAAGTATAGACCCCGAAGGCTGTGCTATCGACATGATTGCAGGTCCAAGCGAAGTTTTAATTATTGCAGATGAATATGCAGAACCCTCTTTTGCCGCAGCCGATCTTCTATCACAGGCAGAGCACGGCATCGATTCTCAGGTAATTCTAATATCGAATTCTGAAGCTGTAATAAATAAAATAAATGAAGAGCTTGAAAAGCAATTAAGCGTATTGCCAAGAAAAGAGTTTGCAGAAAAATCATTAGGAAATTCTTTCTCCTTACTCGTGGACAATATGGATGAAGCTGTCGAATTCAGTAATAATTATGCGCCCGAACATTTAATCTTAAACATAAAAAATGCGGAAAATATTAAAGATAAGATTTTCAATGCTGGTTCTGTATTTATCGGGAATTATTCACCGGAAAGCGCTGGAGATTATGCATCCGGAACAAACCACTCCCTCCCGACTTCCGGTTTTGCTAAAAGTACCGGCGGTATTTCCGTCGAATCCTTTATGAAATCAATTACATTCCAGCAATTAACAAAGGAAGGTCTATCAAATATTTCCGAAACCATCGAAACTCTAGCTGAAACAGAAGGATTAACAGCACATAAAAACGCTGTTTCAATAAGGTTAAAAAGTGAGGTTCACCTTCAAGGTGAGCCTCACTTTTAAACATAAAACTTTTATGAACTTTGAATATTCAATAACATGAATATAAAATCATTAGTAAGAAATAATATAATCAATCTCAAGCCCTATACATCCGCAAGAGATATCTATGACAGCACCGAAGGGATACTCCTCGATGCAAACGAAAACAGCTTCGGTACAACGTTTCCTCGAAACTGCTTTACCTTCGGACAAATCAAACGGACTCAAATTAAACCGTTATCCCGACCCCCATCAAAAAGAAATTAGAAGAATTACCGGTGAATATTATTCAATACCCCCTGAAAATATATTCTTCGGCGTAGGCTCCGATGAAATAATCGACCTATTAATAAGAGTATTTTGCTATCCCGGCAAAGATAATGTAATTATTCCCGAACCTACTTACGGAATGTATAAAGTTGCATGCGATATAAATAATGTTGAAACCCGTGAAGTTCTTCTTAATGATGATTTCCAGCTTGATATTAACGCAATAAAGGAAAAGGTTAATGAACAGACCAAAATGATTTTCCTATGTTCTCCCAATAATCCCACAGGCAATACATTAAACAGGAACGATATAATAAAATTATGCGAAGAATTAAACCTTATTGTCGTTGTTGATGAAGCCTATATCGACTTTTCAATTAAAGATACAATGGTTAACGAAATAAAAAATCATAAAAATCTAATCATACTGCGAACCTTCTCAAAAGCATGGGGCCTTGCCGGAATAAGATCAGGCTTCTGTGCAGCAGATACGGAAATAATTGATATTTTATTTAAGATTAAAGCACCATATAATATCAATTCTTTAACAAGATACGTGCTGGAAAGAGCTATTTCTCATTCTGAATTAAAAGATAATTACGTAAGGTCAATAATTAAAGAAAAAGAACGTCTTAAAAATCAGCTTGAAACTTTATTAATCGTAAAAAAAGTATATAATTCGGATGCAAATTTTTTACTTGTTAAATTTGAAAATGCAAAGGCTGTACAAAATAAATTATTATCAAAAGGAATCATAGTGAGAGACAGAAGCACTCAGCCCAAACTCGAAAATTGCCTAAGAATCTCAATCGGCAACGAAGAAGAAAACGATATCCTATGGGAAGAATTAAGGATGGGCTCCAAAGGTTAACACCGCAATTTATTGCGGTGAAACACCGCAATTTATTGCGGTGATCTAATTATTGCAGTAACCTTATACGGCTCAAACAAAACATCGTAGATGTTTAATTATTGTAGTACATAGAAAAAAAGGAAGCAGGATCCTCGTAAAAATTAACACTGCACTTATTGCAGTAACCTTATGCGGCTCAAACAAAACATCGTAGATGTTTAATTATTGTAGTACATAGAAAAAAAAGGAAGCAGGATCCTCGTAGAGGATCAACAAAACAGCCTTAAATATAAAAATGGAATCTTATAAATGAACAAACTAACCATAGCCAAAGAATTCTTTAACCTAAATTCCCCCATATCAAAGGGTCTAATCTCCGCCTTAAAAAAACTCCAGCAAAACGGATTTTCCCTCTTTGTCGATGACTTTGATACAAAAGAAAAAACCGAACTAAATAAAATCCTTGAACTGGAAGATATTCGAATAAATCAAAAGGATAATAAAAAACCGGAGAAATCCTTCAACATCTTAACAAAAGACAACTCTCAGGATAATTCTATCATTGTTGCCGAAAACAGCGATATCAATACATTCGAAAAAGCCGTTGAAAAGATTATTAGAAATCTAAGAACCGCAAAACAAAGAAGAAAAACTAAAGAAACCGATATTGAAATTGAAGTGAATCTCGATGGAACCGGCAAAAGTATAATTAATACCGGCATTGGCTTTTTTGACCATATGCTCGAACAAATTGCAAAACATGCAAATTTGGATTTAAATATAAAGGTAGACGGCGATCTTCATGTCGATGAACATCATACGGTCGAAGATGTAGGCATTACTCTGGGCACTGTTTTAAATGAAGCTCTGGGAACCAAAAAAGGAATCAAACGCTACGGTTTCTACCTCCCCATGGACGATTCAATCGCTAAATGTTCGCTCGATCTGGGAGGAAGAGCTTACTTAAATTTCAAATGTAAATTTGAAAGAGAAAAAGTCGGTAAGTTCCCTACTGAATTAACCGAAGAATTTTTTAGAGGCTTATCATCCGGACTAAAGGCAAATATCCTAATAAAAGCAAAAGGCAAAAACGACCATCACAAAATTGAAGCAATGTTCAAAGCTTTTGCGAAATCTTTAAATGAAGCCTGCCGGATTGACGAAAGAAATAAAAATATGCTGCCGTCCACTAAAGGTGTTTTATGATAGCTTTAATTGATTATGGTGCTGGCAATGTAGCATCAGTTGCCAATGCTCTAAATGAGCTTGGACAGAAATATAAAATAACTAATAGCGAAACAGAGATTTGCAGAGCCGGAAAAGTAATTTTTCCCGGCGTAGGCGAAGCCTCCTTTGCAATAAAACAGCTTCACAAATTAAATCTCTATTCCCTGCTCAGAATTGTCAAAAGACCTATTCTGGGTGTCTGTCTCGGTATGCAGCTAATGGCTGATTTTTCAACCGAAGGGGATATACAATGTCTCGGTATTTTCCCCGGAGAAGTATTAAAATTCGATCCGCAAAAGGTTAAAGTACCCCACATGGGATGGAATGATATTCATTTTAAGAAAGAAAGTAAATTGTTTTCCGGTATTAAAGAAGGAGAAAGATTTTATTTCGCAAATTCTTATTATCTTCCCGTTAACGAATTTACTACCTCATACTGCAATAATAGTATCGATTTTTCAGCTTCAATGGAGAAAGAGAATTATTACGGGGTACAATTCCACCCTGAAAAATCAAGCGATGCAGGCTTAAAAATCCTAAAAAATTTTATTGAATTATGCTGATTATCCCGTCAATAGATATATATGAGAATAAAGTCGTAAGGCTTGCAAAGGGAGATTTTAATAATGTCTCTTATTACTCAAGTAACCCGCTTGATCAGGCCATGCTTTATGAATCTCTGGGATTCATCTTAATTCACATTGTAGACCTGGAAGGCTCTAAAACAGGTAAGTTTACCGCCATCAATTCAATCAAGGAGATTAAAAAACGGACTAAGTTGAAAATTGAATTCGGCGGAGGTATAAGAAGCTCAAGTAATGTAGCAGACTTGTTTTCTGCAGGTATAGATTATGCCGTTATCGGTTCATTGTCAATTAAAGATAAAAATGAATTTGAAAATATAATTAAAAACAACACCGCTGATAAATTAATAGTGGCAGCCGATGTAAAAGACCTGATGATCTATATTTCCGGTTGGACTGAAGAAACCCAAATTTCCATCTATTCACATATAAATTATTGTAAAAATCTTGGAATCAATAAATTTTTAGTTACCGATATTTCAAGGGATGGAATGCTCTCCGGAACAAATAAGGATCTTTATAAAAAGATACTCAAAGAAATTCCCGGATATAAATCTGATTGCTTCAGGCGGGATTAAAGACCTGGACGATATTAAAAACCTCCGTGAAATAAACCCTTACGGAGTTATAGTCGGGAAAGCTATTTATGAAAATAAAATTAATTTAAAGGAACTAGCCGAATTTGCTGTGCAAAAGAATAATCCCTTGCCTTGATGTAAAAGAAGGCAGGGTAGTAAAAGGTACAAACTTTATAAATTTAATCGATGCCGGCTCGCCCGTCGAACTGGCTGAAAGATATTCTATAGAAGGTGCCGATGAATTAGTCTTCCTGGATATTACCGCTTCTCATGAGAAACGGAAAATTTTAATTAACCTTGTAGAAGAAGTAGCAAAGGCAATCAGAATCCCTTTTACAGTCGGTGGAGGGATATCCGAAATAAAGGATATTGAAGCATTATTAAAAGCGGGTGCCGATAAGGTTTCATTAAACTCCGCAATCGTAAAAGACCATAACTTGATTACCGAAGCAGCAAGACAATTCGGCTCGCAGGCTACTGTTGCTGCAATTGATGTTAAATTTATAGGTAATGAATACAAAGTATTTATTAAAGGAGGCAGAGAAGATACCGGTTTAATTGGAATGGACTGGTGCAGAGAAGCAGTCGAAAGAGGTGCCGGTGAAATATTATTAACCTCAATGGACCGTGACGGCACTAAAGAAGGTTATGATTTGAAATTCTTAAAAGAATTAACTCTTAATGTTACCGTTCCTGTTATTGCATCCGGTGGTGCAGGTAAAAAAGAAGATTTCCTTGATGCATTTAAAGAAGCAAACGTAGATGCCTGCCTCGCTGCTAGTCTATTTCATTTTAATATTTTACCCATTAAAGAATTAAAAAATTATTTAAAAGAAAATAATATCACCGTAAGAATTTAATTAACGATTTAAAGATGTCATCTTTATACATTAACCCCGGGATTTATCCCCGGCTAATAAATCGAGTACAAACATTAACCCCGGGATTTATCCCGGGGTTCATAAAAGAAAACGAATATATATAACCGTTTCAACGGTTTTTCCCGAATGGTCAACTCGAGTAAGCTTATTTACTTGCAAAATATAAACATTAACCCCGGGATTTATCCCGGGGTCATGACATCGTAAAACTTATTAAAGATTTCATCTTTTAACAAAAAGAATATCATGGTATAAACTTATGCAATTAAACACTTCAACATTAAACTTTGAAAAACTTAACGGTTTAATCCCCGCAGTCATAGTCGATAACAGCAGCAGCCAGGTTTTAATGCTCGGCTTTATGAATAAAGAATCCCTTGAAAAAACTTTAGAAACCAACCTGGTAACTTTTTACAGCAGAACAAAAAAAGCCTTATGGACTAAAGGGGAAACCTCAGGCAATTATTTAAACCTGGTCAATATATTCCCCGACTGTGATAACGATACCCTGCTCATTTACGCTGAACCGGAGGGTCCCACCTGTCATACCGGCAATTATTCATGCTTTAATATCAATAATACAAGGTCTCTAAATTTTCTAAATGAACTATTTGATTTAATCAAAGAAAGAAAAGAAAAGCTTCCTGAAAATTCTTACACTACAAAATTATTTAAAGAAGGAGCAAACAGGATAATTCAAAAAGTAGGAGAGGAAGCAATTGAAACGGTCATTGCTGCAAAAAATAAAGATAAAAATGAAATAATAAATGAGACATCCGATTTAATTTATCATTTATTTGTTATGCTCGCAGACCTGGATATTGACTTTTCAGAAATAGTAGACAATCTAAAAAAAAGAAGATCAGGCAAATAGGAAGTAATGGAGCAAATGAATATTGTTAGCATTAAAAATGTCTAAATGACAAAAAACAAACAACAAATAAATAATTTATTATACAAAACCTCCGGGGTTTCCAAAAACCCCGGAGGTTTATCATTTTTACATACAGAGAGTCATCCTCCAACACTCCATCACTCCATCACTCACCCATTCAATCATTCATTCATTCACTCATTCATCCATTCCAACACTCCATTTCTCCATCATTCATCCATTCATCCATTCATCCATTCCACCATTCCATCACTCCATCATTCCATATTCTCCGGGTAATCTTCGCGTTAATATTTCTCTCATCTCTCCCAAATCTACGCGCTCAGGAAAGAAATCTCTCATTTGACTTTCTACCCTCAAGCTTAAATTTCTCCCCCCTTAAAGCTAATACTCAGGAGGCTAAATTCGGCATTCTATACTTTCCCGAAAACAGAAATCTAAGGGTCGATATCGGTAATAACGTCGATCTGTTAAAAATGAATTTATTAAAAGAAAATATTTCTATTGCTGCAGGAATTGAATTTATGGGTTATGCTCTATCTACAAGGTATAAGGAGTTTAGACTGCAGATAGATGCACTTGACGGCTTTTTCGGAGGCAACTTATCGTTTAAGAAAAATTATACTTCAAGCGATTTAGGCATTAGACTACGAATAATTCATAATAGTGCACATTTTGTCGACGGGCATTATGATTTTATTAGAAAGATGTGGATTGGCAAAGACTCCTCCATTCATTTTACAAGAAACTTCTATGAACTAACAATAGCACATCAACTGAAAACAGCATTCGGTTTTTTCAAATATTACGGAGGGCTTTCCCATTCATTCTTTGTACGCCCCCCTGATATTAAAAGAATAAATTTTCACATTGGGTTTGAATTCGATTTAAGAAATCTTTTAGGTAAGTTCTTTACAAAAGATGAAAATATTTTTGTTGCACATTATTTCTATCTTTCAGGGTATAACAATTATGTAGGCAGTCAGCAGACAATGCTCGGTATAAAAATGGGAGAATGGGAAGGGAAAGGAATAACTATTTATTTATCCTATTATACAGGCTTAAATTATTTCGATGCATATTACGGTGAAAGAATATCCAGGTTTGGAATTGGATTCTATGTCGATTTCCCTTAAATAATCTGAATCACTTGGATCTTTATCAAACAATTTTATTTTAACCTAAAAATATTCATGGAGAAATAATCAAAATGCACGATTTTTTAAATCAAACTTATCTCGGGAATAAGGTTTTAGCTTACTTAACAGCACTGATAATATTTCTAGTCGGAATTATAATTGTAAGCATATTTAGAAAAGTAGTATTAAAAAGACTAAAAGCATGGGCCGAAAGAACAGAAACAACCCTGGATGATTATCTCGTCAGGGGAATTCAAAAAGCTGTAATTCCGCTTTTATATTACGGTTCATTTTATCTCGCTATTAGATCATTAAAAATTAGCGTGGAGTTCCAGACTGTAATAAACGATATATCAATCATTTTACTGACATTCCTAGCGCTTCGAATTTTCACCTCTTTTATTGGATATTCTCTCGGCAATTATGTGAGGAAAAGAGGGAGTGAAGCCAGACAAAAAGAAGTAAAAGGGATAACTACCATTGTCACCCTGATTGTCTGGGCAATAGGTTTGGTTTTTTTACTCGATAATCTGGGATTAAAAGTCGCCTCAGTTATAACCGGTCTGGGTATTGGCGGAATTGCAATTGCTTTAGCAGCTCAAGCTGTTCTCGGAGACCTTTTTGCATTCTTTGTAATATTTTTTGACCGCCCCTTTGAAATAGGAGATTTCTTAATAGTCGGGGATAAGTTAGGTTCTGTAGAGCATATTGGCTTGAAAACTACAAGACTAAGAAGCCTCGGCGGCGAGCAGTTAGTTTTTTCAAATAAAGATCTTACAGATTCAAGAATACAAAACTACAAAAGAATGGAAAGAAGAAGGATTGTTTTTAAACTCGGGGTTGTTTATCAAACAAAAGCTGACCAGCTTAAAGATATTCCTGTTTTCGTAAGAAAAATTATTGAAGATCAGAAGGGTACAGCTTTCGACAGAGGACATTTTGCATCTTACGGTGATTTTAGTTTACTATTCGAATTTGTCTATTATGTTCTAAGCCCCGATTATAACATTTATATGGATACACAGCAGACAATTAACTTAAAAATATACGAAGAATTTGAAAAACGAGGCCTTGAATTTGCCTATCCAACCCAAACATTATTTCTAAATAAAGAAAACTGGAACGGCAATCAGAATCCATCAAAGGTTAACACCTAACTTTTAGTTATGTGAAAAAAAGTACCTTATCGTACTACATAATCTAACTTTCTATCAAAGGTTAACACCGGACTTCCAGTCCGGTGAATTTTATATAATAACTGAAAAAGAAAAACTTACATATATATAAAATTCCTTTGATATATTTCCTTCTACCCTATGTCCCTTATGTTTCTATGTGGTTTTAATAGCTCCAATTTCTTCTCTGAATTCACTATAAATCAAATCATCACCCGGCAACGCTCCCTTTATTTTTACTATTTCAGAAGCAAATTCGCAAGCCATCATATTTATCTTTCTTATTTCCCAATGATTTAAATATCCTATGCAAAGTATAGCTGCGTACGCGTCACCGGCTCCAATTGTATCTGCTATTTCATTATCATTAATTTTTACCCGGTAAAAACATGAATCATTAACATTGTACAATACCGCTCCCTCATCCCCCATTGTCACACACAACAGCTCAATATTAAACTCTTTAATTAAATAATCAACAGCACTTTCCATGCTGAATGATAAACCGGAACTCTCAATGAATAAATTGTAAACTAATCTAAGCTCATCCTGGTTAAGCTTCACTACGTTAGCTGCCCTTAATGATACTTCAATTATCTCCTTAGAATAAAAGTCCTGCCTGATATTTAAATCGCAGAAATATTTTAAGTTTTTATTAAATAACGATTGAATCGTTCCCCCCGATTTCTCCATTCTTTGTGCAAGGGTTCCGAAATAAATGCAATCCGTACTTTTATCAATTAATTCCGTTATTCCGTTATTCAACTCGATAAAATCATATGCCGTATTTGATTTAATGGCCCAAATGGGAATTTTATCGGAATCCATTTCCGCTTTTGCTTCACCTGTAGAATGTTCCTCATCTAGCTGGATATAATCAGAAGAAATATTTTTAGATTCTAAAAAGCCTAAAATCATTTTGCCTAAACGGTCATTTCCTACCCGGCTAATAAAATTCCCTTTACCCATAAGATTGATAACATGATAAATAAAATTGAACGGCGCTCCCCCTAATTTTTCTTCCTCCCCCACTATATCAAATAAAATCTCGCCTATAGATGTAATTGAATTCATTAAACCAAATATAATATAAAAATTCTTTTCAAAGCTTAAATCAATTCTATGTAACGCGAAACTCCGTTTCGCAAAAGAGCACTAAAACAATCCAGCTCAAACCAGACAACATGACAAATGCATAGTTACCATCGCCAATAAGCCTTTCCCTTTGCAAGGGAATTCTTAATCTTGTTCATAATCCTGCTCGTAATCCTACTCTTAATCGTGCTCGTACTCATTCTCCTACTCGTGCTCGTAATCCTACTCGTAATCGTACTCCTAATCCCAATCTTAAACTGACTTAGCCAGAATAAAAGTCAATGCTAATTAATCGCTACTAGTCATTGAGCCCCGATTAACTTTTAACAATTAACAATTAACTTTTATTATATTCATTTAAATTTTATTTTAAATACAGCACCATTATCTGAACATATTTCCAGAGTTCCTTCTAATTGATTTACCAGCGTTTCTACTAATTGAAGACCTAAGGAAAGCTTTTTCTTTTCATTAATCCCCTCAGGCATACCAATACCGTTATCGCTTACCATCAAAACAAATTCATCTTCTTCATTTTTATTAAAGTTAATCTTTATGATTCCCTCCTTTTCCTCCATTCCATTTTCAGGGAATGCATATTTGAGGGAATTAGAAATAATTTCATTGATAATTAGTCCGCATGGTACGGCAAGTTCAATGTTTATAAAAATATCCCGGATGTTTATATCCAGCTTAATTAACCGGCTGCCGTTTGAATTAACAGCGTAGGATTTAAAGAGATCGTTGGTTAAATGCTGAACGTATTCCTTAAAATCAATTTTACCGAGATCACGGGAACGGTATAATCTTTCGTGAACCAGTGCAATCGATTTTACTCTATTCTGGCTTTCCTTAAACATATTTAGTGCATCTTTATCTTTTATCTTTTTAGAATTGAGATACAGCAAGCTTGAAATGATCTGAAGATTATTTTTTACTCTGTGATGAATTTCTTTCAACAAAACTTCCTTTTCACCCAGTAAGTTTTCTTTTTCGGATAATAAATTATCTTTATCTTTAATTAAAATATCTTTCTCATTGAGAGAGGTCTGTACTTTATCCTCAGCTTTTTTTCTATCCGATATTTCCTGGTTTAACTCATAAATTGTTCTGTCAAGATCTTTTGTTCTTTCAATAACCCTCCCTTCCAGTATCTTATTTTGCTTTCTAACTTTTCTTGTCCTTTGCTGAATAAATAAAATAATAATGAACACCAGTCCTAATGCTAAAGAGATCTTAAAAAGCCATGTCTGATAAAAAGAAGGAAGAATAATTATCTTAATAGATGCCGCTGCTGCATTTTTTATCCCGTCGCTGTTATACCCATTTACCATAAATTTATATTCTCCGGGAGGAAGGTTTGTATAGGTTGCTGTGTTCCTGCTTCCCACTTCATTCCACTCGCTGTCAAATCCTTCAAGCTTATAACGGAACTTATTATTCCTCACATTAAAGTAATCCAAAAGGGCATAATCCATCGTAATTACATCATTTCCCGGAGGTATACTTATACCTTTTGCCCCTGTCACTGATTCTTTTAATATTCCATCTTTTAGTATCGGCACAGACTGGTTATAAATTTTAAGGTCCGTAAAAACAACAGATGCTGATAAATAATCGATTTTTATATCATCAGGATTAAAATGTAATAATCCCGTATTGCATCCGAAATAAAGTTCTCCGTCTTTTGATTTAGAGGAAACATTCGCAGAAAACTCTAATGACTGCAGTCCGTTCCTTTTGGTAAAATTAGTAAATGTTTTATTTTTTCTATCAAATCTTGACAGACCATTTTCCGAAACGATCCATAAATAACCTTTATCATCTTCTTTTATGCCGTTTATCAAAACACCGGGAAGTCCGCTTTCTTTATTATAAATATTGAATTTGCCGGTTTTTCTATTATAGCTGTTAAGACCTTCCGTTGTACCAAACCACATAATTCCATCATGCGATTCATAAATTGAAATAACTCTATTACCTGTTATACTATTATTATTCGTTGAATCATGCAGAAAATTAACAAATGTTTCTGTCTTGGTATTAAATTCACTAACTCCGCCGCCGTCTGTTCCGAGCCAGAGCATTCCTTTAGAATCCTCATAAATAACCCAGATTAAATTGTGCCTTAATGAATTGGGGTTAGCATTATTCACTATATATTTTTTAAACTTACCGCTGGCTCTTTCTAAACGGTTTAATCCCCACCATGTACCAACCCAAAGTACTCCGTTATGATCTTCACACAGGGATATTACCCCCATATTACTTAATGAGGTTTCATCATTGGAATTATAGAAAAAATGTTTGAATCTTCCTGTTTGAGGATTAAAATTATTCAAACCGTCGTTGCTTGTTCCTATCCAGATGGTACCCAGATGATCTTCCATAACCGACATAACGAAATTGTTGCTCAGACTATTACTGTTTTTAGGGTCATGTTTATAATGATAAACCCTATCATCATTCGGTTTTATTTCATCTAAACCTTCTAATGTACCAATCCAAATATTATCTTTTTTATCAATAAACATCGAATTCACGCGGTTGCTGCTTAGACTGTATTCGGGATTCTCTTTCTCCTCCTGATAATAATCAAATTTATTATTTGATTCGCAAAATCTGCTTACTCCGGCAGATGTTCCAATCCACATTAAACCCGATCTATCCTCATTTATTGAAAGGACTTCGTCATTTATAAGGGACAAAGTGTTTTCATGGTTATGCTGAAATCTAACAAAGTTATTTCTCTTATTATCATACTTATTCAACCCGTTCTTAGTACCAATCCATATATTATTTAGTCTATCCTGGAATATTACATTGATATAATTGTTAGACAGGCTGTTTGGATCCTTATCAATATTTTCAAAATGAGTAAACCTGTCTGCAGCTTGATCATACAAATCAATTCCACTCCCATTTGTACCAATCCACAGATTTTTATTATTGTCTTCCATGATTGCTGAAACTTCTCTATAGCTTATGGAATTTGTTTTTTCTCCCTCTATAAAAAAATCACCGGGTAAATGTTTTATCATCTTTCCATTTGCATTAATACATGACAAACCATTCCATGTCCCTATCCATAAATTCTTTTTATAATCTTCAGCTATGCTTGTAATACTTTCAACATCATATATAGTGGACTTTTCCTCTTTAGGATCATATTCACTTTTTATTTGCGTAAAATTATTTCTCTTCCTGTTATATTTATTTAACCCGTCAAATGTGCCAATCCATAATATCCCTGATTTATCTTCAAAAATGGTATAAATAAGACTATGACTCAGGCTGTTTGAATCATGTCGAACATGAAAGTATCTTTCAAATTCTTCGGTTTTAGGATTAAATCTATTTAAACCTAAATTGGTACCGATCCATAGATAACCTTCATGATCCTCATATATCGAACTGATTTGATGGCTTGAGATACTTTTAGGATTCGAAGATTCCGGGAGAAATATTTTAAAGTTGTAGCCGTCATATCTGTTCAATCCATTATATGTGCCGAACCACAGAAACCCCTTGCTGTCCTGAAAGATTTGAGTAACCCCGCTCAACGAAAGTCCGTCTTCAGCAGTAAGGTGTGAAAACTGAATATTACCTTCTTCTGTGGTAAGATGGGAGAATTGTAAATTATCTTCCTGAGCATTTAAATCTGTCACTATAACCGAAGTAAATACCGATCCTATCAACAATATTTTAAAAAGAATGTTCATTTAATAATTTAATCTTCAGGTGTTATTATACCATTCATTATTATCGAAGAAGAAGTTCAAATATTTAATCTTTTTTTTTAACACCGAAGTTGTGATATTATTGTAGAAAACTCTATCTATTCCCCTCGGCTTCAGCCGGGGGAGTAGTGAATAAAAATCAATATGGCTTTAGCCACATAAGCTGAGCTTTACCTATCTATCATTTTTTTCTTTTCTTAAAAGAAATCTTTTAATATCTTTCATGAGTAAGGATTAGATATAATAATTATTGGATATCCACTAATTTTACGAACTATTTCTAGAGAAGGAGTGTATATGTTAGCAAAATTACCCGATTTGATTGCCTACCGGAAAAAGGATAAATGGGGATTCTGCGATCAAAATAAAAATCTAATTATACCTCCTAAATTCGACAGTGTTGGATTCTTTTCGGAAAACCTTGTTAATGTTGAAATCAGCTCTAAATGGGGATTTATCAATAATAAAGGGGATGAAATCACTGAAATTAAATATGATGCCGTGGAAAACTTCAAAAACGGGTTTGCAAAGGTAAATTTTGGAATTAAGAAGAAAAATGACACTATTGTTTTCAGCGGTAAATGGGGGATTATAAATTCCTCCGGAAAAGAAATTATTCCCGTCCAATTTAATGAAATAGGAGAATTTTTTGATGAAATTTTCCCGGTTAAGCTGAATGATAAATGGGGTCTGATAAGTAAAGAGGGTAAATCTATTACTACAACCAAGTATGATGAATTAGGTAAGTTAAATGAAAACTTTTTGGCGGTAAAGCAGAATAAGAGATGGGGGTTTATAAATAAAAACGGGGAAGAAGTTATATCAAATAATTATGATGAAGTCGGATATTTCAGGAATGGAATTGTTAAAGTATGCTTAAACGGTTGGTGGGGATTAATCGATAAAGATGGAAAAGGAATTACTCCTATTAAATATGATGAAATGCAAGAACTTATGGATGAACTTATAAAAGTTAGAACTGGCACTCATTGGGGCTATATAGATAAAAAAGGAACCGAATATTTTGAAGATTGATGGGCGGAACAGCCTTCAGGTCAGCATTATCCTAACCTGAAGGCTTTTTTTGAATTAAACAAATAAGCTCACATCACCGGCTCCCTCTCTAATTATTTCGGGGGTTTCTGAGCTCAGATCAATAACACTTGAAGGATCTCCGCTTAAATTTCCGGAAGCCAGCATTAAATCAACTTGAGAATTGAAAATATTTTTTATCTCAAAAGGATCAATTAATACATCCCCTTTTCGATTTGTCGTGCTGGTACTGATTATAGGATGACCGAATTCTTTTACAAGGGTTAAGGTTACTGCATGGTTCGGCACTCTTATTCCTACCGTTTTTCGTTTACTCCATAACTTTTTAGGAACAAGTTTAGCTGCAGGTAATATAAATGTATAGGGACCGGGTAACAGATGTTTCATGGTTCTATAAGCATAATCAGATACACGTGCATATTTCGCTATATCTTTTAGATCCGAGCAGACAAAACTGAATAATTTATTTGAACTGTCATTTTTTATTGTAAATATTTTTTCCAGCGCCTCTTTATTAAAAATATCACAGCCTATACCATAAACTGTATCTGTAGGATAAATAATCACACCGCCACTTCTTAATATTTCAACAGCTTTGTTTATATATCTTAACTGTGGTGTCACAGGATGAAGCTCATAGTACTCCATAGATAACTCCTTTCGATGCTGGTATTAAATTTTGAGTATTTTTAGGCATGCAGCCGGGCTTGAAATTTTATAAATTCATAGTTTCAGCTTATAAAATAATAATCTATCAACAACTTTCAATATTGTTACATTAGAAATATAATCTTTGTATTATATATAAATATGTAATTTTTAATAAATTGAATATTTGATTCTTTTTTTATTATATTTGTTTTTTATTTTAGAAAGCCAAAACCTCCGGGAGAACAAATGTCAAGAAGATGCCAATTAACAGGTGTGGGACCGATGACTGGAAATAATGTATCCCATGCGCATAATAGAAGTAAAAGAAGGTTCTTACCGAACCTCCAAAAGAAAAGAATCTGGGTACAGGAATTAAATCGTTTTGTTACCTTAAAAATTTCCACCAGTGCTATTAAAAATATTTCCAGGAATGGAACATCAGAAGTAGCTAAATTGGTGAGGGAAAATCGTATAAAAGTCAGATAGAAGACAAAGTTTTTTTAATAAAAAAAAAGGAAAGCCGATGCTTTCCTTTTTTTATTTTAAATATTTAATTATAAAATTTATTCCCTTACAACCCAAACTTTAATTTTTGCGCTCACCGATGGATGAATCTTTATATTGATTCCATATATACCTAAAGATTTTATCGGCTCATCAATTTCAATTTTTCTTCTGTCTATTTCATGACCTTTTTCCTTTAAGGCTTCCGCTATCATTTGATTTGTTACAGAACCAAATATCTTATCCTCCTCACCGACCTGCACTGGAATAGTAACAGAAATTTTCTCTAATTCTGCAGCAAAAACTTCTGCAGCAGTCAGCTCTTGAACTTTTTTCTTTTCAAGGTTCTTTTTCTCCTCCTCAAGTGCTCTTACATTCCCTTCAAGCGCCGGATAGGCAAACTTTCTTGGTATCAAATAATTTCTGGCATAACCGTCTTTAACGTTTACAACATGCCCTATTTGACCAAGACCTTCAAAGTTTTGTCTTAATATTATTTTCATTTATATCTCCAAATAACTATTTCACTGTATCGGAAACATACGGCAGCAGCGCCATATGCCTTGCACGCTTCAATGCAATTGATAACTCTCTCTGATATTTAGAACAAGTTCCGGTTATGCGTTTAGGTATAATTTTTCCCTGTTCGGTAGTATATCTCTGCAAAAGCTTTACATCTTTATAATCAATATACTTAACATTGTTTTGGGTAAACCTGCACACTTTCTTTGTTTTAATTTCTTTTTTCATTCAATCAACCTCATTCTTTAATTAAATCCGATTCTTCGTTCGATAAAAATTTATCAAATGAGTCTTCGGTATAATCAATACTATCATCAACGGCAAAGCTTTCTGTATCATCCCCTTCTCCCGTACCATTACTGGAAGGTTTCAACTTTTTATTGAGAAATTGAATTCTTCTGGCTTTAATTTCTACAATACTTCTGTTGTGCCCTTCTTCAGATTTCCAGTTTCTGCTTTGTAACTCACCGTCAACTAGAACTGCAGATCCTTTTTTGAGCCTGTCCCGGCAGCTTTCTGCAAGCTTATTCCATGCTACAATGCCCACATAACAAACATCCTCCTGCCACTGGTTTGAGCTATCTTTATATTTCCTATTTGATGCAATAGAAAAATTTACAACAGGTGTATTGTTAGTTGTTTGTCTAAAGATCGGATCCTTGGTTAAATTACCTGCTACAACAACATAGTTAATTTCAGGCATTTTCAAATCGGCCATTGTCTTTTCCTCCATACTTATCATTAATAATTGAATTAATCACTACTGCTAGTGGAAACTTCAGATTTAGTGCTAACTCCCGCTTCCGCTGCGGAAGTCTCTTCCTGTGAAACTTTTTTATGCTTTTCTATATGTTCAATGGCGTCACTATCTAATTTAACAGTCAAAAACCTTAATATATGTTCGTCAAGTACATACGTTCGTTCTAATTTGGATATGATGCTGGAGGGAGCATTAAATCTAAAAAAAACATAGTAACCGATTTTACTCTTCTTAACCATGTATGCTAGTCTTTTTCTACCCCAATTCTCTATTTCCCTTATTTCCCCGCCATTATGCATAATGGTTTCTTTTATGTGAAAAATAACTTGATCTATTTGTTCATCTTCAAGCGCTGCATTAACTATTACAGCACTCTCATATATAATCGTTTTCATCTATTCTCCCGATGGACTTAAGGCCCTCATCTATTCATAAGAGCCGGGATTTTAAATATATTTTTATTTATACTATATAATTTATTTAATTAAAGGAGTAATTACAAGTAAATTAATTTCCTCAATATTATCAATATTATTCCTCTGAACGCATTTTATAAAAAGAACGCCATGCAAAATATAATCCTATTATAAAAATTACACCACCTACGTAAGGTGCAATATGACGGAAATTTTCTGAAATAGAAATCTCCATAGCTAGCAATCCAAATAATGTTGTAAATTTAATTATCGGATTAAGAGCCACTGAAGAAGTATCCTTAAATGGATCTCCAACTGTATCACCAACAACCGTAGCATCATGAAGTGCTGTCCCTTTTTCATTTAGCTCAACTTCAACAACTTTTTTGGCATTATCCCAGGCTCCTCCCGCATTAGCCATAAAAATTGCCTGGAATAGCCCAAATACTGCAATCGAAATTAAAAAGCTGATAAAGAATGAAACCGGGTAAACAGAAGTATCTGAAGGAGCAGAAAATAATGCAAATGCAAGCGCAAAAGAAAAAATTGAAACAAAGATATTAAACATCCCTTTTTGTGCATATTGTGTACAAATCTTAACAACTTCTTTAGATTTTTCCATTGATGCGCTTTTACTTGCCGTCTCGTCTAATTGAATATTTTTCTTAATATATTCTACAGCTCTATACGCACCCGTTTTAACCGCCTGTATTGAGGCACCTGTAAACCAGTATACTACTGCACCGCCGCAAATAAAACCGAGCATTGAATAAGGATTTAACAAGCTCAGAATAGTCTCAGGAACTATTCCTAGAGTTTGCTTTAATACAAGTATTAAAGAAAATATCATGGCTGTTGCACCAACTACGGCTGTGCCAATTAATACAGGCTTTGCAGTAGCTTTGAAAGTGTTGCCTGCACCATCATTTGCTTCAAGATAATATTTTGCTTTTTCAAAATCCGGTTTGAATCCGAAATCTTTCTCAATTTCCTTATCAACGTCTTTTATCTCTTCTATCAATGAGAGTTCATATATCGATTGAGCATTATCAGTTACCGGACCATAACTATCTACAGCTATTGTAACAGGGCCCATTCCTAAAAATCCGAATGCAACAAGTCCAAAGGCAAAAATTGAAGGGTAAATCATGATTGGCCCAAGCGCACCGGAACTTGTTGTATATGCGACAAACATTAAAAGAACAAATACGAGGCCCATCCAAAAAGCACTAAAATTCCCGGCAACTAAACCTGATAATATATTTAATGAAGCACCCCCCGCTCTTGATGAAGTAACTATTTCTTCAACATGCTTCGATTTTGTACTTGTAAATATTTTTGTGAATTCAGGTATTAAAGCAGCACCAAGAGTTCCACAGCTAATTACTATTGATAGTATAAGCCAAAGATTGTTTGGTAAACTGGCAATTAACAAATAACTTACAATAAAAGTAACAATTATCGAAATTATAGAAGTAATCCAGACCAGGGAAGTAAGCGGTACTTCAAAATCAATTTCATCTTTTTTAGAATAACGAATTTGCGATATGCTTCTATTTATTCCGAATGCTAAAATAGATGTAATTATCATCATAATTCGCATAGCAAAAATCCAGGTGAGTAGTTCGGTCTGGTAATTAATGTCCGCAACTGCAAGGACAATTAAGCTGATTAAAGCTACTCCTGTTACACCATATGTCTCAAAACCATCTGCTGTTGGACCAACACTATCACCGGCATTATCGCCTGTACAATCTGCTATAACGCCTGGATTTCGAGGATCATCTTCCTTAATCTTAAAAACTATTTTCATTAAATCAGATCCTATATCGGCTATCTTTGTAAATATACCTCCTGCAATTCTTAAAGCTGCAGCTCCCAATGATTCTCCAATGGCAAAACCTATAAAACAAGCTCCGGCATAAAGTCTTGGGATAAAAAGTAAAATAATAAGCATCATTATCAATTCAACACAAACAAGCATTACACCTATACTCATTCCGGCATCAAGAGGAATATTTAATAGTTTAATAGGTTTCCTTTCTAATGAGGCAAATGCCATTCTGCTATTAGCTAAGGTATTCATCCTTATTCCAAACCATGCAACACTATATGAACCAAGGATTCCAATTACTGTCCAGGATAAAATTAAAAGTACCCCGCTAATTTCATTTTCCATTAAATACCCGAAATAAAACGCTACACATATTGCAATAAAAACAAAAAGAACAATTAACAATTTGCCCTGCTGAACAAGATATGTTTTACATGTTTCAAAAATAATTTGGGCAACATCAAGCATTGATTGATGTGCTTTTAATTTCTTGACTTTTCGGTATTGATAAACTCCGAATATCATTCCCAGTACACAGATAAATAATCCTCCAATTAATATTGTTTGCTGATTATCATTAAGTGTAGGTATTTTTAGACTAGCTTCCCCGGCAAAAATATAAACCGGACTAAATAAAATTAACATTATAGATAAAATATTTTTACGCATTACAGTACCCTATGTTTATTGCATTGAATATTAATAATCCTGTCAGGCAGGACAAATTTTGTTAATTATTGTTTGAATCTTCAATTGAAAGTTTACTATTTGCATCAAGCATTTGTTTTATACCTCCCTTTATAAATTCTTTTGTTAAAATTATACCCAATGAAAATGATTTTTTTATGCTTTCAATCTCTTCTTTACTAAAATTGGTAAGTACATAATCCGCCATCTTCCCATTTTCAAATGAATCCCCAATTCCTATTCTAATACGCGGAAACTGATTTGAATTAAGATGGTAAATAATTGAACTTATCCCATTATGTCCGCCATCTCCGCCTGCAACTCTAACTCTAAAATCTCCCAAATTAAGATTTATATCATCAACAATAACTAAAAGGTCACTAACTTCAACATTATTCAATTGCAAAGCTTGTAATGCTGCAGCACCACTATTATTGACATATGTGGAAGGTTTTATTAATTCATATTCTGTTTCGTTTAATGTACCTTCTGCATAGTAAAAATCCCCTTTAGAAGGAAGAAATGATAGAGATTCTTTTTCTGCCATATAATCTAAAAACATAAATCCAATATTATGTCTGTTAAAACTATATCTCTTCCCGGGATTACCGATTCCTAAAATAAGTCGCACAAGTAATAATTTATTCCCCCTCTTTTTCTTCCTTACCTTTACCTATTACTTCAGGCTGTGTAGCTTCTGTACCCAATTCTTCTGTTGCCGCAGCCTCTACTTCAACTTTAGGATGAGTAATTGCAACAATTACGGCACTCTTTTGAGTGATAAAAGTTATATTTTCTAAATTCAAATCTTTAACATGTATAGCATCCCCCATTTTAAGATTGGTAATATCTATATCAATATGCTGGGGAATATCCTTAGGCAAACATTCAATTTCCAGTTTATGGATTACTTGCTGAATAATTCCGCCTTCTTTTACACCGACCGGATTTCCGCGTAGCTGAACAGGTACCTCCAGCTGGAAGGTTTCACCCTTCGTTAATCCAAGAAGATCAAAATGAATAACTCTATCGGTGACTGGATCAAATTGAACATCTTTAATTATACATTCTCGCTCTTCATCTTCATCTATTCTTAATGATATTATATGTGTTTCGGATGTAAATACAAGCGGCTTTATTTCCTTTTCAGTCACAGATAACGGAATTGAATCATGTTTTTTTATATAGTAAATACCCGGAACTCTTCCGCTGTTTCTTATTGTTGTTTTTTCTGCTTTGCTGTCAACTTTGCGTTTACTAGCTTTTAAGATTATACTTTCCATTTTTTCTCCAATCTAAAATTATCCTTTATCAACATCAAAAAGAGAACTTATTGATTCATTATTAAAAGTTCTCCTTACTGCTTCAGCAAATATTTCAGAAACAGTTATTACGGAAACTTTTTCCGATTTCCCATCCTCTTTGAATGGAATTGTATCTGAAACGAAAAGCTTTGTAAGCTCGGAATTTTCCAGCCGCGCTAATGCATCTCCGGAAAATATCGGGTGTGTGATTGCTCCGTAAATATTATTTGCTCCTTCATTCTTTAATGCTTCAACTGCACTAACAAATGTTCCTCCGGTATCAATCAAGTCATCTACCAGAAGTACATCTCTGTCGTCAACACTCCCTATTATATGAACTACTTCTGCAAGATTCTGCTTTGGTCTCCTCTTATCTATAACAACCAGATTAGCATGCAGTCTTTTGGCATAAGATCTAGCCATTTTTATCCCCCCCACATCCGGTGAAACCACTACCAGGTTATCCTTAAGTTCACTAAATAGTCCCGTGAAAATTGATGAACCATATAAATGATCAAACGGGATATCAAAAAACCCCTGTATTTGCGCGGCATGTAAATCCATTGTCATAACTCTATCTGCCCCGGCAACTGTTATTAAATTCGCCGCTAATTTTGCAGTTATCGAAACTCTGGGCTGATCTTTTCTATCTTGCCGGGAATATCCAAAATATGGAATTACTGCTGTTATTGTTTTCGCTGATGCCCTTTTAGCAGCATCTACCATTATTAGTAATTCAACTAAATTTTCGGCTGGAGGGTTAGTGGATTGTATAACAAATACATCCGAACCTCTAATATTCTCTAAATATTTTACCCAGATCTCACCGTCACTAAATCTTTTCAACTCTATTGATCCTAATGGCTTCCCAAGTACTCTAGCTATTTTTTCAGATAGAGCAGGATTAGAACCACCTGAAAAAATCTTAAAATCTTTCGATGCCATTTTATTATCAATTCACCACATTCTTTTTAAAAATAGACGATAAATATAAATAAATCGCCCTGCTATGTCAATAAAAAAAAGACCAACACCTTAACACCCTACTTTATCCAACAAAGGTTAACACCGGACTTCAGCCCGGTGCATGCCATAATCTTCAGCACCCTCTTTATCCAACGGTTAGGTCTATCCAAAGACTAATACCAGACTTTTAGTCCGGCTCTAGCCCCTTAATTCATAAAATTTTTAGGGTAACTCTTAATATTATGCCCGTATTTTAACTGCTCTTCCATTCTACATGACCAAACTAATTTTCCATTCCATACAGTTATATCCGGACATCCGTCGCACATATTTTGCCTTCCATCTTCAAGAAAATCTACAGGCTGTATTATCATTACGGATTGATAATGGAGTCTTTTGAATATATTCACCGGATTTTTATAAAATTTAGAGAAAGTCTTCCTCAAACCTTTATCAAAAGGAGAAAGCAGCAGCATTGACTTTCCTTTTCGTGTCATTTTGGGGGCTGAATAAGCAAGGTATCGATCATATACTACATGATGCATCGTTTGAATTATTTCCATCGATTTCTTCCCCATATACCCATAGATTTTATCTTTATTTCCCAATCTCCCGGTTAATAACCATTTAAATGAATCCGGTTTTTCAGAACCATTTAAATAAGCACAAGGATCGAAGTCAGGGTATTCGGTTCTAATAATTTCTACGATCTCATCGGCCTGAATATCTGTTCTTTCTTCAACCTCTTCATTATAAACAAGCTCATTCATATCTATTTTTTTCGAACCTAGATAGAAATCTACCTTTGTATTATTAACAGCTCTATAGAGAATAAAAACCATTACCTGTACTTTATCAATATTTTTTTGAGCCCATTTAACAAGTTCTGGAACATAATGCACCGTGTCTTCATAAACTGTTGAATTAAATGCACAAGAAATATTCTTTTCTTCTGCGAGCATGCTGGCATAATGATATCGTAACTCATTTAATTCAACTTCATTTTTACCTTTCCAATGCGGTCGTGTCTGCTTACTATCGATATGGAATGTGAAACCATAAACTCCGGCTTTTTTAAGCTCTTTTAAAAGTTCCTTTGTTAAAGCCAATCCGTTTGTATTGATGATCGGTTTAAGCCCTCTTTCTTTAACTGATTTTACAATATCGATTACATCTGGATGGGTTAAAGGGTCTCCGCCTGCTATTGAAACACCGTCACATTTTCTTAAACTTGTAAAAACATCAAGTTCTTGGTTAACTGCTGCCAGAGATTTATGACTATTTTCATTCTTACGGTAACAACCGTCGCAATATAAATTACATTTTGCCGTCGGTTCTAACCATGAAATTGCATTATCCGTTAAATTCCATGGTAATCTGTAATAATTTAAATGGTTTAGTTTTAACATAGTGCCCCTTTTGGGTTAATTAA
Organism: uncultured Ignavibacteriales bacterium; assembly: GCA_963742995.1. Taxonomy (GTDB): domain Bacteria; phylum Bacteroidota; class Ignavibacteria; order Ignavibacteriales; family Ignavibacteriaceae; genus CAVQBP01. Next base: position 127,204 of record CAVUOL010000059.1, read on the forward strand.
TGTTCCCAAAACTAAAATAATTTTTAACCTATTTCAATAGGTAAGACGTGTTTACTTCCTTAATCTTCTAAGAGCTCTCCCTGCTATTCATTAAGGTCTAAATATACCTCACATACGCTTCACATACGCTCCATGTCCGCTCCATATCCGCTCTAAATATAAATGATAAATTAGTTAGCATCTTGTTATTTGTTCTTTGGAATTTCTTGCCATAAAGGTTAACACCGGACTTCCAGTCCGGTGCAAGCCATAACCCTCAACCAAACCCCAATCACCCACTAATCTCTATACACTCTGCCCTGTCTAACATCCGCCTTTCTGACCTCTGATCTCTGAATTTGCTCCCCATTTCTTTTCCTTTCTTTTATCTTTTTCCTTTTATCTTTTATCTTCTTCTAATTTGGTTACCTTAGAATTGTACTGGAGGAGGAAAGATATAGAAATTGCTCAAATGTAGCATTTTAAGATAAATTTTTCCAAAGATAATCCAGAAGGTTTTCTAACCCAAACTTCGTTGCCGATGAAAAAATAAGAAGAGGTCCGGTTGCACTAGAATTCTTTATTTTTTTCTTCGAAAGTTTTTTAATTTCATCTTCCTCCAATAAATCTGCTTTCGAAAGAGCAACGATTTTCTTTTTCCCTGCTAGAATTTTACTGTAAGTCTTAAGTTCATTATTTAATATATCAAATGTATTTTCGTAATCTTCGGAAGTTATATCTATTAAAAACAAAAGTATTTTAGTTCTTTCAATATGCCTTAAAAATTTATGCCCGAGCCCTTTTCCTTCGTGTGCCCCTTCTATTATTCCCGGTATATCTGCAACGGTAAAGCTTTTATAATCTTTATATTTAACTATACCAAGAACCGGTTCCAATGTAGTAAAAGGATAATCGGCTATTTTAGGCTTAGCAGCAGATATCACTGATATCAAGGTTGATTTACCGGCATTTGGAAAGCCAACCAGGCCGACATCAGCGATTAATTTAAGTTCTAAAATAATTTTCTTTACTTCACCGGCCTTCCCGTCTTCAGCATATCTTGGGGCTTGATTGGTAGGAGTAGCAAAGTTGCTGTTTCCTTTTCCGCCTCTACCCCCTCTTGCAATAATTATGCTTTTTTTATCCTCATCGAGATCTGCAATTATCCGACCGGTTAATGAATCTTTAACTAAAGTACCGACCGGAACATTAATTATAATATTCTTCCCGTTCTTCCCGTCTTTTAAAGAATTCCCTCCATGTTCTCCGTTCTGCGCCTTGTAATTTTTTTTATACCTGAAATCAAGTAAAGTGGAAAAATTATGATGGGCTTCAAATATAATATCTCCTCCCTTTCCTCCATTACCCCCTGAAGGACCTCCCTTAGGGACATACTTTTCCCTTCTGAAGGTTGCAGCTCCATTTCCCCCATCACCTGCTTTTACATCTATTTCAGCATAGTCAATAAACATTTATCTAATATTATTTTTTTTGAAATTCCACAACCAGCCAACCACCACCTACAACCAATAATTAAGTTTGTTCAAAATAATTAGAAACAGAATTGGTAAGAACAATAGCATCTTTGGAATATGGATTAACATTATAACTTTTAAAAATATTCTTCAAAATTTCAGTCGCTTCATCATAGGATTCACTTTCTGCTATTTTTTCCATTGCGCTTGCAAACTCATCCCTGTCATCATTGAATATATATCCTACAATTTTTTCTATCTCTTTATTACTTAAATAGCTGAATATATCCTTTTTTCTTAATGTTTTACCCGATTCAGCTTTATGGACTTTCCTTTCCTTTTCAGAAGCTTGTCCGGCCTCTTCAATATTTATTTCACCGGTTTCATTTATTTTTTCATTTTTACCTTTAACAATTGGAGCATCTTCTTCTCCCCTGGTTTTAAATTCATTTGAACTTTTTAATTCTTCTTCAATCTTTTCTTTTTCATCTTTAATGTTTTCTTTATCTTCCGCTTCAATACTATCTTCTTCTTCATTAAAATTATATAAGGCATCCAGATGATTATGTTCGGTAATATCAAATTCTACTTCTTTTTCATCTGATTGTTTTAATTCTTCATTGGACAAATCAAAGCTTTCTTTTTCCTCTTCTAATTCTATTATACTTTTATCGGTTACTGGAACCGGTTCTTCTTCTGCCCGGCTCTCTTCATCAATTACTGTTGTTGAAAACAAAAAGGTCTTAATTTCACCGATGCCATATTTCTGTTTAGAGCCTGGTAGAATATTGATTTTTAAATTCTTTAAATACTTATCCAATTTTTTTTCTTTCAAATAACTCTCTATCAGATTTACAGATATTTTCCTTTTATCAAAGCTCCCTATGTTATAATAGTCGGTTAAGGTATTAAGGACATCGTCAATTACTTTCTCCGGCTCGCTGGTTAAAAGCTCTTTATCAATTTCGGATAGGATCACCGTAAGTTCGGACATAGATAATTTTGATAATTTTTTCTTCTCTAAATATGAATTTAATATATCCTTCATATAAGGATAATAATAAACATAGTTCAGCATTAGTTTTATTTCTTCTACTTTCCTCTCCTGCTTCTTATCAAAGAATAAGTTCTTCAGAGCTTCATTTGGAGTTATTGTATAATCTGCATTGAAAGCAATGGCCTGGTGAACAGCATCTCTAATATCGCTGTACGATATTTTAGTACTTTTCTTTATTTCTTTCCCGATCAGATTAAAATACTTTCCTATTTCAGAACCGGAGTAATCAAACAATGAATTCTGAAGGAGCTTTTTTCTGTCTTCATAAATCCGGAAATCAACCTCGGCAGAAATGAATTTCAATACAGCAGGATTTATATCCGAATTAAATAATTCATCATAAGTGAAGTATGAACCTAAGTCTTTTATTTTATTGATTATAAAATCCGATATAAACTTTATTTCTTTTTCCAGCATAAAAGATTCTCTTTTTATTAAAAACATTAATTTTACTCTCTTAAGATAACAATTTAGTTCCTTTTAAAAAGTCTAAAATAACTCTTCTTTACCTTATTTAAGTAATTATTCCATAATCCTCATCTGTCCATAATAATTATTACTTTACCCTAAAAAATATTTTATATTTTTTGTATCTTAATAAAAAGAATTTAATATTTAATAAACTATTAGGAGAATTTAGATGGATTAAATATCTATAGAAAATTTAATCAACCCAATGAAACAGCCAAAGTCCCGCAAGAGACGACGAAGATAATGATATTCAGAAAATATGGGTAGCAGAAGTTAAAGAAAGAATGAGAGCAGTAAATGAAGGACAATCAAAAATAATCTTGAAGCTTTGTAACAATACAATTTTTCCAGATATTATTAAAAGAGTTTTGAACACCGAAGGTGTGATATTATTGTAGAAAATATATAATAGAACTAATATTCAAACCCCGAAGGGGTGAAATAAATAATTATTTCTAAACTCTTTACCTAATATTATGTTGGGCATGAATGTTTCTCCTGAAGCAATGTAGCAATTAATTTTCTACCTGAAAACCAAGTAAAACATTCCAGCCCGCAAATGAATTATTATTATATAGATTCTCCCTAAAATATCCGGTCTTAAAGTAAGTCTCAAAATTATCCGAAATACTATAGCCGATCTTAAAGTAAATTCTGTTATCTTCATTGATAGGTGTATAAAGAGATATATAAGGATTGATTAAATTCTCTTTAATTGTATATCTTCTAAAATAATAATCGGTTAAAATAAAAACAGACCAATTCTCACTAAGTAGTTTCCCGGCTACTAATCTAACCCGGTGCTCATAAGAAGGAGATTGTGTTACTTCGGAAATATGAAATAGGAATTTATAATCAAAATTTATCAGAAAAGTCTTTAAATAATCAAATTTGAGCTGGGGCCCGATTCTCCATCCGTTATTATTTATATTTTCGAAATTGTATAAATTAATTAATGTAAATCTTTCAGAATAAATGCCATATCCATATTTAATATTGTTGGGCAATCTATGCATTAATTCGGCGTCAATAAAAAACAAATCCATTTTCTGGTTAAGGTCATTTGTAATTTTTTGATAACCATAACCGATATTAGAGCTAAGTGAAACATTATCATCAATTTTTATTAGTGATTCAAAAATAAGAGTTAAATTTTGAAAATTTAAATCTACATTATCTCCGCTGTAATCATTTTTCTGACCCGTAATATTAAGACCCCATGTTATTTGATCTCCCGTTAAATAATAACCTGCAGTGGATTTTAATTTTAAGATTTTTAAATTGTTATTAAATCCATAAACTTCCGGTCTAGCTCTTAAATTCAATGAAATAATGCTGCGATCTAATTTATAATCGTAACCAATTTCTGCATCAGCAAGTGCTGCCGCATCTTTTTGTCCGGATTCTGCCTGTATTTTGGATATTGACCGGTAATAACCCCCCTCAAGATTAAGATGCATTGATAATTGTGCTATATTATTTTGGGTAAAAAAAATAATAAGGAGGATTAAAAAGCTGAAGCATTTTGAAGTCATCGGGAAGACCCGGCTTTTTGCTCTAATAATTTTTTATATTCGGTTAACCGGCTTTTAACTTCTTTTAAAATTTTCCCGTAAGAATATAAATCAATATCTTTATTCAAGGAGACCAAAGTTTCATCCAGCGGCTGACGCATCGATAAAGATTTAATTGTATTTAATTGGTCTAAAAGATGCTCATAGACCTGTACATTATTATTTAAATTACTTGTTCTCGATTTATCTCCTACAGCACCTATACCTATATCTACACCTGGACCATAATTCTGCCCTTCGGTATTTGTCTCATAGTTTTGTTCTCTTATCTGTGAAATTTTACTAGAAGCTAAACCGCTTTCTAATTCTGTTTCTTCTATAAATTTATTGGCTTTTCTTTCCAGCTCAATTATCTGATTAATTTCCTTACTTTCTTTGGTAACATTCCCTAAAACAATATTTACCTCATTCAAAGCATTATTTAGATACTCCGAGTATATCTTTTTATCTAATGAATTATTAAATCTATTTAAATCAAGTTCCAGAATTTTATCCGGATTAAATGATAATAGGTTTGTTCCGGGAATTACTTCAAGTCTCTTGGTTGAATAAAACAAAATTAAGTTTTCAACCTTTTCTTTATCCTCTTTATTCTTTACATGCACATTTTTTAATGAATCGATGATATCAGAATATTTTCCATTTAATCCGTACTTTACCGATAGTATTGATTTCTCGATTTTATCAACTTTTTTCTGCTGATCTTCAACACTATTTGATAAATTAATAGAGTTCCCCATTAAAGATGTAATTTTATCCTTATCCGGATTTGCTTTATTTTTTTCAGAATTAATTTCCTTAAGCCGGGAATTAAACTTATTTTGTAATGAATCGAGTAATAGTTTTTCTGCATTATAAGAATTCTGTAAATCAATATATCTTTTTTCCAGCTTATCCAGATTTTGAGATTTTAGAACAGTCTGGGGAAAGAAGAGTAAAGCAAACAAGCTTAAAATAAATATCATACTTTTCATTTTATATTAATCCAAACTTATCAAGTTTATAGTATAGAACACTTGTACTAATCCCCAATATTTTAGCAGCTCTATTTTTAATCCCATCGGCTTTTTTCATCGCCTGCACAATTAAATTTTTTTCAAAAGCAAAAAGAGCTTCCTCCAGCGGCAGATTATCATAGTTAGTGGTTGTAATATTTCCTGATAAATGCCTTGCAATTAAATTGCTGTTTATATCAATATCCCTTGATATTACACATAACCTCTCAATTAAATTCTCCAGTTCTCTAATATTTCCGGGCCATGGGTAGTCTAGTAGGAGCTTTAATCCCTCTTTATCAATTTTATTTATCTTATTTTTATTTAATTCAGCAAATTTGGTTAAGAAATGTTCTATCAGCGGAACTAAATCTTCTTTCCTATCACGCAGAGGAGGGATTTTAATGGGAATAACGCTCAAACGGTAGAAAAGATCCTCTCTGAATTTTCCTTCTGACATTAATTTCGATAAATCCTGGTTTGTAGCTGAAATCAATCTTACATCTGTTTTAATTGTTGACTCGCCACCGACTCTTTCGAATTCATTTTCCTGTAAAACTCGCAGCAATTTTATCTGAACAGCAGGAGAGACGTCACCAATTTCATCAAGAAACAATGTTCCCTTATCTGCAAGTTCAAACCTCCCCTTTTTTTGTCTCACTGCTCCGGTAAAAGAACCTTTTTCATGCCCGAAAAGTTCGCTTTCCAGGAGATTTTCGTTTAAAGCCCCGCAATTTACTTTTATAAAAGCCTTTTCTGAACGCTTGCTTTTTTTATGAATTGCTCTCGCAACCAATTCTTTACCGGTTCCGCTTTCCCCCTCAATCAGAACTGTACTATCTTTTCCGGCAACCTGCTCAATCAAAGAAAATACTTCCCTTATCTGAGAAGAATTTCCAATCATTTCATCATAACCAAGTTCCATGTTTAGAATTTTATTCTGTTCTATTAATTCTTCTATCCTTCTTTCATTTTCAATTTTATTCCAGATATTTTTAATTCTGATTCGAAGCTCATCCGGAGAAAAGGGCTTTGTCAAAAAATCGACAGCACCTAATTTCATTGCTTTTACTGCATCATCTACCGTACCGTAAGCCGATATCATAAGAACTTCTACTACAGAATTTGATTCCTTTATTTTTTTTAAAATATCCATTCCACTAAGAGGTTCCATTTTTAAATCGAGAACTGCCAGAGGTATATTGGAACATTCCCATTTTTTTAATGCATCTATCCCGTTATCAAAAGCAAATACTTTATATCCTTCTCTCCTTAAAGTTTCGGATATTCCCAATCGCATTGTGTCATTATCTTCAACAACCAGAACTTCTTTGTTATTCATTTTTTTCCTATTTATCTTAAGTTATATCCTTTATAATTGTAAAGGATGAACCATTTTCCTTATTGTTTTCAACTAAAAGTTCAGCTTTATTTTCATTGCACAATTTTTTACAAATAGCCAGACCTAAACCTGTTCCATCTTTCTTAGTTGTAAAAAAAGGCTCAAATATGCGGGCTAAATTTTCCTCTTTAATTCCGGGTCCATTATCTGAAAAATTGATTTGAGATTTCTTATTCTTTTCAACGATCGAAACATTTATATTACCCCCCTGCTTCATAGATTCCAAACTGTTGGTTATTAAATTAAGGAAGATCTGTTTCAAATGAGACTTATCAAACCAAATTTTTTCTATCTCATTCTTGTAAGAAAAATTAATATTTCTTCTGCTGAAATCCGTTTTGAAATTATTATCGACTTCACTTAAAAATTTTTTTAGATATATCCATTCAGGATTTGCAGGAAGCGGTCTGCTGAAATTAAGATATGAAGTAATCAAAGATTTTAATGCATTAACTTCACAAATAATTTTATCCAGATAATCTGTATTGAAAGAGCTGCTCTCTATTTTTTCAAGATCTTCTTTAGTAAGGTTGGCCAACAGTTCAATTCCGCCTAAAGGGTTACGGATTTCATGAGCAATTTGTGCAAGAATATTTTCTTTTTCTTTATTATGTGCTTCAATATTCTTCTTCATTTTATCCAAAGACTGCGTAAGGATTTTTAATTCCCCATGTGTATTTTGAGGAAGGGGAGCCTTAAAGTTCCCTTCACCAATTTCTTTACTAAACTCAACAAGCTGATCAATCGGCCTGGTCAAGGCTTGAGCCATAAGCCAGGCAATAACAAAGGATAATAGAATTCCCCCCAGCCCAATGTAAAAAAATTCAATCGAAAAATCTTCAACTCGCTGAAGCTTTGCAGCATTTTCTTTTAGAGCCAGCCAATAATTATTGCTTAAACGGAAAAATCCCCATAAATACCATTTACCATCATCTCCTTTAAATGGTAAAGAGACTGCAGAACCATTTGGCTTTAAACCTGAAATTTCAGTTTGATTTAATAACAGCAAAGGTTCGGAATTTCCCGTATTTGTAGCTGAATCTGACCTTACCACAACATTTAGATATTTATCAAATATAAATATTTCTGAATGAAAACCTGTACTCAAATTTTCAGAGAATATCTCATTGAAATAATCCCTGGTTGAATTTGTAGGCATTCCTATCTGCAGAAGATCCAAATATTTATGATCTATCTGGTGTGAAATCATTTTTGTTACTAAATTTACCTGATCTCTAAGCTGATCTAAATAAAGATTTTTAATAAACCTATAACTTAAAAATGACAAGGTTAAAACAAGTAGTATAGTGACTAAGCAAAAGGTTATAATTATGCGGATTTTGTAGTAAGATTGTTTTAAAGTTAAATACTTCATATTAATTGATATTTAAGCAAAGGTTCCACAGGTATATTTGAATTGGGTTCATATATTCTCAATATTACTTGATCTCCGCTATTATAACTGCTTTTATAAAATTCTTTTAATCCTAAAATATTTATTTTATATTCTTTTGTCACAATTGATTCGCATAAATCGTTATTTCTATTATGTGAAATGAACAACTCAAATTGAGGAGGATTTGTTTTTAATATACCCTTGGGTATATAAATATTAACTTCATGTTCTGTACATCCGCCGTAATATTGAACAGTCAAATTTAGAAAATCATTTTGTATAGATTGTTTTATAACTTTAAGATAATCATTACTTAAAGATTTTATATTTAAGCTGTCAACAATAAAAATTTTTCCGGTTAAATAAGAATTTGGATCAGTCACAATAGACGAAAGGAAATTTGAATTATTCGAACAGCTTAAAAAGACAACTGCTAAACAAAATAAAACCAATACTTTCATTTATAAACCCCTGTTTAATTAATCAAAAGTTTCTTTTTCAACCAGCAATGTAACAATATAATCTTTTTTTTCAATTAAAGTATCTGCAGCCGGATATGGTTTTAATTTCTTCAAGGTAATTTTATAATTGAGATAAAGGAGACTATGCGGTTCTAATGTAGTATTTAAAGTATCCATTAAAGCATCCGCATTTCTTTTCTCGATGTTTAAAAGTACAGCTCCATTTCCGGCCCATACGCAATAATAACCGATTGGACAGCGCGAATCTTCAACTATATCTTTAAATGTTATATATAGTCCTTCTTCCCCGATGACTGCTTTTCCCCCATATTTAAGATCAAATTCTTTATTTAATACGGTTTCTGGAGGACCAATAATCTTATCAAAACAATAAATGTTTAAAAAAATTAAACCTACTAAAATTATTTTTTTCATATTTCCTCCAAACATATTAATTTAGCTCAAAGAATTAATTCTAAAAAGAATCTTTTCATTTCGTAAGATTTCTCTTTTTATTTGTTCCAGTTCATTAATAAAAGTTCTAATGAACTCGGGAACATTTTCAGTTCCCGCTAAATTATATACTGAGACTGTATCAATTCTATTCATTTTACTTACTATTATTAAATTATGATTTAGATCTATCATATTATGATCAGGACAATAATATGAATCATAACTATTGAAAATAGAAACACAGTCTATTAAAAATCTTTTCCGTTTTTCATTTATTATTATTTCCCCTCTATCAACTATAGTATGAGAATCTTGAGAGATAATTTTGGCTCTGGCTGCTCCATTATTCAAAATTACAAGTTTCGATGGATTAATCCACCCTCCATATTTTTCATATGTAATTTCGAATTCATCTAATTTAGGGTCAACTGATGAGGAAGGATTTTCACTTGATGAAATCCTAATGAATATAAATAATGGAAAGTATTTACTATTGTTTGCCATTTTTTATAATCCGATTTCAATAGTTATTTTATCCCTCATCAATTTTCCATTCCCATATAAGAGTTTCATTTAATTACCAGACATCTTTATTTTAAACCGGGATTTATTATTTTACCAATAAATAAAATGCTGTTTGAATAATTATCTTTTATAACATAAATAAAAGGCCGGTCAACCCGCATATAAAAGTTTGAACCACCAACCGAAGTAGTGCCTACTCCAACCGAAGTTACAGCTGCAGCTTCTGTACCCTCTTCATCAACCTTTACATAGGTTTTATGTAAAACTTCGCTTATACATAATCCGCCTGAAGAAAAAATTCTTGAAAAATCTGCACCGTCCGAAAATGCAATCCCCATTCCCATTATTGCTAGTACATCATTAAGTTTAAGATAATAGTTTATTTCAAATTTGGGTAGCCAAAGTTCCCCTTCTTTTATCGTCAAACTCTTCAGCCATATATTCCAGTTTGTTTCATTTAACTGATCTAAAATATTATCTATGCCATTACCGGAGTTTGGAAGAATAATAATCATCGAAAATGAACTGTCTCCATATGGCAGTTCTACTGCCTGAAATAGATTGTTAGAGAAATAGCTAAAATTATTCCCCTGTTCCATCATTTTGCATGAGACTTTCGATCCATCGGCAGTTGTAAAGATATCGTCTTTTGTATTATTAATATCAAATTGGTACTTCCAATCCCCCTTAAAGTAAATTGCATTTATTAAATACATTACCATATCCGGTGAAATATCTTTTATAATTTCCGGAATTTTCCCATTAGTTTTTTGACTAACCCAGCTATTTATAACATCGACTGATGAGGGATCATTAAAATTGAGTCCTTTGACTTCAGCATTGAAATAAGTTTTGTTTGTCTCAATAAAACTTTGTAAAAATGACATGTTATTCCTGTACCAGATGGAATTTGCAATATTAAAGACTACTTTTGGATCAACAGAGGTAAGAAGATCGGTTAAGCTCTTATATGATTCGTTTATTTCAAGTTCAGTTAATCCATTTAATTCAAGGACAGATTTCATTGAATCATATGTAGATCCGGATGCTCCGTTAAGGGTCATGCCTAAAGCCATTGAAATACTTAAGGGAGAAATGAAAACGTTCTTATTTCCTTCGTAATTACTTATTTTCTTAAACAGCTTCAATCCAAAAACGCCTGAGGAAGCTGCCAATTTTTCTTCCTGCTGGTTTATATCCGGATTAGGTTTTTTACTGCCGGGAGAAACCAGCTGTTCACTGCACTGATAGAAAAGGAGTGCAATAATAAGTACCGCCAAAGAAAAAATAAATTTTTTCATAAAAAAAATATTTCCTCTCTTCTATCTCTTTACTTTTATCTTGTTATAGTTTCTCTGAAACATACTTCGAATATGAAGCTGCATTACCTTTTCATACTACAACAAATCTTTTATAATATTTTTATTTCTTCCCAAGTACCACCATATATATTTGGACCCGGTGCTTTGTAAAGATTTATAACAATTATCCCTTTATTCAATTTCATTACAAATATTCCAACATACGGTGTTTTTATACTAATTCCTTTATATGCTTCCCTTAATTCTGTTTCATTCTTACAAAGAGGAGCATAAATATGAAAATACTTTTTTATTGTATCTGCAGGAATTGAATTACCAAAGTTGCTATAGCCGCTGCCAACTGCAAAACCAATATCACTTTTATTATAAAAATTATCTACTTTTGTAACTTCTTCTTCACTCGTGTTCCCGTCATTGTTACCAAGCATATCGGCTGCAACATTTTTATCAATAATAACATTATTAGTTTCATTATTTTCTAAACTATTATCACAATGCTCAAAAATGAAAAGAGAAGTAATTATCAGAATTAAATTTATAATTCGTTTCATTTTTATACTTATTGTTCTTATGTGCCTAATGAATTGATTAACATTATTATCTAATCTTAAAAATAATTTATTTTATAGCTCTACAACCTTATTATGAATAGACGGAGAATTTATTGGTGCTCTTTTCCAGTAATAGATGATTATACTGTCTCCGTGATTCACGCTTGTAATCTTACCGTTTGGGATATCTTGATAGTTAATTACAATAAATTTCCCTGGCTCAATTTTTAATCCATCATAACCGGCATTCCATTCGACTAAAGCTGCATAATTTTGTTCGACAATAAATAGATAGATAGTCTGATCAGATTCATTTACAATTTTCATTTTGTTGTTTGATAACGAAACCCCAATTTCATCAAATGAATTTTCGGTAACACCGTTACATGAACTGAGTAGAAGGATTATTAATACGGCAAAAAGATTATATATTCTTTTCATAATATTTATCGGTTTGAAAGATGACATCTTTATTATAAAAGACATGGTGCATCTGACTTTACTTATTAGAAGATAATTAAAAAGCGTTTTTTTAATAAAGATGTCTTCTTTATACATATTTAACTTCGAATAATTATTCTTTACCTCCATTTTAAGTCATAAAAAGCTGTTCGATCTCAACAATCTCCCCAGTTGTTGAGTCGAAATAAATATACCATTCGGGGAAATTAGCTGCCGATAGGGATTTCCCATGCGACTCTAAGTTCAATAACATCATTTATAATTTTGGGATATATAACTTTCTTTGTGCTACATGTACAAAATGATTCTGAGGTTAAAGTATATGTTTGAGGATTACCCCCGAAACTATACCATGTTATTTTTGTCCCAATTATTTTTTCTTTGGCATCTGCAGCCGAGAAGTTATCTTTAGGAGGAACATTAATATATTTATACCAATGACCATCTACCATGTAAACTTTTTCATTATCTACCCATAAAGTTATCGGAGTATGGACAACTTTGTAACCATGATAATTTTGATCTATGAACCGAACGCGACATAACCAATTGATAATAATATCATCAATAATATCTAATTTTGCAGCATTGTAGACCCCAGTGAATTTTTTATTTTTGCTTAGCCAATTTCGAGCAGTATTTACTAAATAACTTTCTGTTAAATTAGATGAATTCTTCGAGTAGTATGTAGAAAAACTCACAAAACCATACTTATCCAGTTTCATAAAATTTTGCTCATTTAAGGTATTAAATTCATTCTGAAGCTTCTCTAATTCTGAGTCAGATAGAGGAAATATTTTAGTAGGATAAGGTTCGCTATTAACTTCAGTAAATAAGTCGCAGCCGGGTAATGCTATTAAAATAAGTATAAACAATATTTTTACTTTATGACTTGCAGACACTTGCATCTTCCCTTAATAAAATATAAAGCATAAGCTCAATTCTTATACCATTTATTTTACGCATGAAAAGGAATTTATTAAAGAAATTCGGAGGAATAATAGAAATGAGGTTCGGAAAGCTTATCAAATTTCCGATAGACTATCAAATATTTGATAAAAATGATTTAAGAAATGATTTGATAAAAAAAAAGTAAAGAATTCAAAATATTAGTCCTTTAGTGCTCAATTCATGTGATATAAAAGTATTATAAAAATCTCTACTTACATTTAGCAGCAATAATTTGTATATTAAAATATAATTTTACCACTGAAACTAACTTTAGCCTCCAAAAGTTGGTGAGCCTTTTAGTAATTTATTACGCATTAAAACTATAAGTCCAATTATATTTTAGTAGTTTATTTCAAGGCCTAAGAGTTTGTACCTAATATAAGTTTCCCAATTAAAAGAAAAATGAAGTTATTATTATTAAACTATGAATACCCGCCTCTTGGCGGGGGTGCTGGAAGGGCGATGCAAAGTATTGCAAAGCACCTTGTTGCAATGGGTCATAGTGTTGATATAATTACTTCAAGCACCAAATTTTCTTTCAACTATATTCTTGATGATGGTATCAAAGTTTATGCAGTTCCAAGTTTACGAAAAGGAATTCATGACTGCGGACTAAGAGGAGCTTTAACTTATTTATTCTTTGCATATTTTAAACTGCTTAAATTACTTCGCTCTAATAGATATGATTTTGTTCATTATTTTTTCAGCTTGCCAACAGCTTTTTTAAGCATCCTGCCGGGCAGGCATTTAAAGCTGCCTTATATTGTATCCCTGCGCGGCTCTGATGTGCCGAATTATGATATTCATAACAAAAAATTAGAACTCCTACATAGAGTTTATTCACCAGTTACAAAACTTATCTGGAACAGGGCAAAGGCAGTTATTGCAGTTACATCCAGTTTAAAACAAACTGCACTCCTCACAAGTCCAAATCAATTAATTGAAGTTATACCAAATGGTATTGATACAAATATTTTCTTGCCTGTAACCGGCTTTAGAAGAAATGATGACAAGTTTCGTTTAATTACAGTTTCAAGATTAATTAAAAGAAAAGGCATTCAATATATTCTTAAAGCATTATCGGAAATGAAAGATAATTCTATTAGCTTAACAATTATTGGTGAAGGGAATTATGAAAATGAATTGAGAAAAATGAGTAAAAATCTGGGTTTATCTAACGTTGTAACTTTTATGGGATTCTGCAAAAGAGATGTTATACAATCATATTTTTGGCAGAGTGATGCTTTTATTCTTCTCTCTCTGGCTGAAGCATTTGGAAATGTTTTTGCAGAAGCAATGGCTTCCGGTCTGCCAATTATAGGTGCCAAGCAAGGAGGCATTCTCGATCTGGTTGGTGAAGAAAATGGCATACTTGTAGACCCGGAAAATTTCTCACAAATAAAATGTGCCATCCTTAGTATGAAAAATAATAAGGAGATGAGAATTAAAATGGGAAAGGTTAACACAGAAAAAATAGAACTAAAATATAAATGGGAAAAAGTTGCATTAGCTTATAACAATATTTATGAAGAAATCTTAAATGGAAGCTATAAACAAAAAAGGAAAATAGTTTTGAACTGCATAACCAAATCAGGAGACTAGATTGGAGAATTCAAGTTTTATCACTCTGCTTTTATACAGCGATGTAATGACAGGAAAAGTATTTACCAAATAGCCTCAATATGTTGAATAAAATTTTGAACCATTTTTTATTAAAAGAAAATATCTGCAAGTCAAGAGATGTTTTGGATGTATTACGTTTTTCTTTATTAAAAAAACAATTAATTCATTCCTACCTGAACATTCCTTATTATAAAAAAACTTTTGATGAAGCGGGTGTTCATCCTGAAAAGCTTAAAACAATTAACGATTTAGCTTCATATCCTGTTATTACCAAAGATATTGTTAGATTTCATCATTCAGAATTAATAAATCAAAAAGGATTATTTAGAGGTAAGTTCAAAAGCCATACCAGCGGTTCAACGGGGCAGCCGATGTGGACTTATTACGATTTTAAAAGCTGGATTCGAAAAAAATATCTTGTTAAAGCACGGACAAGAATGGAATGCGGGGTAAAACCTATCGATAAAATTGTAATATTTGAAAGTACTTCTCAAAATTCCTCTGAAAAAGGAAATATTCTTTTTCGAACTTTCAAATCTCATTATAGTGTCTACTCAATCTTTGATTCAATTGAAAAAACAGTTAAAAAATTAATTACTTTTTCGCCTTCAGTGTTATACGGACCGCCAAGTTATTTTTTTCAGATGGCACAATTTATTGCAATGAATAATTTTCAACTCCCATCAATAAAAAGAATATTTACCAGTTCGGAATACCTGCAGGATACTGTACGCGAGTATGTTAAAGAAATATTTAATGCTGAAATTTATGATATTTATGGCTCAACCGAATTTAAAGAGGTAGCATGGGAATGTGAAAAGCATGAAGGTTATCATATAAATGAAGATGAAGTTATCGTAGAAGTTTTATCAGAATTGACCACTTCGTGGAAAGATGGAAAACCTGCTAAACCTGGAATTATTGGAAATATTGTAATAACAGATTTGCGAAATACAATTATGCCGTTAATCCGCTTTCAGCTTAATGATAAAGGGATATTAATTAATGAAAAATGCAGCTGCGGCAGAACTTTTTCTATGATGAAACCTTATGCCGGTCGTTCATCTGAGTATATTATTTTGCCTAATGATGAAACTCTCTCCCCTTATCTTTTTACAACAAGTATAGAAAGAATAGAAGGTTTGCTGCAATACCAGGTTATTCAAATTACCTCTCAGAAAATTTTAGTAAATGTTATAACTCATAGTGAAGATTATCGTCTAATTGCTAATACGATAAAAGAAATTCTAAAAAATATAACAAAAAATATGATGGAAATCGAAATTCAGCTAAAAACAAAATTAGAGCTTGAGGAAAATGGAAAACTCAAGGTGGTAAGGAATTTGTTATTAAATTAAAGATAATGAATTAATAATAGCCCCTCCCCTTGCCCTCTTCCAAGGGAGAGGGAATGCACCCCTCGCCCTTCCTGCCGGGTGGAAGGGGACGGGAGTGAGGGCAAAGTAGTTATAATAATATTAAAAATCTGAAGACTAACACATGAAAAACAGATTCATTTTTAATTTCACACCTACAGGAATGATTCCTACAAAAGAAATGACCCCACATGTTCCAATACAGCCTGATGAAATTATCAGCCAGGTTTTAGAAGCTGTGGAATATGGTGTAAACATGGTGCATCTGCATGCAAGAGATCGCGATACAGGAATTCCGACTTATAAAAAAGAGATATATAGTGAAATAATTAGTGGTATCAGGAAAGAGAATAAAGATCTTGTGCTTTGTGTTTCAACAAGTGGAAGAAATTTTTCTGAATTTGAAAAAAGATCAGAATGTTTAGACCTCTGTGAAGATGCGAAACCTGATTTTGGGAGTCTGACTTTAAGTTCCCTTAATTTTAACCGTCAGGCTTCTATAAACACACCGGATATGATAAAAGCACTTGCACAAAAAATGCTAAACAATAATATTCGTCCGGAACTTGAGGCATTTGATCTTGGGATGATCAATTATGCAAAATACTTAATATCTAAAAATTTAATAAAGCCGCCATTTTATTTCAATTTGATTTTAGGGAATATTGCATGTGCCCAGGCAAATATGCTTAGCCTCGGATTAATGATAAAGGAATTGCCGGAAAATTCAATATGGTCTGCCGGGGGAATTGGAAACTGGCAGCTTAAGATGAATGCAATGGCTATAATGGAAGGAGGCGGAGTAAGAATAGGTTTGGAGGACAATATTTATTTTGATGATGATCGAAAACATCTTGCAACCAATCTTGATTTAATAAAACGTTTGGCAGATATTGCAAAAACACTTGGTAAAGAGCCATACAGCCCAAAAGAGACAAGAGAAATTCTTGGTTGTATATGAATTAGGGGAACTTAGATGTTGTTTTATTTACATAGACTTTCTCAAAAGATTCGCTATAATAATATATTCCGTTTATTATTTGATCTATTGGGAAAAATAGGAATTAAAATATCACCATTTTATCTTGTGGTGGAAGGATTAAGCCGGGATATTCCGGAATTTGAATCTGATTTATTTAAAAGTTATAAATTTGAATATTTTGATTCTAAAGACATCGCAGCAATTGCAGCACTTAAAGAAAGATATTTTAAAGAAGAAGAGCTATTAAAAAGACTTGAAAACGGATCTAAATGTTTGGGTCTTAAAAAAGATGGTGAAATCGCAGCATTTACATGGTTTAATTTAAATCAATGTCCTTATGGAGGTTATTCATTTATTTTAAAAGAAAATGAAGCATATTTATTCGATGCATATACTTTATTGAAATACCGCGGGATGAAAATTGCACCGTTTATCCGCTATCAATGTTACAAAGAACTTAAGAAACAAAGCAGAACTACTCTCTACAGTATTTCCGAAATGTTGAATAAACAGTCTATAAATTTTAAAAAAAAATTAGGTGCCAGGTTTGTACTGATGGGTATATATATAAGATTTTTCAATAAATGGAAATTTTCTTTTCCGGTAAGGCACCTTATTCCTCAAGAAGAATACGGTAATAATAAAGGTGCCCGTTAAATACAAGATACTGAATATAGGTGTGCATCAAAGCCGCCCGGAAGGAGATTTAACTTATTTTAATCTTGGTTTTTATGAACCATTAAAAATGCTATTAAAAAGAGGGATCAAATATATTTATGCCGGCAGTGCTTTGTATGAGTCAAAAGCGAGAAGAGGATATTCAACATATGTCTCAAAGCTTAAGGAAGAGCTTAAGAAACATACTAACTTGCTTCTGCATGATTATAATAGTTATATGTCTGCGTACGATAAAAAGAATATCTATGAGATATGCACTAGGGATGGAAATTACAAGATAACATTTAAAAAACCATTAAAGCTTTTATGTACAATATAAAAACTTACAATTCTATTGCCGGTCTAAAAAAAGAATGCTGGGATTCATTGACCAAAAACAATGTGTATATGTGTTATGGATGGTTAAAAACATTTGAAGATGCTGCAATTAATCCTGTAAAGCCATATTATATTTTGATGTTTGATAATGAAAAATTAGCCGCTGCTTCCGTTTGTTATCTTGAACTTAATAATGATTCGGAAACAATAAATGATTCATTACTGGGAAGGTTTCTAAAAATAAGGTTTTTTCGGAATATATCTTTTTTACCCGCAGTAGTTTGTAATCCAAGTAAAGGATTTGGTACACATCTCATCATATCCGAAGAAATTAATGAAGAGGAAGTTAGTATAGTACAAAACCTGCTTTTAGATAAAGTTGAAAATATCGCCAATGAAAATAATGCATCGGTTTGTTTCCAAAATGTTATGGAGCATGAATCAAAACTAATGGACTTACTATTTGAAAGAGGTTATGTCTCAACTATAAGTCCTCCTGTAAATTATCTTGATATAAAGTGGTCTTCTTTTCAGGATTATAAAAAATATGTGGTCCAAAAAACATCCATCTATGAAAAAATCAATCTCCCGGCATATAAATAAAAATAAAAAGGCAGGTGTAATTATAGAACAGTTGAAGGATATTGACGTCAATGAAGACAGACTTTTTGCATTACTTGAGATGAATTATAGAAAATATAACAGGTCCATACCTCTAAAACCTGATTTTTTTCAAAGAGTGAAAGAAAATTTTGGAGATAATGCTGTTATTAATATTGCAACAAAGGAGGAGAAAATTACCGGAGTTAATATTGAGTTTAGAAAAGGAAATGAAGCTGTAATAGGATATGTAGGTATTGATTATAAATATTCTCAAAATGATTTAACATATTTTAATATTATGTATTATAAACCAATCAACGAAGCAATTAAAGATGGATTAAAACGGATTTATTTCGGTAAAGCACTTTATAAAACAAAATCCAAAAGAGGATGCAAAATTGGCAACGCTTATTTGTTCTATAAATCATATAAAAACAAAAAGAAAATAAGAATAAAAACCTGGTTTTTAATACACCGTCTATGGATGATTTTGAAATCATCAAAATTAAAAAAACTACAAGCGAAAACAGTTTAAAAATTAAATATTTTTATCTGATAAAGATCCAACTATGCTGAATCAAATGCAAAATAATCATCAGCCGCTTATATCTGTAATTATTCCGACTTTCAACCGCCCTGATTGTATCCTGAGAGCTACTAGTTCAGTTATTAATCAAACATACTGGAATTGGAAGCTAATTATTGTTGACAGTAGCCTAACCGATGCTCCACAAAAAATACTTAAGCCTTATTTAAATGATAACCGCATAAAATATATTTATAAGGAAAACCTCAATTCAAGTGAAGCTCTTAACTATGGAATTAAAATTGCGCATGGTGAATTCATTAGCTTACTTGATGATGACGATGAATATATGGAAAATAAGCTTGAGCATCAGCTAACCGAAATGCAAAATTCAAATGTTGATTTTTCTATATCTAATTGTATTAAAGTATATGATGGCAAGAAAGCCATTCCAAAATTATATCCCACTTCATATTTTTTAAGCGGGGAAAATTTTTCACTTAAGAAATTTCATTTATCACACACACATATGATGTTCAGATCTTCCATAAGGGATGATTGTGTATTTGATCCGTCCTTGCCGGCTTCCGATGATTTTGATCTTTTAGTTCGTATAATGGTGCATCATAGAGTATTATATATTGGAAAGCCGCTGGCATATATACACAAATCAATGAAGCGCAATCGTATTTCAAATAACCCGCGCTTAAAGGTACTTACATTAGAAAGGTTAATTAAGAAAATAGAAACTTATGATTGGACAGATAAAGAAAAGAGTAAATTAGCAGGAAATCTTACTCTTCGGCTAGGATTTTGGCAGATGATGGATAAAAACTATAAATCTGGAAGAGTTAATATTCATAATTCACTAAATACTCTGCCGCTTGGGAAAAGAAGAAAGTACATATTTCTTTATTATCTTTCTTTTATTCCTTTGTTATTCAGATTAATAAAACTTACCACCGAACGGTTATGGAGTTTAACGGCAGGAAAAATAAAAGTTTAGAATGAAAAATCAGAACCATGATAACAATAATACTTATCAAATCAAAATTTATAATTCAATTGCAGAAGTGAAAAAAGAAGATTGGGATTTGTTAACTGAAGACAACGTATATATGAGTTATGAATATCTAAAGACATTTGAAGAAACAATAGTTTTCCCTTTGTCACATTATTACATTACTGTAAATGATCAAGAAAAATTAATCGGTGCCCTCGTTTGCTGCCTTGAGAGAAATAATCCTTCCCGGATAATAGAAAAAGTTTTATTAGGCAGACTGCATAAAAATCTTTTGCTGAAAAATTTTTCCTTCTCACCCACAATAATCAGTAATCGCCAAAGAGGAGACGGAACCCATTTCATTTTTCACCGGGATGAAACATGAGCAAATTGGTTTATATTTAGATAAAATGCTTGACGAAATGGAACGTATAGCAAAAAATAATAGGGCATCTATTTGTTTTTTGAATGTGACAGGAAGTGAAATACAATTAATGGGAATTTTATTAAGCCGGGGATATTATAGATCTATGACCTGCCCTCAAGTTTTATTAATGTTAAATGGTCATCATTCGAAGGATATAAAAAATATTTATTCCGGAAATATCCTTATATGAATAAATCAATAAGGCATGAATTAAATCGGAATAGGAAATCCGGTGTAGTTATAAAACAGCTGCCAAAAATCGATAATTATCAGGAAAGGCTTATTGAGTTACTTAAAATGAATCATTTCAAATACAATCCCACAACATTTCCATTAAAGCCAAATTATTTTCAGCAAATAAAGGAGAACTTTGGAGATAACTCAATAGTTTATGCTGCGGTAAAGGAGGGGATTATAACAGGCGTTCAAGTTGTTCTAAGGAAGGGGGAAAATGCGTTATTATCAAACATAGGTGTCGATTATGAATATTCCAAAAATGATTGTACTTTTTTTAATCTTAGTTATTATGAACCTATTAAAAATGCTGCCGAATCCAATATCAAGAAAATTTACTATGGCAGAGGTTTATACGAAACCAAAATAAAGAGAGGATGCATCACTGAAGATATGTTAATATTTTATAAACCACGAAATAAGATTATGAATCCCATTGTAAAATTATGGTTTGCTTTTCACAAGCGTTGGATGATGAAAAAACTTTCACATATTAAAAGAATTATTGAATGATTTATAATTCAAAATACATAAACCTTATCCGTCTTTTACGCAATGAGCATCGTTCAATGGATGAATTAATTTATCATCAGACCTCGAGCTTGAAAAAAATTGTTGATTATGCATACGCTTCAGTTCCATT
Source organism: uncultured Ignavibacteriales bacterium (assembly GCA_963742995.1). Lineage (GTDB taxonomy): Bacteria > Bacteroidota > Ignavibacteria > Ignavibacteriales > Ignavibacteriaceae > CAVQBP01. The sequence continues at coordinate 148,694 of CAVUOL010000059.1, forward strand.
CTATAAAAAATTATATGATGATTCCGGGTTTCATCCAAATGATATCCAATCAATAGACGATATTTCTAAAATACCGGTCATTGATAAAAAATTACTGGTTCGGAATTCCTATGATAAATTAATCAGCAAAAAATTTAATCTAAATGATCTTTTACCTGTAAAAACAGCAGGCTCTAATGGTATGCCGTTCCAGTTTTATATCGATAATTCTTTCGATCAATTTAGAAAAGCGCAATGCATCCGCCCGTATTTAACAAATGGGAAACGATTGTTCGATCACTCGGTCTCTTTTAGTATCTACAGCCAGCGTTCCCCAAAATGGTTTCAGCGATTCAAAATAATGCCAGACAGCAGAATTTTCTCCGGGGCAGATATTTCAATTCAATTAAGGAGTATACAAAATTTAAAACCCGATATAATTCAGGGTTACGGCTCTATTTTAAATCTTTTAGCAGTTAAAATTTTAGATGAAAATATACAGGCTCCAAAACCCCGTTTACTATTTACAGATTCAGAATTACTAATGCCCAATATGAGAGAAAATATTGAAAAAGCCTTTAGAACAAAAGTAATAGATATATATGGAACATGGGAAACCGATAACATTGCATATGAATGCTATTGTCACGAAGGTTATCATATGGCAATAGATTCAGTTATAATGGAATTTATAAATGATGGGAAAACTGTTAAACCAGATGAGGAAGGAGAAATTGTTGTTACAGTTTTAAATAACTTTGCTATGCCTTTTATTCGCTATAATTTACACGATATGGGGAGCTATAATAAAAAACCCTGTTCATGTGGGAGAACGTTTCCCCTTATGAATCCAATCAGAGGGAGAGCAAACGATTATATGATTACTAATGATGGGAAAAAACTGTCATTTTTTAATATTGCATATTTTGATAAACTGGCTCCTAATGTTCGTGAATATCAAATTATACAGGAGGACATAAATTCTTTTACGGTGCTTGTTGTCCCGGGTTTTTCATATAATAACCATGGAGAAAATGTAATTGTGCCGGCTATAAAAAAATTCTTTCCCGAAGCGGAAATAATTCTAAATATAGTACCGGCAATAGAAAGAGAACAATCCGGAAAATTCAAAGCGTTTAAATCTAAGGTAAACACTGCTTGACCGTTGATAATACAAATAAAGAAAATGTTTATAATGAGGGAGAGGTTATACGCGATGCAGCAGCTTTGAGTGGTACCCTCTACTTTTCACAGGCTTTATATATAGTTAGAGGATTTATTATAGCTCAGGTGCTTGGACCATCAACATATGGTGTTTGGAGCATCTTCAGGTCTTTCTTTGGCAGTGCTCCTTATTTTGGGATGGGAACGCAGCAGGCGATGCTGCGGGAAGTACCATTCAGTATTGGCGAAGGGGATAAGTTTAAGAAGAAAATAATCATCCAGACAAGTTTATCATGGAATATACTTCTAACATCGGTTGTAATGGTAATTGTTTTAATATTATCATTTACCGGGTTTGCTGCCGGGTATAGAATAGAAATACAGCTCGCAGGAATTTTATTCGTGTTAAATGCAATACATCTATTTATGCGCCCCAAGTTTAAGAGCGAACAAAAAATCTTCCTGCTAAGTAAATATTTGCTTTCCTATGCAGTTTTGAATACTGTATTTGGATTATCTTTTCTTTTTTTCTTCAAGCTAACCGGTTTATTGATGGGTATGATTTTAGCGCAGCTTGTCCTGCTTACTTTTTTAATTATTAACAATCACTTATCCCTGAATTTATCAATCGACAAAAATATTTTGAAGGAACTATTCCGTATTGGATTTCCAATTATGCTGCTATGGTTTTTAGTTTTTCTAATGGGGAATGCCGATAAATTCATTGTTTTTATAATGCTTGGAAAAACGAAAGCCGGGTATTATGGTTTAGCTGCGTTTGTATCATCTATGGTGAGCTATATTTCATATTCAATATCAACGGTAATTTTCCCCAGGATGATGTACGTCTTTGGTAAGACTCATGAAATTAAACAAATTGAAAAATATTTTAAAAAGCCGATAATTATTCTTTCCGGGATAACTCCTGTTATTCTGGGAATTATTTACATTAATATTGAAGCAGTTATAAACTTATTCCTGCCGCAGTACATACCGGGAATTACAGTATTGCACATTCTTATCGCAGCTTTATTTTTTTCTACAATCTGGGGATTACCAACCAACTTGTTGATAGCATTAAATAAGCAGAAAAAGTTTATGTATATGACAGCATTTATATTACTATTAGGTATCATTCTTGATTTGGTAATAATACGTGCAGGATTCGATATGAACGGCGTTGCGGTAATTACAACCTTTATTTTTTTTCTTGCCTCTGCTGTAGCGAATAGTTATGCATTATTCTCACTTAAATATAAGTTAAAGGTTATCTTCAAGCATTTATCTGTAATCTATTCCCCTTTTATCTACTCTTTTGCCGTAATGGTTTTTATTGTTTCCATTTCAATCTCAAAAAACATCTTCTTTGATAATCTTTTGAAGTCACTAATATTTCTTACATCCACAATTCCATTAATCTTTTATATTGAAAAGCAAAGTAATATTATAAGTAAGACGCTTGCTTCTTTTAAGATATTCAAAAATTAGGATCGTTTTTTCAAACTTATCTGCTGCTATTCCAATGTTTAATCTATGCCAGCTAATTGAATTTTGATGAGGGAAAATTTCCTTCCGCTCTGATAAAAAAATCTTCAAATTATTATTTGTTATGAATACTTCTTAAACCAGTTTACTGTTGTTTTTGCCAGTTCTTCAATCACTTCCTCATCGTTTTTGCCGGAGCTTTTCAGTACATGAAATGAGTGATCCGCTCCTTCAATAATGTGGAGTTCTGCTTTATCTTTCAGTTTTTTACAGATAGGCTTCAAAAGTGTTAAATCTGCAAGTTTATCTCTTGTTCCTTGAAGAAAAAGCATCGGGATATTTACGTTAAAAAGATGAGCAGCTCTATCCTGAGACGGTTTATTCGGGGCATGGAGGGGGAATCCGAAAAAAACAATCCCTTTGACTCCATGTAGGGGTTCTTTTGCAGCAGCATTTGAAGTCATTCTTCCGCCTAAAGATTTACCGCCGGCAAATATTTCCAATCCGCTTAATTCTTTTGATGCCTTTTCAACAGCAGCTCTGACTGCAGCCATTAATATATTGGGTGGGTCAGGACTTCCTTTTCCTTTTTCGAAATAAGGAAACTGATACCTAAATACCGCAACTTTTTCTTTAGCCAGTTTATTGGCCAATTTCTCCATGAAGGGATGATTCATTCCCGCACCTGCACCATGAGCTAATACTAAAAGATATTCGGCATCTTCCGGTTTCATTAATACAGCGCTCACTTCACCGGAACTTTTCGAAGCTTGAAAACGAAGATTTTTAATTGATATATTTTTCATAATAAATCACGCAATTTATTAACAAACTCATATACTAAATTTGCAGTCAATCCCCAGACTACCTCTTCATTTGTTTTATAAACCAATACTTTCTTTTTACTGAATCCCCATGGATTTGCATACCGTGCGGGCAGGTTTAATTCTTCAGCAGGCAGAAGTATTATTTTCTCACCTTTTTCATCAAAATAATACGGATGCGTTTCCAACCTTATGTAGTATACTTCAGGGGGATTAGTTTGGAAATAAGAAACCGGAATAGTAAATATTTTTTCAACTTCCATATTATCAATATTATATTTTTTAATATCCTTTAATTTTATTTCACCGACAAATACATTTACAATAGCTCCCATACCCCCAATTAATATACCAAGCTCACCGATTAAATCTATATTTTCTTTCTTAATTCCAAGCTCTTCAACCGTTTCCCGCAAAACAGTCTCTTCAAAGCTTTTATCACTTGTTTTATCAAACTCACCACCGGGAAAACATATCTCTCCTCCCTGTCTGATAGTGGCAGCTCTTTTTTCAAAAAGAAAATGGAATTCATCATCGATATTTATGAGTGGTATTAAAACTGCAGTGTTCAAATATTCTTCCTTTTGCAGAATACCGGGATGGGGTGAAAAACTTACTTTAAATCTTTGTAGGTCTGTTTTATCCAATCTATACTCTAATAATTTAAATACGTTTACAAAATATTTAATTATAAAATACAATAAATTTTATTAATTCAAGGTGAGGTTTATTTAATTGCAAAATTACCAACCCCTATCTCCTTAATAAGGAGAAGGAGATAATATTTGAGGGTTATGTATAAGCTCCGGACTGAAAACTAATCTTGCAATTTTGTAATTTTGTAATTTTATATTTATTTAATTCTTATTTCAACTCTTCTATTAAATGCCCTTCCGGTTGGAGTAGTATTCTCCTTTATCGGATTTTCTTCTCCTTTCCATTCTTCGGTTATTCTATTTCTTTCAATTCCTTTCTGAAGGAGGTAATTAAAAACTGCATCAGCTCGCTTCTTTGATAACTTCAAATTGTATTCATTACTTCCCATATTATCAGTGTTACCTATAATAACAACATCCATTTTTGAAAATTCATTTAATACATCGACAGCATGATCCAGTATTGGATAGGTTTGAGGCAATAAATTATATTTGTCGAAATCAAAGTTTATACCGAAAAGATACGGCTTTTGTACATATTCGGTATCGGTTTTTGTAATGTAAATAGTGTCTGTAATTATTTGAGGTGCAGCTACACCTACATTCTCTCTTATTCCTTGCGGACAGCATTTTTGACAGATATCCGATGTATCTCCTTTCCCGAACCACCATTTTATTCCTGCATTAAGGGTCATATATGTATCTCCATCCCCGCCAAATAATCCTTTTGAATTTTCCTGTATTGTATAGTTGCCGTCAATTTTATTATCACTGGATGTTACATATATAGCTTCTGTTATTATTGAAAGATCTTTAGAAATCCCCCAATCTACCCCCAGACCAAAGTTCCCCTGATAACCGCGAACCCATCTGTTTAATTCAGCCGATAAGGGGTTGCTGGATTTGAAATTTGTTGCTCCAATTCCAAATAGAAAATAGGGAGATACTAATTCGCAGGGTAAGAATCTATAACTTACATCCAGATTGAGAGACATCAAATGGACAGTATTTAAATTATGATAATCGGAATTACCCCTGAAGAAAATAGATTCAAATGACAAATAATTTCCTAAAATCCTTAAGGATAAATATTCATTGAAGAAATGTTCTATAGAGGCATGTATACCGCCGTCACCATTCTCCGAATACCCGTTTCCTGTTACACTAAAATATCTCGGATAGGTTACACCTGCTTCGAAACCCCATTTAGAGTGATAAACTTGAGGAAAAATAAAAATGGGAAATAAAAATACTAGAAATAATATTCTTTTCATCATTTACTTTCTGCTTAATCCTTAAAACTTTTAGATTTCCCCTTATATATGTTAGATTTTATATAGTATAGCCATAATTGGAAAATAACACTCATCAAACATGGTTAACTTAACAATGTTTGCAATTATTATCAAATTGAGATTGGGAGTTCTTGAAAATTAAAAAGCTTAAAATATTAAGATTTGATTAAGAATAAGTCTCAATAAGAGGTGCTATTTTTAGTTTGTAATGCGAAACTCCGTTTCGCAAAAAGAATTTAAAAATAACTTTTCCTCGAAATGGAATTTCAAGCTATATTGGCATTATAGTTTTTTTTCTACAGAACCCCTTTCATTCTTTATATCAATTATCCATAATGCGGCAAAGGTTAAAATGAAATAAAGGATGATTGCAGTAATATACGGCTCCATTATTTTGCTCTATTTGTTCCAAAGAAACTTAATGAATATACCCGTAGCTTATATAAAGTTATAATTAAATTATTGTTAATGAATTGTTAAGAAAAAAATTCTAATATTAAAAATTGTCCGTAAAAATCATCTTTAGTAAGTTTGTTGTGGACTTTAATTCTTTTATTATAATTAACGAGGAAATAATGAGACGAAAAATTATTGCTGGAAACTGGAAAATGAATAATGATTTAAATGAAACAAGAAATTTAATTTCTAATCTGGTAAAATCTTTAACTAATAATGAAAATTGTGATATAATCATATGCCCACCCTTTACTTCTTTGACAGAAGCCGGTATCTCGATACAAAATACCCCCATAAAATTAGGTGCCCAAAATATGTATTTTGAGAATGATGGTGCTTATACCGGAGAAATATCTGCTGGGATGTTAAAAAGTACCGGCTGCGAATATGTAATTTTAGGCCATTCCGAAAGAAGAGCAATTTTTAATGAATCCGATTCATTAATCAATAAAAAAATTAAGAAAGCTATTTCATCAGGGCTAAAACCAATTTTCTGTGTCGGTGAAACTCTCGAGCAGCGGGAAAAAGAAATCACTAATGATGTAATTAAAACTCAGGTTACCGGCGGGCTGAAGGATGTTTCTAATGATGAAATAAAACATTTGATTGTTGCATATGAACCCGTTTGGGCAATCGGGACCGGAAGGAACGCTACACCAGCACAGGCGCAGGAAGTCCATAAATTTATAAGATCTTTAATTAAAGAAAAGTATTCTGAAGATATTGCCGATAATCTGATTATTCAATATGGCGGCAGTGTGAAACCTGAAAATGCAAAAGATCTTTTATCTCAGAAAGATATTGACGGTGCTTTGGTTGGCGGCGCCAGCCTAAAAGCTGATTCATTTCTAGGTATTATTAAAGCAGCTTGATTTTATATTAAAATCTGAAAAAAAGCCAATATTATTGTAATTAAAAGCAATTATTGGCTTTTTATTACATTGATTTCCCTTCCCTTCTTTAGTATATTTGTTGGTTTTATTTCTTATTACGAAGGTTTGAGCCACGGATGGGATTGTCGAAATTATTCTTTCTTTCAAATATCATCTTGTTTTTTATTCTTGCGCATCCGCTTTCTGCTCAAATTGTATTTAAGGAACTTCCTAATTATAGGGTAAAAACAGACTCTTCTTTTTTTAATATTACTGAGACTAGAAAGATAATCTTCTTAAATGGGGCTTGGAAAGTTTATTCTTCAATTAACAAAGGTGGGAACAGTAATGAAGTCACTGTCCCCTCTATTTTCGATGGTGATGCCGAGTTAGTATTTGAAAGAGAATTCTCTCTTACTCCTAAGGAGCTTAACAATTATATAATGTATATTCATTTTCTGGGAATGAATTATTCAGCCGATATTTCGGTAAATAACATTATTATTTACAGGCATACAGGGGGTGAGTTTCCTTTCCAGTTTGAACTACCGCATGATATTTTAAGGGTTGATAAAAAAAATATCCTGACAGTTAAGCTTTTATACAAACCCGATTCCGAAAATACTATCCCCGTAAAACAAAAGTTTTTATTCCCTCAAAGCTTTGGAGGAATTTTCAGGGACGTCTATATTCACCTTATTCCTAATGTATCTATTGCCGATCTGGATATTTCATCTAAATACGATCCGGGCTCAAACAGTGCTTCATTTAAAATAAAAAGTGATATTGTAAATAAGGAATTTAGAGCTGATTCTGTAAATGGAAATAATTTCAGTCTTAAGATAAAAATATTTCAGCCGGACGGTACAGCTGCCGGAAGTTTTGAAAATAAGTTCATCCTTGTAAGAAATAAAAATACTTTTATAAACCAGGATTTAGAAATTAAAAACCCTAACTTGTGGTCTGATTCAAATTCTGTTTCCTATATCCTTTCAGCTGAACTATGGAGAGATGACACCTTAATTGATGAAACAAAAAAAGAACTTGGAATATATTCACTGACTGCCGCTAAAAATTCTCTTTATTTTAATGGAAAATCATTTCAATTGAGAGGTGTTACTTACATACCTTCATTTGAAGATATGGGGAGTCTTGCCTCATATAATAGGATGGAAAATGACATTAAAATGATAAAGGATTTAGGGTTTAACTGTATTCGTTTTGCAAAATCAGTTCCCCATCCATATTACCTAAGGCTTTGCAGCAAGTACGGTTTGTTGGCATTTATTGAAATCCCTGTGAACTTCATTCCGGCTTCTTTATCAACCGATAAAGATTTTATTGTAAGATGTGAAAATTATTTAACCAATTTCATAAAAGCTTATAAAGATTATTCTGCTGTTGCAGCAGTCGGAGTCGCCAGCTCAGTATTACCGGGAGTAGAGGAGAATATATCTCTTGTAGAAAATCTTGCAATATCTGCTAAAAAAGATTTTAACGGGCTGATCTATGCATCGTTTATTCCTGATGACCAGAATATAATTCACCCGGTACAAAATGTAGATTTATACGGGATTGAATTATTAAATTCTCCTATCGAAAATGAAATAGATAAGCTTACAAGTATACAGAATGAATTAGGACGTGGAAAAGTATTTATTAGCGCCGCTACTTACGTAGTTAATCAGGGGAAAAGTGATGGTTATATAAATAAATTCTCGTTTGAAGCCCAGGCAAAATATTTTGATGATCTAACAGATTATTCCGTTAAAGATTCCGCTGCAGGCTATTTTATTAACTCAATGTTTGATTTTCTTGGAGATTATCCCTCCTTAATCTGCGGTTACGAAAAAGATAATCTCTATCATATTGGTATAGTAGGGGAAGATCGAAATACCGAGAGGATTGGTTATAAAGTTTTATATGCAAAATTCCATAATGCTGAAAAGGTTACAATCCCTATTGGAAGCAGGAAAGATAACGCACCTATGGTTTTTATAATTATGGGGATCTTCCTCGCATTAATAATGGGAATTCTAGTCAATTCCGGAAGAAAATTCAGGGAAGATACTTCCCGTGCTTTAGTTCGACCCTATAATTTTTATGCTGATGTTAGAGACCAGCGTATTATTTCAAGTTTTCATTCGACAATTTTAGCAGTTGTTATATCTGCTGTTATTGCTTTAATAATTGGAAACTTGCTCTATTATTTTAAAATGAGCGTAGAATTTGAAAAGATCTTAATTTCTTTTGGTAGTCCTAATTTAATTAAAATTATAAGTTATCTTTCCTGGCATCCGTTAATGTCAATAGTATGGTTGACATTATTCTTTATGATTTTATTATTTATATCGACTTTTATTATTAAAATCTCTTCATTCTTTGTCAGAAACAAGGTTTATTATTCCAGCATTTATTTTTCATCTGTCTGGGCATTTCTCCCGTTTGTTCTTTTAATCCTTGTAGGAATTATCCTTTACCGGCTATTGCTAACCGATGTAGCAAATCTTTATATTTATATTCTTCTTGCAGTATTTTGTTTATGGGTTTTCTACCGCCTTATGAAAGGTATTTATGTGATTTTTGACGTTAACCCCGGCAGCGTTTACTTTTACAGTATTCTTTTAGTTGCTGCCTTCTTAGGAATCATTTTACTTTATTATGAATTAAAAAATTCTTTTATTGGTTACCTTTTATTAACGTTAAAACAATATTAAAGTAAAGAGAATTGTATTTATCAAAATTAGAAATATTAGGTTTTAAGTCTTTTGCACAAAGGACTAATGTTAATTTTAACAGCGGAATAACTTCTATAGTTGGCCCTAACGGCTGTGGGAAAACTAACATAGTAGATGCAATAAGATGGTGTCTCGGTGAACAGAGAAGCGGCGCATTGCGAAGCGATAAAATGGAAAATGTAATTTTTAACGGTACAACCTCTAAAAAGCCGATGGGAATGGCTGAAGTCTCTTTAATTATTGAAAATACAAAAGGTATTTTACCAACTGAATTCTCTGAAGTTACTATTACAAGGAGAATTTTCCGTTCGGGTGAAAGTGAATACCTGCTCAACAAAAACTTGTGCCGGTTAAAAGATATTACAAATCTTTTCATGGATACCGGTATTGGAGCAAATGCATACTCCGTGATTGAGCTTAAAATGGTGGAGACTATTTTAAGCAATAAAGCTGAAGAAAGACGCACGATGTTCGAAGAAGCTGCCGGCGTGAATAAATATAAATTAAGAAGAAGACTTGCCTTAAAAAAGTTAGATGAAGTTAAAACTGACCTTGTTAGGGTTAATGATATTGTCACGGAAGTAGAGAAAAAAGTAAATTCTCTGGAAAGACAGGCTAAAAAGGCTGATAAATACAATAGAATTTCTTCCGAACTAAAAAAACTGGAAATTGATCTGGCGGAAAGGGAATATGCACTATTTAACCTGCAAAAAAAGGAATCTAAACTTAAGAAAGAAGAAAGCTTTCAGCAAAAGATTCAACTTGATTCAACTCTTGCGGAATTAGACGATAGAATTAAAACTGCTAAAATAAATTTAAGAGAAATAGAATTTCAACTAAAATCAAAACGTACGGAAGTTAATTCCCAGACTGAAAGAATTTATAACGTCCAGAAAAATCTCTCCGTTAACGAAGAAAGAATTAAATCTCTTGAAGCCAATATCGAAAGATACAAACAGGAACTCGAAGAATTAAAAAATCAGCTGGATGCAAATAAAGAATCGATAGAAGAAAATCACATAAATCTTGACTTAATAAAGAGACAGATAAACTCCAAAGACGAAGAGAAAATAGTTATTGGGTCAAAGTTAAAGACTCATAAAGATATAGTTGAAGGGAAGCGTAATGAATTAAAATCCTTTTCCGATGATTTGCTCGAGAAATATAAGGAAATAACAATCCGCGAGAATGAACTTTTTAATATCAGCAAATCTCTTGAGGCTAAAAATCATTCTATTAATAAACTTAACGACAGAATCAATTCTCTAACAAATAATATAGCTAAAACAGTCGGATTTATTGAAGAACTAAATCAGGAAAAGAAAGATACTGAAGATAAGTTAAAGGATACCGAAAAAATTTATTCTAAAAAACAAATAGAAAAAGATGAACTGGAAAAAGTATTAAATAGACTGAAAGAAAGAGAACTTGAGGATAGGACTGCATTAAACTCACTTAAAGAGAAAATAGGTTTCATACAAAATTTAATCGATAACCTTGAAGGGATTTCAAAAGGGGCGAAAGCATTAATAGAAGATGATACATGGTCTTTAAAAGATAAAACCCTGCTTGCTTACGTAGGTGATACTCCCGATAAATACAGGAATGCAGTAGAGGCTTCATTAAAGAATAATTTAAATGATATTCTTGTTGAAACTTTTCAGGATTTACAGAATGGTATTTCCTTTCTTAATGCTAATGGAATCGGGAAAGCATCATTTTATGTTACAGGTGAAAGCAGGAAAGAAGAGAGTGGAATTTTTGAAAAAATAACTTCTCTGGGAATCAAAAGAAAAATTAAAAAACTGCAGAAAAACAAAGCATTCATCGGTTGGGCTAAAGATTTTATTCAAACAGATAAAAAATGGCTCCCCTACTTTGAGAAGATTTTATTAAAAACTGCTGTAATCGATTCCCTTGAAAAAGCATTTGAATTGTCTTCAAAATATTATGGGTTTAATTTCGTCACATTAAACGGAGATTATATCAGTTCCGATGGAATAGTAGCTGCCGGCTCCGAACCTAAGCTGGACGATTCTTTATTCGGAAGAAAACAGCTGCTGGAAAATCTAAAAAATGAATTCCCTCATAGAGAAGAAAAACTGGAGAAGCTGAAAAATGAGATTAAGTTTCAGGAAGAAAATCTTAGTAATATAGATTTGAAGATAATTTCCGACAAAGGGAAATTATTAGTTAATGATATTTCAAACGTTGAAAAACAAATTGCCCAGTTTGAATTTGAAAAGAAAAAAGCCTCAGAAGAGACTGAAAAAGCAAGAAAGGAAATTCAGGAGTTAGCAGCAGAATCCAATAAATTGGATAATGAACGATTAAAGCTGGATGGGATCCTATCTTCCCAAACGATAGAAAAACAAAAAGCCGATGAACAAAAAGAAGAACTGGAGAATGAATTTAAAAATTATGAAGAAGAATTCGAATCATTAATTGACAGGCAGAATAAAATTAATCTTGAATTTGAAAGGTTATTGGGCGAAAAAAAGAATATCGAGAATTCAATAGCACGTGCTGAAGATTCCATTGAAATAATTAAAAAATCTATTTCAAAAAGGGAGTTTGACATTAATTCTTCGGGCGAAGAAAAAGAGATATTAAACAATGTAATTAAAGAAAAATATCTTGAATTAGATGATCTGGAAGCTGAAAAAAGAATTTTAATAAATGATGAAAAAGAGATTGATAGTAAATATAAATCATCACAGTCAGAAATTTCGGAATTAGAGAATAACAGGGATCATATTCAAAAGCAAAAGGAAGACATTTCAGAGCAGTTACATTCAGCTGACATTAAACTGAATGAATTGAATATGAAGATTTCTAATCTCAGAGAGAATATAAAAGAAAATTATTCCATTTCTCTTGATGAAAACAGCTACTACGATCTGGATTCATTTGATTTTGAAAGTAGGACTGAAATAGTTCATATCCTAAAGCACCAGGTAAAGAATTTAGGTCCAATAAACCTTCTTGCATATTCAGAATATGAAGAAGAGAAAGAAAGGTTTGAATTTTTATCGAAGCAGAAGAATGATCTGGTTGAATCGGAGAAGGATATAGTTAAGACTATTGAAGAGATTAATAATACTGCACAATCTAAATTCATTGAAACTTTTGAACTAATTAGGGGACATTTTACAAATATTTTCAGAGGATTATTCAATCCCGGTGACGAGGCCGATTTAAGGATTGAAGAAAATGCCGACCCTCTTGAAGCTAAAATTGAAATTGTCGCAAAACCCAAAGGAAAACGTCCAACTTCAATAGAACTCTTATCCGGAGGAGAAAAAACATTAACGGCTATAGCTCTTCTTTTTGCAATTTACCTGGTTAAACCAAGTCCGTTCTGTATCCTTGATGAAATCGATGCACCTTTAGATGATGCTAATATAGACCGTTTTACTAAAATTATTAATGATTTCAGCAAGGATACACAGTTTATTGTCGTTACACATAATAAAAGAACAATGGAAGCTGCTCAGACTCTTTATGGGGTTACTATGCAGGAAGAAGGTGTTTCAAAACTGGTGAGTGTAAGATTTAATGAAGATTTAATATTACAGTAGATTTATAAAATCTCCGGAGTTTCCAAAACCCCGGAGGTTTGGAAATAATCAATATAATGGAAAGAATATTTAAAGTATTTATTGACTTTGACGGAACTATTACGAAAAAAGATGTCGGTGATGCAATTTTTTTGAAATTCTGCGATGAAAAAATTGTTAATGGTATAATAGATAAATTGCTTAGCGATAAAATTTCCGCTAGGCAATGCTGGGTTTCTTTATGCGAGATTGCTAAAATTCCGGGTAAAAAAGAATTGAATGATTTCATTGATAAAATTGAGATTGATCCTGCATTCCATAAATTTGTTCAATTTTGTGTGGAAAATAAAATTGATTTCTATGTTCTTAGTGATGGATTTGATTACTACATTAATAGAATTTTTAAAAGAGAAAGTTTAGATCATATAAAATTTTATTCCAATAGACTTGAAATTACGGAAGAGAATAAACTTATACCCCATTTCCCTTATCTTGATATAAACTGTCAGACTTCTGCTAACTGTAAAAGGAACCATATAATCAACCATAGCGGTGATGATGAATTTACCGTTTTTATCGGCGACGGAAACTCCGATAAGTATACTTCGCAATTCTGCGATTTCATTTTTGCTAAAGCAGATTTACTGAAATTTTGTGAAAGAGAAAGAATAACTTATTTCCCTTTTAATGATTTCCAGGATATAATCGATAGAATGGAAAATTTAATAACTAAGAAAAGACTTAAAAAAAGGCACCAGGCGCAACTAAAAAGACGAGAAATTTATATTGCTGAATAGTTTGTGGTTAATAGTTTGTGGTTTGTTGTGGGAACAACAGACTACAAACAACAGACTACAAACAACATACAATAAACGAATTAAATATGTCTGAAGCAGCTAAAAAATTATTTAAATATAGAAGCTATACTCCAATTCCGTTTCTACTAGTAATGTTCTTTTATGAAGATGCGAATATCTGGAGTTTAATAATAGGATTTATAATTGCTCTCACAGGTGAATTAATAAGACTTTGGGGTGTAAGCTGGGCAGGAAGCGAAACCAGAACAACAGGAACGGTAGGTGGTGTCTTTTTAGTAATAAGCGGTCCATTCGCCTATGTCAGGAATCCTTTATATCTTGGAAATATTTTAATGTATCTGGGGCTTGGAGTTATGTCATATGCTTTATTCCCCTATTTGCAAATATTCGCATTAATTTTTTTCATGTTCCAATATTATATGATTGTTAAAGAAGAAGAAGATTACTTAAGAAAAACATATGGTAAATCTTATGAAGATTATGTAAATAAAGTGCCGCGCTTTATTCCGCGGCTTTTACCCTATAAAAATAAAGTTGTTGAGCAGCCTACTTTTAAATTAAATGCCGGACTGAAATCCGAAAAAAGAACCCTGCAGGCATTTGGATTTGTTTCGGTAACAATCTTTCTGCTTTGGTTCGTAGGAAGGTTTTGATGTTTGGCTCTTTATATTAATTGTATAGATATGATAAATGACAGATATTAGAAATAAAAACCTCATGATTATAGCGGGTGAGGTATCGGGCGATTTACACGGCAGCACTTTGGTTAAGGAATTAAAAAAGTTAAACAAAAACTTAAATATTTATGGTATTGGCGGCGACAGAATGAAAAGTGAAGGAATGGATTTGGTATATCACATAAATAAAATGGCATTTTTAGGATTTGCAGAGGTGGTCAAACATCTTCCGTTCATTAAAAGAGTTCAACATGATTTAATTGAAATAATAAAAGAGAAAAAAATTAGAACTATTGTTTTAATTGATTATCCTGGTTTTAATTTGAATTTTGCAAAAAAATTAAAAGCTCTGGATTTAAATGTCATCTATTATATTTCTCCCCAAATCTGGGCATGGGGAGCAGGCCGTGTAAAAAAGATTAAAAAGCTCATTAATAAAATGATAGTTGTATTTCCATTTGAAAAGAGTTTTTATAACGAATCAGGAGTTGATGTTGAATTTGTGGGGCATCCCTTACTGGAAAGAATTAATGAGCATAAATTTTTATCAAGAGATGAATTATTTGAACAATTTAACCTTGATAAATCAAAAGAAATTTTGTTAATACTTCCCGGCAGCAGGCTGAATGAAGTTCAGAAAATATTTCCGGTCTCAATTGAAGCAGCAGAAAAATTAGCTTCCGAATTTAATCTTCAAATTATCACTGCCGGTTCCTCGAACATCGAAGAGGAAGTTTACTACAATTTAGCGAATAATCCTGGGATTAAAATTATCACCGGATGTACTTACGATTTGATGAAATATGCAAAGCTTGGAATTATTAAATCAGGGACTTCAACCCTGGAATCTGCCTTATTTGAATTGCCTATGGTCATAGTCTACAAAACCGGATTTATCACTTACTCCATAGGCAAAAATCTCGTTAAAGTGAAAAATATCGGCATGGCAAATATAATTGCTGAAGAAAGGATAGTCCCGGAACTTGTTCAAAATGAAGCTAACGCAGAATCTATATACATGGAATGTAAAAAAATCTTATCGGATACAAAATTTTATAATTCCATAAAGCAGAAGCTGGGTAAGGTAAAAGAAAAATTAGGAACAGAAGGCGCCTCTAAAAGAGCTGCCGGAATTATTTACGCAATGTTGTAAGCCAAAAGCTTAGAAAGATGAAGCTTAGAAAAGTTAGACAAGATTCTTTACGATTTTTAGGAAATTATTTCCTGGTAATGTTTGCAACTGTTCTTTGTAAATCTTTGAAGATTACTTATATAAATAAAAAAGTAATAGAAGATCTGGAAGGAAAGAAAATGAATTATGTTCTCGCCTTCTGGCACGGAAGCATGCTTCTTTTATGGTATATTCACAAAAACCCGGATCTGGTTGCTTTAATCAGTAAAAGTAAAGATGGAGATTTATTATCAAATCTGCTTAAGCATTGGAGCTATACTGTTGTAAGAGGCTCAAGTACTAAAGGTGGTGAAGTCGCACTGGGAATTATGATTGATTATGCTAGAAATAACAAATCAGTCGTAATTACTCCGGATGGTCCCAAAGGGCCAAGACATAAGCTAAAAGCCGGTGCTGTTATTACAGCTAAAAAAAGCGGCATCCCTTTGGTTTTTGTAGGCGTCGGATTTAAGAAGAAGAGATACTTAAACAGCTGGGATAAATTTGAAGTCCCGCAGCTATTATCTGACGCTAAAGTAGTGTATTCTGATCCTATTTATATTGATAAAAATCTGAGTTATGAAGAGACATCTGAAATGATTAAAAAAAGCGAAGACATATTAAATAATATCCATAATGAGGCGAATAGATTCTAAAGATAGATAAGCAATATTGCTAATGAAATTATTAAGAATAATATTATTTCCTTTTATACCTGTTTATGCAGCAGTAATAAAAATTAGAAATAGGTTCTTTGATAATAATATTTTTAAAACCAGGAAAGTAAATGTTAAAGTCATTTCAGTCGGAAATATAACTGTAGGTGGTTCCGGTAAAACGCCGCTTGTAATCTATCTCGCAAATCTTCTTAAGAGTTCCGGGAAATTAGTGGGGGTTTTGAGCCGTGGTTACAGAAGGAAATCAAAAGGATATTTATTAGTATCTGATGGCAATAAAATTTTTACGGATGTTGATTTAAGCGGAGATGAGATCTTTCATACTGCTCTAGAGTGCAATGTACCGGCTGCTGTTTCCGAAAAAAGATTTGAAGGTGCAAAACGGTTAATTACTGACACAAATATAAACATATTAATTCTTGATGATGCCTACCAGCACCGTTGGATAGAAAGAGACTTAAATCTTTTAATATGTGAACAAAGATTTTTATATGATACAGGTCTAATGAATCAGAGTTTATTACCAACTGGAAACATGAGAGAACCTTTAAGCTCAATTAAAAGAGCAGATGCAATAATTATTAATAGAAAATTTTCAGATAAAAAAGAAATCCCTTCAAAATTCAATAAATATTTTGAAGGTAAAAATATTTTTTACGGTACTTATAAAGCAATAGGGTTTGCTGATATTAAAAATCATGCTAAATATGCACTTGAAGAATTTCATGGTCAAAAGAGCCTGATTGTTTCGGGTGTAGCTAATCCCTATTCCTTTTTAAACATATTAAAACAGGTTCATATTAATACGGATAATAAGTTAATATTTAAAGATCATAAAGACTATTCACTTAAGGAAATTCAGTTGATCAGGAAGAAGTTTTATTCAACCAATTCGCATTCTGTAGTAACAACAGAAAAGGATGCAGTCAAATTAACACAATTTTCGAAAGAACTTGATGATATTGATATTTTCTTTTTAAAGATAGAGTTAAAAATTGATAATGAAGAATCTTTTAAAGATTTCATATTAAATAAAATAAACTGACTAAACTAAGGTTAATTTATTAATTTGCTCATAATACGAAGGAGAAATAATTAAATGGCAAAAGAAAAAAAATATGTTTATTTCTTTGGTGGAAATAAAGCAGAAGGCAAGGCAGAGATGAAGAACTTGCTTGGTGGAAAAGGTGCGAATCTTGCTGAAATGGTAAATATAGGCATGCCTGTTCCTGCAGGTTTTACAATTACTACAGAAGTATGCACTTATTATTATCAAAATAACAAAAAATATCCAAAAGAATTAAAAGCTCAAGTTTTAAATGCTTTACAAAAGGTAGAAAAACTGATGGGAGCAAAATTCGGAGATGCAAAGAATCCGCTGTTGGTTTCGGTTAGAAGCGGTGCAAGAGCTTCTATGCCTGGAATGATGGATACTATTTTGAATCTCGGTCTCAATGATGAAACAGTTTTGGGAGTAATCAGTAAAACAAATAATCCTCGTTTTGCATATGATTCGTATAGAAGATTCGTTCAAATGTACGGAGATGTTGTTTTAGGATTAAAACCGGTTTCAAAACATGATGAAGACCCGTTCGAAATAATTCTTGAAAAGAAAAAACATGACAATGGCTTTAATCTGGATACAGAATTAACAGAAGTCCACTTAAAAGAACTTGTCGAAGAATTCAAAGCTGCGATTAAAGAAAAAACAGGTAAAGATTTCCCCACTGACCCGATGGAACAATTATGGGGTGCCGTTGGTGCTGTGTTTGGATCCTGGATGAATGAAAGAGCTAATGTTTACAGAAGATTAAACAATATCCCGGCAGAATGGGGAACAGCAGTTAACGTCCAGTCCATGGTTTTTGGAAATATGGGTGAGGATTCGGGTACAGGTGTTGCTTTTACTAGAGACCCAGCCTCAGGAGAAAATGTTTTCTATGGTGAGTATTTATTCAATGCACAGGGTGAAGATGTAGTTGCAGGTGTTCGTACACCGCATCCGATCTCAGAACTGAAAAAAGATGATCCTAAAATATATAAGCAGCTTGACGACATCCAGAAAAAATTGGAAAAACATTATAAAGATATGATGGATATCGAGTTCACTATTCAGCAGGGAAGGCTCTGGATGCTCCAATGCAGGGTTGGAAAAAGAACCGGGTTTGCTGCAATAAAAATGGCTGTTGATATGGTTAAGCAAAAGTTAATACAGAAAGAAGATGCAATCTCAAGGATTGAACCAAACCAGCTAAATCAGCTTCTGCGCCCTATTTTCGATATCGATCAGAAACGTAAAGCGGTTGATGAAGGAAGATTAATTGCAAAAGGATTAAATGCAGGCCCTGGTGCGGCTTCCGGAAGAGTCGCATTAAGTGCACAGGATGCAGAAAAAATGGCGCTATCGGGTGATCCTGTTATACTCGTTAGGATTGAAACCTCTCCGGAAGATATTAAAGGAATGAATGCTTCTGAAGGAATTCTAACTCAAAGAGGAGGAATGACTTCTCATGCTGCTCTTGTTGCTCGACAGATGGGTAAAGTATGTGTAGCCGGCTGCGGTGCATTAAAAATAAATTATAAAGAAGGAAAAATTTCAGTCGATGGAAAAGATATCGTTGTAAATGAAGGTGATTATATTTCTATTGACGGAACCACAGGGGAAGTAATTGCAGGTAAAATTGAAACGAAACCTTCTGAAGTTATACAGGTATTAATAAATAAGACAATGACTCCTAATGAGTCTCCTATTTATAAAACTTATGAGAGCTTAATGAACTGGGCTGACAACCTAAGAAAGTTAAATATTAGAACTAATGCTGATCAGCCAGATCAAGCTTCCAATGCCGTAGCTTTTGGTGCTGAAGGAATTGGTCTCTGCCGTACAGAACATATGTTCTTTGGCGGAGATAGAATTATGTCTGTAAGGAAAATGATTCTTTCGGATACAGTTGAAGATAGAAAGGAAGCTTTAAAAGAACTTCTTCCGCTGCAGAGAGAAGACTTTTATGGAATCTTTAAAGTTATGAAGGGATTGCCTGTAACAATTAGGACTTTAGATCCACCTCTGCATGAGTTTTTGCCTCATTCGGAAAAAGAACAAAGAGAGCTGGCCAATGCACTGAATATTCCATTTGAAAAGGTAGTTGAGAAGATTGACAGTCTGTCGGAATTCAATCCTATGCTTGGTTTCAGAGGATGCCGTTTAGGTGTTCTTTATCCAGAAATTACTGAAATGCAGGCAAGGGCAATTGTAGAGGCAGCTTGTGATGCAGCTATTGAAGGCATAAAGGTAAAACCTGAAATCATGATTCCGCTTGTTAGTGATATAAATGAGTTTAAAATGCAGGAAGATATAGTTAGAAGAGTAGCTTCAGATGTTATGAAAGAAAAAGGGAAGAAAGTAAATTATCTTGTGGGAACAATGATTGAGCTTCCTAGAGCTGCTATTACCGCCGATGCTATTGCAAAACGTGCAGAATTTTTCAGCTTCGGAACTAATGATTTAACCCAAACTACTTTTGGTCTTTCAAGAGATGATGCCGGTAAATTTTTACCGCTTTACGTAGAAAGTGATATCCTTCCAAATGATCCGTTTGAAGTACTTGATCAGGAAGGAGTCGGTCAACTGGTAAAGATGGGTACTGATAAAGGACGTTCAACAAGACCTGATTTAAAAGTAGGTATCTGTGGCGAGCACGGTGGAGAACCATCTTCTGTTGAATTCTGCCATAGAACCGGTTTAAATTATGTAAGTTGTTCACCATTTAGAGTTCCCATTGCAAGGTTAGCTGCAGCAAGAGCTGTGGTTAAAGAAATGTCAAAAAGTAAAACAGGTACGGCAAAAACAGGAAAAAAACCTTCATCTAGGAAAAGATAAAAAAAATATAATCTCTAATTAACTGAAGTTATTTAACTTGAGATGCTGATCAAGAGATCAGCATCTCATTATAACTTCATATACATACATTTAGTTCACTTAATAAAGGTTGATAATAATGAAATTATCAGATTTCAAATATAATTTGCCTAAAAATGCTATTGCAAGATATCCGGTTTCACCCCGCGATAAAGCTAAATTAATGGTATTAAATCGCGAAACACAAGAAATAGAAAACAAAAAATTTTCGAATGTTATCGATTATATGGAAAAAGGGGATACACTGGCTGTTAATGAAACAAGAGTATTTCAGGCAAGACTCTATGGAAAGAAAGAAAAAACTAATGCTAAAATTGAAGTGTTCTTACTGAGAGAATTAAATGCGGAAGAATGTATCTGGGACGTTATTGTTGATCCGGCAAGAAAAGTAAGAATTGGAAACAAAATTTATTTTAACGATAAACTTTGGTGTGAAGTAATTGATAATACAACTTCCAGAGGCAGAACAGTCCGTTTTAATCAGCCGGAAAATGTGTATAAGGCAGTTGAGAAAATAGGGTTGACCCCGCTTCCTCCATATATTAAAAGGGAACCCGAAGCCTCAGACAAAGAAAATTATCAGACAGTGTATGCTAAAATTGACGGCGCAGTTGCAGCACCTACTGCAGGTCTCCACTTTACTCCTAAACTGCTTGAAAAAATTGAGAGCAAAGGGATTCAAATCGTTCCTATTGTTCTGCATATTGGCCTTGGAACTTTTCGACCCGTTGAAGTAGAAGATTTAACCAAACATAAAATGGATTCCGAATATTTCGAAATTAGTGCTAAATCTGCAGAAAGTATAAATAAAACTATTACCTCAAAACATAATGTCTTTGTTGTTGGCACCAGTACTGCGCGTACTTTGGAAACCAGTGTTACTGCAGACGGATTGGTTAAACCAGGCAGAGGATGGACGGATAAATTTATTTATCCACCATATGACTTTAAAATAGTAGATAAATTAATCACTAATTTTCATATGCCGGAATCCACATTACTTATGCTGGTTAGTGCTTTTGCCGATACGGAATTGATTAATAAAGCATACAAAAAAGCATTAAAGGATGGGTATAGGTTCTTGAGCTATGGAGACGCAATGATAATAATATGAAAACATTTGCAATCATACCGGCAGGCGGAAAAGGTTTAAGGAGCGGTCAAACGGCACCTAAACAATATTTGAAGGTTCAAGGGAAAGAATTAATTGCCTATACCCTGGAAATCTTCCAATCCAACAAAAATATTAATAGTATTGTTGTTGCTTGTGAACCTTCTTATTTCGGCTTAATTCAAAAGTTAAAGAAGAAATATAATTTCACAAAAATTATCAATGTTGTTGAAGGAGGAAGAGAAAGACAGCATTCTGTATTTAATGCACTCTCCTCCCTATATGCAAATAAAAATGATCTGGTAGTTGTTCATGATGCTGCTCGCCCCCTTCTCCCTTCAAATATTTTATCTAATGCAATTAAGCAGGCAAAAAATAAAGGCAGCGCTTTAACTTGTATAAAAGCACGCGACACTTTAATGAAAGGTGATGAAATAGTAAAAACTTATTTAAAACGGGACGATGTATATTATGTTCAGACACCCCAAATCTTTCGTTTTGTGGACCTAATGGAAGCAATGCAATCTGCAAAAAAAGCAAAATATATAGGTACCGATGAGTCTATGCTGGTAAAAAAGATAGGTAAAAATGTGCATATTGTAGAAGGTTCACCTTATAACTTCAAAATAACAACTAAACCTGACTTTGAATTATTTAAAAGTATTATAAAAAGCAGGTAATTAAAAAACCGGCACAAAAAATGCTTCAAAATTTATTATTTGAAATAGAAAGAACTGCTTTCAGTTTTATTAAATTTTCGTTGATAATTAGGTTTATTATGAGTAGTTTTCACACTCCCATAAAGGATGTTTAGGATGTTTCTGTTATCCGCAATAATTATATTATCTTATTTGGTAGGTTCAATCCCCACCAGCATCATTGTTTCCAAATTAGCAAAAGGTATTGATATTAGAGAACATGGAAGCGGTAATGCAGGCGGGACAAATGTTTTGCGTGTATTAGGCTGGAAACATGGTATCCTGGTAATATTGCTGGACGCCTTAAAAGGCGTGCTTGCTGTGGTGGTTATTGCAAGACTCCATTACGGTAGTATCCCTTTTGAAAATGCAACACCTTTTGATGATTTTACCCTGGTCCAAATTATTGCAGGCATTTCAGCTGTAATAGGACATATTTGGACAGTATTTGCCGGCTTTAAAGGTGGAAAGGGTATCGCTACTGCTTTAGGAATGCTTTTAATGATCGTAACTGTTGATATGCTTGTAGCTATTGGAGTTTTTATCGTAGTTGTTTCGATATCTAAATATGTCTCTTTGGGTTCTATTTTAGGTGCACTTGCTGTCCCTCTTACTTTAATTGTAAGAGAAAATATCTTTAATGTTAACATACCGAGTTATAATACTTTACTCCCTTTTGTTATCGCATTAGTTATGCTTGTGATTTTTACACACAGGAAAAATGTTGTTCGTTTAATAAACGGGAATGAAAGTAAAGTAAACTTCAAAAGAAAAAGATAAAAATCATTTATTGAGGATTATTTTTTAATTTTTCCTATCTTCTCTGATAACCGGCAATTCCTTTCTATCTATCCTCAATAAATCATCTACCTTAAGTAATATTTGATTATTAATGATATAATAAATTAAAGAACTTCATCAATAATTCCCTGGATTACACTTATTTTTCCATTCAGAATCAACATTATATCCGCTTTGAAACCGTATTATCTCCTTCAGTCATTGAAGCTGAAAGCATAATACAATCTAATCTTCCACACAGCCTAAGGAAAGTTCTGTGTTAAACCTTGCCTGGTTGAAAATCAAATTGATAATAAGTATTATTTTATCTTAATAATTTTATTTTTAATTGGTAGCTATGAAAATTTCTATTTTAGGAGCAGGAGGATGGGGAACTACTCTAGCAATCCTTCTTCATTATAATGGTCATAAAGTAACTTTAAGAGAATATGAGAAACATTATGTAAAAGTGCTTAATAAAACCAGGATTAATGAGAAGTTCCTTCCCGGAATAAAAATTCCCGAAGAAATTAAAATAATTCATGAACTGGAAGAAGCAACAACAAACCAGAATTTAATTGTGCTGGCAGTCCCTTCACAATTTTTGAGAGGGGTTGTTAATGGCCTAACATTTACAAATATAAAAAACTCAATCCTTGTGAGTGTAGCAAAAGGCATAGAAAACAATTCTTTGATGACGATGTCACAAATGCTTAAGGAGGTTTTTCCCGAAATAGATTCAAACCAAATTGGAGTTTTATCAGGTCCAAGTCATGCAGAGGAAGTAAGCAGAAGGATACCTACAGCAGTCGTTGCTGCATCTGTAAGTGCAGAAACTTCAAAATCTATTCAAGCGGCTTTTATAACCTCTTATTTCAGAGTTTATGGTTCAACTGATGTTTGCGGGGTTGAATTAGGCGGTGCCTTTAAAAACGTTATAGCCATAGGCGCAGGAATTGTTGATGGTGCAAAATTTGGAGATAATACTAAAGCAGCTATCATGACTCGCGGTATCGCTGAAATTTCAAGATTGGGAATTGCAATGGGTGCTTCACCCGAAACTTTTGCAGGTTTATCAGGTATGGGAGATTTAATTGTTACATGTATGAGCAGACACAGCCGTAACAGGTATGTTGGTGAACAAATCGGAGCAGGCAAAACTTTGAAGCAAGTTCTTAAGTCAATGCAAATGGTTGCTGAAGGCGTTGAAACCAGCAGATCAGCAACACAACTTTCAAAAAAGAACGGAGTAGAAACTCCAATTACAGATGAAGTTTATAAAATACTTTTCGAAGATAAAGATCCTGTTAAAGCAACTACCGATTTGATGACACGTGATATGAAAATGGAATAAAAAATTTCAGATTTCGAATTTTTGATTGCAGATTGGGGAGATTCCAATTAAATGATAAAAAGTACTAATCCCTATTAACAATCCTATTTATTTTAATAATTGTAATTTCCCGGTTGTTAAATTATTTTATCAGCAATGATTTCATCAAAAGAAAATATTTTACATCAATCGGTTCAATATTTAAAATCCGTTGGGCCTAAAAGAGCTGAAGCATTCAAAAAGATTGGGATAGAAACAATAAGAGATATTCTTTTCTTTTTTCCTTCCAAACACTTAGACAGAACTACAACAGTAACTGCATTTAAAGCATATGAATATTTAATGAAGGGTTTTGACGGAGATCTAACTATTATTGCCAAAGTTGTAGATAAAGAAAACAGAAGATTCGGCAAACGCGAAATAATGAAAGTTCAGTTTAGAGATCCAACCGGTTTTTTTGAATGTATATGGTTCCAGGGAACAAAATATTTTTATTCTGTCTTCAATGAAGGAGAAATTTTTGCCGTTTCAGGAAAACCATTGCTTTCAAAATATGGCAATCTTCAATTTACACATCCTGACTTTGATAGAATATCCGAAGATGAATCTCAAAGTCTGTTAAATACGGGGAAAATTATCCCCTTCTACCGGATACCAAAAGAATTAAAAAAAAAGAATATTGGAGATTTTAGTTTAAGAAAAATAATAAATAATGCAGTTGAAAATTATGCCGGATTTCTTGAAGAAACACTTACCCAGAGCTTAATAACCGATCATAATTTGTTAAATATATCAGAAGCTGTTAAAAATTATCACTATCCGGAAAATAAGGAAAAACTTTTAGATGCATTAAGAAGATTTAAATTCGAAGAACTTTTTTTTCTTGAAATACTTGTTGCATTAAGAAAATCGAATTATAAAACTAAATTAACAGGTAATTTATTAAAGATAACTTCGAGGTTGATTCCGGATTTTTTGAAAATACTTCCCTTCAAATTGACTAAAGCACAGCTTAAAGTATTAAGCGAAATTAAAAAAGATATGGAATCCGCTTCACCGATGAACCGTCTTCTGCAGGGAGATGTGGGGAGCGGTAAAACCATTGTAGCTTTAATTGCAATGCTTATTGCAGTTGATAATGGTTTTCAGGCAGCGTTAATGGCGCCAACTGAAATTTTAGCTGACCAGCATGCAAAAAATATTTCACGGCTGCTTAAACCACTTATAAATCTTTCCGGTAAATCAGGTAATAAACATGAAGTAAAAGTAAGTTTAATACTTGGAGGTCAGACTAAGTCTCTAAGAGAAAAGAACCTTCAAGATATTGAATTTCAGGAAGCAAATATTATTGTGGGTACGCATGCTCTGTTCGAAGAAAAAGTGAAATTTAGAAACCTTGGTTTAGTTGTAATTGATGAACAGCATAGATTCGGTGTTGCTCAAAGAGCTAAATTACAAAGCAAAGGGAAAACCCCCGATGTAATAGTTATGAGTGCTACTCCGATCCCAAGGACTTTATCAATGACTATTTACGGTGATCTGGATGTGTCAACAATCGATGAAATGCCCAAAAATAGAAAACCGATTAAAACTATTTTAAGAGATGAAAGTAAACTTCCCCCAATCTATAAATTTATTTCAGATAAGAATAAAGAAGGTTATCAATCTTTCATAATCTATCCTCTGGTTGAAGAATCAGATAAATTAGAATTAAAAGCGGCTGAAACATTCTATAATGAATTAAAAAAAACTTATTTAATGAATCTTAATGTAGGTTTGGTTCACGGAAAGATGAGGTGGCAGCAAAAAGAAGAAGCAATGCAGTTATTCCTGGCAAAAAAATATGATGTATTAATTGCTACAACTGTTATTGAAGTTGGTATCGATATACCTGATGCAAACATCATCTTAATTAATGATGCACACCGCTTTGGCCTTTCCCAGCTTCATCAATTGAGAGGAAGAATCGGCAGGGGAAAAAAGCAGGCATATTGTATCATGGTTACTAAAGAAGATTTTATTCCTAGAGGGAAATTAGAAGGAGATAAATTTGAATTGGCTTTTCTTTCTTCTTCGCAGGTTGAAAAATATAAAGCTTCGATAAGGCTGCAGACAATGTTAAAATATACTGATGGATTTAAAATTGCAGAGATAGATTTAAAGTTGAGAGGGCCGGGTGATATATTCAGTACTAAACAAAGCGGTTTTCCGAAACTTAAATATGCCGACATAATTGCTGATAGCGGTATCTTAATGGATGCAAAACTTTCTGCGTTTAAACTAATTGAAAATGATCCGGATATTAGTTCGGAACAAAACAAGATCATTAAACAGAATCTTATCGAACATTACTCTCATAATTTTATATATGCTATGATAGCTTAATTATCTCATCAAATCTTATTAACAGATTTTTTTAATGATCTTTCTGAAACTTTACTTTTATTATTAATGATTCGAAACACAAAAATATTTTTTGAAAAAGATTTTATAAAATTTTTTTTACTTAATGCAAAATTATTATTGACTTAAAAATTTTATTAGTTATATTTGCTAACAAAAAAAAATTAAAGGAAAAAAATATTTTATCTTCTTTGAATAACTTAAGACTGAATGTTGCATTAACCTTTAATGTCAAACCTGAAAGTGAAACTTTCCAAGAAAATTTATCCCCTATTCTAAATGAACCTAAGGCTGAACAAAAAATGTTAGTCGATACTTATGCAGAATGGGATACTTGGGAAACAATCAACGCCGTTAAAGGTGCAATTGAATTTAATCATAATGTAACTATGATTGAAGCAGACCAAAATGCGTTCGAAAAGTTTAAAGAAAATAAACCGGATATTGTCTTTAATATTGCCGAAGGTTTTAACGGGAGCTCAAGGGAAGCTCAGATACCATCAATGTTAGAGATGCTTCAAATACCTTATACAGGATCCGATCCTTTAACACTTTCAATATGTTTGGATAAAGCTCGTACAAAAGAGATCTTATCATATTATGAAATACCAAATTCGAAATTTTTAGTAGCTGATAGTTTAAACCATATAAAAAACTTAAAATTAGAGTTTCCGCTTATTGTAAAACCTATATCTGAGGGTTCAAGCAAAGGTATTTTTTCTTCTTCTTTTGTAAATAATCTTTTTGAATTGACAAACGAAGTGGAAAGAATATTATCGGAATATAATCAGCCGGCTTTAATTGAAGAGTTCCTTCCGGGACGGGAATTTACCATTGCAATTCTCGGTAATGGTAAATACTCACAGGTTTTACCGATTGTGGAAATAAATTTTAATGAATTCCCTGAGGATTTTATTCCATTGTATTCTTACGAAGCCAAATGGATATTGGATACAAAAGAAGATCCTCTGAATGTTTTTAATTGCCCGGCGGTATTGGATGAGAACCTTGAAGCTAAGATTAAGGAAACAGCTTTAAGGGCTTACAATACTCTCCGATGCAGAGATTGGAGCAGGATAGATATACGGTTGGATAAAAACAAAGAACCGAATATTATTGAAATTAATCCTCTTCCCGGAATACTGCCGAACCCGGAAGAGAATTCCTGTTTCCCGAAAGCTGCAAGGGCTGCAGGTTTAAATTATAACGATATGATCAATACCGTTCTTTTAGAGGCTGCTAAAAGATATAACATAATATGAAGATTAATGCTAAAATTTTAATTTGCTATAATTCTCCGGTTAGCATCTTCCCTGTCTATAATGGAAAACCTTCAAAAAAAGGTTTATCTTCCGATGACCTATCTGAAAACGGATTCATTAAAGAAATAAATGGAATTAAGGATAAACTATCTAGATACTTTCGTACAGCTGATACTCTCGCTGTTGATAGAAATGTAGACCGTACGCTACTGCAGATTAATAACTTCGCTCCCGATGTTATTTTCAATTTCGTTGAATCGGTTGAAGGTATTGCTTCCTATGAATATTGTATGGCAGGAATATTTCAACTATTAGGTTATGAATTTACCGGAAATTTACCCGAATGCCTTGGTAATTGTCTTAATAAAGCAAGAACAAAAAATATTCTTAAATCATTTGGAATCCCAACCCCTGAATATATAATAGTAAAACCAAAGGAAAAAATTACTGAAAATAATTTCCATTTATCATTTCCTGTAATCCTTAAATTACTGAATGAAGATGCCAGCATAGGGATATCTGAATTTTCAGTTGTAAAAAATATTACCGGATTAAAGAAACAATTAGGCTTTTTACTCCGAACTTATAAACAGGAAATAATAATTGAAGAATATATTGATGGCAGGGAACTTAATGTTGCGGTATTAGGGAACAAAACCCTTCCAATTTCTGAAATTAAATTTACCGGACTGCCGGATGGGCTCCCTAAGATAGTAACTTATGACAGCAAATGGATTTCAAAAAGTGTCTATTATGAAAATACAAAACCACAGTGTCCGGCAAAACTGAATAAAAATATTAGAAAAAAAATTGAAAATATAGCTTTAACAGCTTTTGAAGTTTTAAACTGCAGAGATTATGCAAGAGTTGATATTAGACTTAAGGGCAATATTCCTTATGTAGTTGAAGTTAATCCTAACCCTGATATTTCTTTTGATTCGGGGTTTGCAAGAGCCGCATCGGCTGAAGGAATTTCTCATCAAGAATTATTATTTACAATTGCAAATTTTGCATTAATTCGCCAGGGCGAATTAAACGGAAAGAAAAATGATACGGAAGTTAAAGCAAGCTGATGTTCAATCAGTTGAATTGATATTAAAAAAAATACCAGCTTTTTCGGAAAGTGAAGTAAGTGTTGGCATGGAATTGGTTAATATATCTGCTTCAGATATTGAACAAGATGATTATAATGTTTTTGTATATGAAGAAGATAGGAAAATATATGGGTATCACTGTACAGGCAGAAGACCGTTGACAGATGCAGTTTACGATTTATACTGGATCGCTGTTGATCCGGATTCAAAAATAAAAGGTATTGGAAGAAAATTATTACAGCATGCAGAAAATTTTGTTCTTGAAAAACAAGGCAGATGGCTTTTGGCTGAAACATCTTCAAAAGAAAGCTATGAAAAAACAAGGAATTTTTATTTGAGAAATAATTTCTCGGTGATAGCCCAGATAAATGATTTTTATGCTGTAGGTGATTCACTAATCATTTTCGGAAAGTTTTTCAATAAATAAGAACAAACCAGAGGAAAATCATGGAACTGTGGCAGCAAATGGTAAGAGACAGCATTCATTCTGTTGATCAGCTTGTTGACAAATTCGGAATAGACAGACAGGATGCCGAAGATCTGGATGAATTTTTCCAGGCAAGGATTAATCCTTATTATCTAAGCTTGATTAAATATCCAGGAGATCCAATCTGGCGGCAATGTGTCCCGGACAGAATGGAATTGGAAGACTTTGATGCTGAAGAAGATCCTTTAATGGAAGATGCTATGAGTCCTGTTCCAAATATTACGCACCGCTACCCTGATAGAGTGCTCTTTCTTGTTACCAGCCAGTGCGGTTTATACTGCCGCTTCTGTACAAGAAAAAGAAAAGTAGGCGACTATGAAAAGATCTCTATGAAAGGTTTGGAGAGTGCTTTTAAATATATTGAAAAGCATACGGAGATAAGGGATGTCATTCTTTCGGGTGGTGATCCTTTAATGTTAACCGACTTCATGCTGGAAAAAATTCTAAAAAGATTAAGAGATATCCCTCATCTGGAGATAATAAGGCTGGGATCCAAAATGCCATGTGTACTTCCGCATAGAATAACACCGGAATTATGCGGAATGATAAAGAAGTATCATCCCGTTTATGTTAATACCCATTTCAATCATCCATGGGAAATTACCCCTGAAAGTTCCAAGGCTTGTGAAATGCTAGCTGATTCAGGCATCCCGGTAGGCAACCAGATGGTATTAATGAAAGGGGTTAATGATGATCCGGCAATAGTAAAAGAATTAATGCAAAAGTTATTAAAGATTAGAGTCCGACCGTATTATATGTATATGGCTGATGAAACCAAAGGAGCAAATCATTTCAGAACTTCAATAGAAACAGGACTGGAAATAATCGAAAACCTTCGCGGCCATACAAGCGGACTTGCAATCCCCCATTTTGTTATTGATGCTCCAGGCGGAGGTGGTAAAATTCCTATTTTACCAAATTATGTCCTTCACCATGATGAAGAGAAAATCATTTTAAGAAATTACCAGAAAAAAGTTTACTCTTATAAAAATTATAACGATCGGAATAATCCGAACAGCAAATATGGGAAGACTTATAAGATAAGAAAGAATGGGAAATCAAAAGATAAGGAACCCGATCTGTTTGAACTGGAATTGCCTGTCCTTGAAGAAGTAGAGAATTAGAAAGAGGGAATGCAGTTTCTGCATTCCCCAATTTACCTATGTCTTAATCTAAAATTAGCGTTATGATTGAATGGGCCGGGCTCATTGCTTTTACTGCATTTTCATCGAGCCATGTATAAAATTCTTTCTCCCGGTCAGTATTATTCATTACAACCACTGCAATTTTTCCATCCGGGTTTAAAAAGGCAGTAG
Source organism: uncultured Ignavibacteriales bacterium (assembly GCA_963742995.1). Lineage (GTDB taxonomy): Bacteria > Bacteroidota > Ignavibacteria > Ignavibacteriales > Ignavibacteriaceae > CAVQBP01. Next base: position 179,469 of record CAVUOL010000059.1, read on the forward strand.
CTAAAAGGTTATCATCGTTGGATGAACATATAATTCTTTTTGCTCCCGGACGAATAAACCTCGAGAAGTGCCCAATATAATAAAATGAATTCATATAAGTTAAATCACCGGTTTTAGTATTACAAATAATCGGAGCCATGCAAAAATTATCAGAATGATTTGGTCCGCCGTTTTCATCGAGAATTACATTCCAGGCTGTCCAGCCTGCTGCCCAATTATTTAAATCCATTATTAAAGATTTTCCGAATACTTCTCCCCACTTCCAGAGATTTAGACTATCTCCCTGAAAATTTGCTTCCGTACCTTCAGTAAAGAGAAGTTCTTTATCCGGAAAGGCATCATGAACAAATCTTACATTATCAAAATGATCCCCTACATACCAATGGAATCCTGTACCCCAAACATATTTTGAAGCTGAAGTATCATCGTAGACCATTTTTGCTCTCTGGTACATTATCCCTCGATTGTGGTCCCATATCATTAATTTCAATTTAGATAATCCCGAGTTTTGTAAAACTGGACCTAGATAGTTCTTTACGAAATCTCTTTCTTCGGAAGCAGTAAATATACATGACTCCCAGGTTTGTATTGCCATGGGCTCATTCTGAACTGTTAAACCCCAGATTGGGATTCCTTCATCCTCATATGCTTTTACAAATTTTACAAAATAGTCAGCCCATGCTTGATTATATTCTGGGAGTAATTTACCCCCATGAAGCATATCATTATTTGTTTTCATCCATGCCGGAGGGCTCCAGGGAGAGGCAAACAACTTTAAGTCATTTCCTGATTCCCTGAAAGCAGATTTTATAAAAGGTATTCTATATTTCAAATCATGTTCAATGGTAAAACTTTTAAGCATTTTATCGCCAGGTTCGACATATGTGTAACTTTCACTTGAAAAATCGCAACTATGAATATTGGTTCGGCACAGTGAAAAGCCGTCACCCTTTTCTTTATTGAAAAGTGAAGTTAGAATTTCTTCCTGTTTCTCTTTAGGAAGTTTATAAAATGTTTCGGCAGATGCATCTGTAAGTGCACCTCCAAACCCAACTATTGTTTGAAATGTCTTACTTTTATCAAGAATTATTATTGGTTTCTGTTCGTCTGGTTGTTCGAGCTTAAAGAAGGTTAAGGATTCCTTCTGAGTAATTCTATCATTAGTATTTTCTGCAGTTAAAAATATATCCGCTTTACTTACCGGTGCGGCTCTTTGTTCCGGTTTATCGGCAGGAAAAACAAAAAGCGAAATTAAAATAAAAATTATGGCGAAGAATTTTATAAAAGTTTTATTAGAAGAGCCCATAGTAAATCTCCCATTTTGTGAATTTACGTTGAAATTATAATTTATATAGGTTTTCAAAAAGAATAGCATAATGAAATCCCGTTTAATGTTGGGATAATTGAAAAATTATTTTTTGAAGATGTAGATTTTTCATGAAGACTAATAATTGAGTTTGATACAAATAAACCCAGCGCGGTTCCTATAATTACATCAGAAAACCAATGTTTATCATCATATAAACGGGAGAGAGGTGTCAGTGCAGCTAACCCAAAGAGACCAGCAGTGGCAAGAGGATTATCAATTTGATGGGAAAGAATATTAGAAATACCAAAAGCAACAGCCGCATGCCCGGAAATAAATGAAGCTTTATCCTGTTCTATGCCTTTAAAGAGATTAAATGATGTATTTCCGGAGCCTGTATAAGGACGCGATCTGCCAAAAATTATACGAGCCGGTATCTGAATTATTCCAATTACAACCATAGTTTCAGTAAGCATTAAACCCGTATTTCGCAGCCAATTACTCTTTGAAACTACGCCTGTAAAATAAATTAAAAGAGAACCTGAAATTGTATTCAGTGGAGCGCCGTATGCATATCCCACTGGTCCCAGTTTATCAAAAGTATTATTTCTGTTCGTTAAAAAAACTTTTCTAACTTCATCATCAAGCAAAAATGAACCGGCGGATAGAAGTAAAAATCCTCCAGCCTTATAAAAATCATTTATTTTCCAATTAAATGGTGAAGAAAGTAGATTTACAGTTGATCCGGCAAGGTCAGAGATATCATCTCCCATCGTCCGGTGACTAGATAAGCTAAAAAAATTATTTAAAACTGACGTTTTATTAAAATGAGGAACATTATTATAGGGCAAATGTTGCGCTGAAATTCTATAAGTCCAAATAAACTGTATTAAAATAATGATTATAATATCATAAAATATTCTTTTCCCATTATCTCTATAATTCAATTTATCCGGCATGCCCTTCTCCAACCTTCCGAAGGTTCTATTAATGAACAGGTTCATTCAAAACTGTTTTAATAGCTTTTTCAACCAGGGGTTCCATAATCTTATAACCAGCAAAGGTTGGGTGTACTCCATCATTAGTAAATTTTTTATTCAACCCCTTTTTTTCATCAACCATTTTAGAATAGTAATCAACGTATATAATATTATTATTTTCACAGTAAGATTTAATCATACTGTTCAATTTAACAATTTTTTCAGCCGGCTGAAGTCCCGGATGCCATGGGAAATCATATGCGGGGAGCACTGATGAAAGGATTACCTTAATTTTATTCATTTCAGCTAATTCAGCCATTGAGGTAATATTTCCCATAACATCTTCTAGGGAAATAGGGCCGGTATTCTCAGCTATATCATTTGTTCCTGCTAGAATAACTACTGCTTTGGGATTGAGATTAATTACATCTTGACGAAAACGAAGCAGCATTTGAGATGAAGTCTGCCCGCTGATACCTCTATCAATGTAACCTCTATCTGCAAAAAAACTGCTATCAATTTTGCCCCAAGATTCAGTAATAGAATTCCCCATAAAAATGATGCGCTGTACTCCAGCAGATACAGAAGGTAGTTTTTCATTATCATTCGCATACCTTTTCAAATTTGCCCAATCATTTATAGTTTTATTGTTTTGACTATAAGCTGAAAAGTGGAGGAAAATCAAACATGAACAAAAAAAACCAAAGATATTTTTCATAATTCATTAAAGATTTTATTGCTTAGAAAATTGCAACAACTATTTCATAAATGCAAGGATTTCGGGATATATTCCACATTATTTAATGAATATAATTTAAGGCAGGAAGTTATATTTTCATATTATAAAACTACACCGATAGAAGAAGTAACGGAAATATTTTTTAAAGAATTATAACTAACATCTATTCTTAGAGCTCCAAAAATTCTTGAAATGCCGGCATATATTTCCCAATAAGGTTTGAGAAATTTACCCCACCTTTTTTTACTACTATTTCAGCTTATATAAAAAAAACTGAATTTTCAATTAAATTCTTAAGAAAGACTGAAATATAGAGTAAGGGAGTTTTATTTATCATTTATAATTAAATCAGCAGAAAATTTTTTTGTTAATGGAAAGAGACATGTTTGATCATTGCAAGGCTGATATTGGGTTTTTCCATTAACATTTAGATTTTTCAATTTGTAATTCTTATCTATAAGTATCCGGATTTTAATTACAGTTTCATTCTCATATAGGGATAGCTCATTTTCAGAAAAAGAAAGTTTTTTTATATACGGCTGAGGATATTTAATTTCAATTATTTTAAAAAAGGAACTGTCCAATGTTATAACTGTAGGGACAAGATTAGTGTCCAATGGTTTATTAGAATTTATATGCCATCCCTTTTTTATCTTTAGCAAAAGTTTAAGATCAATCACCGAGTCTTTTTTGATAATCTTATTTATTGGAAATAATTTAGCATCAACTATTTTATCAGGAGTATCCTGCGGAAACAAATTTCCGTTAAAAAGGATAAAGAGGATTATGATTGTGAATAAATTTATTCTTATAGAGAACAAAATGGATTCTTCCTATTTTATTTTTTAATTTACATTCATATAATGAGCCTGCAGAACTTCCTTAGTATTTGTATCCTGAACCCAAACAATAACTGCAAGATTTTTAATATCGATTTTATTTAGGTCATCTATACTCTTTCTCCACCCGTGAAATGAAGGGGCTCTCCAGGAAGGATCGGCTGTAGGGTCTTTAAGATAACTTGTTATATTTTCCTTAAGGTTAATGATATTAACTTTACGTGATATAATTTCATTTTGGGAGTTGAGCTTTGTACCTGAAGGATCTCCGACAAGGTTGCGAACTACAAAAATATTATTTTCAATTCCATTGGCTCCTGTATATTTAACAGATTTCTCAGCAAGAACAATATGCAGCATTGGATTTATATTAGTATTTACAGAAGATTTTAAGGCTAATGTAATATTTACGGTATCCTTATCTAACTTTGCATCTCCAGTTATTTTAATTTCAGGTTTTTTATTGAGATATTTATTTACAATATATTTGTAAACATTGAAGCGGTTTGCAGTGATATATTTAGGACCTCCACCGGTGATCTTCTCTGTCCCTTCAAAGAATATAGTTGGTGTTCCAAAATTACCTCCATACCAGCTATAACGTTTATAAGTATCAGGATTAGTTAAAGGATCAGGTCCGGGAATATGAACATGATATTCTAAAACAGCAAGTGCAGAACGAGGGAAATAATCAGCAAGTGCTTCGAATGCCCGGTCGGCTGCTACACAAGGATTGCATTCTGCTCCGGTAAATAATTCCGCAAGAACAACATTACCCCCCTGGTTTTCAGCTGATTTGAATTTATCGTGTTTTACAGAGGAAAGCTGAATTTTCATCTTTTCTATTTTATTTTGAATTTCTTTATCAGAGGATAATTTTTTTGCAGACTCAAGCAACAGCGGGTTATCAGATGCGATAAGACCGGTGATATAAGCATTCAGCGCCTCATTTTTTTTATTAAGCTTATAATAAACATTCCCTAATGTAAGCCAATAATCACTATTCCACGGAGCAACAAGATTTTCCACTTTTGATAGTTCTTTTAAGGCTGTTTTATATTTTCCACCGGCAGCTTTTACAATTGCGTAGTTTTTTTTATAGTTAATATAATCTTCAACGAGGGTTTTATCGTTTATTGATTTCACTGCATCTTCAGACCATCCATCAGCAAGTTTTAGATTTACTCCGGTTTGAGCCATAAAAGCGGCAGCATTTGATTTAACAGCTATTTCATCAGCTCCATCCATTTTAGCAATAAAATTATGAACAATATCCATAACAATTGAATCCCTTAATGAAGGATTGATATCTTTAGCCCATTCATTAAATTTAACTAAAGAAGTTCCTTCATCACCCTGTAAGACTGCAAGAGCACAATATTTTAAGGCATCATTAATATTATCGGCAGCTTTGGAAAATAAAGCTAAATGATAGAGATACTCGGGTTCATCTTCATGATCCTTAACAGCTTCTTTCTGAATTTTTACAGCTTCATCTGCATCCCCTTTTTTATAAAGCACATAAGCTTTAGTATCAAGATACATACTTAGATAGCGGGGATTATTTTGCACCAGATCTACAGCTCTTTTTGAATAGACCAGAGCAGTATCCAGACCAGCATCTTTTTCCGCAAGCATATATGCTATATCATTATAAATTTCTCCTTGTCTTTCGGCAGGGAGAGATTTTATATACTCATCAGCCTGAAATAAAGCAGAATCAACCTCATTCATATCAATAAAGGTGATCATTAATCCCTGTACTATACGTCCCAAATAAGGGCTGTCCGGATGGCTAAACTGAAATTTATGCATTTCATTAATTTTTTCCTGAGAAGATTTCATTGAGAGAATTTTTGTTAGTTTTTCAGTATCGCCTTGAGCCAAAACAACTGTAGAATAAAAAATGATAAGAAGTAAAAATAAGCCCGGCTTAATAAATTGTTTTTTCATCATATTTCCTGTTACAATTCAAAAAATGGCATAGGGGAATATAATAGAAGAATGTATTGAACGAAAACCTCTTACGGGTAATAATTTTATTCATTGTATTATTCCGAGAATAATTTTAAAATAAGATTATCTCTGTATCATATTGGGAATCAATAACTTAGAATGTCTATCCACATCACATCCGTGCTACAATCCACATCATTGTTAAAAGAAAAATCTTATCATATGCAGGAAAAAAATGAGGATATTATGACTTTCTTACAATATTACATATTATTTGGTATATCAGGTTTAACTCTTTTAACTACATTTTCACTTCCTAATTTATTTAGTAAAAAAAATGAGAAGATTGGTCTTACTCTTTTATATTTAATCATTATTATGACTATTATATTTAATATAAATAAGTGGAATTTATTATGGCTTGGTCCTATGGCATTTTTAATCCCTTATTACTTTGAAAAGCTTTTGAAAATTATACCTGTCAAACTGCATTTCCTATCGGATAATTAAATGACCTTTACTAAAAAATACATCTATAATTTTCTTAACAAATTTTAGCTCTATCAATATGGATTGGCACAAGATACTTCTTACAAAAGAAGAAATAAGGGGAGGAGAGTTACATAAAATAATAAAATTATTTTATGATATAGTTAAGGCATATGATAAAATAAGACCAGCCATAGGAGTGGTTATGTTTGAGGCAATTGAAAAGGATTCACATTTTATTTATTTCACGCCTGCTTCTGTTAAATTACCTGCTATTACCGATTTAATTAATATTTATTCCGGACTGATATGCGGCCCCCCCTTTAGAGGAAGTGTTCGTTATATTGCAGGTGATATAAATTTTGCAATTAAGTTCTTATAGAATTTACTGCTGAAAAGAGTTTTGGTAATTGCTAATTGATATTTGGCTGAATGAACGTTTTAATGCTTCGGATAATTCTTCAACTCTGATTGGTTTGCTGATATAGTCATCCATTCCATTATTAATACAGATATCTTTATCTTCTTTGGTACCGGTTGCGGTCATTGCAACAATTCTCGGTGATTTTTCCCCAAACCTATTATGTATATCCTTTGTGGCTTCCAGGCCATCCATTTCGGGCATTTGAACATCCATAAAAATCAGATCATAACTTTTATGGTTCAGGGCATCTAATACTTCAATGCCGTTTGATGCAACATCAACTTTGTAACCGAACTTTTCTAATATTTTAGCTCCCACTTTCTGATTTACAATATTATCATCAGCAAGTAGTATTTTTAAAGGAAATTCTTCCGATAAATTTTTAATAACTTTGTCCGTCTTAATCATTACAAATTCCTAATATTTTAAGAATACTTTCGTTAAAAAGCAATAATAGTACAGCCGGTGCTGCAGTAGTAAAAGTACAATAGATATATTTCTATTCAAAATTATTATCGGAAAAAAAATAATTTTCTTTAATTGGGGTATGGTTTTGAAGTGTTAAGAGTAGAGAATTATCCAAATAGTTCCTTAAACTTTATATAATCAAGAATAGTAACTTTTGATCCGTTAAGTTCAATTAAACCGCGCTTGGCAAAATTATGCAATGTTCTTGAAATTGTTTCTCTTGAAGTGCCTGCCATATTTGCCAGATCATGCTGAACCGGAATTCTTTTTATTTCGATCCTGTTCTGATTTAGTATGCCGGTTTTACCGGCTAATTCAAGAATAACAGCAGCTACTTTTCTTTCTGCATTATTCAATCCAAGAGATTTAATCTTCATATCTGCAGCACGGATTCTACGGGTTAATTCTCTCATTAATGCTAATGAAATTTCAAAATGACTATTGAGAAGGTTTAAAAAATCATTGCCTTGTATAATAAATAAATCCGAATCTTCTAAGGCAATAACATTTGCAGAATTGCCCGCCTCATTTAAAATAGACATTTCACCAAAGAAATCGAATTGATTAAGAATAGTTAAAATGGCTTCTTTACTACCTTCACCAGATCCGGATACTTTGAGCTTTCCTCTAATAATAACGTAAAGGGCAGAGCCAGCCTGATGCTCAAATAAAACGACAGTATTTTTTCGAAAAGATTTTTGAACCCCTAATTTTGTAATGAGATTTAAGGTATTTTCATCCAAACCGGAAAATATTGGAATATGTTTGAGAAAATTGACTGCAGTATCCTCATAAATTTTAGAAGGAGGACTTATATTATTACTCCCTTTAATATTTACATCATCAGTAAAAGGATTGTAAAATATTTTTTCCATTTTATTAAGGACCTTTCTTTAATCACGGTAACTTTTTTATTTAATATTAGAGCTATAATCATATTTATAAATACTTATTGACAAATATAATTTGACGAAAATAAGGAATGGTGAGATATCGCATAATTTTTGGTTTAGCCACCAATTAATCACATAAGAAAAGCATAACACGAAAACTTAAAAGTCTTTCCGAAAGGATTGAAGATCTTGTATTTAAAGTTTCACTTTGGAGAAATTACAATGTCAGCCATATTAGATGATCCAGATAACTATAACCGAAACAGAGATTCAGAAAATCACACTTCAAGGGACATAAAATTAGGATTTCAACCTGTCATATTTATGAAGATAGTTTTGAAAATAGATTTTTTTTATTTCGTTCTTTAAAAAAGATGCAGAAACAAATTCCTCTACTTTATCAGTTTCTGTTAACAGTTCATTGTAAATTGTATTAAACCTTTTTTCATTTATACCCAATCTTCCAGCAAAAACTTCAAAATCACGTTTAGTATATTTTGAGCCGGCTTTATAAGCAGTAGTAACAAAGCCATCTTTGAATAGTTCCAAAGCTAAATCACTTTCTCCGGGAACATGAATCGATGTATTTAATAAATCGTAAAAAGGTGTTAACAGGTAATCCCCATATTCTTCATTACGGTAGAGTGAAAAATTTTTTAGATGTGCATCCCCATTGGAGAATAAATAATTAAAAATTACAATTTTAAAATATTTTTCTACTTCTATCTTATAAGCACTAACATGTTGTTTCATCAGCTCAGCTATTTCTTCATAGCTGAATTCATATTTGTAATTTTTCCCATGTGTCTCCTCGGTTCTATTGGCAATTTGAGCAAAATCTTCTTGTAATAATTTTTTCCCGGCTCTTAAGATATCAAATCTTCTTGTAAGATAAGCAATTTCACCATCTTTAAAAAGATTATCCCATTATCAGCTACATTCAAATTATATATTTGACTGGCAATTTGCATAGTTAGATGTTCATTAGCTGGAACTTGACCTAGATTTTCATAAGAACCTGTTGGGATAGGTTTTAATATATATTCTCCCTTTTCTTCTGATAGGACTAATTCTTTATTAATTAATTTCACTGAATGTTTAATCTGTATTCCCGATATAGATAAACTTCCGCTTTTCTCTCTTTTAATTTTATTAAATTCTGGTCTGGTAAAATTTAATATGTGACTTACTTTTTCATTATTAAACAACATTTGTTTACATGAATTACAATAAGTTTCATATCCGCTCCTTAAACATCCAGGACAATTTGTTATTTTCATAATACCGCTTTCACAGTAACACCACCAATAGTATTTATACCGGATGTTTTTAATAGCCTGGTAAAATGATCATTTTCATCAATTTTCAATGTTCTACATTGCAGCTCCTTATTATCACCTTCAGCTAATAATCCATAAAAAAAGGAGAAAAGATATTCTGATATAAATGGTTCTTCCCTTTTGGGTAATGTTATACTTATTGCAGGACTTTTTTCATTTTTTAAATATTCTTCTGCATATTGAAAACGGTATTTACTATTTTCTTTTAATAAAAAGCCAACTAATTCATTATTATAATATACTTCTGCTTTTTTATTCATTTTACTTTATTTTAATCTCTAATTTAAGACCCAATGCTTCTATGATCTTTTGAAGTTGATCTAATGTGGGGTTCCCTTCTCCGTTTTCAATTTTTATTAAGCTCCGAAGTCCTACACTTATAATCTCGGCCAGCTCTTTTTGAGTTATTTTAAGGTATTTTCTCCGTTGCCTAATAATTTGTCCAATTTCTTTATTATTCATTATTATATGCATTTTGTTGCACATTTAGAAATTTATAATATACAATTATATAAAACTTTTCTTACAAGTGCAATATATTGCATATATGATAGATAATAGAAATTATTTATTCTTTTTCATACAAATGTGCATTCTATTGCATATATAATCGATTTTTCCATAGACTAATGACCCAATAACCAGTGACTTTCGTCCCAAATGGACCAAATTAAACAATCTAACCATCTCCAATTACACGAAACTAAAATAATTTAACCCAATCCTTAAATCTATTGACTGCCATTTTTGACTTCCACTTTATAACCTCATTTCTGCCTCTATTTGTAATCTGTTCCACATACGCTTCACCTCCGTTACAACTCCGTTATTACTCCGTCACAAATAAACCTAAAAAACGGATGAAAAATTACCGATTTCCATACAATATTTCTTAGAATAATGACAAGAATGTCATACAGAAAATCCCCTAAAAATATTAAGCCCATGGAAAAATTTTCGAGATCAAAAAAAATCAAATTAGTCACAGATAGTCCTAAACTTCAAAGTCCACTCATTTTATTCTTGATTTAGACAGAGGAATAAGTAAAACAAATCAGCCCGATATTATAATAGAGAAAATACCCATCAGCATGATTTTGCAAAAAATGGCGGGAACTCAAGTGACACATAGACCCAATGACTATTGACCATTGACTGACGACTATAATATTTTTTCAAGTTATTTATCCATATGAGTTTTCCCAAATTGTAATATATCTATAGACCTTCTGCCTGTTCCAATTTTTAATAAATATCTCCCAATGTCCAATACAATATAAATCCAATTTTCATCGGGAATTGACTACTTATATTTTATGGTCTGAATTGTATTATTTCTTCTCCAAAAAGTGCTGCATGGTTTCGATGACAGGTAAATATAATTACTTGCTTATCTTCTGCCACTTTATTGATAACCTTCACCGCCTGCAATTTTCTCTTCTCATCCAAATTTATCAATGGATCATCCATTAATATGAAGCCATCTTTTTCTTTTAAATAAAACTTAGCCATTGCAAGTCTGACAGATAAAGCTAAAATATCTTTAGTCCCGGCAGAGAGCAGCTCTATAGGAAATTTTTGATGGGTCGATTTAATTGCTGAAGGCAGAATATCTTTTAATAAAATATCCGGGTATTTACCCATTGTTAATTCTGATAACATTCCTGAGATTTCCTTTTTTAAGGGGTCAAATGAATTTTTATCAATTTGATCTAATATCTTATTAAGTTCTTTTTGGATAATTAAATATCTTTTCCCTTTTTTCTTAACATTATCAAATTTTAATTTAGTTTCTTCTATTAATTCTGATAATTCCTTTGTGTCATTCTCAAATTTATTACTTTCTTCTAAAGTTTCTTTTCTGGTTCTTAAATTTTCTAATTCACCCTTTTTATCATTAAAATCTTTTTCAAGTTTTTCATAATGCTTTATAAATTCGTCTTCATTTTCAAAACCTTCAGGAAGAGGTTTCAAATTATTTAATTGTTTATCCAGTTCAGCTATCACATTGAGATTTGCGGCAATTATAGAGATGATCTTATCTTCAGAGCCATATTCCTTTTCCCATCTCTCTATTTTGGCTTTAATATCATCTATTTCTTTTTTATTTAATGAATAATTTTTGTTTAACTCTATTTGGTCCTTGTTAATATCTTTGACTGATCGCTGCTCATGAATATTTTTATCAGCATTTTGTTTTAATGTTTCAAACTCCTCACCCTCAAGTATAGTTTCAAGTTTATCAACAATTGATTTTATACCTAATAGATGTTTTCGATAATCATTAAACTTTATTATTAACTCTGGAATACTTGCAGTTGAAAAATTATCGAGAAGTGCTTTTAACGCCTCTTCATTATTTTTTATGTTCTCTATAATAGAATCAATATCTTCATTCCCTGAACTCACAGTAAGTTTCAATTCATTAGTATTTAATATAAATTTACCGGCTATTTCAAAATCTTTTCCCTCATTTTTCTGTAAAGAGTGTAGCTGTTCACCTTCCCAGTTTCTTAATTTTATTTCGGAATCTATTTTCGCATGTATATTTATTTTAAGTTTTTGAGCTTCAAGTTTAATTTTGTTTTCACTGATTCCATTAAAAATATTTTGAGCTTCATCTAAATTCTCTTGAGTCACTTCAATGATTTTCAGATTTTCAGCTATTATTAATTCATCATCTAAAGATTTGGCTTTTTCATATTTTGTTAATATGAGTTTATGCTTTTCATATTCTTCCGATTCAGTCAATTCTTCATCTAAACCTTCTAATTTCTCTTTTAAAGTGCCCTGTTCTTTTTCCAAAACTGATTTTTTCGCATCAATCCTTGGCCATTTTTTCTGTATTTCAATCAATTTATTTTGCCCTGTTACCAGATTTTCCTTCTGAAGATTCAAATTTCTTCTTTCTCTGGCTCCCCTATAAATTTCTGCATTTGTATTAACAAAGTCGTTTAATTTTGTAACCTCTTCTTTTAAAACTTTTATTTTTGAATTTATGAAGTCTATATCTCTTTCGAATTTAAGTATTTCGTTTAACTGCTGCTCTAAATCTTCCAGCTCGTAAAAATGTTCCACAATTAATCCAGTCCCTTTGAGCCACCTGCCATTCTTTTTCTCCGGCTTATTTAACTCAATTTCCCATCTGGCAAAATACTCTTTTACTTTATCTTCTATCAACTCTTTTAACAGGGTAACTGAGATTCCACCGGTAGTAAAAACAGCGTTCCTTAAAATGCATTCAATGCTTTGCCCGGTTTCTTTGCTATTTTTAATACTGTCAATAGTGTTAGTCAATCCTAATTGAGAAACAATAAGGATATTTTCATAAGTACCTTTATTCAGGGAAATTAGTTTTCCGAGAGTTCTCTCAACCTCTTCGTCTGAGGAATATATTGTCTTATCCGGCAGTTCAAATTTGACCTGTGCACCTGCTCCCCAATACTTAGTAAGAGAATAAATACCATCGCTGAGATCGAATTCTAGAGAAACCGAAATAGAATCTCCTCCTGCGACCGGGAAATAGCTCCTCATGTTCGAAAGCTTTGATGGTGTCAGTCTAACCGGCCTAAATAATATCTCACGTATCGAATTGACCAAAGTGCTTTTACCTGCTTCATTAGGACCATATACAATATTTAATCCGTTATTAAACTCTATTGACTCATCAAATAATCCTGCAAAAGGGTTTAATTTTAATTTTTTTAGTATCATATTTTTGACTCCTCTAAAAGCTCATATGCAAGATTTATTGTATCAGGATCATTTTGGGTAAGGTTTAATAATAGCATGAATGGTAAAGAATCTTCAGCATAATTTTGAATAATGAACTTCTTATCTACATTCAGTACAATGTCATTATTTAATTCGCAATATTTTACTTTAAGTTTACTTTGAAAATTCTTAATTGAATTCATTTCTTCTGAATTAAGGTATCCAGATAAATTTAACTTCAGCAGAGTATTTTCCGGTAGTGAATTTATTTCGGTTTCTAAATCTTGAAGGTCGTCTAAACAATTAACTTCTTTATTTAGTGTTAAAAATCTGAAGCCGCCTGTTTTTATTATTTTATAGGTTATTTTTTTATCTAATTCTATTATAAAAGCAAAGCCTTCATGCCTGCAGTTAAATCCGTCAGGTTCCGGAACCGAAGGCATAAAAAATAATGGCTGCTCACCTGGTTTGTTGGGAATCTGTATATGTGAATGACCAAGCAGCCATAAATCCATTCCTATATTTTGAAATTCTTCTGTTGTCATTAAAAAATACTTATCTTCATTATCTGGAGAAAAGCCTTCTACAGCCCCATGAGCAATTCCAATATTTATAAAATCTTTCTCAATATTATTGATCCAGCCAATCATATTGCTTTTCGAATGTTTTGATTGGCAGGGGCCAGGATAAATTCTAACTTTATGATCAGAAACAGATAATTCATAAGGGATTGTTTTTTCTAACAGCAATAGATTGTCTTTCTTGAAATCTTTTAATGTTATCCAGATTTTATCGTCATCTTCATTATAAAAATCATGGTTGCCAGGGAGTATAATTATATAGCCCTCGAACTTATTTAATATTTCCGCCGTTTGTTTTATTTCTTTTTTATTTAGTTTTCCGGAATCGAAAAGATCTCCCGCAATAACAAATAAATCACAATTATTTTCATTGGCTGCATGAACCATTCTCTCTAAACATTTATATCTTTCATTTATAAGTTCCTCTTTTAATTCCGGAGAATAATCTCGTCCGAAAAACTTTAATCCTATGTGAATATCTGCTGTATGAAATATTTTTAACATAATTGCTCCTATTTCTAATCTAAATTAGAAATGAATATCATGAATTGAATATCATTGAATGATACTTTTTATGGATCTCCCTACATGTAGTTCTTCAAAGTCCCTTTAGCCAATGTTATTACTTGTTCCTTTAATTCCGCCGGTTCAAGTACTGTTACTCCTTCACCTCTGCTTACTATCCAGCTGGCAATTTCATTTAAAGTATTAACAGTTATCTCTAATAAACATCCATTTTCAAGGTTTGTAATTTTTTGATTGTTTATAAAGATTTTGGAAATCAACCTATTTGTCCATTCCTCAGATAAATGTAGCTTTACATTAAACTTTTCAGAACCCAGCCAGCTTTTCCAGGAATATTTAAATAATTCCAAAAATTCTTCCCTGGAAATCCTATTAAATTTTGTCGCACTAATCTTTACATTTTCGATTTTGTATATAAAATATTGTTTTATCACGCTATTCTCTTGAGCTAATAAACGCCAATTTTCTTCGCTTTGATAGATAAGTATAGGCTCAACTCGTTTATTGGATTCTATTTCATTTCCATCTTTATTGTAGTCAATATATGCAATTTGGCAGTTATCAATACATACCTGAAGATTAACAAAAATTTTCAACGCATTTTGGGATTGTCTTTCAACAATAAATTCTGTGGCTTTATCTACGGTCATCGAGAGATTACTAATTTCCATATAGTGTCTTATCATTTCAATCAGGAGTTTTTTATCAATATCATGCGACAGACATACTCCTTCATTTTTTTTAGAATGTATATCAATTCCCATTGATCTTAAATCTTTCAAGTCTCGTTTTATCGTCAATTCTTCAACCTTAAATAAATCAGCAAGATCAAAAGTTTTGTAGATTGAACTATTTATGCATAAACCTAAAATTTCTATTTGACGTTTAAGCTTTTCCCGGGTTTCAAACATAATTACCCTTAATTTAGATTAAAATTAAACTTATGATTTTATTATTTCAAGGCATCCAGAAATTATTTAAAACGCTTTATAATTCATCCAAACATTAAAAATATTCAATTATGAGAAAAAGCCCTCTCAACCCCCAAACATTACATTCCTTCAGACCGGCATACTTTGTACTACCTGTCCCGCATAGCCTAAGACGAAATGGTAATGGGAATTTGTGATAAAGATTAAAATATAATCAAAATCAAAACCGAATATCATTAAATTATTTATTTTAATAATAAATAGACTTTTTTAATAGACCTTTTAATTATTTCATTCCATATAACAAAAAATATGTTTTATAAGGGAACAAATGAAAAATATTTTACTGGTTGAAAATGATGACATGTCAATTAATGTAATATTGTTTTTCCTTAAAAATGATTACAAAGTCGATGTTGCCAAAGATGGTATTACAGCATTACAGATGATTAAAGAGAAAAAATATTCGGCAATTTTAATGGATATTGATTTGGGAGTTGGAATGAATGGTCTGGAAATAGCAAATAGAATTAATGAGTTCCCGGAATATAAGAACGTTCCGGTAGTAGCTGTTACCGCGTATGCTTTTCAACGAGACAAGGAAAATTTTCTTGCTCAGGGTTGCACCCACTATATTTCTAAACCATTCAAAAAGGATGAATTGATTATTTTACTTAAGAATATTATATAACTCATAATATTTATAGATTATTAACTTTATTTTTACTACTATTAAACTATACCTTTCTTGAAGTTCGGGGTCTCCAATCATCACTTTTTTGAGGGGTTGTATGTCAAAAAACATCTTAGTAGCTGAAGACGAAAGGATTATATCTCTTGATCTAAAGATGTTTCTCCAAAAAAACAATTTCATCGTTTGCTCTGTTGTCTCTACCTGTGAAGATTTAATTGATCAATATCGATCAAAAAATCCGGACTTAATCATTATCGATTTCAATTTAAAAGGCAAAATTTCATGTAAAGATGCAATAATAGAAATTAGAAAAATGGATAGTACCCCAATTATTATTATTTCAGGATCTTCAATATCGAAAATGATAAAATTTACAGCAACTATTTCTCATTGTAAACATCTGGAAAAGCCTTTTGATCAAATTGAGCTTCTTGAAGAATTAAATTTACTTTTGATGCTAAAGCAAAAATGATTACAATAAAAATGTTGCCTCATAGGGAGCTGCTATACTGTCACTGTAATCGAAAAAAAAGGAGATCTCTTTAAAGGCCTTCTTCTTGAAAAAAACAGAAAGAATAATGCGATAATTTTGAATAAGCTTTTTCTAATTTCCTAGCCTCCTATTTTTGACAATATAAATGAAGCTAAAAATCCTGCAACAGTTATTAATCCCGCCCAGTTATGTACTTCCTCAAATGCTTCCGATATCATGGTATCAATTAATATTGCTAAAATTGCACCTAAGGCAATAGTTATACCGCTTCCTTTATCTTCTTCTTCACTTGGCTGTTTCTCATGGGAGCATTTCCGGCGTTTAGCTCCTTTTGAGGCAAGATAAAAATCAATTAAAGAACAGACTAAAGCTCCCCCCAAAAAACCTATAGCAGTTGAAATAAATCCGCCTCTCTTGTACGCTTCGTCCATCAATTCAAAGGCAAGTGCGGATATCAGCACACCGCTGCTGAATGCCATTATCAATGCAATCATCTTTTTTGACATATTAAGATAATAACCTCCTAGTGCTCCTATGATCAAAGCACCCCCTGCCAGTAATCCCCATAAAAAAGCTTCAAGCCATTTGGACATATTATTCCTTTCTCTTAACTAATCTCCAATAATCATATCAAAAAATTTATCGTGCAATTTTTATTTAACTTCTTTTTTCTCTATCATTTTTATTTTTGTATCATACAACTTTTCCATGATAGTTCCCCTCTGATCTGCCTTTAATTTATTTAGATACTGAACACGTTCCGAATCTGAATTAATACTTTTAAGGGCACCTTCTAGCATTCTCCAGCTTATAGTCGATGGATATTTCTCAATTATTATTTTGCGCACTTCCTTTGATTTAGTATACTCCTGAAGAGGTATAAGGTAAACTGCATCAAGGAAATTAAAAATGACAACAGAGTAAACACTATTGGTATGAGCCTCGAATAATGAATGGGCACGCTCTGCAACTTCTATTTCTGAATACTTACCACTAACTTCTCCTTTAATTATATCTAAAAAGGCTTCATACACTTTTAATTCTTCTCCAAAAGGTTCTTTTACGATGAAATTAACTTCTGCATTTTGATTATTTTCTTCAGATGGATTAAAAGTCAATTTCAATGTATATTCACCAGGCTCTAGATAATGATCGTGCCAAGCTGTCTTTTCATATAATTTTCCAAAATAACTATTAATCTCAAAAAGACTGTAAATTTCTTCGCCCGGCTGTATAGAGTTAGAACGAGGTGAAAAATTTTCGGGCATTTCACCCTCGTACATCAACTCTGTCCCGTTTTTATTAAACAACTGCAATTTCATTTTATAAATAAAGTTACCACTTACAGGGGATGTTCCAAGATTTCTAACACCTATCCATGCTTCAAGTGGTTCACCTACCAAATAAGTATTTTTTACTACCTTAAGTTCTAATTTGAACTGTTGTGCATTGAAAGATGTTGTAAAAGATAAAAGGATTATTAAAAGTTTTATTGCATTTTTCATAGGGTTGTACATCCAAAAAACAATTTTGATCAGCAATAATATCCAATATGATTATCACGGAAGACAGGATTAGTGTCGTCATTTTGAGTAGCGTAATGGTGCATTACACAGGTTCCAGGATTATTCATATCATTATTTCTCCATGTCTTGGGTCAATATATGGATCATCATTTTTTATTCCTATAGCATAACCTAATTCGTGAATAGCAGTTTGTTTATCATTTTATTAAATTATTAATTACTTATATCTATAAAAATAATTCCGGGGATTGTTATGAATAAATTAAATACTTTATGCATTCTTTATTGTTATTGGTTTATTAACTGCATTGCTTACTCATAATATGTCTGATAAAAATTCCTATAGTTATATAGAAGAAAAAATATTTAGAAAAACATTTCCTACGCCAATGAAAACAGCATCTGTTGATTCTCCTAATAAAGGAATTGTATTTGGTTGGGAATTTTCGTGATTTTCGTTTTTTTCTTCAACTTTATTATTAAATTTACTTACCAAAAATTAAAAATTCTAAAATATATTTCAGGAGAATATCTTTGGAAGAGAAAGAAATGTACCCGGTTAAGGTTTATACTACTACTTCAAATCTTGTAGCCATATCGCAGGAGACCTTTGGAATTGGTGAAAGTGTAATTGTTATTAATCCTGCTCAAGTCGATTTATTAATTAAATGGTTACAAGATTCTAAAAAAGAATTAGAACAAGATTAATTCCCAAACTCAATGAAATGATTTATTTTTTTTATAATTAATGGATTTTTATAGAATTAGATGAATAGCAATTACATCCTAAATAAATACCTTTATAAACTTTCCATCAATTTGTACCAAATTTCAGTAACCCAGCTCTAAAAATCCTTACGAAATAGCGTAGGTTTCCGGCCATTTTTTCTTCTCTACGCCCTCTTTTTTATCTTGAACCACTATTTATACCTACTTTTCATAAAAACATCCCTTAAAATCGATTTTCTCAGAATCTACATTGATGAATTTGAATTTCGATATAATATTATCCATATTCCAACTATGAAAAGATTATCCTTTCTGTCAAATCATTATACTTTATTGAGTAAAGCAGGATAAAAAAAAGTGAACTTTTGTATTTTTTGATGTTCGTACAAATGAGCAAGGTAAAAGAAATAACAATAGGAGAGATTGCAAAAAGAGCGGGGGTTTCAAAAGGAACTGTCTCTGCGGTTTTAAATGAAAAAAATTATGTAAAGTCGTCTACTAGAGACAACATTTTGCAAATAATGAAAGCTCTAAATTATCGTCCCAAAGGGGTGGCTAGAAATCTGAGAAACAGAACTGTTGAGAAAAGCATCGGTATTATTATTAAAGAGCTGAATTATCCTTTTTTTACTACTATTGCAGAAGGTGCAAAAGAATATGCCAGTTCAAGAGGTTATTCCTTAATAATAGCAAGTTCTGACTATGATCTTGAAAATGAAAAAAAATTTACAAACTTATTTTCAGCAAAAGATATAAGAGGTGCAATAATAGCCCCGATGGTGGAAGGCAATTCAGAAATTGAACATCTTTTCAAATTGAAGATGTTAAATTATCCGTTCGTTTTATTAGCAGATGTTAAAGGCATAACGGCAAACGTTGTAGAGATAGACAATATAAGGGCAATCAAGAAAGCAGTGGAATATTTAATAAGTATTCGCCATAAAAGAATTGTCCATTTTGCAGGTCCTCCAGAATCGTCTCATACCAAAGAGCGGATTGATGGATTCCGCAATGCGATTAATGAAAACAATTTGGTTTTTAATCAAGAAATGATTATTCCTATAGGATCTCATAATAAATTGAGTTATGAAAAGACAATAAAATATTTTACTGGAAAAAAACGAAATAATTATCCGACTGCTATTGTATGCTTTAACGATTTACAAGCTCTGGCTGTTATGACTGCTCTTAGAGACCTAAACATAAAAGTTCCTAAAGATATTTCCATTATTGGGAATGATGATATTAATTATGCTGAAATGTATTCTGTGCCTCTTACGACAATCAGAGCGCCCCAAAGAGAAATTGGTCAAAAAGCTGCTGAAATATTAATAAACCATATTGAATCGTCAAATTTAATTCCAATCGAAAGGATTGTTCTGGATACTGAATTAATAATAAGAAAATCGACCAGAAGGTTGATTATAAAATAATTTTTCACTGCTTTTCAATAAATTTAAATAATCTGAATCTCCCCAATTAATATTTCTTTATAATATTAAACCATAAAACAATTATACAATTCACACCAACATTTCAGAACGAACATGGATTTACTCTCCAATCTCTGTTTTCTTAAACTTGCTCTTGAACAAGTTCTTGCTCAGTAAAGTTCCTTATTGGGATCACCTACAAGAGTTTTTTCCAGATCATAACTAATTATATAGCCTGATTTATATTAAAAAGAAGATCAATCATTTAATCCATCTTGATAAAGTTAACTTCCTTTTTTAATGGTTATCTTTCTTCCTGAGGAGGTTAAATCTATAGTGGTATCGGAAGTAAACTTTCCAGAATATTTCATATAGTCACCAAAAGATCTTATTGAATAAAATGAAATGTCCTTATTTGTAAATTCACCGACTATTTGAGCTTGGAAAATATTTGAATCGGGCCATGACTCGTTCCCTGAAAATAATCCATGAGTTACTCCTGTATCAATTTGCTGTAAAAAAAATTCATGAGCCGGTTCATTTATATCATGCCATAAATTGGAAAAAGGAGGAGGTATTTCTCCACTATCTGCATTAACCGGATTGGAATTCTTAGTGCAGGAATTCATAAAAAGAAGTATAAATATAAGCAGTAAAAAAAGAGAGCTTTTTTCAGTTTTCATATTTGCATCTCAAAGTTTTTTTAAGTGGAGTCTTTTAAACTTATAATCAAGTTATTTGCTTTCCTGTCAATTATGGGAATCCGGACTTCAAGTTCATGTACCACTGAAATGATACCTTCCGCAATAGATTTTCTAAGTTTTTCTTTTTCGTTTGCATCAGTAATTTGACCGGTCAAAATTTTCATAACTCCTACAAGGTAGTCATTTAGTTTTAAAATATAAGGTTTATGAATTTCATCAAGTGCATAGTCCACAGTAGTAATTAAATTTTCTGATAAATATTTATCTGTCCAAAAATCGATGACATCTTTTTGAAATGAATATTTATTATTATTTATCTCATTAAAAGCAGAATTGTAATCATTAATTGATTTAGTAATTACTTTCATTACTGCCGAATCATATAAAGCTATTTGGGTAAATAGTTTAAAACTATCTTTTACATCCTGAAGCTTAAGAATATAATTTAAAATAGATCTGGAAATCAGATCAAATTTCTCACGTTTTTTTTCATTTAATATTGCATCACGCAGACTATCCTTTTGAACATCATATTTAGCAGCCTCTTTTTGAATATAATTCTCAATTAAATTTTTTAGATCATCTTTTGCGACACCAATGTCCTTTAAAAGCGTTTCAAGTTTACTGTAGTTTTTAGCAGCATATTCAAGCCTCTCAGCTTTTTGGGCTTCTGTACTCGTTACAACAATTTTTATTATGCTGTTTTTGTTATTAGGAATTAAAATCTTTTTGTCGATTGGATATAGAACTGCCCACTCTTTATCTATTGTTTCTATTTCGGTAAAAGTTATGTTATCCGGGAGTTCAATAATAAACTCGCCTGAATTTGTTGTTGTAATGCTGCCGATAGTGGAAAATCTTAAAGTAAAATTTTTAACAGGATTCTTCTTTTCATCATAAACTTTCCCGCGTAATTCTATTGTCTGGGAATAATTTATCTTTGTCAGACAAGTAAGAATTAATAAAACAATTGAAAAAAACTTAATCATTAAATCATTTAAAATTAATTATCAATGAATTATTCTCCGGTAAAGTCACATATTCGTTATACCCAATCCTTCCGTTTTTTGAAGCGATAAGAAGTATTGATGAACCAACCTGCCTGGGAATAGTCGCAGTAAACCTACCGGAAGCATTTGTAATGGCTGTAGCCAAACCGCTTTCAAAATCAATTAAAATATTTGACATGGTATTGCCTTTTGAATCTATTACGGTTCCTCTCACAATAGTTGAATATTTCCTTCTCTCAAGTTGTAAATAAATTATTTTATCCTCTGGAATGCGTACTGGATTTATTTTAGTCAATTGATACCCGGCAACATCAACGCTAAATTTAATTTCTTTTCCTAAAAATTTAGATGGAATATCTGAAAAAAATGCTTCTCCATTTTCCCCGATTTCATGTTTAATACCCTGTGAGCCGAAATAAGCTGTAATAAAACCTTTATCTATTATATTGTTTTCTATAGTCTGGGTTCTGACAGTCAGCAAAAATGTTGATTCAGGCTTTGCAAAATAAAAGCCCCCAATAATTACTAAGCAAAAGATAACAACAGGACCGGATAGTTTAAGCTTTCCGTATACAGCATTGCCGGTGTATTCAGCTAGAGAATTTAATGCGCCAAATAGAAAAGCAGCAGAGCAAAGTCCCAGAGGAATTAATATGATATAATAAAAAGAAGAGGTAATTCCGAAGGCATTTAATTTATTTGAAAAAATTATTAACAGAACTGATAGTATTATTGAAATTAAAAAAACAGCTCCGCTAACGTATATCCAGGTTAACCCTGGTATTTTTTTATTTCTATTTGTCATTTTAAGTTACATTTCTGGGATTTTGGAACCGACGGTGATAATAATACGATAGAAATTATTAATAAGCAAAGAAGCTAAACAAAGTCCAATAATTACATATGAAGAATTAGCTGTTTCCAATATGCTGGAGATACAGGCGGTTTCAGAATACTTGAAAGAAAAGGATTGATCAGCCCATTAAAGAGCAATGAATACCTGGAGCAAGCGCCGCAGAATAATACTAAAATTAAGCTTCTTAAATAAGATTTTATTCATTTTCAAAAAAATTCGTTTTTAAGTTTTAGAGGAAAGGCATTCCCGAACTTTCTTGAAGATGAATTCATCATAATAATGTCAGGTAGGCCATTTTAAGGATTTTCTAGTGCACCCTACCGGGACTCGAACCCGCGACCTGCTGATTAAGAGTAACCAGGATTCCCCGTTCATATTGCTTTAATTGTAAACATTTTTAGAAAGTCCCTACCCAGTCCCTACCTCTAAAAGAGGAGGTTTACACAATGTTCATTTCAAAATCTAAGAAATCACCCTTCTATCAACTCACTTATGAGGTTAATGGTAAACGTACAACAGTTTCAACAAAAACAAAAAATCTTCAAGAAGCATATAAATTCATGGCAAACTTTTCTCAAAAGGAAAATGATGATCCAATTTCAACTGAAGAGCAAAGACAGCATACTAAAAATATAATTCTATCTAAATTCAGCAATGAATATGTAGAATACATAAAAGCCACCAAATCAAAAAGCTATTTATC
Organism: uncultured Ignavibacteriales bacterium; assembly: GCA_963742995.1. Lineage (GTDB taxonomy): Bacteria > Bacteroidota > Ignavibacteria > Ignavibacteriales > Ignavibacteriaceae > CAVQBP01. The sequence continues at coordinate 202,803 of CAVUOL010000059.1, forward strand.
ATCTGTCAATCTATCATTCAAAATGCTATTAGATTTTACCGGTGATATTTTCCTAAATCGCATAGATGTTCGTACACTTGATAAATTTATTATTAGTACTTTCTCAAGAACCCAAAGAGGAGCCAGTCTTTATTATCGAACACTCAAAGCAGCATTCAATAAAGCCATCAGCTGGAATTATCTTTCTGAAAATCCATTAAAGAAAATCAAAATGCCCAAAATAGCAAAATCATTTCCGGTTTTTATTTCTCTTCCGGAATTTCAAATCATTCTCAATTTTACAAAAGCCGAATATCTTAGAAACCTTTTCACCACGGCTTTTTATACCGGAATGCGGTTAGGTGAATTATTAAATATGAGATGGGATTGGATAGACTTTGAACAAAACATAATTAAAGTTAAATGTTCAGAATCCTTCTCAACAAAAAGTAAAAAAGAACGAATTATTCCTATTTGTTCATCTCTCAGGATTTTATTAACTAATCAATTCCCAAAGATCATCAATTTAGATAAAAATAATTTTGTCTTTACCCGGATAACCGGAATTAAACTCAATGAAGATTTTGTAAGCAAACAGTTTAAGAAAGTTGTTCGTGCTGCAGGCCTTAATGATAAAGTCCATTTTCATACTTTACGACATAGTTTTGCTTCGATGTTAGTTCAAAGAGGAGTTTCATTATATGTAGTCAAAGAATTATTGGGCCATGAGGATCTAAGCACTACTCAAATTTATTCTCACCTGCAGCAAGAGAATTTAATGAATGCAGTTAATTTATTATAAGTTAAAAGAGACTAATTCTTATCCCGGGAAATAACCTTTATTTAATAACTCGAGAAATTATTTTATAATTTTTTCCGGGTTACCGGATGTACTTACAATTTTTTATATTATTATAGAAATGTTGATAAAAATTTTTCACATTCATCTTAAGAGAAATTAAAGATTCATGAATTATATTATATTCGATCTTGAAGCTACTTGCTGGGAACATAGAGGAAAAATTGAGAACATGGAAATAATTGAAATTGGAGCGGTAAAATTGGAGTCTGCTTCTTTTAACATCATTGATGAATTTCAGTCATTTGTAAAACCAATCAATAATCCTGTTCTATCAGATTTTTGTATTAATTTAACCTCAATAACTCAGCAGCAAATTGATACTGCTAAAAATTTTAATGAGGTCTTTCCAAATTTTATTAATTGGATAGGAGGTGAAAATTTCCAAATATGCTCGTGGGGAGAATACGATCTCAACCAGCTAAAAGCGGATTGTACAAGACATTCAATTAAGTTACCCGGGACAATTGAAAAAAATCATAGAAACCTTAAAGCAGAATTTGCTGCATTCTTTAATCAGAAACCATGCGGCATGAAAAGGGCTCTTAAACATTTAAAAATAAATTCAGATGGAATACATCATAGAGGAATTGATGATGCAAGAAATATTGCTAAAATTGCCATAGTTTTATTTTCTAAGAAAGCAGTAAGTGACATTACGGAAGCTATTTAAAATTACCTAAGACAAAAAAAGAAAAGCATAGCCTCTCTTATTAAATATGCTGAAATTTGCCAGGTTAAGACTATTATCATGCCTACCCTAAAAGCAATTGTCTCTTAATTAGGAAGAAAGATAGCTTTTGCCATGAATTTAATTTAATAAGATGAATCAAAATGTAGGTAAATTTTGTATTTTTACCTACAAAATGATTCAATATAGAACCTGATTTCCTATAAAAAAGAAAAATAATTATGAAAAAACTAATTGAAATATTCGAAAAAAATAAAGGATTTGCCAGGATGAAAGAGCTGCGGGAGGCGGGAATTCAAACACGTGATATTGCTGCTGCAGTCGATGATGGAAAAATTGAAAAGCTAAAACCGGGACTTTACAAACTTATCGATTACTCATTCGATGAAAGTGAAAGCTTTGCAGCAGTTTGTAATACGAATAAGAACGCAGTGATATGTCTGCTTTCCGCAGCATCATACCATGATCTTACAACATTTAATCCATTTGAAGTATATACTGCTCTCGCGGCTTTTCGACCGGCAGAATGAATGATTTCTTTGATATTCTGCATTTTACAAAAAGGCAGAAATTCGAATCGATAAAACTAAAAGAAACAATCATTAAGATCTGAGGTTTAAATTATATTCCAAAACTTACCTTGTTAAAATGTCCTTAGCCCATTTTCTGAATCGCTCTAACCTTTTCCACATTTCTTTCGTTTGAGAAGATGAGTACAATTCACCGAGATAAGAAACTTTGGTTTTCTCTTCAATTATTCTTTTAAGTTGGTTGATGGCCTTGTTTTTTTCTTCTGATTCTGCAGTAATATTTTCCAATAATGTTATCGCTTCCTCGTGATCTTCTCCAACACTTTTAACACCTGCAAGCTTAATACATAAAGCATCTGCAAAAGCAATCGCCGAATGAACGATAAGAACTCCTGATGCTGTCCAATATTCAAGATCATTTGAGTCTTTAGCAGCTTTATAAAAATGCTCAGCTACACTTTCATATTCCCTAAAGCGGTGACGTGCTATTGATTTTCTTCCTCTTCTCTTAGCCATTTAATAAACCTTTAGGATCTTTTCCGGTAATTAATATCCCCTCATTAACTATACTCTTTATCAATTTAGAATTCCTTTTCCTCATAAATTGTTCTTTTAAAAAAAATATAGGTGCCAGCTTAATGCCAAATCTTTTATTCAGCATTTTTGATTTTTTATCCAATAAATAGTTTACCTGTATTCTATCAATTGGAGCATTAAGAATACAGCAGATATCAAGATCCGATAAAGCAGTTTCTTCTCTCCTTGCAGTGCTGCCGAATATTACAGCACTATATACTTGCTTTTTAAGTATCGATGCAAGAGCATTTATTATTTCCTGTGGAAATGATATTTCCGTTTGAAATATTTTAACAAGCACTTCCTGAAATAAAAAATGTTCACGGTTTAAGCTAAATATATGATCTCTGCCTCCAATTTGCCTGTTTACGATACCAAGTCCTTCTAATAACGTTAATGCCTTTAAAGCTGAATTTGGGTGCATACCTGCGGTACGTGCCACCTCATTTCCAGTGAAGCCCGTATTAGTATCTACTAATGCCCGCATAACTGCGATATTAGACCATGTTCTAAACACTTCATCAAAAACTCTATAAATTATCATAACTATTTTATATACTTTTATGTATAAATATATACTTTTGTATATAAACTCTCAATCATTATAATCTTATAAATTTTTTAATTGAATACTGTCAAGTTAGGAAACCGGAACTTCAGATGTCAAATTGTTCAATTTTGTAATTAAGCAATCTTAATATTGTAATTTTGTAATCAATTAAACCTATAGGTCGCATACCTCTTACTAATTTTTTTGATCAAATCTTTTTCCAAAAGATTAATTCCTTTCAGCCTTTTATACCCGTATTAGGTTAGGAGAATTACTAAATATGAAGTGGGATTGGATAGATTTGGAACAAAACATTATAAAAGTCAAATGTTCTGTGTCATTTACTACCAAAAGTAAAAAAGAAAGAATTATTCCAATATGTTCTACATTAAGAGTTTTATTGACAAAACTCTTCCCCAGGATTATCGATTTAGATAAAAATAATTTTGTATTTACCCGTAATCAGAATATTAATTTGAATCCAGGGAAATTTTCTTAAGGAACGATGGGGATAAAATATGATTCCATATTCAGCAATCGAAAAGCTATAAAATATTTTGATAATATGATATGAATGGAGAGTTTGTTCACTTCATACCTTAAAAAAGATTTATGGGCCGCATTGTTTGAGCGGGATGTATTCTTCCTAATAAATGATAAAAATGGCAATAATTTAATTTATCACGGGAAACTTAATAATTGATGTAATAAAATTAGAAGTGGTGTAACATAGCATCCGGAAATGTTAACAAATCTTATTGAAGTGTTTAATCCTCTACAAGATTAATCAATAATTGGAACTGTTCTCAAGTTTTAAAAGTAAAACAAGTCAAAATAAAGCTATTCTATGAAGATTTTATCTTTATTCATTCTTTTAATACCCTTTATTATTTATTCTCAAACAGATTCAGTTGATTGTGAAAAGTTATATTATTCATTTGGCGATATGGCAGTTGAAAGTTTGCCGAAGTTGATTGGCGGTTTAGATTCTTTGCACATGAGAATAAAATATCCCGAAGAAGCCTTGAAAAAAAACATTCAAGGTAAAGTTTATATAAACTGTATTGTGGATACTAATGGCTCTCCAATTTGTGCAAAAGTTGTGAAAGGTTTAGGTTATGGCTGTGATCAGGAAGCGCTAAGATTAGTTTTAACTTCTCAATTTACTCCTGCTGTTCAAAGGAAACATAGATATATTCGTTGTCCAATAAGTATTCCTATTGTTTTTAAATTGCAAAATTGAATATTCATTAGACTTCTTTTTCTAAAGGAAGTTCATAAAAGGCTGTGTGGCTGCAGAATTATGAATTGAACTCAGGCAACTTGGACAACTTCATTTTATTCTCCCCTAAAACCTGTAAATAAACCTGTCCAACTTGTCCAAAATTCCCATTTCCTTCCAAAATGAAATAATTTCGCATCTTTTTCCCTCTTATTTTGGACAACTTGGACAACTTCCATCCAATTTCCTAATATTTTCAATTTGGACAACTCCAAACCCAACCTTTCCAACAGTTGTCCACAACTTGTCCAACAAAACCTTAAAAAACAAACCAAATTCAAAACATTCCCCCCATTTGGACAACTTGGACAACTTTATTTCCCTCTTTCCTCCCACAATAAATAGAAGTTGTCCAACTTGTTTCATTCCTACCACCGACAACCTACCACCAACTACCCACTCATTTCCCCAATCCTAACATACCGTTCCATCCCCGTTTTTCTTTCCTTTACCCTTACCCCCTTAATCTTAGCCGCTTCCCGTATCCACCTCGAAAACCTTACCGGCTGCATATCCTCATATTCCTCATACTCCCTCTTAAAATTCTCAAAAAGTATCTTCTTATGGACTTCCTTTCCCAATTCAATATTCTCAAAAAACTCCGCAAACTCCTCACTAGTACAATCAATCAACTTCTTCCTCTCCAGATTCACATGCCCGCAATCCACAAGTCCTCTATCCAGATACAACTGCATACACCCGATCATATAATTATTAAAACTATTCCACTCCTCACCGCTCCACTCATTAAAAAACCTATGCCCGAACTCATCTATCGGCCGGTGCGACTTATTATAATGATCCGAAAACTCCACAACAAACTGCCGGTCCAGCGTTGAATCATCCGACCCCGCAATAGTGTAATTAGTAGAAATAATAATCTTCGGCGACTGATGAAACGGAATTATCATTTCATTCTGATTCTTCTTCTCCACAGTTATATCATCCGTGATAATCGAAAACAGCTTATCAAAATTGAACCTCTTAGTTACATCATTAAACTCAATTATTGCAGTATCAAGATTAACCGACTGAAAACTGAAGCTTTTTGAAAAATTAAAATTCCTCCCATCAAGCCTTACTGTTTTTCTTAAGTTTCCCTACGGCTTGAGCCACCAACCCCTTACCGCTCCTCCCATAAGCACCATCACTAAGCTTCTCATCAAGAAAGATTACCGCCTTAGCATTAGTAGAATCCTTATAATTATGCAGCAAATACCCCATTGCACTCCTAAGCGAAAGAATCCTTTGCTCATCATTCTTGCAAATATTCCGGATGAACAATTCAAACTCCGACACAGATTTCTCTTTTTCCCCTTTTTGTTCAATAGAAAACTTCTGCGGTATCACCTGCCTGTCCCAGATAAACCCATCCAGCTCCTCATACTTCTTCACCTCAACTTTTGTTTTCGTTACCTCCACAAAACAGTTTGAGTAAAAGAGAAACCCCTTCTCTTTTGTATCCCGCAGAAATTCCGGTTTCCTTGTCTCAAGGAATTCCAGGAAAGTATTTCCAAAATGCTGCGGAGCTCCCTTTATTATCGCATCGATTACCTTTATCTTCTTTGTATCCCTGAAATACTCTTCATCCATCCCCTTCAGATAGTTAATCACAAAATCCTTGATATTAAAAATCTGGATTTCCCTGACTATATTTTTACTTATCCTAAGAAGAATATAACCCTTCTCCAGCTGCAGCTTACAGTAACCATTCTCTTCCAGGAACCTCTTAAAGTTCTGCTTCGATATCTTTGTCTTATCATTCTCAATAAACCAGAACTTCACAAACGGCTTCTTCCACCCATACTTCTCTGCAATATGATAAACAGTTCCGAGAGTAATCCTTCCGTCAAACCTTCCCATCAGCTCATCAAACTTCTTATTAATCTCAAACTCCGAATCATGATAGTGCGGATTACTCAGACTCAGCTTCAAAAAGAATTTCTTCCCTTCCTCTCCAATTGTCACCAGCCCGAAACCGATTCTATACCAATCCTCATAACAGTTACCCGGAAGATTAGTCGCCAGAAATTCAATCGCACTTTCCAGCTTCTCATTATCAAAACCTGCCGGCTCAAATGTCCTCTTCCCTATCTCAAGTATCTCTTTCTCCTTATCCAGATCGCACAGCTCCTCCAGACATTCTATAAGCACATTCGGTGCAACTTCAGCCGGAGGCACTTTCGGATCCTTGAATAAAAATGAATACTCATTTCCGCTTTCATGCCGTGAATAAGGAAGAATAGTCTGCGATCTATTCCATCGCAATTCAATATGATCGCAATGCCCATCTTCCTTCAGCTTTAACCTGTAAACACTCTTAGGACCATTTAACCTTTCAGTTAACATTTCACTTTCCCTTACCTTCAGCCATATATGAAAACCCTTACCGCTCCCGCTCTTTACAGTCCACACATATTCCTTTCCCAGTCCTAACATATCACAGAATTTCTCAATTATACTTGCATTAGTAACCTTATCAAAATCCAGATTCCTAATATTATTTAACCCGCAAATCCCTCCCACACCTGATATACTTTCATTCCATCCAAGCTCTTCAATATCCTTCTCACTCTGCTCAATCAACTGCCAGTTCTCCCAGGCAATAGTAGGCCTCTTCCCCTGCACCGGCAAAACATTAAACCCAAATTTTTTATTATAAGCTTTCGCAAATTGTTTATAAATCCTCATGTATCCCTCGTTTATTTAGTTCAATATCATTAACCAACAGTTTTAACTGTTGGAAAATGAAGTAAAAATAAAATGTTTATTAACCGTTTTAACGGTTTTCTCTGAGCTTCATTCCCCAATTTTAGTTTACCCCTTTTCCGAAATAGCGTAGGTTTGACGCATTTTTTCATTCTAACCCCAAATTTCTGTTCAAAATTTTACCGCTTCAAACTCCCTACCAATTTTGATTACGAAATAGCGTAGGTTTGAAGCAATTTTTTCACTCTCTAAGCCCTTATCTTTTCTTCACCCTAATACTTACCCCTGCTAAAAGGAAAAAATCCCTTCAGAATCGATTTTGATTTCTTCACCCGTTATTGATTTAAGAGTTTCCTTCGCTATATCCGGTCTGGAAAATTCGCAGCTAAAAATCCACAGACATGCACCTTTACCTGGCTTACCATTCAACACATATCCAACTAAACTAAACCCATTCCTTCTTTTCATCTTCTTTGCAATATCAATATCGTCCGTCTGTACCCTATAATATTTTTTACCCCTTAGTTCCTGCCACAAGTAAGTCATCTTTCACTCCATTTTTTTTCTGAATCAATTAACCGCAATCCCGGTGTTTTTGACACCGGCAATTGCGCTTGTTTTTCTTGAGGACCATCCAGAACACTTATCGCTTCTTTTAATGATTCAATATTCAAATGCGAATAAATCTCCGTAGTAGAAACCGAAGAATGCCCCAGCAGCTCTTTTATCACATAAAGCGATACACCCTGCTGAACCAAATTCGAAGCAAAACTATGCCTGAGCGAATGAAAGTGAATAGACTTATCCATACCCGCAGCTATACTAGCCCGCTTAAATCTTTTTGAAAAATAATCTCCGGTAAACTTTTCACCGTTACCTTTGCAGAATACATAACTACTGCTGCTATCTTTAAACAAATTGTAAATTACTGTATTAGTACTTTCATTCTTACTCCCTTGTTCGGCATAACTATGCGAAGACGAATGATTTCTAAGTCCTTTTCGCCTTCTTGAGAATATTTCCAAAGTCTCATCACAAATCGGTATAAACCTTTGCTTCCGTCCTTTAGTCGTAAACTCCTCATCCCCCACCGTAATAATCCTTGTATTAAGATTTACATTCTTCCATTTCATATTTACAATTTCATTCAGCCTCATCCCGGTATAAAAACCCACGGTAACAACTTCCCTAATGACATCAATTTTAATCTGCTTTATTATCAATGCAAGCTCATTGCTGTTGATAAACACCGGTACCAGCTTTTGCATCCTCGGTAATTTTATTTTCTTAAAATAATTCTCCTTTACATAATCCCAGTCTAAAGCTTTATTAAAAGCAGCTTTAAGATTCCGGTAATAAACTGTATAGCCCTTTTTTACATTCTTCTGTAGAAAAATTAAAAATGATTCCACATCCTTGCGCGAAATATCATTGATTGGTTTATGAGGTTCGAAAAATTCTAAAAGATAATTAAATGCATTATTCACGGAACGCAGATAAGAAACAGAACCATTACTCTCAACGATGCTCTTATATTCTTCTGAAAATACTCGCAGCGTTACAACTTCTTTATTCGATGAATCTGATTTATCAACCGTAACGGTAGATTTAGCTGCCGGTAAGCCTAAAGATAAAGACATCAAAACCTTCAGCTTCTCGACATCCTCAATAGTTAGCTTATTTAATAAACGTGAAAGCTCCTCCATTATATCCCTTTTAACCTCCCTATTTATTTTCCCTTATTATTTCCTTATTAATTATAATGCAATATGCAATTCCTGTCACAGCGCCAGCTTCGTAGGATTACAACCCTTATCCCGCATGCTTGATTGCAATTATTTATGGCGGCACCTTTTCCACTCCCATTTCATAATTTCCGGACTTCTCTTCCTTTCCCATTTCATCATTTACTATCTTTCCGTTTCCCATTTCCGCGTCTTCACTTCTCACCCTCTCTCCATCTTTAAGTCTACCCGTTTCCCGTCTCCTTGCCTTCCGCCTCTGTCTCTGCCTTAGCCTTTGCTTCTGCCTGTGCATCTTATAATTACATTGATGTGAATTTGAAATGATTAAATACGGTGTAGTTTCATTTGGAATTAATAACCTATCCTCTTTTCCCCTTAACAATCTCCCCAGCTCTGCTGGATTCGACAGGATTTGATTTCTATACATTGCAGATACTCCTTTCTTTTTGGAGTACCAATAAAATAAAAATCTAAATAAAAGTATCTTAGGTTTCTTAGCTAATGTTTATTTAATTTCTTAGGTTCAGCTACTGAAGTAAAATATTGTCATACTGAACACTAGTCAGCCGACTTGTCCGCCGAAGCTTTAGCATAGATGGAAACTTTACTCTAGGTTGGGAACGGAGTGGAGTGCTTGTCCCGCATTTTTCAGGGAAGAATCTTCTTTCTAAATTTTATATCAGTAAAAAATTACACAATCCGCTAGACTCTACAGAGTATACAGTCAGTTTAACCTGTTCCGCTTTGCGGATTCTTCTTATAAGCATGATATTTTCCTTTGGATGAATTGACTTCTAATCCATGTATTTACGTGCCTCTAACAATCGGTCAATCAGTATATCCATTTTTGCCTTCCTAAAACACATCACAGCTAATTCCACTATAAAGTCCATAATCATATCACTAGTAGATGCACTTTTTTTCCCCTTTATTTGTTTCTTTGTTGAATAATAATAATCTGTGAAGCTATTCTGATCAAGAATCTCGACAAAAAATAATTCTGCTATTGCTTTTATTTCTGTTTTTGCTGAAATCATTCCGACTTTAAACATAGCTTCAAAAATTCTTACAATAACTACTTTAGATGTCGTTATCATTAACCTGTATTTGCTGCTATAATCTTTATCTTCTCCTTTTTTTTCTCCACTGCATTCTTCTCCTGCTTTCTCTATCTCTTCATTTTTTTCTGCATCTTCTATTAATTCATTTTTGAATTGCTTTATCGTATCAAAATAGTCTTTTATTTCATTTTTATTTTTTCCATCCAGTTCATATTTTATAGAATATTTAGGTTTTTTGTTAGGTTTCAAAAAACTTTTTATTTTAATGCAGCCCTTACACGCCATGGCAAAACAATAAAATCAGTTTGCAGTTCCACCCATAATTTTCTTTTTTTGTTTTTATAAAAAACTTCATACCTCTACCTCCTTTATATTCCGGTATTACTTCTAAATTATTTCTTTAATACTGAATCCTTAACCTTATTTCTTGATATAACCTTAGCGCCTCTAACTCATAAATAAATCTTGTAATTTTGTAATCTTGTTCCCCGGACATAACAATTCGGCAGCATGAACCATCAAAAAAACAGCTCGCCCTATAAAATTAAAATATTTACCTGAGATCAGATTACTTTGGGCGGTCAAAAAATAAAATCCTGGGGCCCTCACTGAGGACTTTATTTCATTCCAAATTATATTTGGATAATTAAAAGACCGGCACTAAATTTCTATAGTAAGTCCGAATTGGGGTCTTCCCCTATTTTTTTTTGCAGTTTAACTAAAATTACTAAATTCTCAATGTTTGTCCTCTTCATAATCTCTAATATTTGAACAAGAAAATAATTCATTCATCTATAAATTCAAAATATTAATTGACCACCTGCTTCAACTTTTTTTGAAAAAAATAAAAAAATATTTCAACTTTTCCTACCAACATCGATTATATAATTTATACAATCTTTCTTAAGTATTTATTTGCAACAATTATTACAATGTGATACCTTTTTAAAACAAAAACTTATTTTTTTTCGGCCTAATGGACATTAAAGAAATCATAAAAAAACCGGAAGATAGACGACTCGAATTCAAACAAAATATTCCAGTAGACGATAAACTGGAAAGGACTGCTATCGCTTTCAGTAACTCTGCCGGCGGAGATATTTATCTTGGTGTTTCAGAAAAACCGCGTAAGGTTATAGGTTTCAAAGAAAGCGAAATAATGAAGCTTGAAGAAAAAATAAGCAGCAGGCTTTATGAAAATTGTGCCCCTCTTATTTCATTTAATATTGCATTCATAAATGTCAATAATAAATACATAATTAAGATAACCATTTATCCGGGTATGCAATCACCCTACTATATAAAAAATGCCGGTTTTGAAAAAGGGACATATATCAGGGTTGGTTCAACCAACCGGTTAGCGGATTATGATGTTATTAGAGAACTTGAAAGACGCCGCAGAAATATTTCTTATGATTCAATTCCGGTTTATGAGCTTAACGAAAAAGATTTAATGCTTACTGGTTTTATAAAAGCCTATAAAAAATTTACAAAGAAAACCATTAATAAAGCCGGTTTATCTAAATTGGGTTTGTTGCATAAGGAAGAGAACAAATATATTCCTACCAATGCTGCCGTCTTGCTTTCCGGATTAAATCTTAAAAACAAATTCTTTCCATATGCAAAAATTGAATGCGCAAGATTTAAAGGTACCAAGACAAATGAAACTTTGGACTCTGCTTCGGTTGAGTCGCCTGTATATGCACAACCTGATGAAGTAATGCACTTCATTCAAAAAAATATCCGTAAAGGCTCTACCATAGGCTTGGTATACCGTGAAGAAAGATGGGAATATCCGCTGTCAGCGTTAAGAGAACTAATTATAAACGCAATTATTCATCGAGATTATTCTCAGCTTGGCAGAGATATTAAAGTTGCCATCTTTGATGACATGATTGAAATAACCAGCCCCGGTACTCTTCCATTAGGTATAGATATTGAAAATCTTTCAAGCGGTCAATCTGAAATAAGAAACCGTATACTTGCACCTATCTTCAAAGAAATGAAATTAATAGAACAGTGGGGTACCGGTTTTAGAAAATTTTTCCTTGCAATGGAAGAATATCCGGAATTAGAATCTAAAATTTTGGAACCCGGTCTGTCATTCCAGGTTCAAGTTATTAAAAAGGACTATCAACAAGAAAAAAGCCATGATAAAGTTAGCACCAAGCCGGGACTAAGTTGGGACCAAGTTGGGACTAAGTCAGGACTAAGCCGGGAGCAAGTTAAAAACGTTCTAAATTTATCCATAAAGCCTATTATAATTTCTGAACTCATGAAAGAATTTGATTGGACAAATAGAACAAAGTTTAGAGCAAAATATATCAATCCGCTTATAGAATTAAATCTTATCACAATGACTATTCCGGGTAAGCCCAAAAGTTCAAAACAAAAATATATTACCACGGAAAAAGGTAAAGAGCTTCTGGAAGAATTAAAAAAATAATTAAAATTTCAACCAATCAACCATTTCCGGAATGAGAATCTTATTGAAAAAATACATACGAATTTTACTATTTATTATTCCTATAATATTAGCAATTATATTTTTTGTTTTATTTATAAACACAAAAAATGAATTGAATCAATCAATAAATAGATATAAAGATGATATTGCAAAGTATTATGCAGAAAAAAAAGAATTAATTGCAAATTATAAAAAAAATGAAAAATTATTTGAGATTGCAAAAAAAATAAAAACAAATAATATTTCTTTAAATGATTATGATATTCAAAAGATGAAAGAGAAGGGATTGGAAAATCCTGTTGAAAATATAATCTCAGATTTGCAAAAACATGGAGAACTCATTCCTTATAAAGGAGTGCACGGAGGGAAAATGGGCTTTTATAACCCGTATGAAATATGGATATTAACTAATAAATGGGTATTTGCATATTTTGAAGATGGGCATATAAGCGGCTATCTATTGCTTGAATACAATGTTGCAAATGATGGGAAAATACAATGGAAAAAAATTGCATCAATGAAAGGTTAACTATGATAAAAGAAAAACACATAACGTTATAAGAAATTCATCCTGAAGCTTGCCGGCGCCAACCCGGAAGGCTCTCTCAGTTAATTTTACCATATATTATTTTGGAAAAAGATGTTGAATTATCTGCATATTATTTTCTAGGTAATTTAAATATGACAGGAATTATAATTGGTATGGTTATCTTCTTTTTACGTTGAATTGCCGGGATAAACCGGGACATCTGAACTAACCTTATTGCTTCTTCATTACATCCGAATTTAAGCCCTTTAACAATTTCCGTACAAATAGCATTACCTAAAGTATCGATAAGAGCTTTTACATATACTTTACCTTCAACCTTATTATTTAATGCTTCCTGTGGGTAAATAAGTTTCTGCTGTAAAGAATCTAAACCGCCAATTAATTCAGGCAATCTTTCAACAGCGTGATATAGAGATAATTTCCCGAATAATTTGAGATACAATTGTTTACAGCCGCTTGAATCCTTCAATCCCAAATGTTCTACTTTTTCATTACTCAACTCTAAAAAACCCCACGAAATAGCGTAGGTTTTCCCCCATTTTTTCACTTCTAAGCTACTGAATTTGCATTAACCCTACATTAACCCTTGCTTAAAAAAAATCACCTCCTTAGAATCAATTTTCAATTATTTCTGTAATAATGTAGAAAAACAATTTTTATTTTAATATTTTCAAAAATATCTCTTTTCAATGATTATATTTATTCCTAATTTGCTTTAAATGAAATATTAATAGGGGCAAATTTATCCCCAAATCAATTAAAATTATGTAACATAATAGAAAGTAGTTCCCTTTCTAAGAATGTTACAGTTAAGCTTTATGGAAAATCAATCACTATCTCATCAATTAGGTCATCGCAAAAGATTAAGGAAAAGATTTCTCGAAGTAGGAATAGATGGATTATTGCCACATGAAATAATCGAATTATTCTTAACCTTTGTTATTCCACAAAAAGATGTTAAAAACGAAGCTCATCAGATAATAGATAAGTTTGGATCTATACAAGGATTTTTTGAAGCAAGCGAAGAAGAATTATCAGAAATTAAATTTTTTAAGGAAAAAGCAATATCATTAAGAAAATTTATTAAAGAAATTTCAATCCTTTATCATAAACAAATAGCCGCAAATATATCACTATCATATTCAAAAAAGGAACTAATAGACTATTGTATAAAAAAAATAGGTAATCTAAAAGAAGAAGAATTCTGGCTATTTACAATCAACAGCAAGCAACAAATTATAAAGGAACACTTGATCTCAAAAGGATTAGAAGATAAAGCACCAGTATATCCTAAACGAATCTTGGAACTTGCATTGGCTGATAAAGCACATTCAATTTTAATTACTCACAACCATCCTAATGGAAATACTATTCCTTCTGATTATGATATTACTATCACTAAAGCTTTAGATATTCCCGCTCAAGTTTTGGGTTTGAATATATTTGATCATATAATAATTTCGTCAAATAACTATTTAAGTATGCGTGAACAGAAAATAATATGAGTGATATTATCCTTAAAAATCAATTTCTAAAAACTTTTCCTGAACTTGAAAATAATAAACCTCAATCTGATTCTGTTTTTAATACCAATGGACCTACTCTTATTATTGCAGGTCCTGGAACCGGGAAAACTTTTACTTTAGTTCTCCGCACACTTTTTATAATTCTCTCAGAACGGGCTAAACCATCTGAAATAGTTCTTTCTACCTTTACAGAGAAAGCTTCTTTTGAAATTCGTGACCGTTTAAGTCAATTTCAAAAAAAACTTGGGGTAAAGCTCGATTTACACGAATTAAAAACTGGAACCCTCCATAGTATTTGTGAAGGTTTTATCTCTGAATATCTAAAAAGGACACCGCTTAATAAAAACTTTACAGTTCTTGATGACTTAACTTCGTCATTATTTATTAATGAAAACTTTAAACAAATTGTTGAACCCTTTAAGATTGAAGATAAATTCTTTGGTAAGTGGCTGTCTAAATGGCAGACAATTTCAAATCTTACTAATTATTTCAATAAGATTACTGAAGAACTAATTGATGCAAAAAAGCTTATCAAAAGTAAAAATGAATTTCTGAATTCAATTGGTGAGTCTTATATAAAATATCAAGAATTATTATTTGAAAAGAACAAGGTTGACTTTGCTTTCCTTCAGAAGATTTTTTACGATCTATTGCTTGATAATGAAGTAAATAAAAAAATTACTTCTCAGAATAAGTATGTTTTAATAGATGAATACCAAGACACAAACTATGTTCAAGAGCGGATTGCTTTAAAGCTTTCTAAGTCCCACAAAAATATTTGTGTAGTAGGAGATGAAGATCAAGCTCTTTATCGATTTCGAGGTGCCACAGTAAGGAATATTCTTGAATTTCCAGAAAAGTTCACTGATTGCAAAATCATAAAGTTGCTAAGTAATTACCGTTCACATGAAAAAATCATTGATCATTGCAATGATTTTATTGAATCAATAAATTGGCACAGTGCTGATAATAAAAAGTACTTTCGCTTCCCTAATAAATCTGTTAAAGTTGCTGATTCTACTGTATCACCGGATTATCCTGCAGTTTTCTCTATCTGGGTTGATTCTGAAAAAGAAGAAGCAAATCGCTTCGCTGATTTTGTTGAATTCCTTTTAAATAATAAAATAATTCAAGATCCAAGTGATGTTTCATTGCTTTTACGAAGTGTGAGAATTGATTATTCCGGTCCTTTTATTGAAGCTCTTTCAAGAAAGAATATCAAATCATTCTGTCCGAGAGCTCGATCATACTTTGAAAATGATGAGGTGAAACTTACAGTAGCCTGTTATGCTCTTATATTTGGTTTTGTTGATGAAGATTTAAATGGCTATGGTCATAGATCTGTTATTGAAGATGGTTTGCAATTATTATCTCCCTTTATCGGAACTCCGCTTGCTTCTTTTATTAAACTTACCTCTCATGAATTTTTAGAATTAAAGGACAAAGAAACCTTAGATAAAAATATTTCTGATTATTTATATCAGCTATTTGCTTATAAACCTTTCTCTGAATTCCTTAAAGATGAAAATAAAGCTCGCAATCTTTCTATATTTTCATCTTTGCTGAATACATTTATACTTTATTATCATTTCCCGGTAATCTCTGCAAGAAACAAGCTTGCAGTTAAATACAATTTATTTAACAGTTTCCTTAATCTACTCTTTAATTCCGGCCAGAATGAATTTGAAGATGATGAAAACCCTATTCCAAAAGGTTACGTACAGATTATGACAATACATCAATCTAAAGGTCTTGAATTTCCTGTTATTGTGGTTGGCTCTTTAGATAAACGTTTCTCTGTTGGTAAAGAAGTTGATAGGATTCTTTCACCATTTTCCCATCGTGAAGAATTTGAACCGATAAGCCGTGTTACAGCTTTTGATCACGTACGTGCTTTCTATGTTGCATTTTCACGTGCTCAGAAACTTTTAATTCTTTCAACAAGCTCTCAGCCAAGGCCAATATTCAATTGTGTATGGGAAGGTTTGGATCAATGGCCACATGTTAAAAAGCAAACATTATTAGCCCAAAAATTTGAATCAAAATCTCCCTTTATTCCCAAGAAAAGTTTTTCGTTAACTTCTCATATAAATATTTATGAAACTTGCCCCCGTCAATATCAATTTTATAAAGATTTAGAATTCACTCCAAGCGAACAGGTCAGATAATCTTCGGAACATTGTCCATGAAACTATAGAAGATTTACATCGTTCGATTATTGATAATGAACCGTTTAATGAGAAAAAAATTGTGATAGATTTCGAACAAAATTATAAAGCTCTTGTAGCTTCTGGTCTGCGGCCATTAGCTT
>CAVUOL010000060.1:0-14909 GCA_963742995.1 uncultured Ignavibacteriales bacterium
GTTAATAACTAAGAAATTCAAAAAAGAATGTTAAAACATAATATTTACCGGCTTAATAAAAAAGGAAACAATCATTTGCAAAGAATTTACGGCTTGTATATAAAAATTTATATAGGAAGTATTATCTCTAATAATAAATAATCA
Organism: uncultured Ignavibacteriales bacterium; assembly: GCA_963742995.1. Taxonomy (GTDB): domain Bacteria; phylum Bacteroidota; class Ignavibacteria; order Ignavibacteriales; family Ignavibacteriaceae; genus CAVQBP01. The sequence continues at coordinate 145 of CAVUOL010000060.1, forward strand.
AATTTATAATATCTAAAAATCGCTGATTTTATCGCGATTCTATGGAACAACATGCAAACCGGTGCATTGGTTTTGAAATTTTGTATTGTTATTTGAAATTTATTTGATTTTTGGTATTTATCTATTGGAATTTACCGACAGGTTATCCTGTATTTCTCACACCGGCTGCAATTCCATTAACTGTAATCCTAAGTAATGAAACCAATTTCTCTCTTTTTGATTTAGGGAAATTCTTTTCCCTATATTGCCTAATAAACTTAACCTGAATAAAACTAATGGGATCAATATATGGATTCCTCAACAGCAGGGAACTCTGCAAGGATTTATTATGATCGAGAAGATCATTCTCACCGGTAATTTTTAGAATTGTATTTATTGAGAGTTCATATTCTTTATTTATCATTTCAAAAATTTCAGCGGCGGCTTTTTTATTTTTACATAATGAAACATATTCTCTGCCGATAATCATATCGGTTTTCAGTAGGACCATTTCGATATTATTTACAAGCATCTTAAAGAATTCCCATTCATCATACATCTTCTTTATATTATCCCACGATGTAATATTTTCTTCAATACATTTATTTATTGAATATCCGAACCCGTACCAGCCTGAAATAGTCTGCCTGTTTTGAGTCCAGGAAAAAACCCATGGAATTGCCCTTAATGCTTTGAAATCTTTGTTCTTGTGGCGTGATGAAGGACGTGAACCTATTTCAATCTGTTCAATAATATCAATTGGAGTTGCTGTTCTAAAATATTCGGTAAAATTTTTATAATTCGTTAAATAACGGTAGCTTTCAAGAGCATATGACGAAATTGATTCGAATATTTCATTATACTGGTCGAATTTATCATTTCCCTTTTTATATTTTGATTCTGCAGAAGCAATTAGTACGGCTGAAGTAATAAACTCGAGACTTTGAATGGCTATTTCAGGGATTAGATATTTAGAGGATATCATTTCGCCCTGTTCTGTTAGTTTAATTTTCCCTTCTATAGTACCGGCAGGCTGAGCAAGTATTGACTGACTAACCGGACCGCCTCCCCTTGATATACTCCCTCCGCGCCCATGGAAAAGTATTAGTTCAATTCTTTCTTTATCACATAATTCCTTTAAATTTTTTTGAGCTTTATATAGTTCAAAATTTGATGTAACAATCCCGCCGTCCTTATTACTATCGGAGTAGCCTATCATTATTTTTTGTACCTTATTTCGAATTTTAAGATGAGCTGCATATGCTTTATTTTTAAAAAGTGCCTGCATAACTTGCTGTGATTTCCTTAAGTCTTCAATAGTTTCAAAAAGCGGGAGAATATCCAGGTTTGATTTTATTATTTTTCCTTGCCGTACAATAACAACACCTGCTTCTTTAGCCAATAATAAAGCAGAAAGGATATCGCTTACGGTAGAACAATTGCTTATTATATAATCATTACAGGCATCGGGAGAAATACGTTTTTTCCCCCAATCTATCAATTCTATTTCATCAATAACCTGCTGGGTATTCTGTTTTAGATCGCTGAATGCATTTTTCAATGGTCTGGAATTTAATACCTCCCTTGTTAATATTTCAACCTTTTCATCTTCACTTAACGATTCAAAATCTAAATTAACTTCGGAATAATTCAGAATATCATTTATTGCAGAACGAAGCATTGGAGAATTTTGCCTGATATCTGTAGTAACTAAATGGAAGCCGAAAGTCTTTATTTTATAGATAAATGGCATGATTTTATAATCAGCAATTATTTCTCCCTTATTTTTTATTAAGCTATTATATACTAACTGGAAATCTTTTAACAACTCACCGGCATTTTTATACCCGTTTTCTTTAGCTTTAATTGTATTCTCAAGTTTTTCGGCTATTAATAATAGTTTAGTACGGTATATTTCGGAAGGATCCCTCATTATACCGTCATTAATCTCAGAACCTAAAAGTTTCTTATCCTTTTCAATAGAATTAAACAGTTTTTTATCTGTACCGATTATATTTACTGAAGAACTAAGTGAAGTATATAATGCAGGAAGATCTTTTAAATAGAGATTTATTATCTGGTTTTTATTATTTAATAACGTTTCCTTGGTTAGATCTACAGTAACATAGGGATGCCCGTCTCTATCTCCACCCATCCATGATCCGAAATTGAGAACATTTGGTGCAGGTTTTTCAAAGTTGTATTCGTTTTTAAGCTTTATATTAAAAGTTAAGTAAAATTGGGGTATTAGTTCATAAATGACATCCTTGAAGAAGAATAAACCTCTTTGTATTTCATCTTTTACAGTCACTTTATGGAAACGAATTTCATTTGACTGCCATAAAAGGGTAATTTCTGTCTGAAGCTGAGTTTTTATTTCATCTTCTTCTTCGGGAGTATTTTTTATTAATTCTCTTTTAAGCAGCAGCTGACTAATCTTCAAAATTTTCCTTAAAATTGTCTGCCTGGTTGCTTCAGTAGGATGAGCTGTAAATACAGGGATTATCTTAATATTATTCAGAATTTTTTCAATTTCATCCTTATTTATTTCCGCTTTAGAATCTTTTTTAAGATAATGAAGAGCTTCTTCTATAGAATTTTCAGGAGGTGCGCTATTTTGAGTTATTGTTTCCCTATATCTCCTGATTCTGTGAACCTCATCTGCCGCATTTACCAGAATAAAATAAGTAGAAAATGCACGAACTACTTTATATGCATCTTCAATTGAAAGTGAATCAATTAAAGCAATAATTTCTTTCCGGATTTTTTCATCATATTCAGTACGAAGAGCCTTTGTTAAGGCTCTGAGTCTTTCTTCGGTTTCATAAAGACTTTCTCCTTCCTGTTCCTTTAAAATATTCCCCAATATAAATCCCAGTTCTCTAATATCCCTTTTTAAAGGAGCATCTTTTTCTGATGCTTCCAATTTATTTAATGAAATTTTATTCATTTAATTTTACTTGGATAATTAATTAGTGAAGTTGCACAATAAACAGTATTTGAAAGATGACATCTTTATTTTTAAAAAACAAGGTTTATCTGAATTACATTTTAGTGAAAAATTGAAAATGATTTTTCTTTTGAAAGATGTCATCTTTACATTTTCGTAACTTGAGTTAATTAGCAGCACTTTTATATGATTATTATATGTTATTTTTAAAGTATAAATTTAATATTAATTTACAAAGTATTATATGTTGCAGATTAAAATTAAAAATCAGCCTGATGACACTACATGCGGACCGACTAGTCTGCATGCTGTGTACAAATATTACGGAGATAAGATTAGCTTAAAAAAAGTTATCTCGGAGGTAACCTATTTTGATGAAGGTGGAACTCACGCAGTACTTTTGGGATGTCATGCCCTCGAACGGGGATATAAAGCAAAAATATATACTTATAATTTAAAAATATTTGATCCTACATGGTTTAAGGGGAATGAGGATTTGATATTGAAATTAAAGGAACAGCTGAATTATAAAAAGAGCCGCAAGCTGCATCTATCCTCTGCAGCATATATAGAATTTTTAAAAGCCGGAGGACAAATACTTTATGAAGAATTAAGTCCATTACTTTTAAAGAGATATTTTGATAAAAAGATTCCTATATTAACCGGTCTAAGTGCTACATATTTATATCAGAGTAAACGAGAATATACATTAAAAAATAAAAAATCAGTATATAATGATGTTAAAGGATATCCTACTGGACATTTTGTGGTATTATGCGGTTACGATGAAGAGAAAAGGCATGTTGTTATTGCCGACCCATATGTCAATCATCCGTTTAATAGTAATTACTATTCTGTAAAAGTAACCAGATTGATAAATTCCATTCTATTAGGAATTGTAACGTATGATTCCAAATTATTAATTATTGAGCCTAAAAAGAAAAGATGAGAAAAATTGTAGTAACGAATAATCCTGCCGACCTGGATTTTTACATTGAAGAAGTTGAAGTTGTAGCGGCAAAATCTTATTTAATGGAGAGTGAATACGCAGAAATAGAATCTGCAAGAGTGTTTAACCTTTGCAAGTCCTATAGATATCAAAGTACAGGATATTATGTATCACTGCTGGCTGAAGCCAGAGGACATAGGGCATTTCCGAATACTTCCACAATTCAAGATTTAAAATCAAAATCTTTAATAAGGATTATTTCTGACGATCTTGAAGAATTAATCCAAAAGAGCCTTTCAAAAATTCAATCAGGTGAATTTACTTTAAGCATCTATTTCGGAAGAAATATGGCTAAGCAATATGATAAATTGAGTGCACAATTATACAGTTTATTTCAGGCCCCCCTTTTACGTGCAAAATTCACTTATGATGAGAGATGGATCTTGCAGAATATATCTCCAATCTCATTTGTTGACATACCGGAAAATCACAAGTCATATGTAGCGGATTTCGCTAAATCATATTTCTCGAAAAAAAGATATTTTTCATCAAAGATACCGAGAGCAAATTATGATCTGGCAATTCTCTTTAATGAAAAAGATAAATTGCCCCCGTCGGATAGTAAAGCAATAGATAAATTTATTGAAGCAGGTGAATCTATCGGCATTAGAACGGAAGTTATTGAGAAGGATGATTTCAACCGTATTCCGGAATTTGATGCGTTGTTTATTAGAGAGACAACATCAGTAACGAACCATACATACAGATTTTCAAGGAGAGCTTTTGCCGAAGGCCTCGTAGTAATAGACGATCCGTGGTCTATTCTGCAATGTTCAAATAAAGTTTATCTCGCAGAATTATTAGGGAAGGCAAAGATCCCGACTCCAAAAACAGTTATAGTACATAAGGATAATATTAAATCAGTAGAAAAGGAAATAGGGCTTCCATGTGTATTAAAACAGCCAGATAGCTCTTTTTCTCAGGGAGTAACCAAGGTAAGCGACAGAGCAATACTAAAAACAGAACTTGAAAGATTGCTGGATTCTTCCGATTTAATAATTGCACAGGAATTTACTCCAACCGATTTTGACTGGCGGATAGGAGTGCTTGATAAGATACCATTATATGCATGTAAGTATTTTATGGCAAAAAATCACTGGCAAATTTATGATTGGAATGAAACCGGCGACTCGAGCTATGGTAATTTTGAAACACTCTCAATAAAAAAAGTCCCTCCCAAAGTAGTTGAAACAGCATTAAAAGCAGCAAATCAGATCGGCGACGGATTTTATGGAGTTGATTTGAAACAAAAAGGAGATAAAGTATTTATTATAGAAATAAATGATAACCCTAGTATCGACTATGGTATCGAGGATTTAGAACTAAAGGAAAAGCTTTATTTAACGGTGATGAATTCATTTAAAAACAGAATAGATAAAATTCGTAAGGTCAAGAGTCTGCGATTATGATTCCTTCTATCCATTTATTTGAGGGCTATGGGGTTGAACTGGAATACATGATTGTTGATAAAAACTCTCTTTCCATAAAGCCAATCTCCGATAAAATAATTTTTGATGTTCTTGGGGAATATCTTTCGGATGTTGAATTTGAAGAGACTGCCTGGTCTAATGAATTAGTTTTACATGTTATTGAAATTAAAACCAACGGACCCAGAAAAGATTTAAATAAACTTGATGAAGTTTTTTATAAAAATGTACAGGATATAAATAGAATATTATTGAATTATAACTGTATACTTTTACCAACGGGGATGCATCCTTTTATGAATCCAATGAAGGAAACTATATTATGGCCGCACGAATATAATGCTACTTATGAAACATATAACCGGATTTTTAATTGCAGGGGACATGGATGGTCTAATTTACAGAGCGTTCATTTAAATCTCCCCTTTGCAAATGATGAAGAATTTGAAAAGCTTCACGCTGCAATCCGGCTCCTTTTGCCAATTATTCCTGCTATAAGTTCAAGTACTCCTATTGTAGATGGGGAAGTCTCAGGATATCTTAGATACCAGGCTTGAGGTTTATAGAAAAAATCAATCGAAAATTCCTTCAATCGCAGGAAAGGTTATTCCCGAAAGGGTTTTTAATAAAGCGGACTACGAAAATAAAATATTAAATAAAATTTATGAGGATTTATCAACTTTTGACAAAAAAGGTGTTCTTCATCATGAATGGGTAAATTCAAGGGGAGCCATCGCACGATTTGTGAGAAATACTATTGAAATCAGAATCATCGATATTCAGGAATGTCCTTCGGCAGATATTGCGATCGTTTATTCGATTGTAAATACACTGAAATTATTAATAAGTGAAAAATGGATTAAGCTGGATAAACAAATTGAATGGGATGAAGAAAGATTATCTGATATATTCCTTAGCATAATAAAAGACGGAGAAAATGCAGTAATTGAAGTGATTTCAACAGAATATAGGAATTTGATGAGTTGTTTATTAGAGAGACAACATCAGTAACGAAAATACTTACAGATTTTCAAGGAGAGATTTTGAAGAAGGCCTCGTAGTAATAGACGATCCGTGGTCTATTCTGCAATGTTCAAATAAAGTTTATCTAGCAGAATTATTAGGAAAAGCAAAGATCCCGACTCCAAAAACAGTTATAGTACATAAGGATAATATTAAATCAGTAGAAAAGGAAATAGGGCTTCCATGTGTATTAAAACAGCCGGATAGCTCTTTTTCTCAGGGAGTAACCAAGGTAAGCGATAGAGCAATACTAAAAACAGAACTTGAAAGATTGTTGGATTCTTCTGATTTAATAATTGCGCAGGAATTTACTCCAACCGATTTTGACTGGCGGATAGGAGTGCTTGATAAAATACCATTATATGCTTGTAAGTATTTTATGGCAAAAAATCACTGGCAAATTTATGATTGGAATGAAACCGGAGACTCGAGCTATGGTAATTTTGAAACACTCTCAATAAAGAAAGTCCCTCCCAAAGTAGTTGAAACAGCGTTAAAAGCAGCTAATCAGATCGGCGACGGATTTTATGGAGTTGATTTGAAACAAAAAGGAGATAAAGTATTTATTATAGAAATAAATGATAACCCAGTATCGACTATGGTATCGAAGATTTAGAACTAAAGGAAAAGCTTTATTTAACGGTCATGAATTCATTTAAAAACAGAATAGATAAAATTCGTAAGGTTAAGAGTCTGCGATTATGATTTCTTCTATTCATTTATTTGAGGGCTATGGGGTTGAACTGGAATACATGATTGTTGATAAAAACTCTCTTTCTATAAAGCCAATCTCCGATAAAATAATTTTTGATGTTCTAGGAGAATATCTTTCGGATGTCGAATTTGAAGAGACTGCCTGGTCTAATGAATTAGTTTTACATGTTATTGAAATTAAAACCAACGGACCCAGAAAAGATTTAAATAAACTTGATGAAGTTTTTTATAAAAATGTACAGGATATAAATAGAATATTATTGAATTATAACTGTATACTTTTACCAACGGGGATGCATCCTTTTATGAATCCAATGAAGGAAACTATATTATGGCCGCACGAATATAATGCTACTTATGAAACATACAACCGGATTTTTGATTGCAAGGGACATGGATGGTCTAATTTACAGAGTGTACATTTAAATCTTCCCTTTGCAAATGATGAAGAATTTGAAAAGCTTCACGCAGCAATACGGCTCCTTTTACCAATTATTCCTGCAATAAGCGCAAGTACACCTATTATAGATGGGGAAGTCTCAGGATATCTTAGATACCCGGCTTGAGGTTTATAGAAAAAATCAATCGAAAATTCCTTCAATCGCAGGAAAGGTTATTCCTGAAAGGGTTTATAATAAAGCCGATTATGAAAATAAAATATTAAATAAAATTTATTCGGATTTATCATCTTTTGACAAAAAAGGTGTTCTTCGTCATGAATGGGTAAACTCAAGGGGAGCCATCGCACGATTTGTAAGAAATACTATTGAAATTAGAATTATCGATATTCAGGAATGTCCCTCGGCAGATATTGCAATTGTTTATTCGATAGTAAATACACTGAAATTATTAATAAATGAGAAATGGACTAAGCTGGATAAGCAAATTGAATGGGATGAAGAAAGATTATCCCATATACTCCTTAGCATAATAAAAGACGGAGAAAACGCAGTAATTGAAGATGAAGAATATTTAAGAGATTTCGGATATGATGAAAAGAAAAAATGTTCTGCAGGGGAATTGTGGAAATATTTAATTAAAGAAATTAAAAAAAGCATAAACACAAGTGATGAACCATGGCTTAAAAACATGGATATAATATTAGGACAGGGCAGCTTATCATCAAGAATAATAAAATCATTAAATAACGATTATTCTCATACCAATATTAAAAAAATTTATACCCATCTTTCGGAGTGTCTTACAAATAATAAGATGTTTACTTTATGAAGGTTCTTATTACATGTGAACATGGTGGAAATAAAATTCCCAAAGATTATTTACAATTATTTAAATTCGGTAGAGAGATTTTAGAAACTCACAGGGGATATGATTTAGGGGCATTAGAACTTGCAAAAGCCGTTTCAAAAAAAGCTGGCGGTTACTTTTATTACTCTGAAATAAGCAGACTGCTGGTAGAGTTGAACCGTTCGATTTATAATCCGGGGTTATTTTCGGAATTCTCAAAAGATTTGCCTTCGAAAGAAAAAAATAAAATATTAAAAAAATATTATTTCCCATACAGAAATAAAATTGAAGATTTAATTAGAGATCTGATATTCAAAGAAGATAAAGTCCTTCATTTGTCAGTACATACATTTACGCCTGTATTTAGAAATAAAGAAAGAAATGCGGATATAGGAATTTTATATGACCCCAAAAGGAAAAAAGAGAAGGGTTTCGCATTTATATTTAAGGAGGAATTATTATCCGTTGATAAAGATTTAAGAATAAGGTTTAATTATCCTTATCTAGGAATATCAGACGGATTTACTTCTTATTTAAGGAAAAAGTTTAATCAGAAAAATTATGTTGGGATAGAATTGGAAGTGAATCAGAAGTTTCTATCAGACAAAATTAAATGGGAAGAAGTAAAGAAGACAATCACAGATAGTTATTTTATTTAAAAGTGAGGTTCACCTCCAAGGTGAGCCTCACTTTTGAATTTTTTATCCATCATTTTTTAATGAACCTTTTCTTATATTCGCTTATTAAATTTAACTTTTTATTAAAGGAGACAGTATGCACCGGTTATCGATAATTATTGTAATTTTATTGGGAATAAGTTTTACAGCATGTGAAAAGAAGAAAGAAGAGCCAGCAAAAAATAACGCAAATGAATCTTTAATGCCTGCCGAAAATGCTCATAAAGTGGTAGTTGAAGATAATGTCAATGCGTCAAATTATACATATTTAAAAGTCAAAGAAAATGATTCTGAATACTGGATTGCAGTCCCCCAGATGGAAGTCAAAAAAGGAGAAACATTATATTTTGGTAAAAGTATGGAAATGAAGAATTTCCACAGTGATGCATTAAATAAGGACTTTGAATCAATACTTTTTGTAGATCACGTATCCCAGACACCCACAACTGCTAGCCCGGTACCAAATCATCCGAAATTAAATACTGAAAAAGAAAATGTATCTGTTAAACCTCTGAGTGGCGGCAAAACAGTTGCTCAAATTTATGAAGATAAAGATGATCTTGTAGGTAAAACAGTAAGGGTAAGAGGGAAGGTCACAAAGTTTAACCCGAATATAATGGGACGCAATTGGGTGCATATTCAAGACGGAACCGGCTCTTCAAACAATTATGATTTGATGGTAACAAGTAAAGATATTGTTAGAGTTGGTGATGTTGTTGTTGTTGAAGGCAAAGTTGCAGTAAATAAAGATTTTGGTGCAGGATATTCATATCCGGTGATGATAGAAGATGCAAATGTACAAGGTGAAAAATCGATGTAAGATTTAGTATTGAGTATTGAGATTTGAGTATTGAGACCATAATGTCTTTGGATGAAAGGTTAAACAAAAAATTTTTTCCTGTCATTCTGAAGGAATCTTTGGATGAAGAATCTCAATAATTATATATATCACCCCTGTCGGGGTTTTGAATATACTCTATTTTATATTTTCTACAATAATATCACACCTTCGGTGTTCAAATTCTGTTAATGTCTACTTGGAAAAATAGTAAAGTTCAAATATTTTGTTAAGAATTTTTAGAATTTGGAGCTTATTTGTAATTTGTCTTTTGTTATTTGGAATTTTTTCCACCTTCCGACTGCATTGCGGATAGGTAATAAGTCAATTCTGCAGTTCCGTCCATTGTAGGCTCGTTGGTTGAATAGTCTCCGTAGTCATCGTGATAAACAGCAATACTTGATTGGAATTCAGAATATTCATCACCGTTTACAATTTTTAAACCCTGTAGATACTTAAAGATTGTATTGTAAATAGGACCATCAACCAAACCTCCGTTTATCTGTCTATGAGTTAATAAATATATTGAAGAATGAGGATCGGAAGGATAGTCACCATTTTGAGGTAATCCTATTATCATACTGGTGCCCCAGATATTACAGCCGAACAGCCAGTCGCGCAAAGCTGCTTCCATTTCCAGGTAAGTTGAATCGTTTGTTATTTCATTATAAAGCCTGCATTGTGTAAGTGCCGCAGTAACAAAATTATTTGAACACCATACAAAAGGAATTCCAATCAGAAAAGGATTATTTTTTCCTCGATTATAGATTCTATCCAGTCCTTTTTTCATATAGCCAGTAAAAATTTTCGATATACTTTGATTATTTTCCTTCGCAAGGAGGTAATGACCGAGATTAAGAAATGGATACCATTGGTAATGTCTGGCAGTATCAGCTCCCATCCATGGAGTAACGGGTTCAAGCTTCCCCCAGTCAACAGCCTCCTTAAGATAAGTTTTATCATCTGTAATTTTAGAAAGCTGCGCAGCGGCTAGTTCCATATCATCAACGTAATTATCTTCCTCATAAAAATATGGAGAAACACATGAGGCAGTTTGGGTAACTCCAAGATCTGTTTTCCCGAATTTATAAGCATCAACAGCTTTTTGGCTGATGGTTTTACAGAATTCAGGGTAATACTTTTGCAATAGCAGAGAGCCGAGTGCAAATGCTGAAGCAAATTTCCCGGCAGCTGAGGAAACCCCTGTAGTTCTATTTTTATAGTTACAAATTCCCTGTGGTTTTCCGGTTACAAAATAGACCGGTCTTTGTAGATCAGGACCGCCATAATTAACGGAGTCTTTATCCGGTAACCTGAACCCTGCATGATCTCTATCATCGGCAATCTGGTTGTATAATTCACCATATTTAGGATTCAGTTTTACAAGCCAATCCAATCCCCATTTAGATTCATCGAGAATATCCGGAATACCATTTGAACCTGGATCACCATTTTTATCGAATTTGTCTACAAAGGAATCCGGATTTTTCATATATGCAAAAAGCATCTGGTAGGTCGCGGTTGCTGAAGTAGTTACATACTGCAGGTAATCGGTAGCATCATGCCAGCCGCCGGTAGCATTTATATGCTGCATTTCCCTTGCTTCATTATCAACGATAAAGCCGTCATGAGTATGACATGAATCTTTTAAAAAAGGATTATAGCCGCACTGCTGCTCTCTCATATAATTTAATAGGAAATCGGCAGTACCATTATATATATCATTAGAGATCCTGAATGAAGGAGATTTTACATCACCATATTTTATATAATATTCTCCATCTTCCTTAAATTCCGAGAAATTTAACCTAAAGGTTGTATTAAAGGATGCATATTTTCCAAAAGAAGAAATTTTATCCCCTTTCCATACTTCTTTATTATCCGATGAACTATAAATTTCAAAATGGGAAGGATTCAAATTTTCTTTGCTGACAAGTACAGCAGCTTTAATTGAATTTTCGAGATAACCTAGCTGGTTTATTCGAATCCAGCTTTGCTGGGGGAATGCAAAACCGGTTGAAAGGATTAGTAAAGCAAAGAATTTTAATATTTTCATCTTATTAACTGGATTTATGTAATATACGGTATTTGAAAGATGACATCTTTATTTTTAAAAATAAGGTTTTAACTGGACTTACATTCCAATAAAAATTGAATGAGATTTTTATTACTAAAGATGTCATCTTTACATCTGCGTAAACCAGTTATTAAACCTTTGTGAAAGATATAAAGAAAATTAAAAAATTATGGGGATTCTCATAGTAAACAGAAATTATCATTCACAGTATAAGAAGAATCGAATGATCAGGATACCATATCGAGTTATCCCCATAAAAACCTTATTTGTAGCTAACTCCTATAGATATAAAATGAATATTACCAAAAATGCCGAAAGGTTCAAAGGCATAATCGACCCTAACAGGGATGCCTGAGATTTCCTGATTAATACCGATACCTGCCGAGAATCCCCGTTCATCATAATGCATTTCATAACCGGCACGTACAATAAACATTTCCATAAATCTATATTCGGCTCCAAATTTTATTTTTTCCCCGAAATCACGCGGATGCCTTGATTCAAAGCTCAAAATTAGTCTTGAAGTTTTTTCATCTTGACTAAAAAATTGAATTGGTTCAACGGTTACCCCAAAGCTGACTGCAAATGGGAGGGGAAATTCGTCGGTTTCATATTTCAGCTCTTTTGATACATTCTGCAATGAAGCCCCGAAAGTAATTCCATTGTATAAAAAGTCATAATAAGCTCCTACGTCAAATGCTACGGTACCCTGAGCATATTTTTTCAATTCTCCAGTTGAGTCATTATAAATTACAGATCCTAGGTTTTGGTGGACATATTTCACATGGATTCCATATGAAAACCTGTTGGTTACCTTTTGTGAGAAAGCTGTACCGATTGATATTGCGGTAGGAGTAAAATTTCCTGTTTCAATATAGCCTTGTGAATTATCAGCTCTTTCAGTACCCACAAAGGTTCCATAATCCATTGAGAGCAGACTAAGACCAAGTACTCCAAAATCACCCAAATGAATTGCTGCAGCTACAGCGCTATAATTTATATCAGCAATCCCATTTGTATAATTATAGCTCACGTCAATATTTGGTTCTATTAAACCGATTAGTGCGGGATTCCAGAAAATACCATTTGAAGTGAGTGTAGTAGCTACGCCGACTCCGCCTCTTCCCATAACTTCTGCAGAGACAGGGTTTTCCAAAAACCTAAAGCCAACCTGGGCTTTTTTAGTTATCTGGGCTTTTGATAAATTTAATAATCCGCATAAAAAGAATATGAATATTACAGTAAATACTCTTAGCAGAAATATATTTAGCGGTTTCCCTAAAAATTTTTTTAATATTAATATCTTCATAAAATTTTTACCGTACGATTATGAATTTTACAAATTGATTGTCAAGTGATTTGCCATCAATAGATTGTGCATCGCTAACTGCCAGAATATAAATTCCGCTTGTTACATATTGATTTTCATCTGTCCTTTGATCCCATTCTTCATCGGCAGTACCAAAATGCTGAATGGTTGTAATAAGGTCCCCTGTTTCAGTAAAGATCTTTAATGTACATTTAATAGGAAGATTAAAGAAAGAAATTTTATCGGGAGAACCTTTTAAACCTCTTGCAACCGTAGCAGGATTAGGAACTACTACTACTTTCCCGGTTTCATTTAATCCGGGCTGAAAAGGAACTGCAGGAATCTGGGAACGGTTTATAAAACGAGAACTTTCCAATTTTTGACCCGGAAATAGACCGTCGGTATTTTGAGAACCATTATCTACTGCAGTAACGGCGTAATAATAATCCAGCCCTCGAATTACGTTTTTATCGACAAAAGAAGTAGTATTTTTATCGTTTGTTTCATATACTAATTTCCATCTTTCGCCACTGTTCTGATCAAGAGGATCGTTAACCAATAATGCACCTTCTTTTCTATAAACCCTCCATGCATAAAAATCATCTGTACCAGTAACAGCATCATTAAAATAAGATGCATCTGGATATGACCATTTAACTGTAATTATATTAGGTCCGGAATTTACAATTATATCAGGAGGGGGAGGCGGAGCAGGAATAGAACCTCCATTATTAATCTTGTTCCAGGCCCAATTGGCTCTATCCAAAGTCTGCCATAAAGAATCTTTGCCGTTTGTAAGAACTATAGAGTCTTTCTCTGCATCTGTAATCTCCTGATTCATCCAGAGTCTCCCGATAGAATCTGCTGCATTCCAATTAAGTCCGTTAACACCAACAGCATAAACAAATGTTATTGAATCAAACCTTCCCTGCGTAGAATTTTTGGTCAATTCATAAGGCCCTGAAGTTATAAATCTCATGGGGCCCTTCTGAGGTTTAGTATCTAATTTTGATGTAATTACATCCAACGGGAATCTTCCGCGATTATCATCACCGCGATAAGTCTGTTTTAACCCGGCATCCCTTCTTCCCCATAGATCCAGAGTAATAGATGCATGGGGCATAGCATAAGGCTGGTTTGGATCATCAATTTTCTGATTATAAGCTTTATCGGCATATAATAAAGAATAACCTGGAACCTGTGTAGAATAAAGATGTCCTGTTTTTCTATCGGGGTCGCCGGTATCATCTTTCGAACCATTGGGATAACTTTGAGTCTGGGGGTTTGCTGAATCCCAATAATAAGCAACATAAAGAGAATCCCTGGTTCCATTAGTTACTAATTGAGTTTTCCTTTAAACCAGGAATCGAGATCGTCTTCCCCTTCATAAGCATAATTATTTGTAACATACCTTTCACCGGCTTTTGTTGGACCAAAACTGAAGGAAATAGGCCACCAAAATCTGATTGTCTGATCAGGCAAAGTATCCCGCGGAGATGCTGAATTTCTCGGGA
>CAVUOL010000061.1:0-8193 GCA_963742995.1 uncultured Ignavibacteriales bacterium
GAATCTTTTCAAGTAAGAATATTCCGGATAAGTTTATTCTCGAAGCATATCCTAATCCATTCAATCCTGTAACTACTATCAAATATACCATTCCCGCTAATACCGGAAACAAACGAACAGGTAACCTTAAAGGTTTATGACCTTTTAGGAAGAGAAGTTACCGTACTTGTCAATGAAAAAAAGTCACCAGGAACTTATGAAGTAAAGTTTAATGCCGGAAATCTTTCAAGCGGCGTATATCTATATAGATTTAGCGCTGGAAGCTTTTCTTCAACCAGAAAATTAATTCTGCTGAAATAAGAAATATGAAAAAAGCATTTTCCTCTATACTTGCAATCTTAGGTTTTATCTTTTTTCTCATTGCACTTATGTCTGCATATTATGGGATAACTACATTAATTGAAAAATCTGGTTATAGAAACGGCTTCTCATTCTCAGCAATTGAGGTATATGCAGGGCTGACACTATTATTTGCTTTAATAGGCTTCCTTTTTCTCAGAATCTCAAATAAAATTAAAAAACATCTACCCCCTAAAAAATAAAAAGTATAAAAAACGAACTTCCAGATTCTATGTTAATATCATTAACCAACAGTTTTAACCCTTTCATACCCCCCACTTTTCCATACTAAATCAAAGCTACCACAAGTCTGAAACCGTTTTGAAACCGTATTAAAACCGTTTTGGAACCGTATTAAAACTGTATTATTACAAAACCTCAACCGTCCACATACAGTAGATAAACCTGTTTAAGTAAATACAAATTTACTCTTCATCTGTACCTTTTTCATACCTATTTTTTTATAAAATGACTTCTGGCCGAATATTTCGACACTATCTACTGGTATTCTTATTGAAGTTTCAATACATGACCAATATCGTTAAGGAAAATGTTTAATAAATTTTTACCGGTTTTTATATTCGTTTTTATAATTATTTGTAATCCTATAGCAGCACAAAAGGTTTATTACGTATCCGGACAAGGGAATGATGCTAATACAGGGCTAAGCATAAACGAATCTTTCTTAACCTTGCAGAAAGCTGCAGATAAAGTTTCAGAAGGAGATTCGGTCATCGTAACGGAAGGTAATTATACAGGTTTCGATATACGAACAAGCGGGACAGAAAATCTGCCTATTGTCTTTAAGGCAATTGATCGGAATGTAGTAATTGATAAGCATAATTATAAAACTAACGATGGAATTAATATCGAGAATGCGGATAGAGTTGTAATAGACGGTTTTAATGTTATTAATCAGCCCCGGGCTGGAATCCGTGCTGCAGTTTCCAACTATATTGTTATAAAAAATAATTATTGTACAAATAATAATTATTGGGGTATATTCACCGGGTTTACGGACTATATTATTATTGAAAATAATATTTGCTCAAATAGTATTCAGCAGCATGGAATTTATGTCTCAAACAGCGGTGATAGGCCTATTGTAAGAAACAATGAATGCTATGGCAATAATGACTGCGGTATTCAGCTTAATGCAGATGCATCGCAGGGCGGTGACGGAATTATAAGCAATGCGGTAATTGCGGGAAATATTCTGCATGACAACGGGGCCGGCGGCGGCTCTGCTATAAACCTGGATGGAGTTCAGAATTCTGTTATATATAACAATCTTATTTATAATAACCATGCAACGGGGATTGCATTGTTTATGATTGACGGAGCCGAAGGATCGAAGAATAATAAGATATTTAATAATACAATAATAAATCCGGCTGATGCCAGATGGGCTGTTCTTGTTACCGGCGGATCTACTGGTGATACATTATATAACAATATTTTAATTAATCATCATTCTTTCAGAGGAAGCATTTCTGTTGATGAATCTTCAATACAGAAATTCTTCAATGAC
This sequence comes from uncultured Ignavibacteriales bacterium, assembly GCA_963742995.1. Taxonomy (GTDB): domain Bacteria; phylum Bacteroidota; class Ignavibacteria; order Ignavibacteriales; family Ignavibacteriaceae; genus CAVQBP01. The sequence goes on from CAVUOL010000061.1 coordinate 1,871, forward strand.
TATAATATTGTTGCGGATAGATTAAGCAATGATGACGGGAATACTAATATGAGTCTGGCAGACTGGCAGAAACTGGGCTATGATCTTCATTCTCAAATTGCAGCTCCTGAAAACCAATTATTCGTTAAACCCCGCCAATGGTGATTTCCACCTGCTTTCAGGTTCAGAGGCTATTGATGCAGGGACTTCCTTGGCTGCACCAGTTGTATTAAGTGATATAGATGGTAATCCGCGCACTTCGGGTACGGGTTTCGATATCGGTGCTTATGAATATTCTGCTGTGACCGGAATTTCACATGAAGATGTGATAAAGGGGTTTGAACTTTTCCAGAATTATCCGAATCCATTCAATCCTGAAACAAAAATAAGATATACTCTTCCCCTAAATGGATATGTAACTCTGAAAATCTATAACATTTTAGGAGTAGAAATTGAAACCCTGGTTAATAATATTCAACCTGCAGGGATTTACGAAGTAAACTTTAATGCCGGAAACCTTGCAAGCGGAATTTATCTATACCATCTTAAAGCCGGCAGCTTTACCGCTGTAAAAAAGCTTATCCTACTAAGATAAAATTATATCATTAACCAATGGATTTATCCATTGGTTTAACAAGAAAATTAAACCAACTCCCATCAGTTTTTCAGTTTTCTCACTCTTTTCTACATTAAATACATTTTATCAATGAAATGTTTTGCCCTTACCCCGTAGGGATGATATTATTGTAGACAAAATAACTAAACATGAACCAACCCGTAGGGGAAATAAAACTGTAACTGATATGATAAAATGAATCCTCCGCCTTAATTCCCTTCAAAAATAAATAGCTCCTCTAATATTAAATCAAATTTAATGTGCACCGTGATTTGATTTCCAGTTGTATATACACAATATTGCATATCATTTTTGTTTTATATAATGAGAAATATACATGGATACAGATTTAAAGCTTGCAGTATTAATTGATGGAGACAATATCCCATCCGCTTATGTTAAAGAAATGATGGAAGAAATTGCTAAATATGGCAACCCGACTATAAAAAGAATCTATGCGGACTGGACTAAGCCCACGCTTTCCAAATGGAAGAATGTACTCCTTGAGAATGCAGTTATTCCAATTCAGCAGTACGGGTATACCGTGGGTAAAAATGCAACCGATTCTGCAATGATTATTGATGCAATGGATATTTTATATTCTGAAAAAGTCAATGGTTTCTGCCTGGTTTCAAGCGATAGCGATTTTACGAGACTAGCTACCCGGCTGAGAGAGGCTGGTATGAAAGTATTTGGAATCGGTGAAAAGAAAACTCCCAAACCCTTTATAGCTGCCTGCGATAAATTTATTTATATAGAGATTCTAAAAAATAGATCTAATGAATTCCTTGATAGTGAGGAACCTGATATTGTAAAAGAGAAGTCTAAAAAAAGTGAAGTTGACAAAATAACTCCTGGCATAATTAAATTAATATCATCGACCATTTCCGATCTTGCAGATGAAGACGGCTGGGCATTTTTGGGAGATGTAGGAAACCTCCTGCAAAAAAAGCAGCCGAATTTTGATTCAAGAAATTTCGGATTTCCAAAGCTTACACCATTGATTAAGTCAATCGGCAAATTTGAAATCGAACAAAGAGAAAATCAAAAGGGAAGATTTAAGTTAATATACGTGAAGAACAAATAATAATAAGGGAAGGCTGACCAAAAACTGCTGTATTTAGATCAGCCGTCTCCAGATTTAATATATTGATTTAGTATTTATTCTTAAACTTCTGCTTCCTGCAATACTTCCGAAGATTTGCTAGTCTTTCCAGCCACGAATCCTATAAATATTGAAATAAGGACAGCTATAATTGAATCTATAAGATCTGTCTTAAAAGTCATTATAAAAACTAGTCCTAATGAACCAAATATTCTAATCAGGAAAGCATTCCAGAAAAACTTATCCCGTACTTTTAATAAAAGTTCCGACAAAGGTATCCCGGACTCTGTTTGAGCAGCAGATTTCCCTATAGCTTCAAGTCTTTTACCCGAAACAGCCCCTCCGGATATTGAAAGAGCGATGAGTCCAATTATTCCGATAATAGGAAATGCAGCTGTCGCCCAGATCTCAATCATCATATAAATACCAGAAATTAATAGAAAGAAGAAAGCAGTAGTAAATAACTTCCTAAGAATGGAAAAATTATTAAGCCATGCAATAATGCTATCGCGTGTCCCGGCTTTCCGTAAATTAGTCAGGCACATCAATTCAATTCCCACTGCAGAAAATAGAATCAATGCCCCTACAATATGCAGATACAGAGAGATGGTGTATAACATTGTTTGATCCCTCAAATTGTTAATGATTGATAGATTAAGAATATTTATTTGATCTTATCGAAGCAATGAAAAGAGCATTAAGAACTTTTTACAGAAAGAATTTTTAAGTTTCTGAAATTTATAAATTTTTTAATCATTAATCATCATCAATTAAGCTTTTGATATTTAAATATTTCATTCAACCCTAAGAACGAAAAGGTTATCCCGACAGTAAGGATTGCAGATCTTATCCAATTCATAAACTGCCACTGACTAATAACGGAAGCTAATCGGTCAATCTCCTGTAACGAGAGAGACATCAACAGATGGTTCCTCGGGTAAAAATATGCAAAAGTCAATACGTCTGTAAAAACGGCAATAAGAAAAGCAGCGGTGAGAAATATCCTGATATTTTTGGATGTCTTCCAGAATAAAATTAAAGCAAGCAAAGCAAGTATCTGATTGACAGGGGAAAAAACTCTGAAAAAAGTACCGGGATTTACAACGTTGAAGTACTCCCTTGCAGCGTGAACAGATTCAGGAATATTTACACCCCAGCTCCTTGCATCCACAATTGAATTATATATATTAACAAATGTAACCCCTGCCATAAAGGCGATGGACAGATACAAAACAAATTTTTTCACTTTTGAATACTCCTTAATTTTTATTTACATTCCAAAATTAAGGTGCTCAAATGTGAATGTATTGTAAAAATGTAAACTCAGAATATATAAGGATCTAAAGTGTGCGGAGATGATGAAGCGATATAAGATGTAGGGACCAAACCTGTTATGCTCTTAAAATCCCTAATAAAATGGCTCTGATCAAAATACCCGTTTGAGTAAACGGTCTGAATAAGTTCCTGGGGATTATTGCGAATAGAGCTTAAGACTCCACCTATTCTAATAATTTCCTGGTACTTCTTAATTGAAATCCCTGTCTCCTCTTTAAACTTTTTATGAAGATACTGTCTCGAATATCTGGTTTCAACCTCAAGTACTTTAACCGGTAAAAATGGTTTGGAAAGTATTGTATTGATAATATGGGAATTCTTATCATTGCTTTTGGAATGAGATAATTTTTCAAAAAGCCAATTTTCAAGAAGATTAAACCTTTGTGAAGTAGTGCTACATTCGTTTAAACTTTCATATAGATATTGAGCGGTATTTTTCGATATTACCGTATCAAGTTCAAAATCATTATCTGTTAATTCTACAGGAGCAATATTAAGAAGCTTTTTTATTCCATCAATTTTAAATCTTATACCGATACAATGAAAATAATCAACAGCAAAAGAATCAAGATAGCCGGTTTTTATCCCGCTAATAAGAAAATGCCTGCAATTAATCCTTTTAAAATTATTCGAGGAAGGTTTTGCAGTATTACCATAAAAAGGTTCTCCCAGATTAAATAATATTTCCGAAGTTCCTTTTGGCAGCAGTCTGTGTATCTTATATTCCGGCTTCCCTTTCAATTCGAAAAAGCACTCTACGCTGCTGCTCAGAACGCCAAGCGGAATTCCGACTGTAGTATTTAATCCGAATAGAGTATGCGTAATTGTTTTCATAGAGGAGGATTAATTTATTTATAATTCCATATTAATCAAATATAATACGGAACAATCTCACTACTTTCACATAGTCCTCGTAGTCCTCAACGGAACTATTTCGTACTGGATATGTCTAAATAAGGAAAATTAATAGTTTTACTTATTGCTTCAGGAAACTATATGGTAAAAAGATTACAATTCCTTGTCAATTTTCTCCTAATTTCATTCTCAATATTTGCCCAGGGAGTGATAAAAGAAAATAAACCGGCAATCATGAAGCAGTTAACTCCCAAAGAGATTGAGGAAAAGGTTGATAATCTCATGCAAGATTATACAAAGGCAGGTTATTTCTCGGGGGTTGTATTGATCTCTAAAGATAAATCTCCGGTTTATCTTAAAGCATTTGGTAAAGCTGATTACGAGAATAATCGAGATAATAAAATAGATACGAAATTTGATATCGGTTCAATTACTAAGAGTTTTACTGCTGTTGCAATTCTTCAACTTGCTGAAAAAGGCTTGCTTAATCTTGATGATAATATAGGTAAATACTTAAATCAATTTCCGAAAGTTGTACTGGATAAAGTGACCATAAGAGAGCTTCTTACCCATACTTCCGGTTTCGGTGATTATCTAATGATTCCAGGCGTTCTCCCAAGACTTGCTGAGCTTACGACAATTGATAAAACTATTGATACTTTTAAAGATGAACCGCTTTTATTTGAACCCGGTACGGGCAGACAATATTCAAACTCCGGTTATGTTGTACTCGGTGCGGTTATTGAAAGTATTACAGGGATGAATTACTTCAATTATATTCAGAAGAATATTTTAACGCCGGAGGGACTTGACAACACCTGTTTTGATTATTTAAAAATACGGGCAAATAATGAGATTCCTGCAGGATACATATTTTCTTCTACAGGAAAAAGAGTACGTGTTGATTATGAAAAATCTCCCTCCCCTGCTGGGTCTGCATTTGCCGATGCCCAGGATATAATGAAGTTTGAGCTTTCATTTTTATATGATAATAATATGCTGAGCGAACAAATGAAAGCATTGTTTGCTGAACGGTTTGAAGCTTCAGCAGGCAGAACCTGGGAAAAGATAATTTCAGATTCATCTTACATATCTTCTTATGCAGGGGGTGCAACAGGCAGAAACTCTGTGGTTTTTTCACAGCCTTCAACCGGGTATATAATTGTTGTACTCTCGAACTATGATCCTCCAATTGCAGAGGAAGTTGGTCATAATATCTACATGCTCCTTGCAGATCATAAGATTGCTCCACCTGAACCTGGTATTTTTCAAAAATTATATAATATCTACAAACAAAACGGAAGAGAATATCTCAAAAACAACTTTAACAAATTCATTTCAGGTGTTTCCCTTCATACCGCAAAAGATAACCTGCTCAACCATGTGGGATATGATTTACTGGCGGAAAAAAAGAATAAAGAAGCATTGGAAATCTTTACAATTAATACCGAGCTATTTCCGGGAATTGCAAATACATGGGACAGCCTTGCTGAAGCATATACCACAGATGGACAAAAGGAAGAAGCAGTTAAATATTATAAAAAGGCCATTGAAATTAATCCGAAAAGCCCGGCTGCCGTACATGCGAAGCGAATGTTGAACCAATTAGAAACAGATGAATAATTGATTAAAACATCACATATAGATTTTGTTCCGGCAATAAATTAAATTCTATTTACAGAGTGCCCGGAGGTTTATTTCCGGATTTCAAAACTACAACCTGTCCGCCGGTTTGAATTACATTTAATTAACTTACGGATTTATCCATAGACCTAAAAAAGAACCCCTGTTCTTTATAATAACTTTCACACAACCTCTTTATCCAGCAGCAAAGGCTAACCGGACTTTCAGTCCGGTGCATAGGTTACCTTTTCTCTTCAATTAGATCCTTCTATTGACTGAGGTTGATAGAAACCTTTCGATCCGCAGCAAGAACAACCCTCGCTGTTCCAATTTATCTATGAGAGATAGATTTATCTACTTTAAGTTGATTTACCAGTAGAAGATACAAAGTTTTTGACTTTTCACATAACCTTTTAATCAATGGTTACAATTTTGTTTTGGACAACTATATTATAATTTATTACCTAACTATCAAAATTTTCAAACCTTGTACCTTTCAAAAAATAAATTTAATTTCAAACTTATATTCCTAATTGATGAGAGCATTATGACCAAAATAATATTTTCCTTCATTATGTTTATTTCATTTAATTACGGAAATTCTCAAAAAGAAAGCACCCTAAGTAAATCCATCATTGGTAAATGGAAAATGGTTAAAGTTCTCGAAATGTCCAAAGATGTAACCGAAAAACATAATCCGGATAATTCCCGGTGGATAATCTTTAATGAAGATTCAACCTTTGTAAGCGGAAGCGCAGAGAAAAAAGAGAATACAGGAAGATGGACCATCGATGAAACAACTAAAGAATT
>CAVUOL010000062.1:0-83795 GCA_963742995.1 uncultured Ignavibacteriales bacterium
GGAAGTTTTTGAAATAGAGTTTCGATTTAGGTAAGATTACATATTGATAAAATGAAATAAATACTAAATAAAGAAGCTCTTCTTTGTGAATTACATCTTTATAATAGAAATCATAACCATCCTTAAGACCTTTTTCCTTTAGTGATTCTGTGAATTTCATGAGGCTGGGTCTTGATTTGAAAATCACCACAAAGTGTGAAGGATACCGGGAAAAGGGGCTTAAGGATTTAACCCCAAAATGAGAGGCTCCGCAGCGCAGAGCTGCAGAACCTATAGCCTTATAGCTAAATAAGTTTAAGTTGATCATTATTATTATTCCTTCTGTTTTTTTTAGAAGTTTGTGAATTAAAAAATTGATTAGCTTCATAGAAATAATTGAACCGGTAAGAGATTAATTCCCCATTAGCCTTAAAATTATTAACATAGTAGACCAGCTTGGAAGGATATATTACAACAATAAACCTCCATAAACCTTTAGAATTACGAGCCATTTTAATCACTCTTTTATTAGTCATGTTTTACCATCCTATTTTTTGATAGTTATAGAGCCAATATTCGACAGCAGCTTTAGTATAATTTGTATGGATACCTCTGAGATTGTCTAAGATATCAGCTGCGGCGTAATAGTAGGATTTACTGACAAGCCTGCGATGTATCGCCATAAGCAGATGTTTCGCGTAAATGTAATACATAGTAATAATCTCCAATAAAATTGACAGAACGTAATGCAGCGAAAAGAAGAACAGAAACCCCGAAAAGAAGACAAGAGAAAAGAACAAAAGAAAAAAGAAGAAAAGCGATTAAAAGGGATTACAGCCCGGCAGCGCAGGGGGCAAGGGCGAAAAAAAATGCCTTCCAGTTATCCATTTTTATAGAATCAACTAAAAAGGGAAAACCGAAATAAATTAAATAAATAATGGTGGTATTTTTTTTGTCCCTTGCCCCCGAGAACCGGGCTGTATGTTGTCAAGCTTTTCTTCTTTTTTCTTTTTTTCTTTTCGTCGTTGTTAAGATAGCATTGACAAGGTAAATGAAGGCTCAGTTACGATGTTAAAGGATTAAGACATGAATGATGAGTCTAATGTTCAGCTGCATAATGATAATTGGAAAGGAAGTATCAGATAGAGTTGTGATTATGAATTGACAGAAAGTTCAGGGAATGTTCATTAAAAAAGCTTTGCTTAATCAATAATTAAGGAATATAAAGATTAAGCAAAGTTTTTTTTGCCAATGCTAAGGTGAAGATTATTGATCAGATAAAAAAATTATTTGTGCTCTGTCAATCAGGTAAGTATTAAAATAAAGAGCACAATTAATTTTTTGATAGAATTGCAGATGTTAAGTGATAATTATACTAAGATAGAATTGTACATGGAATGTAATCACGCAGCGAAGGAACATCTTTTTGATTTAGCTGGCATATCTTTTTGTCGTACCCGTTGTTGAGCGGAGTTGTTAAATTATTCAGGTAACAACGAAGCGAAACATAAGAGTACAATACAAAAAGTATGACAGATATTAAAAAGTGTGCCTGAGCGTCAATGTAATGTTGAATGGATAGAAAGTTTATAAATGGATTTTTTGAGAATACCAATGTTTAGTCTGTTGATTATATGAGGGCACAATTAATTTTTCTGATAAGACTGTCGACATTATGTAAAGTCAAAAAATCGATTTTAAGGAATGATTTTTGGAAAGGTAGGGGTAAACTGTAGCCCAAGATAAAAAGAGGCCTTAGAGAAGAAAAAACGGCCGGAAACCTACGCTATTTCGTTAGGATTTATAGAATTGGGTTAAAAAAATTAGGTACAAATTGACAGTTTTGTATTAAATATATTGACAATGATATTTTTTTTCTTTAGCATTGTTATGAACCTAATTAATACTCAGGAGGAACTTTACACATCAAAAAAATTAGGTTAATAAAAATTTTTATAAATTTTATTGAGGATTATTATGGACCCTTCACATATTTCCTGGATTCAACTGTACATTTTACTTCAAAAAAGTAGTTCATAAATTAAAATATTACTTCAAATATTGTTTAGTCCCGATTAAAAATATGTAATAAAAAATATTCATATTAATTATATCAAGGGGTATATTATGATTACAAACAAGATAAAGACATTATTCTTATCAGCACAACCTTATTTTTTAACGGCCCTATTAAATTTGTTTGCAAGTGATCCTTTAATTACTGCTTTTGCTTTTGACTTTAATACAGCTGATAAATTTAATAGAAGTCGAAAATTCTATGATATTGTTGTATTGGATGATACTTTTTTGAAAGAAAGTGAAATCAAAAATTCCATTCATATACTTCTTAATAATGTAGAGGCCAAAAAAATTCTTTTTACCGACAGTAATGAATTGACTTATCTGCAATATTTTATTTGTTTAGGATTTAATGGAATAATAAGCAAACAAACTGACAGTAATGAATTGAGAAATGCTATAATTAATGTTTTTGAGAAAGAATATTATCTTGATACCTATATAAAAAATATTTTACATGGAAAAAATCTTATAACAAACCACAATATTATATCGTCTCGGGAAAAAGAAATTATGAAAATGATAAAGGAAGGATTTAAAAATAAAGAAATTTCTGAAAAACTATTTATAAGCGTAAAAACAGTAGAGTCACATAAGGAGAATATAAAACATAAGTTAGAAATTAAAAGGATAAATGAGTTGTATTCAATTTAATTAATGATTTAAAATAGGGGAATCCCCTATTGAAATTATATAATTTTATATGTTATTTGAAATGACGTTCATTTTAAAATCATTTCTAACCTAATATTTTTATAAAAAGGAGGAAATATGGGGCACTTATTCAAAAGAACTTCTTTATTTCTTATCTTGGTTCCAATCATGATTTTTATTTTTACATTACAATCATGTCAAGAACCAACGAACCCAGAGATTATAGATAATGTACAAAATAATTTTTCCGCTGCCAGTTTTTCTAAAGCAGTTGTTCAAGCCAATATTCAAAAAATTGCTAAGGGATTATCGATTTTAATGCAGGATGAAAATAATCGAGAGATCTTGCATAATGAGATAAACAGTTCTAAAAAAGTTGAACAGATATTAGAAGCAACAGAATTTTTGAAATCTCCTAGAACCCTTTATGTAAGTGGATCGCAAAAAAATACTTCCTTTGGTGAAAGTATCGCTGAAATGTTTTCCGGGAAAGAAAATGAAGAGTTAAAAGATTTTATTGATAACTTAACATTTGGTTTAATTGATATTTATTTTCCACTTAAAAAGTATAGGGAACAATGGAGAAACCAAGATGATTTACTTATTGCATATGTTTGCAGAGATAAAAGTGATAAAAGTGATATCCCTGCATACGATTTAAATGGAAATCAGGTGCATTTGTCATATGATAAAGCTCCGGATACACCTACCTTGGTAATATATCCTAGTGAAAAAAACGGTAATTATTATTTGGATAATAAAAATGTGGATAATGTATTGAAAAAAAATAGTGCTTTAAGTTCTATTGAATCTGAGGATCCACCAAACACAATTTATCATTGGAGAATTGATCAATTTAATATTCTACACGATTTCGATGATGGGTGGTTCGGCGGATATATGGAAATATATTTCAGGGTTTCGTATAAGCACCCCGGTGGTGCCTGGAGCAATTCTTATATTCCTTTTAATGTTATTGATGGTGTTACTGCTGGTCGAGACTGGTGGCATGGTGTTCCTGCTGGTTGGGATTTGTATTCGTCTACAAATTCAAGTGATGTAATTAAATTCGAAGTATGGGAATTTGACGGGTTTTTCAATGGAAATGATGATCATGTTGCAGATACTAATTGGGAAACAGTTGCATATATACCTAGTCTTTATACGTGGAGAACAAATGTTGTAGAATTTCCCCATACGATAACCTGGCTAAGAGCCATTGATACATCTGATCCAGATGAGGATTATATTGATTTACATGATTATATAACTAATTAATTCTGAGTAGGGATTATTTTGTCAAAGTCACCATATTTTTGTGGTGACTTTTAATTTATGTTTTTAGTAGAATAAATGTACAAAATCATTGTTTATTTAGTTCTTTTCTTCAGAATTATTATATTTTCACAGGTTGACACCAACAAAATCATCATCAAAGGATATGTATTTGATGATAAAACTGAGGAGGAATTACCAAGAGTTTTAGTAAGTATTGATGGACAAGGAATAGCAGTAACCGATGAAAGCGGGTATTTTTCTTTTACCACTTCTCATGGAGAGCATACAATAGAAGCAAGCTGCATTGGATATGAAAAGCTGCAGAGACAAATATTTATTGAAAAAGATATTCCGGTTAAAAAAATATTTCTGCGTTTAGTCCCAGTGCCGATTGAAATACCGGGTGTTACAGTCAGTGGGGAGAAATTCAAAAAAGAAATCAATACTTCAACCTATGAATTACTTCCCGGAGATTTAAGTAAAATTCCTCAAGTCGGTGAACCTGATGTATTCAGAGCCTTACAAGCTTTACCTGGAGTAGGCGAAATAAATGATTTAGGTTCTCAAATATTTTTGCGTGGAGGGAACTTTGACGAGGTATTAATTTCTCTTGACGATGTCCCACTCTATAATCCTTACCATGTTGGTGAAACTTTTGGAGATGTTAATCCTGATATAATACAATTAGAGAGACTTTATCCATCAAACTATCCATCAAATTACGGAGGATATTTATCTGGTGTTTTAGACATGCAAACAAAAAATTATAATGAAACTAATTTAAAAGGAAAATTTTCACTGGGTTTGACATCCTCAAAGCTCTATGCAGTATTTCCTCTTTGGAAGGGTACACTTCTACTTTCTGGCCGTAGAAGTTACTTTGATATGCTTGGAAAAATTGACAGGGAAGGATTTCCCTTATTATTTCTACGATCTTTATGGCAAATATACTATTTCCAGTTGATAGTAAAAATCTATTAGAATTAAGTTTTATTATATTCAAAAGATGCCTATAATATTTTTTCCGATAGTTCATATAAGTTAATCAGCGAAAAAAATAATCCTAATTGGGGAAATCCTGCTTTACAATTTTAAATATTCACATTTTTTTAATGAGAAGAGTATTTTAAATCTTCAGGTATATTTATCCAGATCTTATCTGAAAGCTGATTCGAAAGCATATTACCTGATTAGGCAAAATAAAACCTGATTCAATAAGCAGTATACTAATAAATAATACAATTAATGAGTTTAGCATTAAAACAGGTTTTGAGTTTCAATTTCCAGGACAACATTTATTAACTGGTATTGAAGTAAAAAAAACGTATATCAAATACGGATGGGATATCAATGAAGGGGATTTTTCTGGATTATTAAAATTCCCTCTCCAAGAAGTATTTTTTGATTTCGCCCCCAATCCGTATTCATTTAAAGATAATGCATTTGTATATAATCATTATGCGATGGATAAAATTCAGATAAATAAGAAATTGGAAATAACACCGGGTTATAGATTATCATATCTTTCAAAAGTAAAAAAGTTATTATTCGCTCCTTATCTATTGATCAATTACAGCTTTAATAAAGATTTTAGATACTCGTCTTTCTTTAGGAAGATATTATCAATATTTATATACAATTAAAGATCAGCGACATCAGGAACTATATGCTCCATTTTCTTCATATTTTATTTCGGATAATATTGATCAAGTTGCTTTCTCATATCATTTTTTAGCCGGATTACAAATAAAAGATTTATTTAATTTTTTTACGACGGAAGCCGAAGCTTATTACAAAATAAGAGAAAATCTTTCAACTTCATATAAGAATGGAAGCTATTCATTTGAAAATGGATATGCTGCTGGAATGGATATTATACTTAAAAAAGATATTGGAGATTTTACTGGTTGGATAGGATATTCATTAACAAGATCAACAAAAAAGAACGATGTTTATACATATTTTAGTAATTATGACAGAACACATAATTTCAAACTTTTAATAAATTACCAGATATTTGAACACTGGACATTAAGTTCTTTCTGGTCTTATGCTTCCGGACTACCTGCTACTCCAATAATCGGAAAATATGTAAGAGCTACTAACTATTATAACAATGATAACAATAATTGGATAAGAATTGATAACGAGGGGCGACAGTGGGTATTTTTAGAAGGTAAAGAGAATTCCACCAGATTGAGTGACTACAACCGCTTAGATTTAGGTTTTACGGGTACTTTTTTATCGGGTAATTTTCTAATAAAGCCCTATTTACAAGTGCTTAATGTTCTGGGCAGTCCCAATTCATATTTTTATAATCCAGGAATTTTTGATACAAATCAAAAAGAGGGAGAGGAAAGAGGCTCATTCATTATTCCGACAATAGGAGTATCAGTTGAATTTTAATAAAGAAGTAATCATTGGATTAATGATTCCAGCATGTATTACCTTGCTGTTAAATGCTTGTGAAAACTTATCAGTACAAAGTGAATCTCACAAGAATAGTGTTATTTTTAATCTTACAGTCAATGCTGAAAAACAGAAAATCTTTGTCTATAACGTTGTTGGATTAGAACGGCAAATTGATGGTAATAGAGTTTCTTTAGATGATTTTAATCCATTTTTTACTACGAATGCCTTAATCGAACTAGAGTCCAATAATATATCTTTTAATAATTTTATTATAACTAGGGATTCCAACAATGTTATATTTTATACCAATGAAACTTTAATTCCAAAACCTGGAGAAATTTATAATCTAAAAATAAATGTAGGTAATAATGTAATTACTGGTAGAACTATTATCCCAGACAATTTTCAAATTATTTCACCTAAAGAAAATCAAATATATCATTATTCAAATAATAAGTTTGAAATTAATACAAAATGGGAAAGTAATAAAAGTATTTATGGATATATTGTTGATATTTTCTATCATATTAATTTTCTTGAACTTGGAAGATATAATTATCTAGAATATAGCAAAGTAGTTTTTGACACAAGTTATAGCTTTATAAGTCAATATTTACCAACAGACACAGTCAGAATTAAAGTGCTGGGTTTTGATAAAAACTATTATGAACATGTTTTTCAAGGAAAAGAAAGTGCCGGTGTAAATGGTGCCTATGGTTATTTCGGATCGTCAATAATAAAAACAGTAAGGGTTATTGTAAGATAAAAATACTAAAAAAATGAAAAAAGAATCAGATGAAGTTAAATTTTCTCAGCTATTCTTTAAATTTTATGCTAAGCAGATGCGTTCATTTTTAATCGTTATTTTAATATTCATTCTACTTTCAGAGTGCAAAGATAATAATCCAACAGATGGCGGTGTAACTCAGATCTCCCATCCTATACCTCCAACTATCTATGACAGCCCTATCTGGCACCCAAACGGTAAATTTATAGGATTCAATCACATCCCACTAAAAAGTATTCATTATCAAACAACTGATAGTCCATATCCGGATCAGTATCAATTAGATATGGATTCAAGTGGTTTTTGGTTTATAAATTCCGATGAAACTAATATGAGACGAATTTTAACTTACACCTTGCAAGATCCTGCATGGTCACCTGATGGAAATTGGTTAGCCTTTGTTATAGGTGCACAAATTTATAAAATGCATTTTACTGGAACAACATTCGACACAACTATGCTTATACAGCTTACAACAGAAGGAAGAAATTTTTTTCCTGCTTGGAGTCCTGATGGGCAATTTATTGCTTATAGTGAATCTATATGTGATGATAAAAACTATTGCGGGATATGGTTAATGAAATCGGATGGTACTGAGCAAATGTTTATTGCAGCATATGGTAATTTCCCGAATTTTGATCCAAGTGGGAGTAAAATTCTATATACATCCCGTGCTATTTCTAAAGATGGCAAAGCAATAGGTGATTCTTTGTGGTTGTTTAATTTTCAAACAAAGTCGAAAAGCTTTTTAAGCTTTTTAGGTGACATTAATAATGATAATCGATACCTTAAATATTCAACTGATGGAAAATTCATTGCTTTCGCTTCACAACCACAGAACAGCCAGGTAACCTTATGGTTAATGGATAGCACTGGTAAAAATCTGAGACAGTTGACTACTGAAGGGATGAGCAATGATTCCGGAGTTCCTTTCTCCTGGAACCCAATAGGCAAATTTATTGTTTTGACAAGGTATAGATATGATATATGGCCATTACAAAATGGAACATTATGGATATTTGATATTATTTCAGGTCAGCAAAGACAACTGACATTTAGTATAAAATAATAATTAAGAAGTAAGGCGAAAAATAAGAAAACTCTGTTATAAAAGGCGCTTATGGTTATTTTGGCTCATCTGCATTGAAAACAGTAAGGGTTATTGTAAGATAGCATGGAAAATAAATGTTTAATAAATATTTGGAATTAACTAACAAAAATTATTTTACAATTTTTATATCTAAAATGAAATATATGGTGAGGGTTTTTTGAGATTTAATTATATAATCAGCATCATAATTACACAGCTGTTAATAAATTATTTGTTATCCCCGGTTACCTATTCACAACAAAAAATTGTTCAAGACTATATTAAAAAAATTGATAGCCTTAATTTTGAATTCAACAATAGTCTAAAGAAAGCAAATCTTGAATATAAAGATCCTTTTAAAGCTCATATTGAAGCAATGGATTTAAATGAACTAAAACACATTGCTTCCCTTATGTATAAAGCAGCCGATTTAGATTATTTAGCTATTAATGATACAGGATTTAAAAGATTAGATATATTGAAAAAACAACGAAAAAGAATTAACGAAAATTATACTTTAATAATGACAAACTATTATTTTCAAGAGCAATTCAAGAAATCAATATCACCTGTAATCTATGCATTAACCAGGGTGGCATATTTTCTACGCATTCACGTTGAAAATGAAAAAATGATAATTCCGGAAGCAGAAGATCTAATGCATAGTGAAGCACATTTAGTAGATGCTTTTATTGAAGATGTTTATAAAGGAAAAAGGAAATATCAGGTGGGAAATCACATACAGTTTTTTTATTATGAATCATGGCATAAAAAAAGAACTACCTTTGAGGCAGGCAAAGAATATTTTGTACCTCTTGAACCTCGTGGGAAATATCCGAAAATTGATTCTTTAATAGTTTTAGTCCCATATCTGGATGATTCAAATGGGTTCTATCCGGTTATTAATAGTTATATAACTGATAAGTATAATTTTTTCGGGTTTGGAGAAAAAATTCCTTACCAATTTTTTGAAGAAAGATTAAGAACCAAAATAAAAGAGTTGGAATCATGGTAAATAAGTTAAGAGTTAAACAATAAAATATATATATAACTGATGTGAAAAAGATTAAATCTTATACACCTTAATGTTTAATTACATTATTTGTTTAACTATTATAATTAATAATTTTGTCTTTCCGCAGAGGATTGATTCCGGCAAAGTTATTATCAAAGGATATGTATTTGATGATAAAACTGAGGAGAAGTTACCAAGAGTTTTAGTAAGTATTGATGGACAAGGAATAGCAGTAACCGATGAAAGCGGGTATTTTTCTTTTACCACTTCTCATGGAGAGCATACAATAGAAGCAAGCTGCATTGGATATGAAAAGCTGCAGAGACAAATATTTATTGAAAAAGATATTCCGGTTAAAAAAATATTTCTGCGTTTAGTCCCGGTGCCGATTGAAATACCGGGTGTTACAGTCAGTGGGGAAAAATTCAAAAAAGAAATCAATACTTCTACCTATGAATTATTTCCCGGTGATTTAAGCAAAATCCCTCAGGTTGGAGAACCGGATGTATTCAGAGCCTTGCAGGCTTTACCGGGTGTTGGCGAGATAAATGATCTAAGCTCTCAGATATTCTTACGCGGAGGAAACTTTGACGAGGTATTAATTTCTCTTGATGATGCACCCCTTTATAATCCTTATCATGTAGGTGAAACCTTTGGAAATGTTAATCCTGATATTATTCAATTAGAGAGACTCTACCCCTCAAATTATCCATCAAATTATGGAGGGTATTTATCCGGTGTTTTAGATATGCAGTCTAAAAATAACAATGCTAATAGATTTACAGGTAGCTTGTCCCTCGGATTAATATCCTCAAAAATCTTTGCTGAAATTCCTGTTTGGAAAGGAACACTTCTTGTATCCGGACGAAGAACTTATTTAGATCTGCTTGGAAAAATGATAAAGCAGGACTTCCCTTATTATTTTTATGATCTTTATAGTAAATATACTCTTCCCACTGATAATGAAAATTTATTAGAATTTAGTTTTCTTTTTTCAAGAGACAGTTACAATATTTTTTCTGGTGATTCTTATCAGCTAATAAATAAAAAAAATAATCCAAACTGGGGAGATCTTGTTTACAATTTCAAGTACACTCATTTTTTTAATGACAAGGGTATATTCAATCTGCAGTCATATTTTTCTAAATCCTATATGAAAGCTGATTCAAAAGCTTATTATTGGTTAGGCAAGATAAAACCTGATTCAATAAACAGTCTATTTATAAATAATTCAATTAATGATTTTACTATTAAAGCCGGATTTGAATTCCAGTTTACCGGTCATCATTTAAAGACAGGATTAGAAGTAAAGAAATTAGATATGAAATATAACTGGAATATAGATGAATTCGACTTTTCGGGATTATTAAAATTCCCTCTGCAAGAAGTATTTTTTGATTTTGCTCCCAATCCGTATTCATTTCAAGATAGTGCATTTATTTATAGCAACTATGGCCTGGATAAAATCCAGCTTAACAAAGAAATTGAAATAATTCCCGGTTATAGATTATCATATCTTTCAAAAGTAAAAAAATTATTATTCGCTCCTTATCTGCTGATCAATTACAGCTTTAATAAAGATATAAATACCCGTCTTTCTTTTGGAAGATATTATCAGTATTTATATACAATTAAAGACCAGCGCCATCAGGAATTATATGCACCTTTCTCTTCTTATTTTATAGCGAATAATATAAATCAAGTTGCTTTTTCATATCATCTTTTAGCCGGAATTCAAATCGACAACTTATTCAATTTCTTTAAAGTGGAAGCAGAAGCTTATTATAAAACAAGAAATAATCTTTCTTCTTCATATAAGGATGGGAGCTATTCATTTGAAAATGGATATGCAATGGGGATGGATATTATACTTAAAAAAGAAATTGGAAATCTAACCGGCTGGCTTGGATATTCATTAACAAGATCAACAAAAAGAAATGATGTTTATACCTATTTTACAAACTACGATAGAACACATAACTTCAAATTTCTAATTAACTATCAGCTATTCGAACATTGGACAATAAGTTCATTCTGGTCTTATGCTTCAGGACTACCTGCTACTTCCGTAGTTGGCAAATATCTAAGACTACCGGATTATTCTAATCGTTATTTAGGTAGTTTTTTTGAATTAGAAGGACGTGAGTGGAAGCCTGCAGAAGGATACAAGAATTCAATTAGATTAAGCGATTATAACCGATTGGATATCGGTCTAACCGGAACCTTTTTATGGGGCAGTTTTATTGTAAAACCTTATCTTCAAGTGCTTAATATGCTTAACAGTCCTAATGCCTATTTTTACAATCCTGATGCTTTTGATATAAATCCAGAAGATGGGGAAGAAAGAGGTTCATTTCTCATTCCAACATTTGGAGTATCGGTTGAATTTTAATGTAAACACTAAAATTACAGTTGTAGTTACATTCTGTTTTTTATTTTTTTCCAATTCTTGTGAAAACATATCAGGTCCAGGTCAGCCTGGAATTAAGTATAGCATTATTTTTAATCTTACAGCTAATGCTGAAAAACAAAAGTTCTATATCTATAATGTGGTTGGATTGGAAGAATCAGTTATACATTTCGGTCCTTTAAAAGATTATAATAAATTTTTTTCAGAAAATGCTTTTATTAAAATAGAATCTAATGGTAACTCATTTAGTGATTTTATTATTAGAAGAGATACCAATGACGTTGAATTTTATACTAATGAAGATTTAAGTCCTAAACCGGGTGAGGAATATAAACTTGAAATAAAAATTGAGGATAATACGATTACAGGAACGACTGTCATTCCTGAGGATTTTCAAATTATCGCGCCTAAAGATGGTCAAGTAATCCATCATTCAAATAATACATTTAATATAGATCTGAAATGGGAAAGAAAAGGAAATGTTTATGGTTATATATTAGATGTTTTTTATCATATTAATGAGAAACAAGCTTTGCTTAATTATTTAGAATATAGTGAAATAATTTTTGATACCAGTTATAGCTTTATGGGACAGATTTTACCAACAGATACAGTTAAAATTAGATTATGGGGATTTGATAAGAACTATTATGAACATGTTTTTAAAGGTAAAGAAAGTTCAGGTGTTAAAGGAGCATATGGTCTTTTTGGATCATCTGTATTGAAAACAGTAAGGGTTATTGTAAGGTAATTATTACTTTACTCATTTCTAAGAGATTTAATTTGGGAACTAAGGTTAATGTTAAAAGTTTGTTAAATTTAATTTGGATAACTTTAATTTATTCAATAATATTTTTTGTCCCTCTTGTCTATTCTAATCAATTCATTTATCCATATAAAATTACTAAAATATTACTTTTTGAATTAATATTGTACTTAACTATTTTCTTTTCATTGTTAAGCCTCAATAAAAAAGTAATAAGATCTTTTAATTTCAACATTATCGATTTCAAGTATTTCCACAAAATAGTTATGAAAGACATAAACCTGATATATACGGAACATTTGGAAATCCAAATCTTGTAGCAATATTTTTGGCAGCATGTCTGCCTTTTTTATTTCTTTTATTCCAAAGGACTAATTCCAAAATAAAGAAGAGCATAAAAGAAGAGATCAAAAACATTTTTATAGTTTATTAATTGCTGCATCACTTTTAGATTTTTATTACTAATATGCAAACGTTTAAAAATATAATTTTAATTTTTTCTATTATATTATATTTTAACTCATCATTAGCACAGCATAAAAGCAAACCAATTCCTAAGGAAATAAAAGAAATCAATAATTTTTATGAAGGTTTTAAGAATCAAAAGGATTACCATCAATTTAAAGATACTGTATCTGAAAAACATTTAAAATATATTGCCAAAATCCTTTATGAAGCTAATGAAAAGGATGCAATTAATGTTCGTAAACAATATGAATATGAAGTGAAGAAATCTGATTCTTTATCTCATAAACATTTATCCACATTTGGATTTCCAGGTGCAACAAAAGGCATGATTGAAAAAGAGATAAAAGAAAAATTTTCAAATACTATATATGCATTGACGACTACTGCATATTTTTTAAAAATAAAAGTGAAATCATTCGGCTCAACTAAAATAAAACCAACACCAAATAGTAATATTGAGTTTGGGACTGTGGATGTTCATGGTATCATAGAAGATGTAATAAAGGGGGATAATCATTTTTCAATAGGCGATAATATAATATTTTATTATATGGCTTTTTGGAGAAAATATACAAATAAGAATTTTCAAGAAGGGAAAAGCTATTTTGTTCCTTTAAATGTTGCAGAAGGAGAGGGGAAAAAATATGATTGGTTAGCTTTGGTAACATTGGATGATGAACAAAAGTTACCAGCCGAAAAATTTGATTACAATTTGAGCTATGGTTGCTTTCAGATAGATAATGGTTATTTAATCGACAGTAATAATTATTTCGGATATGGGGAAAAAATATTTTGGACTGATTTTCGTAATAATCTAACGCAACAAATTAATTTAATTAAATCATGGTAAGGAGGGGAATCTTATGAAATATACTTCTATAATTCACTTAATAGTTATGGGACTCTTAATAAATTATTTTTTATGTCCTGCTATCTTTTCACAACCAAAAATTGTTCAAGACTATATTAAAAAAATTGATAGCCTTAATTTTGAATTCAACAATAGTCTAAAGAAAGCAAATCTTGAATATAAAGATCCTTTAAAAGCTCATATTGAAGCAATGGATTTAAATGAACTAAAACATATTGCTTCCCTTATGTATAAAGCAGCCGATTTAGATTATTTAGCTATTAATGATACCGGATTTAAAAGATTAGATATATTGAAAAAACAACGAAAAGGAATTAACGAAAATTATACTTTAATAATGACAAACTATTATTTTCAAGAGCAATTCAAGAAATCAATATCACCTGTAATCTATGCATTAACCAGGGTGGCATATTTTCTAAAGATACGCGTTGAAAATGAAAAAATGATAATCCCGAAAGCAGAAGATCTATTACCTGGTGAAGCACATATAGTTGATGCCACTATTGAAGATGTTTATAAAGGAAAAGGGAAATATCAATTGGGTGATCATGTACAATTTTTTTATTATGAAACATTGGCATAAAAGAAGAACTACCTTTGAGACAGGCAAAGAATATTTTGTTCCTCTTGAACCTCGAGGTAAATATCCGAAAATTGATTCTTTAATAGTTTTAGTTCCTTATTTGGATGATTCCAATGGGTTCTATCCGATTAATAATGGTTATATAACTGATAAATATAATTTTTTTGAATTTGGGGAAAAAATTCCGTACCAAATTTTTGATGAGAAATTAAGAAGCAAAATAAAAGAGGTGGAATCATGGTAAGAATATTGTTCATCGTGAACAGAGGAGAGGCTTTTTTTATTCCTATATTTATGAATATTTTTATTTCTTATTTTTGTTTACAAAATACGAAAAGAACTGAACTTAAAAATCAATTTTGATAAATGAATAATTTCCCCGAACAATTCTTAAAATATTTAGACGATTCCAAAAAACATATATCCGGTGAGGGAATTTCAAAATATGCCGATATAAACAGTGATTTAACTGAGGCCGAACGAATATTTATAGAAGAACATATAGACAAATGCAAAAGCTGTCAGGAAAAGTTAAATCAGTTCTTCGATGAAGCTGTAGAAAAAGAAAAAAAGAGCTTTGAAATTGATGCTGCTCTTTCTACCAATAACTATTTAAACTTCACTGATAATGAAAATAATATTGATGGAATAATAAGTAAAGAAGATGATATCTTTTATTTGAATTTTATCAAGCTGCCTCAATACCTGGAAAATGGAAGTATCCGTTTATATATTCCGGTTAATGGTATAATCATCCGGATTGTTTCAGCTAAATCAAATAAAAAATATAAAATAGAAAGTTCCGGAGAATTTAAGTTTAAGAAACATTCCAAAACTATATATTGATACTGTAGCCAATAAATTTAAAGTGACTGCAATATCAAAAAAGAGGAATTATATATTATGGTATTCAGGTGCGGGCTTTTTAATATTGATTGCAATATTTCTTTTAGCAAGGCATCCCGAAGAAAGGAATAGAGTTAATTTAACTAAAAAGTCCCGCCCCCTAAATGACAGTGCAATCAACATGAATAGAAATCAGGGTATGCAAAGTCATAGCCCCGATACATCCAATGTAAAGAAACAGATTGCCGAAAAAGTAAATCCTGGTTTACCTGTTAAAATTGCACCGGAGTTTAGAGATAATTCCTATTTAGAAAATATCATAACAAAAAATAAGGATAACGGAATTATTATTAGTCCGGAAATAGGAGATACTTTAAGAAAACAAATCTACTTTAAATGGACACCCCTGGAAACCAAAACCTACACAATAAGCATAGTCGATAATAAAAATAAGGAAATATGGACCAAGGAACTTTTTGATACCCGCGTTACTCTATTCGAGAAATTAGACTCCGGTATTTATTACTGGAAGATATTAACAAACGGTAAATTACAAGCCATAGGAAAATTCTTCGTTAAATAGATCATATCTGTCCAAAGGATTTGGGGGTGACCAAAAAGTAATTTTCAATTTAAAAATCAGTGAAAATCCATTAAAATCTGCGTCATCTGTGTGCCATTTTTTGGAAAATAATTACTTTATGGTCAGCCCCTTAGGGGGTGAGGTAAAAACCTGTAAATCTCTAATCATAAAATCATCTTAATATCCGAATTATTCCCCAATTTCTCATAAATCAGATCCCTCACCACTTCCGAAGGTACATAAACCTTAAAATTTAAGCTGAAATAATTACCATTCCTGCTGATATTAGAAGGAGTAACATCATATTTTAATCCGCTCGATGCATCCTCAATAGCCTTCAATATTTTATCCACATCTTTCCCAATTACTTTATACGACCATTCGCAGGGATATTCAATTTCGGGTCTTTGTTTATTATTCGAGTCCAGAATCATAAATATTAAGAAACTCCATTATTGAGATATACTGTTCAAATATTCAACATATGAATATTGTTCTGAATTAACAAAATTTCAATGACTTTCCTTTATATAAGTCAAAATTCTCTTAAGGTATCACAATTTTTATTATCACTCTTAAGAATATAAGATAAAAAATAAAAATTAAAGGCTCAAATCTTTAATTATTTCAATGAGATCTATTAAAACGCATGGCACTTAATATGTATATTAAGTTCAATTTCATTTTGATGAGGAGCTAATGGAGGATAAAATATTTGATAGTTATAAATCTAAGGATAAAAGCAGCTTAATTCCTTTATTACAGGATGTACAGAATATATATGGATATCTGCCGGAACCGGTATTAAAAGAAATTTCAGATTTTGTAGACATGCCTCTCAGCCGGATATACGGGGTTGCCACTTTCTATAATCAATTCAGACTAACTCCCCTTGGAGAAAATGTTATTAGAGTTTGTCGTGGAACCGCCTGTCATGTAAAAAATTCATCTAATATCTTATATGCCCTTGAGACGGAACTTAAGATAAAGGCAGGTGAAACTACAAAGGACAAAAAGTATACTCTTGAGATTGTTAATTGTATCGGCGCATGCAGTATTGCACCTGTAATAACCGTTGATGAGGAATATTTCGGAAGACTTGCGATTAAGGATGTATCCGGAATCATAAGAAAAAATAAAAAAGTTACTAAACCAAAAGAGATAGAATCAGAAACAGGGGCATTAAAGGAATGAAAAATTTTATTGAAAAGTGCTGCAGTGAGTGCTGGCATTCTTCAGAAAAGCCATGCGAATTATTTGTAAGATGCTGTACCGAAGGACCCCTATGCCATCATAACCCGGAATGTGAAAATAGGATTAAAACTCTAAATAATAGACTGAACCATTTAGAGCACGAACTTCCCTTGATATTCATTGGGATGGGAACATGCGGGCTGGCTTCTGGTGCAAAAAAGGTTGAGGAATCAATTATAAAAGAACTGGATAAATTAAATATTCAGGCTCAAATAGAAAGAACCGGGTGTATTGGCTATTGTTCACGTGAAGTTATTGTTGATATTAAGCTTCCCGGCAAGCCGAGAATATCATATTGTGAAATTACACCTAAAATTGTTTCAAAGCTTATTCAAAAGACATTAGTAGAAAAAGATATTTTTAAGGAGAAACTTCTTGGTGTTCATGGAATTTTGCCCGATCTTCCATCCATAAATTCCGATCCGTTCTTTAAGCATCAGCTGAAAATTGTTTTAGAGAAATGCGGAATAATTGACCCCGCATCAATAGATGCTTATATAGCATTCGGCGGGTTTAAAGCATTAGATAAGGTATTAAGACTTTTAAAGCCGGAAGAAGTTATTAAGGAAATTCTTCAAAGCGGGCTGCGGGGCAGAGGCGGTGCGGGATTCTTAGCGGGGAAAAAATGGGAACTTGCATTCAATCAGAAATCAATAGTTAAATATATGATATGCAATGCTGATGAGGGGGACCCCGGTGCATTTATGGATAGGTCGGTACTGGAGAGTGATCCGTTTAATGTAATAGAGGGAATGATAATAGCTGGTTATGCAATCGGCGCTTCAGAGGGATATATTTATTGCCGGGCTGAATATCCGCTGGCAATTGAAAGATTGCAAAATTCAATAAAGCTATGCAAACAATACGGGTTACTGGGACAAAATATATTAAATAGTGACTTTAGTTTTGAGATTAAAATAAAGAAAGGGGCAGGAGCATTTGTTTGCGGAGAAGAAACTGCATTAATAGCTTCAATTGAAGGGAAAAGAGGTATGCCGAAACCACGTCCCCCCTTTCCGGTTGTTTCAGGTTTATGGGGAATGCCGACTGTAATAAATAATGTTGAAACTTTAGCCAATATTACCCCAATTATAAATAAAGGTTCCGACTGGTTCTCTTCAATTGGAACGGAAAAAAGTAAAGGGACAAAGGTATTCGCTTTAAGCGGCAAAATAAAAAATACCGGGTTAGTAGAAGTTCCTATGGGAATAAAATTAGAAGATGTGGTATTTGAAATTGGAGGAGGGATACCTGAAAATAAACGATTTAAAGCAGTTCAAATAGGCGGACCTTCCGGTGCCTGCCTGCCGGACAGAGTATTAAAAACTCCCGTTGATTATGAATCGTTAAAGAATATTGGAGCAATGATGGGTTCAGGCGGTTTTGTAGTTATGGATGAAGATACATGCATGGTAGATGTAGCCAAATTCTTTTTAACATTTATAAAGAATGAATCATGCGGTAAATGTGTCCCCTGCCGGGAGGGCACTAAAAGAATGCTGGAAATTATCGAGCGTGTTCCCAAAAGCTATAAAAATACGAAGAATAAATTAGATCAGCTTCAAAGATTCAAAGGAATTATTCACCTCAACAGGCTTGCAGATGTTATACGGGATACTTCTCTATGCGGATTGGGACAGTCTGCTCCAAATCCGGTTCTATCCGGATTAAAATATTTCAAGGAAGAGTATGAAGAACATTTATATGAAAGGAAATGTTCGGCAAAAGTATGTAAAGAGCTGTTATATTATAATATCGATAATAGTAAATGCAACGGCTGCGGAGTCTGCTTAAAGAAATGTACGGTTGAGGCTATAGCGGGAGAGAAAGGGCATGCTCATTATATACTTGAAGATAAATGTATAAAATGCGGAATGTGTTTTGAAGCCTGTCGTTTTGATGCTATAACTGTGAATTAAATATAAAATTGGAGAAAAAGGGATGGTTCAGCTTAAAATAAATGATATTAAAATAAATGCAGAAGACGGGATGACGGTATTGGATGCTGCAAAATCAGTTGGAATATCGATACCTACACTTTGTCATTTAAAGGATTTAGCCCCAACGGGAGCATGCAGAATATGTTCTGTAGAAGTAGACGGTCAGAGAGGTTTAGTCCCTTCATGTGCATTCCCAATTTATGAAGGAATGGTTGTACACACTAATTCGGCAAGAGTCAGAAGGGCGAGAAAGACCATAGTAGAATTATTAATAGAAAATCATCCGCAGGATTGTCTTGTTTGTGTTAGAAATAAAAACTGCGAGCTTCAGGATTTAGCAGAAACTTATAGCGTTAGAGAGCATAGATATGTAGGGGAGACAAAATCCCATGCAATTGACATTTCCAGCACTTCTATGGAGAGAGATCCCGCTAAATGCATCCTATGCGGAAGATGCGTTAGGGTTTGCCATGAAATACAAAAGATCGGAGCTATTGATTTTACACAAAGAGGTTTCAACAGTATTGTAACGACACCATATAATAAAGGATTAAACATAAGCGACTGCATTCTTTGCGGACAGTGCATTATTGTTTGTCCAACGGCGGCATTGAGGGAGAAGAGTTCTATGAAAGAAGTTGCTGCCGCACTTAACAATAAAAATAAATATACTATTGTTCAGGTAGCTCCGGCAGTCAGAGCGACATTAGGTGAGGAATATAATTTTCCGTTAGGGACTGATATAACCGGGCAGCTTGTTACCGGTCTGAGAAGACTTGGATTTAAGAAAGTATTTGACACAAACTTTGCTGCCGACTTAACAATCCTTGAAGAAGCAACGGAATTAATCAGCAGAATAAAAAACAAAGGAGTGCTCCCGATGTTTACAAGCTGCTGTCCGGGATGGGTTAAATATGCTGAGAAAAACTGTCCGGATATACTCGAACATGTATCTTCATGCAAATCTCCCCATGAAATGGAAGGAGCTGTGTTAAAAACATACTATGCTAAGAAGATGGGAATTAATCCTAAAGATATTTTTGTCGTATCAATAATGCCCTGCACAGTAAAAAAGTATGAATCAAGCAGACTTGAGCTTCAGGAGGATGCTAAACCTGATGTTGATGCTGTTTTAACCACAAGAGAACTGGTAAGATTTTTTAAGCTTGCCGGCATAGATTTCAAAGATTTACCGGAAGACAATTTTGATAATCCTCTTGGAGAAGCAACAGGAGCTGCTGCTATTTTCGGAACAAGCGGGGGTGTAATGGAAGCGGCAATCAGGACAGCATATTATTACCTAAAAGGAGAAAACCTTGAAACACTGGAATTAACTTCGATTCGAGGATTAGATGGTATAAAAGAAGCAGCAATAAATATAGATGGAATCATGCTGAATGTTGCAGTAGTAAACGGGATAGGTAATATTAAACCTATTATAAATGATGTTCTAAATGGAAATTCTAAATATCAGTTTATTGAGGTAATGAGCTGTCCGGGCGGATGCATAAACGGGGGCGGTCAGCCTATCCATCAAAAGCCTGAAAAAATAGAAAAGAGGATGAAGGCATTATATCAAATCGATTCAAAGATGAAGCATAGAAAATCTTATGAAAATGAATCCCTAAAATCATTATATAAAGAATTTTTTGTTGAACCGAATTCACATAAAGCGCATGAAATTCTTCATACGAAATATTTTGATAGGAAAACACAATAAAGAATTAGTAACTGAAGTTAGAGCCGTATTTGAAAGATGACATCTTTATTTTAAATATAAAGTTTTATCCGAGCTTTAACTTTAATAAGAAACTGAAATAATTTTTCCTTTTTAAAGATGTCATCTTTGACATCCGTGTAACTTTAGTAGGGAATATATGTAAGTAATGGCTAATAAACCGGTAGATAAAATGAATGATGGAATTGTAACTACAATACTGGATAAATGTAAACGATGCTATTCTTGTGTACGTGAGTGTCCGGCAAAAGCAATCAGGGTAATAAACGGACAGGCAACAGTATTAACGGAAAGATGTATAGTCTGCGGGCATTGCGTTAAAGTCTGTTCGCAAAATGCCAAACAGATTTTAAGTGACGTTGAAAAAGTAAATGAAATATTAATTTCGGAAAACCCGGTAGCTATAATAGCTCCTTCATTTGCCGCATCTTTCCCGGATTCCTATTCAAAGTTTCCTACAGCACTAAGGAAAATTGGATTTTCAAAAGTAATTGAAACTGCCTTTGGAGCTGATTTAATCAGCGAATATTATTTAAAAGAATTTCACTCAGAGAATAATAAAACTGCTATAAGCTCTGCCTGTCCGGCAGTGGTAAATTATATCGAAAAATATTATAAAGAATTAGTCCCAAACATTACAAATGTAGTATCTCCAATGATTGCCATGGGAAGATATTTGAGAGAAACAGATGGTGCAGATGTAAAAATTGTTTTTATCGGACCCTGTATTGCAAAAAAAGATGAGTATACAGATGATGAACTTAACGGAGAGATAGATGCCGTGCTTACTTTTAGTGAAGTCAAACAGATTATAAGTAATAATAACATCGATATTAATGAACTTGAAGAAAGTAATTTTGATCCTCCGCATGCATTTATGGGGAAAGCATATCCCCTGGCTGGAGGTCTTCTAAAATCTACAAATATACCGGAGGATATACTTGAGAAAGAAATAGTTGTAGTAGAAGGAAAGAAAAAGGTAATGGAAATTATCGATGAAATTGCAAACAACAATATAAATGCAAAATTTGTCGATATCCTCTTTTGTGAAGGCTGTATAAGCGGACCGGCAATCGACAGCAGCCTTAATTATTATTCAAGGAGAGAAAAGGTAATAAATTATATTGAACAAAAAATAAATTCCGTTGATAAGCAAGTATGGAAAAGTAATCTCTACAATGCAAGAAATATAGATTTCACAAGGAAGTTCAGATCAAAGAATCAAAAAAGACCATACCCCACGGAAGAGAGAATAAAAGAGATATTAGCTGAAACGAATAAATTTAGTCCCGGAGATGAATTAAACTGCGGAGCATGCGGATATAATACGTGCAGGGAAAATGCGGTTGCGATTGCAAAAGGGCTTGCAGAGAATGAGATGTGCTTACCTTATTTAATTGAAAGGATTGATAAGGCATATAATGAATTAACTTCAGCACAGGAGCAGCTTCAATCTGCAGAAAAACTTGCATCGGTTGGTCAGTTAGTTGCAGGTATTGCTCATGAAATCAATAATCCTCTTGGTACGATACTTATTTATTCATCAATGCTGAAGAAAGAACTGGCAGAAAAGAAATCCGACATTCAGGATATTGAAGATTTAAAGCTGATAATTGAAGAGGCTACGAGATGTAAAAACATAGTATCGGATTTATTAAACTTTGCGAGACAAAACAAGCTTAAAATCTCAACAGTAAATATATCTGATCTGCTTGATGATGTAATTAAATCAGTTATAATCAATCAGAGATATAAAGATATAATCATTAAAAAAGACCGTGAGCAAAAAAGCTGTCTTATTGACTGCGATCCCGATCAGCTTAAACAGGTCTTCCTAAATTTGATTAATAACTCCTGTGAAGCAATGATAGAATGCAAAGAAAAGATATTAAATCTGGATATTCAGGAAAGCAATAACCATGTTGAAATTAAGGTAAGTGATACCGGCACAGGTATTCCGAAGGAAAATTATAACAAAATCTTTACGCCTTTCTTTACTACTAAAAAGATGGGAATGGGTACTGGTCTGGGGCTTGCTATCTCTTATGGTATAGTAAAAATGCATAAAGGAGATATAGCATTCCAAAGTGAAACCGGGAAAGGAACCTCCTTTAAAGTGAGACTGCCTAAGTATCTTGTAATACAAAATGTGAATTTGAATTAAGGAATGAAAATGGAAAAGAAAAAAATATTATTAGTTGATGATGACATAGATTTGCTCGAACAGAGCAAAATATCATTCGAATCCAAAGGATTTAAAGTCTCAACTGCAGAAAGCGCAGAAGCAGGATGGGTATTATTTCAAAAAGAAAAGCCTGATTCAGTAGTAATAGATCTGATCATGGAAGAACATGATTCAGGTTTTATACTGAGCTATAAAATTAAAAAAGATGAATACGGGAAAAATATTCCGGTTTATATCCTGACTTCAGCGACTTATTTGACAGGATATAAATTTGGGGTTTCTACGGAAGAGGAAAGAGAATGGATATATTGTGATGAAATTATAAATAAACCGGTAGTAATAGAAGACTTAATCGAGAAGATAGAAAATTATTATTTAAAGAAAGAAGATGTTCAAAAAGCGTGACAAACGAAATAAATATAAATAATAACGGCAGAATTAAGGTTTTAATTGTTGAGGATGAAAGAAGTCTTGGAGTCGGAATAAAACGTCTGCTTGAAAAGGAAAATTATGAAGTTCAGCTTGCTGGAAACGGAACGGATGGAATGCTATATGGTACCGGAGAAGAATTTGACCTTGCAATAATTGATTTAAAGATGCCTGATGTCGGCGGGATTACCGTCCTTGAAGAAATCTTAAAAAAATACCCCCTTACAGTTTGTTTTATAGCCACGGCATTTGCTAGCTATGAAACTGCAATCGAATCAACCAAAAAGGGAGCTTATGGTTATATCCCCAAACCATTTTCTCCTGAGGAACTTTTGTATCAGTTAAAGAAAGGATATGAAAGAAGATTCCTATTAATGGAATCGGAAAAATTAAAAAAAGAACGTGAAGAAAGATTACTTGAGATTGCTTTTGAAAAATCCCGTATACATACAATAATCAATTCGATAACTGACGGGGTACTGGTGGTTAATAAAATCGGGGAGGTGGTTTTATTTAATCCTGCCGTATTAAAATATTTAGAAGTCAATGAATTGAGAATAGGTGAGACTGCAGCAGAGAAGCTCCATCCTCAAATATCTGATTTAATCAGTAAATATTTTGAAGGCAATTCCGTTATTAACAAATCTTATTCAAGCCAGATTGAATTAAAGCCTAATCATGAATTCTTTATTGAAGCTACTTCTTCAGGTGTTCTGCATCCTGACGGTTCACTTGCAGGCGTTGTGATTGTTTTAAAGGATATAACCAATCTAAAAAAGCTGGAATATCTTAAATCTCAATTCGTATCAATGGTGTCCCACGAGTTAAAAGCGCCTATTTCTGCAGTGTACGGATACTTAAAATTATTTAACGATGACACTATAGCAATTTCAGAAGACCAAAAAAGAAAATTTATAAATAGATCTCAAACCAGGCTCGATGGTTTAATTAAAATGGTAAATGATCTTCTGGATATATCTAGAATGGAGATGAAAACGGTAAGGAGAGAAATAAATGATGTCAATGTAAAAACAGTAATTTATAATATTATTGAATTGTTACAGACTGAATTAAAATCAAAAAATATCTCAATTGAAGTTAAATCTTATCACGAAATACCAATTCTTAAAGCAGATATTGAAGAGATTAACCGTTTATTTACAAATCTTATAAGCAATGCTATAAAATATAATAAAC
This sequence comes from uncultured Ignavibacteriales bacterium, assembly GCA_963742995.1. GTDB lineage: Bacteria > Bacteroidota > Ignavibacteria > Ignavibacteriales > Ignavibacteriaceae > CAVQBP01. Next base: position 24,568 of record CAVUOL010000062.1, read on the forward strand.
AGGATGGTACTATAACTATTATAATAAGTTCAACTGAAGTATATTTAGTTATTGAAATTACAGATTCGGGGATAGGGCTTAAAGAGGAAGAAAAAAAGAAGCTGTTCCAGGAATTCTACAGAGCAAAGAATGAACTTACCAAAGATATCAGCGGAACAGGTTTAGGATTATCAATAGTTAAAAGAATAATAGATTCATATTCGGGGAAAATTGAAGTGGAAAGTGAATTTAAAAAAGGAAGCACATTCAGAATTTATCTCCCGTTTCTTTATAAAGAAATGAACGATTACAGGGAGAATTAGGTTTAATATTTATCATAAATAAATAAGAAGGGAGTTTAATGACTCGCATAGCAATTATAGACGATGATGCCGATATACTTGATGCCAGCAGTCTGATTCTAACATCGAACGGCTATGAAGTAATAACGGCAGATAACCCGGATGATGGGTACACAATTGTAAAAGAAAAAAAACCCGACCTAATAATTCTTGATGTAATGATGAATGAACCGGACGACGGGTTTTTCCTTGCGCAAAGGTTCAGAAAAGAAAATATCAGAATTCCTATCATAATGTACACATCAGTCTCAAAGGCAACAGGCTTGGATTTTGGAATAAGTGAAATAGTACCCGTAGATGATTTTGTTGAAAAGCCTATTTCACCGGAAGAGCTGATAAGTAAAGTTAAACGGCTATTACAAATTCAAAAGGAGGGATAAAAAATGCTGGTACTTGAAAGAAATGCTTTATCCGAAGAGATTGAAGAATTAATTAAATTATACGGGTCCGAACGTTCATCTCTACTTCAGATTCTTCAGGCAGTTCAACGCAAGCATAAATATATTTCAGATTTTGCCCAGCAGGAAATTGCCAGGCTTATGAATATCCATCCGGTTGAAGTTTATAGTGTTATATCTTTTTATTCTTTTCTTCATTCAAAACCGCAGGGGAAAAATATACTAAGATTATGCCGGACAATTTCCTGTGATATGAAGGGAAAAGAAGATATCAAGTTAACGATAGAACGCGAACTTGGAATCAAGTTCGGTGAAACAACAAGAGATAAAAAAATAACACTTGAATATACTAACTGTCTTGGAATGTGTGATCAGGGACCTGCTTTGATTATAAATGAAAGAGTTTATACTCATTTAAATCCTGAAAAAGTAATACAAATTATAAATGAGATAAAATAGGAATTAAAAATGGAATCAATCAATGAAAGAAAAAAAATAAGGAAGGGGCCGGTATTGTTTTCCGGTTATCTCCAGGGCGAAGGAGTTAAAAAAGCTTTAGAGCTTGGGCGGGAGAACATTTTATTTGAACTGAAAACCTCAGGATTAAGAGGGAGAGGAGGAGCTGGATTTCCAACTGCAACCAAGTGGATGCTAACTGCTGCATCAATAGCAGAAGAGAAATTTGTTGTATGTAATGCCGATGAAGGGGAACCGGGTACTTTTAAGGACAGAGTTCTATTACTGGAATATCCGGAATTAGTTTTTGAAGGGATGATAATTGCTGGTTTTACCATAGGCTCAAAAAAAGGATTGGTTTATCTAAGAGGAGAATATGAATATATGCTGAAATCTCTTCAGGACTATCTTCAAATGATGAGGGAAGAAAACTTATTAGGTGAAAAAATTTTAGGGAACAATGATTTTAATTTTGATATAGAAATCAGACTCGGTTCGGGCTCTTATGTTTGCGGTGAAGAGACAGCATTAATCGAATCATTGGAGGGGAACAGAGGAGAGCCGAGAAACCGTCCGCCTTTCCCGGTAAATACCGGCTATATGGGAAATCCAACAGTTGTTAATAATGTTGAAACTCTTTCATCTGTTCCGCATATAATTACAAAAGGAGGGGAGTGGTTTAGGGTTCATGGAACAAATAAATCTACCGGGTCAAAGCTATTTTCTGTTTCAGGGGATTGTGAGAATCCGGGTGTTTATGAATTACCTTGGGGAACAACAATTAACGAACTATTAAAAATAGTAGATGCAAAAAATACAAAAGCAGTTCAGGTTGGAGGTGCATCAGGTATTTGTTTGCCAAAATCGCAATTTAATAGATCTTTAGCTTATGAAGATCTAGCTACCGGAGGTTCAGTAATAATCTTTAATGAAAATAGAAATATGCTCAAGGTATTAAAAAATTTCATACTCTTTTTTGTTGACGAATCATGCGGACAGTGCACACCCTGCCGTATTGGGAATGTAAAACTGCTTGAGGGGATAGAGATGATTGAAAAGGGGAATTACACTTTTTCTTATATCAATAAATTGAAAGATTTAGGAAAAACCATGAGAGCTGCTTCTAAGTGCGGGTTAGGCCAGTCCAGTCCCAATTCTTTTATATCAATTCTTGAAAACTTCAAAGATGAAATTTTTCAAACTAATGGAAGGGGGATATAAAAATGGCAAAACATGAGAAATCAAGAATACCGGTAAGTCAACAGCCCTTTCATGTTAAAAAACCTGAAGACATTACAATGATTGGGGGAACAGTAAGTATTCAAATAAATGAAAAGAAAATGACTGTTCCACTTGGAACTACTATTTTAGAGGCATGCAAGGAAAATCAGATTCATATTCCGACATTATGTCATCATCCTGATCTATGTATTGCAGGTGTCTGCAGAATATGTGTTGTTGAAATTGAGGGAATTAGAACCTTACAGACAGCTTGTTCGTTTCCGATAACATCACCTATTAAAATCCATACATCCACTCCAATGGTTAGAAAAGCAAGAAGGCATATTATAGATCTCCTTTTAAGCGAGCATTATGGTGAGTGCTATTCTTGTTTCAGAAATGGAAATTGTGAATTACAGTCTCTTGCCAAAGAATACGGTGTAGATGGTTTTACATTTGGTCATATTGATAAACCGCGTTACGAAGTAGATAAATCATCAGCTGCTGTAATAAGGGATATGAATAAGTGCATTTTATGTAAACGCTGTGTTAGAACATGCATTGATCTTCAGGAAGTTGGGGTTTTGGAAGCTTTAGAGCGCGGGCATGATACTCATATAGGAACGTTTTTAGATAAAGATTTAGCTGATGTTATTTGTATAAACTGCGGACAATGCATCAATAGATGTCCTACAGGTGCATTACGTGCTAATGATCCTTCAGATGAAATCTGGAAGGCAATTGATGATCCAACTAAACATGTTGTTATACAAACGGCACCTTCGCCTCGTGCTGCAATTGGTGAAGAGTTTGGAATTGAAGCTGGAAAGTCATTCACGGGAGAAATGAATACGGCATTGAAACGGATAGGATTTGATAAAGTCTTCGATACTAACTTCACAGCCGATCTTACAATTATGGAGGAAGGTACGGAGCTCCTCAATAGGCTTAAAAAAGCTTTAGTTGATAAAGATGAAACAATTAAGCTGCCGCAATTTACTTCATGTTCCCCCGGATGGATAAAGTTTATTGAACATTTTTATCCTGAATATCTCGATTATTTATCCACCGCCAAATCCCCTCAGCAAATGTTTGGGGCTATTATAAAAACCTTTTATGCAAGAGAAGAGAAGATAGACGCAAAAGACATAGTCACTGTTGCTTTAATGCCCTGCTCAGCTAAAAAGTTTGAATGCAATCGTCCTGAAATGAATTCATCAGGATATAAAGATGTTGATTATGGTTTAACTACAAGAGAGATGGCGCAGATGATTAAAGAGGCTGGAATCTATCTGCCTGAAATGCCAAAATCTAATTTTGATGAACCATTTGGTGATGCTTCAGGTGCCGGATTGATTTTCGGCGCAACGGGAGGTGTAATGGAAGCGGCTTTAAGAACCGTTTATGAGCTGGTAACCGGAAGAGAAGTACCTTTTAAGAATTTAAATATTGAACCTTGCAGAGGCTTTGAAGGAGTAAAACAAGCTTCGGTAAAACTGGAAGGATGCGTTAGTGAATATAAGTTTTTGGAAGGTGTTGAGCTAAAATTTGTAGTAGCTCATGGAACAGCGAACGCCAAAAAAGTTATGGAAATGCTTAGGCGGGGTGAATTGAATGATGTGCATTTTGTAGAAATTATGGCATGCCCTGGAGGATGTTTAGGAGGGGGAGGTCAGCCTATTCCAACAAGTGCAGAAATCAGGCAGAAAAGAGCCGAAGCAATTTATGCTGAAGAAGAAACTTTAGAGATAAGAAAATCTCATAACAACCCTCATGTAAAATATATTTATCAGAAATTTTTGACTGAAGGACCATGCAGCAATCTTTCGCATAAGCTTCTGCATACACATTATACAAAAAGAGGAAAGTATATATCATAAATGACAAATGACCAATAGACCAATGACAACAAATGACCAATGACCAAAAAATAGGAATAATGTCATATTAAATTATTATGATAACTTTAGTTCCGGCCTGGGCGCATCATTATGATTCATTCTGGGATGCAATAAAAAGAAGAAACAACTGGTTTATTAAGCTTCGCTACGGTGCGGTTTTAATGCTTATTGCCTTTCTGCTTTCAGCGGAATTAATTCTTCATGCAGCATACACAGATCTTCAGGTAAGAGTTTTTGTTATATTAGTTCTAGCAATATTAGCCTACAATATATCTTTTCAGAGGATAAGCAAAAATCTAAAATGTATACCGGGTAAATTCAACCCTCTTCATCTTTCTCTGGTTCAGATGCTCTTTGATCTATATGTACTAACTTTAGTTGTATATTATACGGGAGGAATCGAATCCCCCCTCTTTATGCTGTTTGTTTTTCATATGATTATCGGGAGTTTGATTTTACCCGGAAAAATTATTTATAGTCTCGCTGGTTTAGTAATTATAGTATTCTGTTCTCTAACTTTTGGAGAATATTTTAATATTCTTACACATTACAGTGTGAAGGGACTTCTTCAAATTCCGATTTACAATAATCTCCACTTCTTACTTGCTTTTAATATTGTATTTGCTTTCGTAATTATTTTTAGCGTAGTGCTTGCCAATCATATAGCTGTTCAGTTATATAAAATGGAACAGGAATTAGTTGAATCAATAAAGAAATTGAATGAGGCGGAAATTGAGAAGCAAAAGTATGTTATGGGTGTTGTTCATGAAATTAAAACTCCTTTGTCTGCTGTACACTCCTACCTGGATTTGATTCTACAAAAATATTTAGGACCAATAAGTGAAAAGGTTGAAGAAAAGCTTTTAAGAGCCAGGATTCGATCAGATGAGGCTCTTCAATTGACAGATGACGTTTTAAAGATATCTAAACTCCGTCTTCTTGATGAAATAGCCAGCGAAGAAATAGATATAAAAGCATTGCTGTGCCAAATACATCATCAGCAGAAAATAAATATTCAGTCAAAAAATATAAGTTTTAATTTAACTGATGACCGGAAAGATGAAAGAAAAATTAAAGGCGATTTTCTTCTTCTTGAAATTGCTTTTTCGAATTTAATCAATAATTCAATCAAATATGTAAAAGATGATGGAATTATAGAAGTAAAGCTTTCCTCAGATGATGATAATATAATAGTATGGGTTGTTGATAACGGTATAGGTATTCCGCATAAGGATTTGAGAAATATATTTAAGGATTTTTACCGTGCATCAAACATTAAACAAAAATCTTACGAAGGAACAGGGCTGGGATTGTCTTTTGTTAAGCAGATAATAGAGAGACACAACGGTAAAATAGAAGTGGTTAGTCCATCCGGTTTAGGAGATAAAGATAATCCCGGAACATCTTTTAAAGTAACAATACCCTTTTGAAAACAGGAGACTAAAGAACCTGTGTGAATATCATTAACCAACAGTTTTAACTGTTGGAAAATGGAATAAAACTAAACTGTTGGGTTTCAAAATAAATTTTCTAATGTAAACATGATAATCCATTATATTAAAACTTTTTTGTCCCGGTAGGGACAAAATATATATAGAAAGAAACCTTCTGAAATACATACAGTCCCGTTAGGGACGAAATAAAAGCTATGATGAAAAAGACAATTTATATCTTATTATTATGGATAATAATATGCTCTCCACTCTTCCCACAAACTTCAATATTTAAAGGAAGAGTTTTAGATAATGAAACAAATACTCCCCTCGAAGCCGTTAATATTTATAGTAGTACAAAAGAATTTAGTGCCGTCACAGATAAGTTTGGAAATTTTACAATTAAAAATATTCCTTTAGGAAACCATGTCTTTACAATTTCTTTTATCGGATACTTAACTCAAAAGATTCCGGTAGATATAAGCGATTCAATAACCTTTGAGTTAATTAAATTAATTCCGGCTGTGGTTGAATTGGGAGAAATAACTGTAACCAGTACAAGGACTGAAAAAAGTATAAAAGAAATTCCTCTTCCGATAGAAATAGAGACAAGGGATGAAATTGCTAAATCAAATGCTGTAACAGCTTCCGATCTATTAAGCAGCATTCCCGGTGTGGCACTAAAAAGGGATGGAATCTGGGCAACTTCATTAAATATCAGGGGTTTTGGGAGTTCGAGCCAGGTTATTTTAATTGATGGGAATAGAATTGAAACAGCAACAGATCTTGCTGCCGGACTGTCATTAATTGATCTAAATGATATTGAAAGAGTTGAAATAATTAAAGGTTCGGCTTCTTCCCTGTATGGAACAGGTGCTCTGGGCGGAGTTATTAATTTCATTTCAAAATCTCCAGGTTATTCGGAAAAACTGACCGCAGGCGGTTCAGTTTCAAGTTATTACAATAGTGTCAACAATGGATATTCTCAAAATATTAATTTTAGTTTAAGAAGGGACTTCTGGTATTTTAGAATAAACGGTACAATCAGGAAGGCTGAAGATACCAAAACACCATCAGAAATTTTAAATAATAGTCAATATTCCGATAACAATATTTCCGCATTATTTAAATTATCTCCTTTTAATAATCAGAGTATAATAATTGATTATCAAAAGTATAAAGCAAATGATGTTGGTATTCCGGGGGGATATCCTTTATTTCCCGATAATGCTTATGTCAAATACTCAAGTATCGAAAGAAACCTTTTATCCGCACAATATGAAATAAAAAATATATCTGCAATTGTAAGTAATATCTTTTTTAAATATTATAATCAGAATATTTATAGAAACGTTGAAAATATACCATATATAGTTCAGCATCCATCCCCATTACAGAATGTTTATGTGGAAAAAATTACCCCTAATGCTAAACATTATACTAATGGAATCCAATTCCAGAGCAGCCTTATTCCGTTTTCAAATCAAATAATTGTTGCAGGCATAGACGCCTGGCAAAGAAAATTAGACAGCAGGAGAGAGAGAAATTTAAGAATAGAAATGCTCGATTCATCCGGTTCAATAACTGCTGTTAAATATCAGTCTATAGGGGAAAGGCCTCTTCCGGAAGCATCTTTTACCAGTATAGGAGCCTATCTTCAGGATGATATAAATCTGAACAAATTAAAGGTTTCTGTCGGGGGAAGAATAGATAGAATATATATAAGTAATTCAGCAATATCTAACCCGGTTTATGTTGAAATAAACGGGATAAAAAACAATTCACCTCAAAACCAGGTCCTATATTGGAAAGCATATGACGCTAATGAGATATCATGGAGCGGGAATGCAGGTATAATTTATTCAATAAATGAGAAGATGGATTTAGCCTTAAATTTTGCCCGCTCATTTAGATCACCTTCTCTTGAAGAAAGATATCAATATATTGATCTAGGAAATTTAGTAAGGTTAGGCAACCCTGACCTTAAACCGGAAAAAGGATATTTCATCGATCTTGGATTTAGAGTCTGGGATAAGACATTATTAATGAAATGGAACGTTTATTTAAATTATTTAAATGATCTTGTATCGGAAATACCGGGCACTTATGAAGGCAGACCTTCTTTAATAAAAACAAATATAGGAAAATCAAAGATTTACGGTTCGGATTTTTCTATTGAATATAACTTCAATTCCATAAACTCAATATATATGAATGCATCTTATACTTTAGGGAAAGATATCTTGAATAATTCCTATTTGCCGGAAATTCCGCCTTTGAATGGAGAGCTAGGTTATAAACTAAATTATTTTGATTTAACTTTGATTTTTCAGTGAATTTATTTGTTTCCCAAAATAAAATAGCACAAGGAGAAATTTCTACTCCAGGGTATGCTTATTTTAATTTACTTCTACAATCTCCTTCTTTTAATATAGACTTCGCAAAATGCAGAATTATAGGAGGAATACAAAATATAACAAATAAATCATACAGGAATCATCTGTCAACAAATAGAGGGTTCATAAGAGAAGAACCAGGAAGAAATTTCTATATAAAATTGAATATCGGATGGTAATTTAATGAACTGGTTTTGGTTAGCTCTCATTTCCGCAATCTTTTCAGCAGCAGCAGCTATATTTCAAAAAAAAATCCTTTTTAAAGCTGAAGCCTTAGAATTTAGTCTGATACTCTCCATTTTAAATATTCTTTTTTTAGCACCGCTTTTCTTCTTTCTAAATTATGAAAAGATATATTTTGACAAACTAATAATTTTATATATAAAAACAATTCTGGAAGCATTTGCATTCTGGAATGTAATGCTTGCGATTAAAAACTTTGAAATCAGCAAAGCTCTTCCTCTCCTTGCATTAACACCTGGTTTGGTTGCAATTTCTGCTTTTATATTTATCGGGGATTCATTGACACAAACCGAATTGATAGGTATTCTTCTATTAATATTAGGTACATATACTTTAGAAGCAAAATCAAAACAAAACTTGCTGGAGCCTTTCAAAACTTTTATTAGTTCAAAAAAATATAATTATATAATTACTGCTTTAATCCTTTTCACAATAACTGCTGTCCTGGACCGGCTTCTCTTAAATAAATATAAACTGGAGCCTGAACCGTTTATAGTCTTTCAAAATTTATTTCTGGCGATTAATTTCATTTTGATATTTCTAATTTCTAAAAAACCTTTAAAAAGTTTATCCCTGTTAGCAAACAAAGACTCATTAAAGCTAATAATTCTTATTTCCATTTTAACAATTATATACCGGTATACTCAGATCGAAGCAGTAAAAATTGCTCCCGTAGCATTAGTATTGGCAGTAAAAAGGATTTCCATTTTCTTTGCGGCTATAGTTGGGGGTAGAATATTTAAAGAGAGCAATTTATGGATAAGAGCAGCAGCAGCTTTAATTATTATTGCAGGAACACTTCTGATTTCCACATATTTAATCTTTTACTTATCTATTCAAAAATCTTCTCAAACTATTTAACAAATTATCCGCTTTTTTCCCTTCTTCTTCAGGTACCAAAACTTTGTATTTGAATAACGCATTCACAGCATCTTCATAATCATCACTTAATGCATAAACAAGACCAAGTTGAAATAGGTATTAGGGAAATCAGAGTCGATTTCAGCAGCTAATTCATAATGAAGTTTAGCCAATCGATAATCACATGCTTCAAAATAAAGATTTGCAAATTATAATGTGCTTCCAGATGTCTTTCTTCTAGCTTTAAACATTGGGAAAAACAATCAAATGCTTTTGAAGTATTTCCTGATTGGGATTCCAATATTCCAAGATTACAGTATGCGTCCGGTGTACAATCTTTAGCTAAAATAGCTTTTAAATACGCTTCCTGTGCATGCGGATTATTATTTTCATCAAGCCACAAAGCTTCTTCAAACGGGGTATATTTCGAAGGGAGATAATGGATATTAATTTCCCGTTGATTGAAAAGATTTAATTGCCCCTTCTTTTCAAGATCCCGCTTTTTATCCTTACTTGCTCTTTTAAATCCAAGTTTTGAAGGAGCTTTAACCTGCAGTTGAATAATTTTCGCCATACATTACCAAAAACTTTGTACAAACAGTATCAAAAATTACAAATAAAAACAATATAAAATCATGCCGATTTTCTTTTTTTCACTTTGGAACTCTTTTTTGCCGCTTTTTCTTTTTTTACTGCACCTTTAGCTTTTTCCATCGGCATTTTATCTTTCTTAGCCTGCTCAAGGCTTAGTTTTAAGGCAGCCATAATATCGGTAACCGGTTCTATCTCTTTTTCAGGAGAAACAATTTCCTTTCCTTCAGCTTTTGCCTCAATCATTTCACGCAGAGCATCCTGATATTTATCTTTTAGTTCAATTTTATCCAAAGAGGTTGTCATTGAATCCACTAAAGTTTTAGCCAGCTTCAACTGGTCTTTATCTGCTTTTAACCCGTTTAATTGAGGTATACTGTTTATACTCCTTAATTCATTGGGATAACGAAGCTTATACATCATCATTGCATTTTCCTGAGGAGCAATCATTACTACATCTTCCCGGTCACGCATAACTACTTTCCCAATCCCCATTTTTCCGGTTTCTTTTAAGGTTTCAGTAAAAAGTGCGTAAGCTTTCTTACCCACTTCTCCGTCAGGACCTATAAAGTAGGGAGAATCGTAAAGCATTGGAGATACCTCAGAAATATTGACGAAACCTTCTATCTCGATAGTTTTGGTACTCTCTAATTTAACTTTCTGTAGATCTTCATTCTCGATAATAATGTAATTATCAGGTTGAAATTCATAACCTTTAACAATTTCATCATTTGAAAGGGTCTTCCCGCACTTTTTGCATTTTTTTTCATATCCCACCCTTCCATTATCCTTATTATGGAGCTGATTAAAACTAATGGTTCCTGAGGATTCAACTGCACTGTATAAGTTAACGGGAATCGTAACGAGAGAAAAACGAATAAAGCCTTTCCAGAGAGCTCTCATTTCTTCACCTTATATTTTAATTGTTATTACACCGGAGTAGTTAAAGTAAATTATTAAATAAACGGGTAATACAGGTTACTATTTAAATTTTAAATAATCAATACAGCACTAAACCTAATATTAACTCAAACACAGAGAGCTTTCTTCATTATCTGTAACGCGAAACTCCGTTTCGCAAAACATATTATTATAAATAACCTATCACCAATTTTCACAAAAAAAAGATTTTGAAAGGAATTCTCTGTTTTTCTCTGCGTCTTCTCAGCTCCCTCTGCGGTATTTCTGTCTTCTCTGTTGTGTATTCTTAGCGAACTCAGTGGTATTCTGTATTCCCTTATTTCCTCATCATATTCTCAGCGAACTCTGCGTATTCTCTGTTAACTCTGTGGTAAAAATTATTTGTAGTTTCCCCTTTTTGAAAATTTAAGCTTATTAAAAAATGAAAGAATAAGCTTGAATGAATAACTTACCGCATTAAATTCTCTGTTCTCTCTGCGTCTTCTCAGCGAACTCTGCGGTTTTCTCCGTTAACTCTATGGTAAAAATTATTCGTATCTAAGGGCTTCAATAGGATCCAAATTAGAAGCCTTAACCGCCGGATAAACTCCAAATAAAATACCTACAAAGGTAGTAACAATAACCCCGATTATTATCCAGTCAATTGGTAAAATAGCAGATACATGCAGAACACCAGCGATAATATTTCCTCCAATGACTCCTAAAATAATTCCAATTAAACCTCCTATCTGGCATAATACAATTGCTTCCATTAAAAACTGGGATCTAATCATAATTTTTCTTGCACCAATAGCTTTTCTAATACCTATTTCTTTAGTTCTTTCGGTAACACTTACCATCATAATATTCATAATTCCCACACCTGCAGCAACAAGTGCAATAAATGCGACTACCGCAGCGCCGAGTCTAAAATATTTAGTTATATCATTAAACTGTGAAACAAGCTGATCATTAGTTACTATTTCAAAGTCATTTTCTTTTCCGGGAGGTATTTTCCTAATTTTCCTTAAAGCTCCAATAACTTCATCCATTGTTTCGGTAATCTTAGATTTATCGGGAGCCATAATGGTATATCCTGCGCTTCTTTCATCTCCATAATATTTTTTAAAAACCGAAAGTGGAATAGTAGCGAAATTATCCTGACCTGCCCCCAAAACACTCCCTCTTTTTTCATAAACACCGATTACTCTAAGGTTCATTAAATCTATTCTTACCTCCTGCCCGATAGGATAGATATTCTTAAATAATTTTTCAGCAACATCGCTCCCAAGAATACAAACCATATGTATATAGTTTTCATCCTGCTGGGTAAAGCCTCTGCCTTGTGCAATGACAAGATCATTAACTCTAAGTTCATCCAGATTCATACCTTGAAGCTCTACATTAGGATTAGTTTTTTCATTGCTGTACTTTACAACCATTCCACCTTTATCTAAAGAAATTCCTACAGCGTCCGGAAGTTTTGTAATAGCTTTAAGCCTTTCCCCTGTTCGATTGTAAGATCAGGTCTATTACGATATTTTCTCCATTCCCTTGGACCTGTGATTGCGGGAAACTTTTGAACTACAAAGTTGTTTGTACCCAAAGAATTAAAAGCAGATTCAACGCTGCTTTGAATAGCACCAATTGCTGTCATTACTATAATTATGGAAAATAAACCTATAGCAATTCCGAGCAAAGTCAAAATAGACCTTAATTTATTCTTAATAAGTGAATTTAAAGCCATTTTAACACTTTCCATAACAAGCATTTTAACTAGTCCTTTCTTAGGGCTTCAACCGGATTTAGCTTTGAAGCTTTATATGCGGGTAAAAATCCTGAAATAACACCAACACCCGATGATATAATTAATGCAAGTACAACTATACTCACAGGCATAGCTGTGGGTAAAAATTGATTAATCAACAGGCTTAAAGGAAAAGAAATAATGAGCCCGATAATTCCTCCTATGAGACATATAATAGCTGCTTCAGATAAAAATTGAATAAGAATAGACCAGGTTTTAGCGCCGACTGCTTTCCTGATTCCAATTTCATTAGTCCTTTCCGTTACAGAAACAAACATAATATTCATGATGCCTATTGCACCGACAAATAATGCAAGTGAAGTAATAACAATCCCGGCAATTGAAATTACCCCCACTGTTTTATCATAAACTTCCTTAAATACTTCCTGCTGATTAATAGCAAAATCATCAGGCTGACCGGGTGGTACTTTTCTAATTACTCTCATTATTGAACGAATCTCTTCTTTAACATCCTGAACATTTTTTTCATTAGCAACTTTAACGTCAATTCTTAATCTGCCTCTCTGTTCACCGAATATTTTTTCAAAAACCCCGATCGGCATAATTACCTGCCCATCCATACTAAAACTTCCAAATAAACCGCTCCCTTGTTTTTCTAAAACTCCCACAACTTTCATAGGTTCATTATTAACCTTAATTGTTTGATTGATCGGATTTCTATAAGGGAATAATGCATCCGCAATATCTGTTCCAATGATGCACACATTTCTGGAAGCCTTCACTTCAAGATCACTCATAAACCTTCCTTGGGCGGGAATTGTATTTGCGGTTTCCATATATTCGGCAGTTGTACCATAGACAACAGTAGAACTAGCGGTATATTTATCCCTTTCTATAGTGGCTCCAAAAGTTCTTTTATTAGGAGCAATTGCTTTTATTAATGGATTATCCTGTAGTTTATCCCTCAATCTTTCATATTGCTCATAAGTAATATCCTTTCTATTTCGGTAATAACTCCAATCCTGTCCTCCAAACCATTCAAATTTATCAATATATAAAACATCCGAGCCAAAGGATGATATGGAACTAATAAAAGCCTTCTCGAGACCTACAATAGCAGTAGACATTGTTGTTACAGCAACAATGCCTATTATAATTCCAAGTGTAGTTAAAAAGGCACGCATTTTATTGGCTCTGATTGCCCTAAACGAGATAAGAATACCTTCCTTAATATCTATTAATGTTTTTTTCAAACTAAAACAAACTTTCTAATTTTACATGAAAAATAAATATAAGCATTAAACATGAAAAAATGCATGATTTATATACTGACATTATTCAAATGAATCCATTTATTTCCTATTGTATTGAAGCAGGGCTTCTCCTATCCCGAATGGATATTTATTTGTAATCTCAATTATTAATGTAGACACATCGATATACTATTTGGTTTAAAATTATAATCCCTTTAGGATTGAATATCTATAGAAATTTACAACCCAAAGGAACCAAAGTCCCGCCAGGGATATACGCGTTAACCTAATTTTTAACTTATTTGTTCGTAAGTTATAGAGGCTGTGTGAAAATACCGAAAAACCTTTAGGAGGAGGCGTAGTTTTTCCTGTACTTACCATTCATGAAACCTCTTGAAAACGTTCTGAAAACGTCTTGAAAACGTCTTGCCTCTAAGTTAATCCCATAAATACCACGATATGTCTACCTTAATAATTGAAGTTAATATTCTAGTGAGATTTTATTAGAGGATTCTCAGAACATGGATTTTTTATTATTGTAAATTGGTTTAATTTAGTATATACGTAATTTTTAAATATCTTAAAAGGGAACCTTATGCTCCGCACAATTTATTACATTCTCCCACTTACTTACATACTTTTAATAACCCTTCATGCTCAAACAATGGAAAGAAAAGATATTCCGGAAAAATATAAATGGAATTTGCAGGATGTTTATAAATCAATAGATGACTGGAAAGCGGATTATAACAAAATAAATTCACAAATAGGTGAAGCTGAGAAATATAAAGATAAACTCGGTGATAATGCCGAGACTTTTTACAATGCTTTAAACTCATATTTCAACTTGCAAAAAGAATTTGCAAAACTCTACGATTATGCGAGTAAATTAAGCGACGAGGACTTAAATGTATCTGCCAATCAGGCATTAAAACAGCAGGCATCTAATTTAGGAACTAAAATCTCGGAGAGTACGGCTTTCATTAACCCGGAAATTTTAGAAATAGATTCATCAAGGATAAAGCAATTTTTTAATGAGAAAAAAGATCTGGAACAATACAGTATGTTTGTCAATAATATCCTTCGCTTAAAAGAGCATACTTTATCGAAAGAGGGAGAGAAGCTGTTAGCAAGCTTTGGTTTAGTAACAAATACACCTTATGACGTTTACAGTATATTTAATAATGCAGAAATGCCGAACCCGGAAGTAAAACTTTCTACAGGGGAAGAAGTTGAACTTTCTTCATCGGCATATACAAAATACAGAACTGTTGAAAATAGGGAAGACAGAGAAAAAATCTTTAAGACTTTTTTTGAAAACTATGGACATTATCAGAATACTTTCGGAACAAATTTAGGAGGGAAAGAAAAAATTGATTTTGTTTATGCAAAAGATAGAAATTATAAATCATCTTTAGAGGCTGCATTAGCTCCTAACAATATACCGGCTTCAGTATATGAAAATTTAATTACACAAATACATGACAATCTACCAACCTTAAAGAGATTTTTAGAATTAAAAAAGAAAATGCTGGGACTGGATACACTTCATTATTATGATTTATATACACCTTTAGTAAAGAAAGTTAAGATGGAGTTTACTATTGAAGAAGGTCAAAAAACAATATTAAGTGCATTAAAACCTTTAGGAGATGAATATATCTCCACTCTTCAAAAAGCATTTAACGATAGATGGATAGATTATATGCCGAATATAGGGAAGAGAAGTGGAGCGTATTCATCTGGGGCATCCTACGATTTTCATCCGTATATTCTCACGAACTGGAATGGTGACTATGAATCTGTATCTACATTAGCACATGAACTCGGACATACAATGCACAGCTTTTTTTCAAATAAAAGTCAGCCTTTTGCAAAGTCGGACTATCCAATTTTTGTAGCGGAAATAGCTTCAACATTAAATGAAAGTCTTTTAAACAACTATATGGTAGATCACGCTAAATCAAAAGAGGAAAAGCTTTTCCTTCTAGGCAGTTACCTTGAATTATTGCGAACTACGATATTCAGACAAACACTTTTTGCAGAGTTCGAACTTGAAGCTCATAAGATGGCTGAACAAGGTGAGCCAATTACAGGCGAAGCACTCACCAACCTTTATTATAAATTAACAAAAGAATATTACGGGAATAATCAGGAAAGCTGCATTGTCGATCCATATATAGCATATGAATGGGCATACATTCCGCATTTTTATTACAATTATTATGTATACCAATATGCAACTTCATTAATTTATGCTACGGCATTATCTGAAAAAGTAATTAATGAAGGTAAACCAGCAGTAGATAATTACTTTAAACTATTGAAAGGGGGAGCTTCACAACATCCCATTGAATTAATAAAAGAGGCGGGGATTGATCCGTTATCTGGAGAGCCTTTCAAGCTTACAATGAATAGAATGAATAAGATTATGGATCAGATTGAAGAAATTATTAAATAAAATGTGTCCAATAGCACAATAATCACCTATAATAATGACTATTATTCTGAAGTGAATTTTTAGGGCTCCTGCAAAATAAATAATTTCCAAAATGATGTAAATATTTTTTTGGGGTGAAGTTTCTTGAGTTGCATCAGGAATGATAAAGGTGAGTAAGTTTTAATTAATAATTTATTAATATATTGTTAATTCTATCTTAATAGAAGGATATTATTTTTAAGTAATCTTTTCTTCAATTAAATATATATAAAGTTTATGATCGAAATAATGATACAAAATCTAAGGGGCGGGTTGTCGGAAGAAAAATTCAAAGGAGCCATGTTTTATCAACTGCTGGTTGCATTAATAGCCGGTTCCATTGGTTTTTTAACTTTTTTTACTACTTTAGTTATGATTAAATTATTTTATCACATGATAAGCCAATTTAATACTTTTACAGTGGATATTAGTGATATTTTATTATCATCTATCGGATTTTTGTGTTTATTCCTTATCTCATTTTTAGAAGGTTCCGGTAAAAAATAAAGAAAGAAAGAATTAGAAGCTTTTATAGGTTCTGAGTAAGGGGAATTTTTATTTTACTTTCTTTGTAATTCCTCCAGCTTTTTAATTGATTTTTTTAAATCTATTCCTTTTCCCAGGACTTGAGAAAAAATATCCCCTATCTTTTCTATTCTTTCCGGTACATTTATAATAGTAAAATCTTTTGGAGATAATCCGGATTTTACTTCTTTCCAATAGAGCGGTGTAGCAACAGTTGCATCAGGTCTCGGTCTTACACTATAAGGTGCAGCCAGAGTTTGCCCCGCTCTATTTTGAAGATAATCCAAATAGACCCTTTTTTTTCTTTTAGAAGGACTTCTAATTAGGCTGGTGAATTCCGGTATACGGTTATTAACTATTTTCGCTATGACATGAGCAAAATCCTTAGCAACATTATATTCATATTGGGCATTTAACGGAACATAAATGTGTAATCCGGTAGCTCCCGATGTCTTACAGAAACTTTCAATTTCTATTTCATCAAGAACATCTTTGACTATCAGAGCTGTTTCAATTACTTTTTCAAAAGAAATATCTTCAGGATCAAGGTCGATTACGAAATAATCGGGGAAATCCAGCTTTGAAATGCGGGAGAACCAGGGGTTTATTTCTATACATCCAAGATTAGCCATATAAATCAGTGTAGCATTATCATTACAGATCATGTAGTTGATTTCTTTATCATTAGATTCAGAATAAATTCTCTTTGTTTTTATCCAATCGGGGGGTTTCTGAGTAATATCTTTTTGAAAAAAACTTTTCTCGTAAATCCCATTCGGATGTCTATTTAACGATTCCGGTCTGTCGGTCAAATAAGGAAGGATGTAATCAGCAATTTTGTTATAATAGTTGATAAGATCCCCTTTGGTATATTTTTCTTCCGGCCAATATATTTTATCAAGGTTTGTTAATTTTAATTTATGATTATCAATTATAATTTCCTTATCATTAATCGGTGGAGAATCTTGTGGCGGGTTTGATAATTGAGTTTCTTCATCTGTCTTTTCTATAAAAACCTCATGCGGTGATTTATCTTCTCTCAAACCAAGGTAAATAGGGTGTCTCATCAATCCTTCCTCAGTCCATTCAGAATAAGATACTTCACACACAAGTTTTGGTTCAACCCAGATTGCAGGCATATTGGTTTTGGAAATTTCTTTAAAAGGAGATGTTTTCCTGATAAGAGGATTCAATTTTTTTCTAATCAACTTCAAAGATTCTTCCGTGAATCCCCCGCCGGAATGTCCGATATAAACAAAATTACCATCCTGGTAAGCACCTAAAACGAGTGCACCCAATTCATTTCTACTCCCCCTTGGTTTAGTAAAACCGCCAATCACAGCCTCCTGCTCCTTTCTAATTTTGAACTTAAGCCATTCATTACTCCTTTTATTTAATTGATAATAGCTTTTTTTATTCTTAGCAAGGATTCCTTCAAGTTTTTTTTCTTCTGCTATTTTATAAAGAGACCTACCTTCATTTTCAATATGATCACTGAACCTAATATTAGGAATATCAGGTAAAATCTTTTTAAGGATCTCTTTTCTTTCAATTAAAGGAAGTTTCTTTAAATCATATCCATTTAAATAAATTATATCAAATAGATAATAAATAAGATTTCCTTCCCCCGTTCTCTGGAAATTTTGAAGCAGCTGGAATTTTGAAATACCATTTTCGTCTACAGAAACGACTTCTCCATCTAAAATGACATCGAAATTCATTTGTGTAAGCGAATTAACAATAGGTGCGAATTTTTCGTTAAAAGAAATATTATTCCTTGAATAAAGGTCAACCTTTCCTTTTTCTATTTCTGCAATAGCTCTATACCCGTCCCATTTTATTTCGAATAACCAGTTCTTATCATCAAAAATATTATTAGTTAATGAAGCCAGCATTGGTTTAATCTTGTGGGGCATTTTTTCTTTTGGTAGGTTTTTCAAGGCAGGAAATTCAACTTTCCCGATGGCTTTTACTTTTTTTTTGACTCAACCCCATTTGCGATATCTTCAACAGTTCTATCGGATAATACTGAACGATCATCTTTCAGAATATCTTTAGTAGAAACAAACTTATCTTTATGTTTGATTAAAAGCCATTGATTTTCACCCCTGTTTTTCATTTTTACAAGAACAAACTCACCTTTTAGTTTTTGTCCATCAAGGAAAAACTTAAAATCTCCTTTTTCATAACCTTCTCTTAAAATCTTCTCGCTTTCTCTCTTATCATCAGTATCGATAGCATGATAAGTACCTTCATCCCAAACAATAACTTCACCTCCTCCATACTCTCCTTTAGGTATCGTTCCTTCAAAATCCCGGTAATCGTAAGGATGGTCTTCTACATGCATAGCCAATCTTTTTACTTTTGGATCGAGAGAAGGACCTTTGGGAACTGCCCAGCTTTTTAATACACCGTCAAGTTCAAGCCGAAAATCATAATGAAGATTTCTAGCTGCATGTTTTTGAACAACAAAACGGAGCTGCTTTTTTCCCGATTTCTCATTCCCTTTCGGTTCCGAAGTTTTTCGAAAGTCCCTTTTCTTTTTATATTCTTTTAACCCCATCCTATTATTATTTTTTCTATGGAAAATTAAATAAAATTATCTTTTAATATATGAGAAACAGAATAATCATTATTATCGGAATTCAAATAAGAACCAGTTTGCCTTCCTCTATTATCCCGATCATTTGGTCTATCAAAGGATAAGATTATCCATACTGTAATCACTACGGCAATTAATATGGCAATAAATAAAATAATAGTTGATCTTGTTTCCTGGCTGACTTTAGACATTATTGACTCCATCAAAAATACCAAAGGTATTTAATATCAAATTTAGGTCTAATTAGATTGAATAATCGTGATTTTTGACAAAATTATAATTTATTTTATAAAAAGAAGAATTAGACCAATAGCCAGAAAAGACATGTAACCTATTCCCAAAAGCTTTGATGGGGGCTTAAAAGAAACAGCATCGATAAGTAAAAAAATGAAACCACCAAAGAACGCAAGTATCAATAAAGCAGAGCTTAAAGATAAAATCCCGTTCTCCCAGGTATCACCTGAAGTAGTTAATAAAATAAATCCTATTAAGAATCCAAATAAATGAAGTAATAAGGATAGTATAGGGACTGGTTTCGATAAAAGAAAATATATTAAAACATGCAGTCCAAATAAGAGTGATACTGCAAATGCTATTTCGAGAAATTCCATTAACTTGCTCCTGTATAAATTAAATATTTAATAACAGACAAATAAGATAATAAATTCAGTAATATTTATTTTTGAATTTTCCGGTTGAAAGAGTGTAGCTGCTACTATAAATTTTAATGATATGATTTAAATCAAAGTTAAAAGATTGTTACGGATTAGAAATTCGATTAAATAAATCATAAAAATTCGACTTAAATACTTATACGGTCGAATATTTGCTAATCTGCACAATTGCATAAATATGTACCAACCACCGTTGATATTACTTTAGTGAAAAAGCTAAGTTTGTATATGTTCTTTCACAAAATGAGAGGTAATATTGAAGTCATTAACGAAAATGTTTTTAATTTTGGTTATGCTTTCACTGGTCGGGTTCACGTTTATTACAACGAATGTGAGCAAAGCTAATGAACCGGTAAAGGGAGAAACAGTTCCAGTTAATGAAGAAGTAAATACCAATAACGAAACAATAGTTAATTTTGTAGATAAGGGAATAATGACTGCATCATGGTATGGACCCCGTTTTGACGGAAAAATAACTGCAAACGGAGAAGTGTATGATCAGTTTGCATTTACTGCAGCTCACAAAGAACTTAAATTTGGTACTCTATTAAAACTAACAAATTTAAGAAATGAAAAATCAATTATAGTAAGGATCAACGACAGAGGTCCATATGTCAGCGGAAGACAATTAGATCTTTCCAAAGCGGCTGCTCTTTCTCTCGGTATGGTAAAAAGAGGAGTCGTAAAGCTTAAAGTTGAACAAATAAGCTTAAAAGGAATGAATTTTCCAGTTGTCAGTTTAAATTAACCCCTTTAAATAATTCTATAAAACCCGGTTATTCACCGGGTTTTTTGTTTTTAAATCCAACTCATATAAATTTTATTCGAGCAGATGTAGAATAATAATATAAACATATTCAAAATAAATCTTTAAATTGAATATGATATTAGAATAAATTAATAATTCATGTTACGCACAACTGTTATTCTTAACGAAATGAAGAATCTCAAGGTTTATGATTTGCTCAATTTTGAGATATTTCGCTCCGTTCAATATGACAAAAAAAATAATTTGCGTAACATGAGTTAATAAATTAACTATTAAATTTTATGAAATTAAATCTGGGCTGCGGAAAAGATATAAAAGAAGGGTATATCAACCTTGATATAGTAGATTATGGCGGAAATCAAATTCATGATATAAATTCATTCCCGTATCCCTTTGCTGATAATACATTTGATGAAATTTTCTGCTCTCATATCTTGGAACACCTTGATAGTTTCCATAATACGGTAATAGAATTGTATAGAATTGCGAAGCCGGATGGGCAGCTAATTGTTTATGCACCATTCTTTTTAAATACGAAGTATTTTGGAGAACCCGACCATAAGATACCGTTTTCAATACGGACATTTGACAATTATGAATATATAGGAAACCGAAAGCTTAAGTTTTATGAAAAATGGAAGTTAAATCATAGGACAAATTATGAAGGGAAAGCACAGTTCGAAGTCTTAGAAAAAAGGTTCATCACATCACATTTCAAAGCGCTTAAATGGATGGACGGCATAGTCAACTTTGAACCGGTGATTTATGAAAGGTTTTTTGCAGGGATATTTTCACCGGAGGAAGTTTATTTTAGGCTACGGGTTGTAAAATAATCTAAAAATCAGCTTATAAACTCGGGATATTGCACTGCAATTTCCTCGCATTCTTTGGCTATTTCTTCACTAGGCCGTATTCCTAAACGTACAGCGAGATCAAGGGCATTCAATCTCCCAAGGCATCCCGAAACCTTAGACAGGTTCCCCGATATATCGAATTGTTTTTGAATTCCGGTTGCTATGGTTGCACAGAGAGTAAAAACGGCAACAAGGGCGCATGTCCATCGCCAGTTCATTAATGGAGAATTAGAGGCGGCTGTATAACCGGCTAAAATTGTTGCAAATGTACTTGTGAGCAGGCCGGTAATAATAGTCTGGGTATTCGATCTGCGTAAACTATGCTGTTTATTTTCCGCCTTTTGTTTTTTATCCATTATCCACTGGATCTGATCATTTGATTTTTGCCGGGCATCATTTTCCATTCCTAACCTCCATATTTGTTAAAAATGTACAGGTTATTCATTTCCTGTTCTAATAATTCATTTCATTTTGAGTACCTGAATCCTTCAAGAATAATCAAAGTCCATCCAATTAGAAAACTGATCCCGCCAAGAGGAGTAATCATTGCGAAAAAAAGAAGTTGAGTTACTGAATAAAGATATAGGGAAAATGAGAATAAAATTATACCGATTGTAAAAAATAATAAACATTTGTAAAATTTATCATTGCCGTAAAAAGCAATTGATAATATAACTACTGAATGAATTAAATGGTAGAGAATTCCTTTATTATAAATAGACATCATTTCGGGATTTAATTTAGGTTCTAAAATATGAGCTCCAAAGGCTCCAAGCGCAATGCCTAAAAATCCTAAAATTCCGCTAATAATTATCCATGTTTTATTTTTATTCATTTTTAAAAATAGATGATGTCACCAAACCAATTTACATTGAATAAGTAAACTAAATATTATTAACTTTATTTTCTAATATTAATTTGAGCCATTAATATTTCCCTAACATTAAAAAAACCAGTTTATTCTGAAGATTAAGCATTATTTAATTTAAAATTATGGATAAATTTGAATTATTCTCTAATTATCAACCATCGGGAGATCAGCCTGATGCAATAAAACAATTAATTGAAGGAATTCATAGAGGTGATAAATATCAAACTCTCCTTGGAGTAACCGGAAGCGGAAAAACTTTTACTATATCGAATGTTATAAAAGAAATTAATAAACCTGTCCTCGTAATTTCACATAATAAAACTCTCGCCGCACAGCTATATTCGGAATTTAAGGGGTTTTTCTCTAAGAATGCTGTCGAATTTTTTATCAGCTATTATGATTACTATCAGCCTGAGGCATATGTAGTTGCAAGTGATTTATATATCGAAAAGGATTTCTCAATAAATGAAGAAATTGATCGGTTAAGGTTAAAGGCAACTACTGCTTTAGTTGAAGGCAGAAAAGATGTTATGGTAATTGCAAGTGTAAGCTGCATTTACGGTATTGGTGCGCCGCAGGAGTTTGCAAACCAAATAATCTTTCTAAATAAGGGGGACAGAATTCAAAGAAAGAAACTTCTAAGGAATTTAATAGATATTCATTTTGTCAGGAATGATACGGAATTCGGAAGAGGTACATTTCGAGCCAGAGGAGATGTTATAGAAATTATTCCTGCCTATCAATATGAGGAGGCAATAAGAATAGAGCTATGGGATGATGAAATCGAAAAGATTTCGACTATTGATTCTTTAACGGGAACAGTTATAAAAGAAGTTGAGACAACTGCAGTTTATCCTGCAAAATATTTTGTGTCGAACAGGGATCAGGTTCAAAAAGCAATATTTAATATAGAAAATGAATTAGATGAAAGATTAAAGTTTTTTCGTTCACAGGAAAAATATCTAGAAGCACAACGTCTTGAACAAAGAACAAAGTTTGATATCGAAATGATGAAGGAAATAGGATATTGCTCGGGGATTGAAAATTATTCGCGTCATATGGATGGACGTGCTCCGGGCACAAGACCTTTTAACCTTATGGACTATTTTCCGAAAGAATTCTTAACTATTATTGATGAATCCCATGTTACTGTTCCACAGATAAGGGGAATGTATAATGGTGACAGAGCTAGAAAAGAAACTTTAGTTGAACATGGTTTCCGTTTACCATCGGCATTAGATAACCGCCCCATGAAATTTGAAGAATTTGAAAATATGCTCGACCAGGTAATTTTTGTCAGTGCCACCCCCGCTGATTTTGAACTCCAAAGAAGCGGAGGCGTAGTTGTTGAACAAATAATTCGACCAACCGGGCTGCTTGATCCTGAAATAATAGTTCGCCCAATTAAAGGCCAAATTGATGATCTGATTGGGGAAGTTAGAAAAAGGGTAGAGAAGAAAGAAAGGATACTTGTTACTACCTTAACAAAAAAAATGGCAGAGGATCTTTCCGATTACCTGGATAAAATTGGAATAAATGTTAGGTATATTCATTCCGATATAGATGCACTCGAACGAGTAGAAATATTAAGAGATTTGCGATTAGGAGAATTTGATGTTCTCGTTGGTGTAAATCTATTAAGAGAGGGATTAGATCTGCCTGAAGTTTCCTTAGTAGCTGTTATTGATGCAGACAAAGAGGGATTTTTAAGGAGTGAGCGCTCATTAATGCAAACGGCGGGGAGAACAGCAAGGAATGTAAACGGAAAAGTAATAATGTATGCAGATAGAATAACCGAATCTATGCGGAAAACTATAGATGAAACGAACAGACGAAGAATAATCCAATTAAAATATAATGAGGAGCATAATATATCTCCTAAAACTATCTATAAAAGCATGGAAGAAATTATGAATTCAACTTCTATTGCTGATGTCAGAAAAAGGGAAGAAAAGGAAACATTTACATTCTCTAAAGTTGCTGAGCCGATTTTGAAATATATGAATTCAGATCAGAAAAGGGACTTAATTGAACAATTAACCGAACAGATGTACCAGGCGGCTAAAGATCTGGAATTTGAGAAAGCTGCTTCAATAAGAGACGAAGTCAACAAGTTAAAGAAAATGATGAAATAATATTATTCTACATAAACTTTATATCCCCACGGCTGCAATTCAGTATTATAATTTGATTCCAATGACAAATTTTCATTATTAAAGAAATCTTTATAATCTCCGGTTATCTTTATATTGTTAATTACAACATTCTGTTTTTCCGGCGAGAGATTAAAAACTACAAATACCTTGTTATTATCTTTTTGCCTGACAAAAGAAAATATTTTATCATCATTATTAGTTTTAACTCTTTCCATATCACCGCCGCTCAAACCATTCCATAATGCTTTATTTTTTAACTTTAAATGAATAAGCTTTGTATATAAATCTCGGAAGCTGCTCTTTTTCCACTCAATTGTATCCTTGTCAAAAAATCTTAAAGATTTGTTTAAGCCGCCTTCCTGCCCACTGTAAATGAGAGGCATTCCTTTTACAATTCCACAAAGAACAGTAAACGTTTTTATAGCGTTTCCATATCTTTCGTATGCTGTTCCCTGCCAGCTATTCTCATCATGATTGGTAGTAAAAAACATTCTATATGCATCGGGGTTATAATTTTTCTTTTCCTTTCATAAAATATTTATTTAGAGAATCTGCATTTATTTCTCCTTTGTATATTTTTTTTAGGAGGTGATGAAATTCCCATGTATAAGTCATATCGAACGCATGTTCATGAAAATTGGGATTTTCGATTTCTGCCAGCATAAATATCTGTTTAATTTTTTCTAATTGTTTTCGTGCAAAATTCCAGAAGGAAATTGGGATCTCACCTGGATGATCACATCGGAAACCGTCTATACTACATTCTTTTATCCAGTATTCCATTGCATCTTCCATATAAATCCACAGTTTTGGATTATTATAGTTAAGAGCTATAACATCCGTCCAATCTGGATTAGGTGGCATAAAGTTTCCTAACGAATCTTTCTTATAAAATTCAGGATTTATTTTTGTAAGAACATTATCCCAGGAAGAATGATTTGGAACCCAGTCTATTATTACATGCATCCCTTCTCTGTGAATTTCATTTACAAGGTTCTTAAAATCTTTGAGTGTACCGAATTCAGGATTGATCGCTTTATAATCCCTTATAGAATAGTAACTGCCAAGAGTTCCCTTTCTGTTTTTCTCTCCGATCGGATTAATAGGCATAATCCAAATAATTTCGATACCCATTTTTTTAATATCCGGGACATGTTTTTGAAATGCCTTAAATGTTCCTTCGGCTGTATATTGCCGTATATTTACTTCATAGATAGAAGCATTTTTACTCCAATCGGGATGAACTACAGTAGTTTCCTTTTGGGCAAATATGTTTGAAGTAAAGTAAAATAAAAGAGATATGAGTATAGTCCAGACAGAAAAATTTCTACGGGGCATGTGCCACTCCTAATTAATAATGATCAAATATAAGAATGATTATTCAATAATATAACTACCCAAATAGGGAGGTTGTTAAAAAAATTTTTTTAGTTATATTCACCATTATTTAAATGTAAAGCTTTCTATAAAGCAAGAGGAACTATTCAATGAATAAACCACGGCTAAGCTTCTGGCAAATTTGGAATATGAGCTTCGGATTTCTCGGTATTCAATTTGGCTTTGCATTGCAAAACGCAAATGTCAGCAGAATATTTGAAACTTTGGGTGCAAAAATAGATGATATACCAATCCTCTGGATCGCAGCGCCGGTTACCGGTTTAATAGTCCAGCCCATAATAGGTCATATGAGTGATAAAACATGGGGAAGATTAGGGAGAAGAAGACCCTTCTTTTTAACCGGTGCAATCCTTGCATCATTAGCTTTACTATTTATGCCTAATTCTCCGGTTTTATGGATAGCTGCAGGGATGCTCTGGATTATGGATGCCTCGATAAATATTTCAATGGAGCCATTTCGAGCCTTTGTCGGAGATATGCTTCCGTCGGATCAAAGAACAATTGGATTTTCGATGCAGAGTTTTTTTATTGGAACCGGAGCAATAATTGCTTCGGCCCTTCCTTATGTAATGACAAACTGGATTGGGATCTCGAATATTGCTCCTGCTGGCAAAATACCCGATTCGGTTAAATATTCGTTTTATATAGGCGGAGCAGTGTTTTTAGCAGCAGTTCTATGGACAGTATTCAGTACAAAAGAATACTCTCCCGAAGAACTAAAAAGATTTTCTGAATCAGATAAGAATTCGGTTAATTTAGAAAAGAATGCAATTTCAAATGATTATGTTTCGCCAGGTCGATTTTACAAGGGAGGAATTATCTGGATATTAATCGGGTTAATAGGAGCTGTAATCCTATTCTTGACATTAAAAGAGACGGATTATGGGCTTTATGTCTTGTTCTTGGGTGCAGTAGTTTTTGGAATATTATTATTTATAGCTGCAAAAATGACAGCAATGAAAAAAAATGAAGGGGGTTTTGTAACCGTATTTAATGATTTTTTCAAAATGCCGAAGACTATGAAACAATTGGCACTTGTACAATTTTTCTCATGGTTTGCTTTATTTGCAATGTGGATTTATACCACTCCGGCTGTTACCCACCATATTTATGGAGCTACAGATACCGCTTCTGAATTATATAATGAAGGTGCAGATTGGGTAGGTGTTTTAATGGCAGTCTATAATGGTTTTGCTGCTGTTATGGCTTTCGTTCTTGTTTGGCTTTCTAAAAAAACAAATAGGAAAACAGTTCATATGATAAGCTTAATTTGCGGAGGTCTTGCCTTCCTTTCTTTCTACGTTATTAAAGATCCTAAGCTTCTTTTGGTTTCGGAACTTGGCATTGGTTTAGCCTGGGCTTCGATTCTTGCTATGCCGTATGCAATTCTTGCCGGTTCTTTACCACCCGAAAAGATGGGTGTCTATATGGGAATATTTAATTTCTTTATAGTAATCCCGCAAATTACTGCTGCTGCAATATTAGGCTGGTTCGTTAAACATCTATTTGGCGGAAATGCTATAAATGCTTTGTTATTAGGAGGTGCGTCTATGATTCTTGCAGGAATTCTTGTAATGTTTGTTAATGATGTAGATGAGGTGAAAGATGTTAATGAAGAAATAAGCAATATTGAAAAAGAATTAAGTGTTTAGTCTTTCAAGTGATCTAATTATTTGGTAACTGTATTACACAAAATATTGTCATTCTGAACGGAACGAAGTGGAGAGACCTGTCCCGCTTGCGGGAAGAATCTCATACCTAAAATTTTGAACTATATTATACATTTATTCATTTTATATATAAATCATGCGCTAACTTATTAAACAAAAACAATTAGCAATAAGCGATTATCAATTATCCAGGATTTTATATTTATGACAACAAGATTATTGTTTTTTTTCTTATTCACTTTTACTATTGTTTCCCTCCCGCAGGTGATAACTACTTCTCCACTGCACCCAACAGTAAATGATTCAATTATCGTTTATCTGGATGCTTCACAGCCTGGTGCAGAAGAAATTCATAATTATACTGGAACTTTATATGCTCATACCGGTGTTAATACAAATATAGGCGATTGGCAGCATGTTATAGGCAATTGGGGAGATAATCAAAAACAACCCTCACTAACAAGACTAAATACGAATTCTTATAAACTTACAATTGGTTTTCCCGGAAAATTCTATAATGTTGGTTCAACCGAACATATTAATTCTTTAGCATTTGTATTTAGAACATCGGATGGCTCTAGACAGACTAGACCTGATATTATTATTCCTCTTTACAGTACGGGATTAACTGTTAATTTTGATGAACCACAGGTCTCAACTCAATATGGTGACCCATTACGATCTCCTTATTTTATAAAATCAACGGATTCTGTCCATATTAAAGTTTCAGCAGTTGGACTAGAAACGAAAGTCTCAACTCTGGCTTTATTTGTAAATGAAAAACAAGTAGTTCAAACCGGTAAAGACTCTTTAAAGTACACTTTTCTTGCGGCAGATCATCAATCAAATATAAATCAAATTTCTGCAATTGGAATTGATACTGCCGGAAATGCCGATACTAGTTCATTTGATATAGTAATAAATCCTTCTAATACTAAAGCTCAGCTGCCGCAAAACGCAGCATTGGGAATCAATTATAATTCTTCAACATCAGTAACACTTGCTTTATACGCACCATATAAAAGCTTTGTGTATGTAGTGGGAGATTTTAATGATTGGAAAGTGGACCCGGATTATTTTATGAAAGAGGATTCTGTTAAAACTGATAGTGTTGTATGGTGGATAACAATTAATAACTTAACTCCGGGGAAGGAATATGCCTATCAGTATTTTGTTGATGGCAATCTAAGAATAGCAGATCCCTATTCACATAAAATATTAGATCAATCTAATGACTCATTTATCTCAGATGCAGTTTATCCGGATTTAAAAGCTTATCCATCCGGTAAAACTTCAGAGATTGTCTCAGTATTTCAAACTGATCAAGCTCTGTATAATTGGGAAATAACAAATTTCCAAAAACCTGATACAAAGAACCTTGTCATTTATGAATTGCTTGTCAGGGATTTTGTTTCAACACATTGGTATAAAACAGTAGAAGACACTCTCAATTATTTAAAAAGACTTGGGATTAATGCAATTGAACTAATGCCGGTAATGGAATTTGAAGGAAATATAAGCTGGGGATATAACCCTGATTTCCATATGGCACTTGATAAATATTACGGCACTCCTGATGCGCTAAAATCTTTAATAGACAAAGCACACTCGATGGGTATAGCAGTTATATTAGATATTGTTCTTAACCATGTAATGGGATCATCTCCTTTTGCGAGACTATATTGGGATCAGGCTAATAATCGCCCCGCGGTAAATAACCCTTGGTTAAACCAGATAGCTAAGCATGATTATAATGTAGGAAACGATTTCAATCATGAAAGTCCCGAAACCAAATATTACGTTGACAGAGTTACATCCTACTGGATTAATGAATATCATATTGACGGCTACAGATTCGATCTCTCTAAAGGATTTACTCAAAAAAATACCCTAGGCAATGTCGGAGCCTGGGGTCAGTATGATCAATCGAGAATAAATATTCTTGAAAGAATGGCAAATAAAATATGGCAGGTTGATTCAACCTCCATCTTAATACTCGAGCATTTTGCTGATAATAATGAAGAAAAAGTTCTATCTGACTTTGGATTTTTATTATGGGGAAATATGAACTATAATTACAATCAAGCAACAATGTCGTACAGGAAAGGACCCTCAGGAGATGATCAAAGCTGGAATTTATCAGGAGCTTATTTTGTTAACCGTGGATGGTCTAAACCCAGTCTGGTATCCTATATGGAGAGCCATGATGAAGAAAGGCTAATGTTTAAGAATGAAACTTATGGTAATCATGGCACTAACTATAATATCAAAGATATAGCCACAGGATTAAAAAGAGTTGGAGAGGCTTCCGCATTCTTTTTCACAATTCCAGGTCCTAAAATGATCTGGCAATTTGGTGAATTGGGATATGATTATTCTATCGATTATAACGGAAGAACAGGAGAAAAGCCAATAAAATGGGACTACTTAAATAACCCCGATAGGTTAAAACTTTACAAAACCATGGCAGCTTTAATTAATTTAAGAACTAATTATCCTATTTTTCAAAGTAAAGCAATAACAGTTGTTTCTGATTCATTAAAGAGGATTCAATTTTCAGATTCTACCATGAAAGTAAATATAATTGGGAATTTTGGAGTATATCAATCGGACATTAATCCTGGTTTTCAACAAAGTGGTGAATGGTATGATTATCTTTCCGGAGACAGCTTATATGTTTCTAATCAGACCTCTTTCATTACTCTTGCACCGGGTGAATATCATATTTATACAACTGCTAAGCTCACAACACCGGACTTAACAGTTCCAACAGATGTTAATAATCCTGATGCCGGTATAATTATTAGTTATAAACTTCAACAGAATTATCCTAATCCTTTTAATCCCTCAACTAATATAAGTTATCAAATTCAAAAAGCAGGTATTGTAAGTATCAAAGTCTATGATATACTTGGAAGAGAATTAAAAACGTTGATAAATAAATATCAGCAAAGCGGAAATTACGAGATTCAATTCAATGCTGCAGGATTACCAAGCGGGGTATATTTTTATCAATTAAGAACAAATGATTTTACCTCAACAAAAAAAATGATTCTACTAAGATAAATCTTTATGGTAATCCATTTATATTGCCGTTGGCTTTTAGCCAACGGAGCTTTTAGCGGTACTTTCCCTTCTCCTTACTACCTGTCGCGATTCTATCGGGAAGGAGAGGGGCAGGGGTGAGGTTGTGACATCTTGACTTTTTCACACAGCCTCTTCCAGTCTGCTGATTTGTTGAACACTGAAAGTGTGATATTATTACCCAGGGGCTGACCAAAAAGTAATTTTCTATTTAAAAATCAGTGAAAATCCATTAAAATCTGCGTCATCTGCGTGCCATTGAAATAAATTTTCACACTATTCATTTAAGTTTCTTAAACAGATCCTTTATCTTTTTCTCTGCCTTATTTTGAAGCTGTTTCTTTACAGTATCAACTTTCTGCTCGACTTGTTTTGTAACCTCTTGCTTTTTTTCTTCGACCTTTTGTTTCACTTCTTCTTTGACTGTCTCTTCAACTTTTTTTGCCGTTTCCTTAGCAGTTTCTCCGCCGCTAAAAGAAAGAGCGGGATCATTTATTTTACCTTTAATTAATACATCTACCTTCACACTATTGGAAGACATAACATTAACATTCTTTTTAAGTAAACCACTAACCGCCTGATTTACACTGCTTTTTAGATTCCCTGCAGGGATATTTATTCCCATATTATAATCCAATGATTTATCAATGCCATTTGAACCAGCTAATGAGATATCATAATTACCAACTTTATAATTTACAGGAGAAAAATAAAATCTTCCATCAGTAATTTTATAAGAAGTATTAACTTTATTTAAAGTTGGATTTGAAATTTCAGAAACTTTTAATTTATCACCGATTAACTGGAAAGGTTTAAATCCTTTAATTTCTGCGTGCGAAATATTTAGGAATCCATTACTGTTAAAAGAATCCCAGTTTGGTAGCATACCATCATTTAAAGTGGAAGTTAAATCCAACTTAGCACCAAATGTACCCTGAATATATTGAGCCATTGGAACAAATTGTTTGACCGTTACAAAACTCCTATATGTATTCTGAATATTAAAATTATTTATAACCATTTTGAAAGAAATATCAGGAGCTTCACCTTTAGTATCATAATATCCATTAGCAGTAAACGAACCGCCTAATAAATCTGCCGACAAATTATTTAAGTTTAACCTCTGATCTTTTAATTCAATTGTCCCTTTTACATTATCCATTGTAAGATTATCATAAAGCAATTTCTTAAAGCTGGCATTTGCCACGAAATCTATATTTTCCGGCAAATCAACAGCTTTCAAATTTGAAGTATCACTTTTTTGTTCATTTTTATTCATTAAAGGATTTATATCAAAGTAATTAGAAACTAAATTTAATCTTCCGTTAAGTTTACCATCGCTCAGTAAATAAGAGACTACATTATTTAAGTCACCATTCGCTTTCAAATCACTTTTACCAAGAGTCATATTCAAGTTCGAAAGCTTAAAACTTTGCGGAGTTAAATTTAAAGCTGCACTGCTGATTCTAATAACTTCAGGAGTATTTATCCCCTGATATAAAAAGTTATTTACAGCAACATTACCGGAAGCATTTATGCTTTCGTACTGTTTATTCTTTACATTGGCAATATTTCCTTTTAATGAAAAATCCGCATTTATGATCCCTTCTAAGTTTGTTACATTTTCCAAATGGACAGCATTTTTTAACTGAGCTAAATTTATTTTTCCTTTCATTGACGCATCGACATATGGACCTGATTGAGGCTGTTTAATTAAAATTTTTGCATCAAATGGTTCAGAACCCAACTCCCAGTGAAGCTTTTTAATATCGATTGTAGTGTTATCAGGACTGCCACCCGGATTATCGATGCTTAAATCAATATTAACATTATTTACAGGGGTAGGGAGCTTGGGATATTGAAACATTCCATTATTAACCTTAAGTAAAACATTAAACTTTGGGAGATGATTTTCACTATATATTCCATTTACCTTTCCGCTAAAAAGTAACTTGCCTGAAGATTTTAGGTCATTAAAATTTTGTGAATATATTGCCGGAATCAAAGAAATGAAATCTTTAAAATTGGTTTCGGGAGATTCAAATTTCAGATTGATATCAGTGCTTTTCCCTTTACTTTGAACCGAACCGTCCAATTTCAATTTTAAATTATTAACGCTTAATTCATTTTCTTTTAAAGTAAATTTTTTCGAAGGAACATCTGCATTTAGAGTCAAATTCAAAGCAGCCTTCACTTTATTCAAGTAGGTAACACCTTTATTTTCAAAAGTTAATTCATCGATTGTTGTTTTAGTATCTATATTAAAGATATCCTGAGTAAAATCACCGCTGCCCGAATGATTTAGGTTTTTCATTGCAACAGCAATACCTGAAGTCTGATCAATATACGCAATATTGGCATTATTAATAGCATAATGGTTTAGAGCAACATTGAAATTTGATTTTGAAGTATCGGACTCATAAATATTGTAATTGGCGGTACTATCTTTTAGTACGTAAATAAAAATATCAGGTTTATCAATGTTTAAACCTTTAACCACAATTTTCCCGTTAAAAACTGCTTTCCAGACATCAACGGTTGCTGAAAAAGAATTTGCACTTAGCAATGTATCCCCTTCAAAAGGAGCCTTATTTACCAGGGAAATTTTATCAATAGATAGGGTAAAATCGGGGAAGTGCTCAAACATATTTAATCCGACACTGCTAAAATTCAATGTAGCTTTTATTCTTTTATTAACTTCATTTTTTACTATCCCTTCAATTTCTCCCTTGAAAAAAAGTGGAATGACAAGCATAAGAATAATTATTACAACGAATATTATTCCAATAATTTTTAAGAATTTTTTCATAGTAGTTATATTTCTATTTGTAAAATATCATTAACCAATTTATCTACTGAAGGTAGACGCCATTTTGACTTTTCACACAACTTCTAAAGGTAATTGGCACTATTCGATCAGCATCGTAGGTTTTATAAAAATTTATTCATCATTATGTTTGGATAAATAGTTATTAAGAGAGAGTTTACCCGAACCATAAAAAAGAAAAAATATGAGTAACGCCAGAATGAGAATCAAATATCCAAACTCTGAATTTAATAAAAATAAACCTTGATGGTAATCTATAAAAATTAGTGAAAGAATTACAATAGGTAGTTGAAAAAAAACAATTAACCTTGTTAATAGTCCCAGAGAGATTAGTAACCCGCCTGCAATATCAAAAGCCATGACATATTGAGAAGATATAATGAAAGTAAAAAGATCTAAATTGCTTTTTTCCATCATGCGGATTACCTGATCTCTATTTTCAATTAGCGCAGCACCTTTTATGATGAAAATTATTCCTAAAAGAATTCTTAAAAGATCAATCCATTTAGGATGGTGACGGTCAGCCCATGATTCAAGTTTTATAATAGCGTTCATAAAACCTCCCCATAAAATCTTTTTATATAATTTAATTAATTTATGGAAAATTAGAAAGTCATTTTTGATCTATGATGTTTCCCTCCATTTCTTTAGGTATTTCTAAATTAAGCAGATTTAATATTGTCGGAGCCAGATCAATAATATGATATTTTTTTTCAAAAGAGAAATTCATTTTAAAATTAGGACCAGCAGCCAATAGAAATCCGTCAGGACGATGATTACCGCTTCTGCCATCAGGATTTTTACCGGGAAAAGGTAATTTTAATTCACCATATTCAGATGAAATAATCCTGGTATAACCTGCAGCCGGCTTAATTTTCCATTTTACAATAATATCAGGTAAATTATTAAACCCATCTCCTTTACAAAATAAATTCATACTTCTATCGATACTTTCAATAACTTCCTCATTGGTTCTTCCATCTCGAAAAGTTTTTAACCCCTTGATTAATTTTTCACAAAGCTGTTCGTATTCCGCACCCTCTTCAACAATGCCTTTTTCTTCCCGACCTTTAAGATTTATTCTAATATATCCCTGCAAGTCAGATAATAAATTAAATACTTTGGTTTTTTCCCAGTCCGTGCCACCTATACGCCAATAAGCAGTCATTTTATCCTGCAATTGTATCGGTAATAGTTTTTTAAAACTTGCTCTCCATTCAACAGGTATTTTCCTTCTAATCTTTTTTATTGTGTTATCTTTCTTATTCGAAACACGGCCTTCATTTATAATATTTGAAATCATTTTAGGTAACAAATATTCGGAAAGTGAAGTATTTGTTCCCATACCATGTAATGAAAAGACCAGAATTGTTACATCATCTTTAACCGAGTTAATAATTTTACCAATAGATCTATCACATGATTCATATACATCTCTCAACCAGGTTTTAAATATAAGTTTTTGTTCTTCATTAGGAGAATCCTTAACACTTGAAATGTCCCAGAATTTGTGGCCTGCTCTATGAGTTGAAGAAAAGCAGCATAAGCATAAGTCCCATTTTTCGGTATTAATTAAGTTAATTACAAGATCAGTTTCTTTCTTATTTGCAGCGATTAATTCTTCTTTTATTTCGAATAGATCCTTTAGAGATTGGAGCCCGTTCATTTCATTAGTAATGGGGGGTTCACCAAAGTTTTCTATTACCCATTCCAGTTTATCAGCTGGAAATGAAGAGGCAGGAAATATTCCATCATGGGAAGCCCAACCGCATATTTCCATTCCATTGAATTGTTCGGGCGGAAATGTCAACGGCATATCTACAGCTATAACTTTACAATCATCACCAAGTTGTCTCCAGAAGGGAATGGCATTAATCCAATCGGGACTGGGACGTTCATATTCCATTTTATTACTTTTCCATTGAAGGAAATTATAAAAGCCGTGTTTTCCAGGGCTGCTTGAGGTATAGAAAGTCGGCCAAACTGAACAAGCTAACCAATCTGCCGTTGAAGAAAGTTTTCCAAATGAACCTTTAGAACGAAGGGAGGCTAAATTTTCTAAATATCCTTCATTCATCCATTTTTCAATCAAACTGGATTCTGCACCATCAATAGCTATGGCAAGTATTTTAGCTGGTTTCCGGAAGTCAGAAGCTGGTTTCATTTTATAATGTTTTTCTTTGGATAAGAAAAGGACTTTCGTCTTCTGCCATAACTATTAAAATCTTCTTTATACAATTAGAAATTTATTTCCCCTTTAAAATACAACAATTTGAAAGATTATTGAATAGAATAGAGCTTTAATTATAAAATTCAGCAGCAATAAACATAAAAAGAGGTTCTGAAAAATAATCTGGCATTTAACTTTGTCTTCAAAATTCCCTATAAAAAATTTCATTGATTTTAAATAAACAACAAATAAAGAATGAATACACTATGAATACGCTGTGAATACGGAGTGAATACGCTCTGAATACGGAATGAATACGCTTTACCACAAGCAACTAATATGTTTTTGAATAGTATCCGCCATCAGCATCCCACCAGAAAAAATTTTTTCATAATTTTATTGGTTTTAATTTTGGCAATTAATTCCATTTATTCAAAATCGATAATTTGTTAACTTATGTAATATTAACATTGGATTTTATAATGAATGAATATAGAGTTCTTTTATTTTACAAATATGTTGATGTAGAGGATCCAGAAAGATTTATGACTGACCATTTGAAATGGTGTTTGGAAAAAAATATTAAAGGAAGAATTTTTATAGCTCAAGAAGGGATTAATGGTACTATTTCCGGTAAAACGTCTGACGTTGAGGCATATAAAAATAATTTAAGGAGATATAAAGAATTTGAAGATATTATATTTAAGGAAGATGAATCAAACAGGAATGCATTTACAAAAATGCATATAAGAGTTAAGGATGAAATAGTGAATTCAGATTTGAAAAATATATCTTTATCAAACAGCGGTAAAAAATTATCTCCCGAAGAACTTATGGAAATGTATGAAGCCGGTAAAGATTTCATTATTGTTGATGCAAGAAATTGGTATGAGAGCAAGATTGGTAAATTTAGAAATGCTGTTACCCCTTCATTAGAAAACTTCAGACATTGGCCGGAAGCAGTAGAATCCTTAAAAGAATATAAAGAAAAAACAGTGGTTACTTACTGTACAGGGGGGATTAGATGCGAGAAAGCGTCAGCATATATGATTGACCGGGGCTTTAAAGATGTTTATCAACTTGACGGCGGAATAATAAATTATACAAAAAAATTTCCTGATACTTACTGGGAAGGAGGAGTTTTCGTTTTTGATGAAAGAAGAGTTGTTGAACCAAATTCAAAGGATGAATTGAAATATATTTCAACATGTCATTTCTGCGGTGAACCTACGTCATATTATATTAATTGTCATAACTTAGACTGCGATAAAATTATTGTCAGCTGCCATAAATGTAAAGTTGAAAATGATTATTGCTGTTCGGACGAATGTAGAAAATGCACCTAACAGAAGGAATAAATATTATGGCTAAGGAAGATAAAATACATTTTCAATAACTTTTTCTTAGGGGAAATGGAATCAAAAGAATATTCTTATAAAGATACTATTTAAAGATGGCTTCCCTCAATAATAATTCTGTTAATTTCTCTTTACCTTGTATTAAATAGAGGGAAATATACATGGATAGATAATGCAGATCTGGTAATCCATGAAGCAGGACATGTTTTTTTCATGTTTTTCGGAAGTTTTATCCATTCTGCAGGAGGAACATTAATGCAAATTATTCTTCCTTCCATAATTGCTTGGTATTTTTTTAGAAATTATTATCGCTTAGGAGTTCAATTAAGTTTATTATGGCTTGGACAGAATTTTATAAATATTAGTGTATATGCGGCAGATGCTCGTGCAAGGGTTCTTCCATTATTAGGAGGTAATAAAGTCAGCCACGACTGGCATTATATGTTGAGCGAACTTAATCTTCTTGAATATGATAAATCAATCGGCTTTTTATTTTTGGGATGTGCTATCATAATTTTTATTACTGCCATATTAATGCCTCTTTTAATTCGTGAATAAATATTAATTTCACACCTTGATATTAAAATTTTAATCTTAAAAATATGATAAACAAATTATTATTGGTTTATATTCTTTTTACACTGCATATAGCGTTTGCTCAAGAAGGGTTAATAAAATCTTATTATGATGATGGGAAGTTGAAATCGGAGATTAATTATTCTAATAAGGTCAGGGAAGGCGAAGCTAAATTTTATTATGAAAACGGTAATCCAAAAGAAGAAAGAAATTATATTAATGGGAAAGTTGAGGGACTGGTAAAAAAATATAATGAGGATGGAAAACTTACGGAGGTCTTTAATATAGAAAATGGAAGACGTCAAGGCCCTACATCATTATATGATTCGGCAGGGGTTTATCTTTCTGACATAAATTTTGAAAACGGGATAAAAATAAAGGAGACTAAACCCGAGGAAGAAACTGAAGCGGCTGTAAATAATTCACCAAAACCTGAAAATAAGGTAATAAAAAAAACTATTCCCACAAATACAAGAGGAGGACTCCTTCCTCCTGTTGAAGAAGAAGAGAAGTTTGAAAATGATCCTGCATATTATTTATCAGCTGAAGTTATGCCGGAGCCAATCGGTGGGTTCGAAGCTTTGGAAAACAGACTCTTTTATCCTTCTTTAGCAAAAGAAAAAAAAATTGAGGGAATTGTTAAAATTCTAGCCTTTATAAATCAATATGGAGAAGTGACTAAAGCAGATGTAATAGAAGGTATTGGATTTGGGTGTGATGAATCTGCTAAAACAACAGTGCTTTATAGCAGGTTTACGCCCGGACTAATAAAAGGAAAGCCGGTAAATGTCCAGACAGTAATATCTTTAAAATTTAAACTGAAAGAATAATATTTGATTGAATCCGATAGTCCTTGCCTATTATAATTCTTTTCTTAAAAAGTCCTAAAATCTTCAATTGTTTTTTCAAATATTAAAACCTATTTTTTAATTTCATTTCTTAAATAAAAATATATTACAAAAATGTAAAAAATCATTAAATAAAACCTTGTCACTTAGATTAAAGGGAGGTTTAAATGCTGAGCCAACTACTCCAACCGGAAATAAAATCGTTGATTGAAAACAGAAAACTTGGCGAGTTGAAAGATATTTTAAGTGACTGGACCCCCACAGATATTGCCGAAGTTTTACGTGATTTGTCTGAAAAGGAACAGGCAATAATCTTTCGTTTATTACATCGCGATCTCGCTGCGGATACTTTTGAGTACCTCGATTTTGATATGCAAATGGAATTGCTAAAAGCAATGGGGAAAACAGAAGTTGCATCTATATTAAATGAAATGTCTCCGGATGATAGAACTGCTCTCTTTGAAGAAATGCCCAGCACAGCCGCCAAACAATTAATTGCTCTGTTAACTGCTGATGAAAGAAAAATTGCACAGACATTGTTGGGTTATCCGGAGGATAGCGTCGGGAGATTAATGACTCCGGATTATATTGCTGTTAAACCTGAATGGACTATTACAGAAGCATTAAACCATATTAGAGAAAATGGGAAAAATAGCGAAACTTTAAATACTATATATGTCATTGAACAGAAAGGAAAACTAATTGATGATTTAAGAATTAGGGATATTATTTTAGCCCCCCTAGATAAAAAAATAATTGATCTAATGGATGAAAATTTTGTCGCACTAAATGTATTTGATGATCAAGAAACTGCTGTTGAAGTTTTCAAAAAATATGATAGAATTGCACTTCCGGTGGTTGATTCATTTAGCGTTTTAATAGGGATTGTTACTATTGACGATGTCTTTGATGTTGCAGAAGAAGAGGCTACCGAAGATATTCATAAATTAGGTGGTATGGAAGCACTGGGGGAACCATATCTCACAATTTCCTTTGCTCAGATGGTCAAAAAAAGAGCCGGATGGCTTGTGCTTCTATTTATAGGAGAAATGTTAACAGCAACTGCTATGGGATTTTTTGAAAAAGAAATAAATCGGGCTGTAGTACTTGCTTTGTTTGTTCCATTAATAATTTCAAGCGGCGGTAATTCCGGTTCGCAGGCTTCAACTCTGGTAATACGTGCGATGGCTTTAGGAGAAGTTAAATTAAGAGATTGGTGGCGGGTTATGAGGAGAGAGATAATGTCGGGACTCCTTTTGGGAATAGTTTTAGGTTCAGTGGGATTTTTAAGAATATCTTTATGGTCGGCTTTTTCTGATATATATGGTCCGCATTGGATTTTAATTGCAGCTACAGTTTTTTGCTCATTAATAGGTGTCGTCCTTTGGGGAACATTATCCGGCTCAATGCTTCCCTTTATTCTAAAAAAATTAGGTGCCGATCCGGCAACATCGTCTGCTCCTTTTGTTGCTACTATTGTAGATGTAACAGGTATTGTTATCTATTTTATTGTGGCAATCTTATTATTAAGTGGTACAGTAATTGTTAAATAATATTCTTCAA
Organism: uncultured Ignavibacteriales bacterium; assembly: GCA_963742995.1. Lineage (GTDB taxonomy): Bacteria > Bacteroidota > Ignavibacteria > Ignavibacteriales > Ignavibacteriaceae > CAVQBP01. Next base: position 64,754 of record CAVUOL010000062.1, read on the forward strand.
AAAGAAATTTTATTTCTTCAGTTATTATACCAATGAAATAATAACTCTTAAATTGTAATCTAATTTTTGTACAAAAGAAGCATAAAAATTAGTATTTTTATTCATTAAAATTTGAGGAAAGTAAATTTGAAGAAAATTATATCAGTAGTTGGAGCAAGACCCAATTTTATGAAAGTCGCTCCAATACATAAAGCTTTTCAAAGATATAGTACCAAAATAAGACATCTTATTTGTCATACAGGCCAACATTACGATAAAAAAATGTCAAAAGTTTTTTTTGAAGATTTAGAAATGCCGCATCCGGATTTTTATTTAGGCGTCGGTTCCGGTTCACATGCAGAACAAACTGCAAATGTAATGATTGAATTTGAAAAAGTTCTTATAGCTGAAAAGCCGGATTTAATAGTAGTCGTTGGAGATGTAAACTCTACTGTTGCCTGCAGTCTTGTTGCGGCAAAATTAAACATTAAAGTAGCGCATGTTGAAGCTGGTCTGAGGAGTTTTGATAGAACTATGCCCGAAGAGATTAACAGGCTGCTCACAGATGCCATTTCAGATTATTTATTTGTTTCAGAGAAAAGCGGATTAACAAATTTGAAAAATGAAGGTATTTTCCAGAATAAAGTCTTTTTCGTCGGAAATGTAATGATAGATAGTTTAATTCATTATTTGCCTAAAGCAGATAAATCATCAGCCCTTCAAAATTATTCTCTAACTCCTTCTGATTATATATTAGTTACTCTTCACCGTCCGTCAAATGTGGATTCAAATGATTTTCTTAAAGATTTAATGCGATTGTTTGAGAATTTAGCTGCTAAAAAGAAAATAATTTTTCCGGTTCATCCTAGAACCAAAAAAAATCTTGAGGAAGCCGGATATGGAAATGATTTGAATAAAAATATTATTTTAACTGATCCTATTGGATATATCGATTTCCTTGCATTAACAAAAAATGCAGGATTAATTATTACTGACAGCGGGGGGATTCAGGAAGAAAGTACTTACCTTGGAGTTCAATGCATTACGGTTAGAAACAATACGGAAAGACCGGTTACTGTTGAAGTGGGGACTAATCAATTAATAGGAACAGATCTAAATAGCGTTGAAAAATGTGCTCTTGATATACTCTCAGGCAATATTAAGTACGGTAAAATACCCGAACTATGGGATGGAAAAACTGCAGAAAGAATTACCGAATTCTTAGTATAAACTATTGCATCTTTTAGCAATGTTATTTTAATTTTCTTAGATTTACATACAATTATTTTGGAACATATATTGTTATTTTTCCATCTAATTTTTCTATATTTAATAAAAATTTTCTAAAGTTCTTGAAAAACGTTTGTTAACACTTTAAAGGGAAAAACCATGAAATTTATTGAAAAACTTGAAAATAATTCTGTTGTTCTTGGAATAATCGGCCTTGGATATGTCGGCTTACCTCTGGCTGTTGAATTTGGCAAAAAATATAGAGTCATTGGATTTGACATAAATGAAAAAAGAATAAATGAATTAAAGAATGGAAAAGATAGAACCCTTGAAGTGAATAGAGATGAACTATTGGAGGCTAAAAAATTATCCTTTTCAAACAATCTTGAAGAATTAAAAGAAGCTGATGTTTTTGTTGTTACAGTACCAACACCTGTTGATGATTTTAAAATTCCAGATCTTACCCCTGTAATAAAAGCGAGTGAAACAGTTGGTAAAGTAATTAAAAAAGGTGATGTTGTTGTTTATGAATCTACTGTATATCCTGGATGTACCGAAGAAGATTGCGTCCCTGTAATTGAAAAATTCAGCAACTTAAAGTTTAATAAAGATTTTTATTGCGGGTACAGCCCTGAAAGGATTAATCCCGGAGATAAGGAACATAGAGTAAGCACTATCAAAAAAATAGTGAGCGGTAGTACTCCTGAAATAGCAGCAGCTTTAAATAAATTATATCAAAGTATTATTATAGCAGGAACTCATCTTGCTCCTTCAATCAAAGTTGCTGAAGCTGCCAAAGTTATAGAAAATGCCCAAAGGGATATTAACATTGCATTTGTAAATGAGTTGTCAAAACTTTTTGATTTAATGGATATTGATACACTGGATGTTTTAGAAGCTGCCGGAACAAAATGGAACTTTTTACCCTTTAGACCGGGATTGGTTGGCGGTCACTGTATTGGTGTCGATCCTTATTATCTTACTCATAAAGCAGTTAAGGTCGGATATAATCCGGAAATTATCTTAGCCGGCAGAAGAATAAATGATCAAATGGGGGCTTTTGTTGCCAATCAACTTGTTAAATTAATGATAAAAAAAGAACATAAAATAAATAATTCTAATGTTTTGATTTTAGGAATTACTTTTAAAGAGAATTGTCCGGATATCAGAAATTCCAAAGTAATTGATATAATTAATGAATTAAAATCTTTTGGATGCAAGATTAATATTTTTGATCCATGGGCAGATAAAGAAGAAGTTAAACACGAATACGGACTTGACATCCTTTGTGATATTAATGAAATAAAAAATAAAAAATACGAAGGAGTTGTTTTGGCAGTAGCCCACAACCAATTTAAGGAATTGGATTTTCTATCTTTACGTACTGAAGGAGCCGTAGTTTATGATGTTAAAGGAATTCTAAAAAAAGAGTTAATCGATAATCGTCTTTAGAAAATTGGTTTTATAATGCAAAAAAAGATTTTAGTTACAGGAGCTGCAGGTTTTATAGGATTTCATCTCTCGAAAAAACTTTGCGGAGATGACTGGAATATAGTTGGTTTGGACAATCTAAATAGTTATTATGATATTAAATTAAAAAAGGATAGGCTTAACATTCTGAATTCCAATAAGAATTTTAAGTTTACAAAAATTGATCTTATTGACCGCGAAGCAATGAAAAAATTATTCGAAGAAGAAAAATTTGAATGCGTAGTGAATTTAGCCGCCCAGGCAGGCGTAAGATATTCATTGGAAAACCCCCATTCTTATGTTGATAGCAACCTTTCAGGATTTCTGAATATTCTGGAAGGCTGCCGCCATAATCCTGTGGCGCATTTAATTTATGCTTCTTCAAGTTCTGTTTATGGTGCAAATACTAAAATGCCTTTCTCTGTTCATGATAATGTAGATCATCCTGTATCCCTCTATGCTGCCACAAAAAAAGCAAATGAATTAATGGCCCATACTTATTCCAACCTTTATAAAATACATACAACCGGTTTAAGATTTTTTACTGTTTACGGACCCTGGGGCAGACCCGACATGGCTTTGTTTATCTTTACGAAAAAAATTGCAGAAGGGAAACCAATAGATATTTATAATAATGGTAAAATGAGGCGGGATTTTACCTATGTAGATGATATTGTCGATGGAATAATTAAATTAATCCCGAAAATACCGGAACCGGATCCTAACTGGAATGGCAATAATCCTGATTCCGCTTCCAGTTTCGCTCCTTATAAATTATATAATATAGGGAATAACCAGCCTGTAGAATTAATGAGATTCGTTGAAATAATCGAAGAAAAAATGGGCAAAAAGGCAATTAGAAATTTCATGCCCATGCAGCCGGGAGATGTACCTGAAACCTATGCGGATGTTGATGATTTAATAAATGCCGTTGGTTTTAAACCTAATACTTCAATTGAGGAAGGTATTTCCAAATTCGTTGATTGGTACAAAGATTATTATAAAGTTATCTGAGGTAATTTTCATCAGAAAAATATTATATAATCCAATTATAATTAAATTATCAAACAAATCTTAGAATAAACCTCTCAGCACTTACAAAAAAATTCCCCAAGTTATTGTTGACTTAACTTTTCAACATATTACAGATCTTTTGGAGAAAGGGAGAAAGAATAAATTGTATTAAATGAATTCTAATTGAATTGTACACATTATTTTTTTTTATTAAATTATAAAGCTAATAATAATTGTTTTGCATTTTTTTCTTTATATTATTTAATTTACATTAAAGTATAAAACAAAAGCGGGTTTCGAAGTTGAAATATTTATCGTTATTATTTATTGTTTTTCTTTTCATGAATAATAATATATTCAGTCAGGAAGATGTGCAGATTGGAAGGAACTTAAAATCTCAGTTAACAACTTATAGAGGTGCTTATTTTGATTATTCTGATCCGGATGCAATCAATATAAAAGTACTGGTTTGGGGAAATGTCGAATTTCCGGGAGAATACATTATCCCATCTACAAACAGTGTAAACGATCTTATTGCTCTTGCAGGCGGGCCGACAACAAATGCAAGATTAGATGATCTTAGAATATTTCGTATAGGTCCTGATTCTGTTCAAAAAATGATTAAATTTGATTACAATGATTTGTTGTGGAATGAAGATTTGACAAAACAAATAAAAATTCCATCATTACATGCTGGGGATATAGTACTTATTCCCGGAGAACCGAGATTCTTCTTTAGAGACTATTTTAGTATTATACTTTCTATTATTTCCGCCCTTACTTCTATTGCGATCTTAATGATTAATATACTCAAAAAATAATAGTTGACTATTATTATAGGTTAAAAGTATCTCAAATATTTATTTCTATTTCTTTAGTTCATCCTTTACAATTAATTTAGCAGAAATAATGTTTGTATATTCAATATTTAAAAGAATACCGATCTTTTTTACTAAATGCTCTTCATATTTATTTAGCACATCATCTGTATAGATCAATCTCCATAAATTTTTAATCAGTTCATATTTTTCAGTATTTGAAAAATTTTCATTTATTATGGTTGTATATTCATATATACTGTCGCTTTCACTGATCTTTTTTTCAGATAATTCAATCAACTCATTTATATAATCTTCTTCAATACTAAAAATATTTTTCATAATAGAAATAATTTTTTCTCTTTCTTCAGCAGTAAAATTGCTGTCGGCTTTTCCCATTTCGACTAATAAAGTACATGCAGCGATTTGTAATTTTTTGTCATTATTGTTAATAGAAGAATTATTATCATTATCATTCTTCCTTTGAGAACTGCTTAATATATTTTCCAAAAATCTTATCATTTTCAATGTTTCCTATTTTTATAAAGTATCTTCTTCGTTTACTTCTGGTTCAGGTTTTGGGGGTCTTTCATATAATTCCGCAAGCTGTCTATATTTTTCAGCAAGATCAGAAGGAACTTGATCCCATGTAAACCGCCACGTCCAATTTCCTCCTAATTTACCAGGAAAATTCATTCTAGCTCCGCCGCCTAAATTTAAAACATCCTGCATTGGAATAACAGCAAGATCAGCAACTGAAGAATAAGCTAGTCTAATTAATTCAAAAGTTAAATCATCGCCGTAATAATTAAGATATTTTTGTGCATGCTCAAAGATGTCGTTATCCTTATTTTTCTCCTTATTAAAAAATCCCTTCGTTGTATCATTATCATGCGATCCTGTATATACAACACAATTAGGAATATAATTATGAGGGAGAAATCTTCTCTCCATTCCGGTTCCAAATGCAAATTGAAGAATTTTCATGCCCGGAAAATCAAACTTATCTCTTAATTTAATGACTGCTTTTGTTATTACACCTAAATCTTCAGCAATGATTGGGAGTTCACCTAAATGTTCCTTAAGTGTATTAAAGAATTTTTCACCCGGAGCTTTTACCCATTTACCTTTTTCTGCAGTAAGGGAGCCTCCAGGAATTTCCCAGTATTTATCAAAACCTCTAAAATGATCAACTCTAACTATATCCACTAAGCGGAGTTGATTGGATAATCTTTTCCTCCACCAAAAAAAATTATCTTTTTCCATTTCCTTCCATTTAAAAAGGGGATTTCCCCATAATTGACCTGTAGCGCTAAAATAATCGGGAGGAACCCCTGCAACAGTTAAAAGATTACCTTCTTCATCAACAGAAAATAGTTTCTTATCAGCCCAGACATCCGCACTATCATAAGCTACAAAAATCGGAATATCACCAATAATTTTTATCCCTTTGCTGTTTACATATTCTTTCAACTCAAGCCACTGTTTAAAAAAATGAAATTGAATAAATTTATGATAACTAATACCATTTGATAATTTTTCTTTCCATGTTTTCAAATTATTTTCTTCTCTTAAAACCAATTCTTTATCCCATTCAGTCCAGAGAGCTCCTTCATGAAAATCTTTTGCAGCCATAAAGAACGCATAGTCTTCAAGCCAATCTTTATTCTTATCACAAAATTCTTCAAACAGATTTTTTGAAGGATGTCGTCTTTTTTTATAATTATTAAAAGCAATATTAAACAATTCATGTTTGTAAAATAATAAACCGCCAAAATCAATAAATGAAGGATTAAAATTGGGGATATGTTCTAAATCGCTTTCTGATAATAGTCCTTCGTCTCTTAATTTCTCGGGACTAATAAGTAAAGGATTCCCGGCAAAGGCAGAAAAACATTGATATGGAGAATCACCAAAACCTGTTGGACCTAATGGAAAAATTTGCCATAGTTTTTGTCCGGACGCCTCTAAAAAATTTGTAAAATTATAAGCTTCAACTCCTAAATCTCCTATTCCGAATCTTCCCGGAAGTGATGTGGGATGAAGTAAAATTCCTGCTGAACGTTTAAATCTCATTCTCTTCTCAATGATTTATAAAAATTAAAAATATTACTCCCTTTTTTTATTTAGTAAAATAACTATATAAATCTTTTTAAGGAAGATAATATCGGATTCCGCTGGTAATTGCAAAATAAAACACTGAATTACCGGTTGTAAAAATAGGGCCTACCTGAATATCTGCAGGTATATACAAATTTGATGCTATTAAAAAATTAATTCCTCCTCCAAATCTAATTGCAGCAAATGGACCATCGGAAAAAAACCATAAGCTTAAGCCACCATCAATATAAGGTTTTATATCCGTTCTGCTTAATGGTATATAATATTTGAAATAATTAGCCCACTCAACCGGCGTACCAGGTTGTGTGTTTAAATTAAATTCTGTTCCTACAGCCATTTTATCATTTAAGGAGTCAAAATTATACTCACCCATAAATCCAATCTGAAACCCGGGTGATGTTTCTGCTCCCCCTGCTACCGAAAGTCCTATTCTGCCGCCGATATCAAATTTGCTTTGTGAATATATCGCTCCCGAAAAAAAATAAATAACCAATATTATAAAGAATATTTTAATCATTGCAGTAAATTGGTTTGTGTTTGTTCTAAGTATAAAATGAAGTTGTTAAAATATATAAAGAAGACGTAAAACTAAAGATATGAAGTAGTACATGTTAATGTAAAGTTTTATCATTTAAAATAAGAAGCCCTTCAAAGAAATTAAAAATTTACTAAATGTGAGCTAAAAAATTAAATGAAAATGCGATACTTATTTTTTAAAGTATCGCATTTTTATAAAAAAAGTAATTATAAGAGGAAAAATACGCCGGCGTTAATTCCAAAATGAAGTATAGAAGAACTGGAAGATGAAGTAGTGCCAAAACCGAAAATATCATTTGCATTTGTTTCTGGTGCTCCTCCTCCGGTTATAATAGTAAATTTAAGATTTCCTTCCAGACCTACGTGAGGGCTTACAAGAAATCTAACGCCAACATAAGGAGCAAATCCAAAATTTGTACTCGTGGTTGAACTGGATGTATTGTCGATAGATTGAGTGGTGTTATCAAGTGAGTTTCCTTTGAATAAAAATTGGTCATTTAAATTATTATTACTTGACTGTGAAGAAATATACAATCCTAATTCGAGACCACCATACGGCATTACAGAGCCTTTTATAAAATAATATCTTGCACCAACAACAATAGGAATAATATTAAAACTCGGAAAATCAACACCACCCAATCCAAATAAATCTTGTGTTGTGGCACTAGCTCCACCAAAATGGAAGTAACCCGCAGAACCTGTAATACCTAGTTGTGGTATAACCATATATTCATAATTACCAGTAAAACCAAACCCAGTACTTGCAGCATCGCTGAAATTTCCCATCGGAAAAGCTATACCTCCAAGAATCCCAATATTACTTTGAGCAAAATTTAGACCCGTAAAAGAAATAAAAGCAATAAATAGAAAAAGTGCAGAGAATTTTCTCATAATTTACTCCTATATTTATTATTGTTAGAATTAAACTGAATTCAATAATGCGGATTATTCATTAATTTAGGGTCATTTAAATTTTGATTATGGTATATAATATCTTATACCAGTGGTTATTGCAAAAGCAAATATTGTACTGCTTGAGCCACCAATTTCTTGACCAAATATATTAATAGCAGGTGTTGAAGGTCCATAGCCAAAAATTGGACCTAATTGTATATCCGCAGGAATATAAAGATTAGGCGCTACTTCAAAATTAGCACCTCCTCCAAAACGAATACCAAAATAAGGTCCTCCTGTAAAAAAGTATAGACCAATACCTCCATTAGCATATGGTTTAATATTTGAATTAGGAATATCAAAATAATATTTGAAATAATCTTCCCATTCAATTGGAGTTCCTGCTTGGGAATTAATATTTAATTCTGTTCCAACAGCCATATTTTTATTAAACAATACTTCGCCCATAGGCCCAATTTGAAATCCTGCATTGCCATCAGCAATGGATAATCCCATTTTTCCGCCAACCACCCAGTGCACCTGAGCTTTTGTAACTTCACCTGATATTAAAAAAACAAAAACTATAAGAAAAACAAATTGTACTACTTTTTTCATAAAAACCTCCGAAAATAAAGGTAGAGTGATTAAAAATTATTTACATTTTTTAATTAAAAAATTAGGATGGAAAATAATAATTATTATTTCTTTTAACAATATACTATGCATAATTAAACATATTTTTTAAAATATTTTGCTTTTATATGGCTGGTTTAACTCAAAATAAAACAAAATAGCACTAGGCATAAAATTTGTGCATTTGCTATCTGTTTTGAGAATATTTTCTAAACAGATTTTTATAAATCAAAATATTATATAAGTTAGCGGTCATATTTCGGGAAATAATTGAAACTAATTAGAAAACTTTATGATTGGGTTCTTAGCTGGGCAGAAACTCCATATGGAGGGATAGCATTATTTATACTTGCTTTTGCAGAATCCTCTTTTTTTCCCATTCCTCCTGATGCTCTTTTAATTGCTTTAGTTTTAGGCGCTACAGCCAAAGCTTTTAAATATGCTACGACGTGTACGATTGCCTCAACTTTAGGTGCTTTATTGGGATATGCTATTGGTCATTATGCCTGGTGGACCCCTTCCGGAGATTTTACTTCTTTAGCCGGGTTTTTCTTCACTAATATTCCAGGATTTACCCATGAACTCTTTTATAGAGTTCAGCATCTTTATGATAAATGGAATTTCTGGATAATATTTACGGCAGGCTTTACACCTCTACCCTATAAAGTCTTTACTATTTCAGCAGGTGCTTTCAAAATAAATTTTCCTATGTTTGTTTTAGCTTCCATAGTAAGCAGAGGAGCTCGTTTTTTCCTGGTTTCGTTACTTATCTGGAAGTTTGGTCCCAGTATCAAAATATTTATTGATAAATATTTTAATATACTCGCTATTACATTTACTGTCTTATTAATAGGGGGTTTTGTAGTAGTAAAATATTTGATATGAGATTAGGGAATAAATTTATTTACTTCATTATATCTTTTTTCTGCTGTTTCTTTTATCTGGTCGGTTATTCCGGGAAACATTTTTAAACAATAATCAAATACATCCTTCTCAAGAGTGTAAAGATCGCTATAAGTAACTGCTCGAACACTAGCAGTTCTATTAATTTTTTTGAATAAGGCAATTTCTCCAAAAAAATCTCCGTCGCTTAACGTATTTTTAACCTTGTTTTCATCTATGGAAATTACTTCAAGTTTGCCTCTTATAATGAAATACATTTCATTTCCTTTATCACCTTCCTTAAAAACATATTCACCCGGAGTAAAAATCAAAGGTTTTAAGTGTAAAGACATTTCCCTAAGGAATCTATCATCAATTCCTTTAAATAGTGGAATCTTTTCCAGGATTTCTCTTTTTAGAAATAATGATACCTCGTTCTGCAGGCCGGCCGGCAGCTTGGATAAAAATGCTGATTCGTCATAACCCAGTCTTTTCTTCCATATATATACATAATAGTCTCGAATCTTTTTTTGGAGACTTAATGGTATATTCCTAAAATTTGAAAAGGCTTTTAAACTTTCAATATTTTTGAAATACTGTTCTTTTGCAGGATCCCTTTTGGAAAGTATATTTGCAACATTACCGATAAGGTATCCGTAAACACCAACACCGAATAACATTACCAGTATTGAATAAATATGTTGTGGATTATCTTTTGGGGTTATATCGCCATAACCGACAGTTGTGAATGTTTGAATACACCAATAAAGCGAATCGATGTATCTAGTTGTGTTATCCATTTCAGGAGAAAAACTGAATAAAACAACCCATCCGCATGACAGCCAATGAATCAGGATCAAAAGCCAAAAGATGAAAAAACCAAGGTTAAGATAATCGCTGAATCTTAGTACATGTCTTCTTAATTCATGCATATACTGAGCTACCCGCGCTAATTTTACTATTCTAAAAAACTGGAGTAAAGACATACCGAAGATTAAATGGAATGGAAATGCTGAAATAAAATCAATAAAAATCCAGGTCTTTGAATAACCGGATATTTCTTCCTTTTCAAAAAAAGAAGGACTCTTACTTAAATTTAATCCAACCAATAAATTGTAGAATAAATCCAGCATGAAGATAATAGTAATTATCCAATCCAGATAAATTAATCCTTCACCGTTAAAATTAATTACTATTCGAAGAGGGATATAAATTGTGGATAAGACAGTACAAAAAGTAACAATTGAACGCCAGAAATAAGAAAAAATATTGTCTTTGGAAAACATTTTTTATTATATTAAAAAACAATGAAGATAAGATAATAAATTACTATAAAATTAGTAAAGTTTTTTATTAAAAATGGATTAAGATGGGTTTTTATTGATGATTAAAAAGAGATCTGTGTACTTCATTAAATACACAGATCTTGAAGTTTTTAATTGTCAAATAAAGAATTAAAATAAACTACAGCACCTATATTTGCAGTTAATAAATCTGTTTTTGATTTGGTTGTATTATAAATTACTTTGCCGTTTTCTATTAGTACCGAACCCTCCTTTAAATATTCTGCCTCTGATCCGTATAAATATCGGGCTTTTAAATCTATGAAGACTGAACTTACTTTTTCTTCGGGATCATCGGATGAGAAAACCTGAATTAAAAAACCTCCTCCCGCCCCATAACTCCAAGCAAAATCATCAAAATTTGTAGAACTTGCTACTTCCTCAACTCCTTTACTCTTAATAGATGTTTCTGTAAAAATATAAGAGCCGCCAAATAAACCTTCTGCATAAGGTCTGATTACTCCGGTAGGAAATGCCAATTGAAAAAGTACATGAAAATTTACAATATTATTTGATCTGTCAACATCAACAGTAACATCAGGGATCGTAGAACTGAACGGCTCTCTCCGTGACTCACTGCCATAGTTAATGAAACCTAGATTCAATCCAATCGAAAATGGATTTTGAACAGTTGGTGTCAAAAGAAGAAATTCACCGCTTACTCCAAATCCTGTTCTTGTAACACTATTTTTAAATTCTCCCATGGGAAAGCCTAAAGTGAAGTTTAAGCCAGCGGTTTGAGCAAAACAACCAAATGAAATGATAACTAATAAAAAAAGTAATAAAATTGATTTTTTCATAATTTACCTTTATAGAGTTACTTTTATATAACTTTTTTTGATTCAATTTGTTTTATTTATTATTAATTTTAAGTCACTGAATTTTGGGAATGTTAAAATATATCAACATTTCAATAAATAAAAAGAATTTTGTATGAACGGCAATTTATACTTATAAAAAGAAATATTTGCTTTTTATTATATGTTTAAACTAATTCTAAAACTTTTGCTCCTTTTTACTTTAATTGCAGCACTATTTATAGTTGGAATATCTTCAGGGGTTATAAATATCTCAAAGATTGATACAGCAAATAATTCTATTTTTTCAAATTTAGAAGCTATTGGTAATCTTCAGCTAGATAAATTTAGTTTGAACTATGTTGTTAAAGATAGCGTTGGAAAAGATACTTTGATTTATGATAAATCTACTCCCGGAGATATATTATTTGCAATAATTAACGGTGAAGTAAATGCTTGCATTAATTTAAAAGAAATCGCAAAAGGAGATATAAAAGAGATTGAAGATACTTTACATTTATTTTTACCTGCGCCGGTTCTATGTAATGCCAAAATAAATTATGAACAGTCGAAGATTTATGATAAAAATTTCAATCCGCATCTTCTCAATCGGGAAATATTTGAAAAGTATTTTCCAAATGCGCTTAATAATATAAAGGCAGAGGCTATACGCATGGGGATTCTGGATTTGGCAAAAGAAAATGCAAAGAAGATTCTGTTATCTATTTTAGAGCAAAGAACCCGGAAGATTATTCTACTGGATTTTAGAGAAATGTAAACTAATTTGATGATTTTATTCGTAAACCTTTTGGAACTAATAGTATTTCAAGTAAATCAAATAATGCCTGAACTAAAAGTGCTAAAACTGCTGCCGGTACCGCACCTTCAAGAATCAACGAAACATTATCTAACCTTATACCCGTTAAAATTGGTTGTCCGTAGCCGCCTGCTCCAATTAGTGCTCCCAAAGTAGCGGTTCCTACATTAATAACCGCTGAGGTTTTTATCCCTGCCAAAATCGACCTGGATGCCAATGGCAGCTCAATTAGACGCAGCCGTGCAAATGAAGATATTCCAAGAGCTTCAGCTGATTCTTTAATTTGTATTGGGATATCTATTAATCCTGAATATGTATTTCTAACAATGGGAAGCAAACTATAAAGAAACAATGCTACTATTGCGGGCCATGAACCAATTCCAAGCAACGGGATCATAAAAACTAAAAGTGCAAGTGAAGGTATGGTTTGAATTATTCCGGTAATTGCAAGTATGATATTTGCAATTTTTTGATTTTTATACGCAATAATTCCCAGCGGGATTGCAATAATAATTGCACCTGATAATGATATAAGAACCAGAAAAAGATGTTCTTTAGTATAAAGCCATATACGTTCTATAAAAGTATCAATTTCATAGTTTGTTGCTATAAAAAATGTTTTTTTTATATATTCCGATGCAGCCATTGTTTCAGGCACTTTTTGAACCTTAACCTCCGCATTCATCTTGATCATTGTAGATTCAGGAATATTTCCTTCAAGCCGTAAAATTGAATTCAACGTTCTTGGTGATTTGGATTCAAGTTCCGTACGGTAAACCAGCACAGCATTATATTCCGGGAAATAATGTAAATCATCTTTTAGTACTTTAAGGTGATAATATTCAATATCGGCATCGGTTGAATAAAAATCTATTACATCAATGGACCCGTTATCCAGGCCGCGATATGCGAGATCATGGTCAAGTCCTTTTATATTTCTTTGAGGTAGATTATACTTATTTTTCAAACCCGGCCACCCATCCTTTCGATCCATAAACTCATTGCTGAACCCGAATCGTAGATCCGGGTGTTCCTTTAGATCTGAAATGGTTTTAATATTTAATTTATCTGCTAAGCTTTTTTTCATTCCTATGGCATAGGTATCATTAAAACCAAGTGGTTTACTTATGCTTATCTGTATTTTATTTAACTCTTTTTCCAAACTTTCTTCATCTGTTATATTTTTCCCCGCAAATATCTCTTCCTTTATAGTTCCTGTATATTCCGGATAAATATTAATATCGCCTTTGATCAATGCATTCCATAAAATTCTTGTTCCGCCAAGCTCTCTTAAATGCTTAACATTTGAATTTCTTAGACGCGCCAATTGAGTAACAATTTCGCTCAAAATTACATTCTCGGTAAATTTTTTTGAACCTATTTTTATAGGATATTTCTCTTTCTTGGACTGAGGGAAAGCAAATATATTAACTAATAATAATAATAAAATTAGTTTAAATAGTATCTTACAATTCATTTTTAATGAATAATATTACGTGCAACTTGTGGACTAATTTATGAATACAGTTTTATTTAACAATCTAAATTTAAGTCTTTTTATTAAATTTATTTTGATAATAAGGGGTCGAAAAATTTAATTGGTGATTCGAAATCTTTACTAATTCTATCTCCTTTATAACACACATTTTCTAAAAAAAGACCTGAAGGAGGTGCTGTATATTTTGCAGGTTCATTGGTTTTATTGTTCAAATAATACAATAAATCAGATTTTGATTTCTTTCCTCTACCTATTTCAACTATAACTCCTACCATTCTCCTTACCATCTTCCATAAAAAGTGGGATCCTACTATCCTTATTAAAATTAGATTGTTCTCCTCTTTCAATTGAACATCATCAATTAATACTTTCGTTGATTTTTCTTCATTATCTATATCTGAAAAAGATATAAAATCATGCATTCCAATAAATTCTTGCGAAGATAATTTCATATTCTCAAAATTCAAATCATCTTTAATCCACCAGATGAAATTTTTACCAAAAGCTGCTCTCCTTTTGGATATTTGGTAAATATAACTTCTCGAAACCGCGCTATGGCGGGCATGGAAATTTTTATAAGCCTTTTCAACCTTAAGAATATTAATATCCGATGGTAATTTATCATTTAACTTAATTTTAATTATTTCAGGTGCTAGCATGGTTTTTACATCAAGGTGTGCAACCTGGCAAAGTGCATGAACTCCGCTGTCTGTCCTTCCCGATCCCTGCAAATCTATATTAGAATCCTTAAAAATTTCCCTTGCAATATTTAACAGGATTCCTTGAATGGTTTTTGCATTTTCCTGCTTCTGCCATCCACTGTAACGGGTACCCTCATACTCAATATATATTTTGAAACGTGACAATATTTTAAAATTTAATATTTTTTAGAATAGGGCTTAGTATTTCCTTAAAAATATCTAAAATTATTAAGGTATTAAACATTTGACATGTCTTTAATTTCAAAAGGCCATTCTTTTTTTACTTTGGATCGTACCAGGAATAAAATTGCTCCAATTATCATTACTGCAGCTCCTCCAATCGCAAAGTATATTCCTGTAGAAAAAAATAATCCTAACCACATAATTATTGCTATTAATGCCGGCAATGGATATAACCACATTTTAAATGGAAAAAATGATGCAGGTTTTCTTTTTTTCAAAATCAGAATACCCGCAGCCTGTCCGATAAACTGTATTAAAATTCTCATTGCTAATACGGCACTGATTACTTCTTTAAGCTTAAATAGCATGCTAAATATAAAGGCAATTGTGCCTAGAATAATTAAAGAAGCATCCGGGAAATGCTTTTTAGGATGTGTATGCGCAAATATTTTAAAGAAAGAGTCATCTATCGCAGCAGCATAGGGTATTCTCGAATAACCAAGTGTAGCAGAAAACAAAGATGAAAAAGCTATCCATAGAATTAATACCGTAACAACGATGGCTGCTTTTGAACCATAAATTTTTTGAACAAATGTGCTGACAATAAATTGAGAATTCATGGCTTCATGCCAGGGTACTACCCCCAGCACACTTAACTGCATGGCAAGATAAAGTAATGCAATTCCTCCTATCGATATAAAAATACTTTTGGGGATATTTCTTTCCGGGTTCTTTAGTTCCGATCCGAGATTACAAATATTGTAATACCCAAGGTATGTATAAATGGTCTGCACAGATGCACTTCCAAGTCCTACAAAAAAAATAAAAGATAAATCAAAGGCATTATCCGGAAAATCAAATGCGAGTTTGGGATTAAAATGAGTTATTCCTCCCAATATTAACCAAACAATGGTTGCAATTACTCCAATCCAGAGGAATAAAGAAATTTTACCAATCGTTGTAATTCTTCGATATAGAAGAAGAATAATCATTATCACTAGTAATCCCGATATAATTTTTTGCCCGGTCGGTGAAAGTGGCATTAGAAAAGTAAAATATTGGGCAAATCCTATTGACCCGGAAGCGATAACTAAAGGAGCTTGAAAAATAGTCTGCCAGATAAAAAGAAACGAGAATATCTTTCCCCAGCTTTTTGGTCCGTAAATTTCTTTCAAAAAAACATAACTTCCTCCTGCAGCCGGCATTGCTGCACCAAGTTCAGACCATACTGCACCATCCATAAAAGAAAGTATTGCTCCTAATATCCAGGCAAGCATGCATTGTGGTCCATTCATTTCTTTAATAACTATCGGAAGAACAATAAATGGGCCTATGCCTACCATATCTATCATATTAAGGGCAGCGGCTTCTTTTAATCCTAAACCTTGTTCGAGTTTGTGCTCGGGAATATTATTCAAAGTAAAATTCTTCCTGGAGTAGTGATTTTTTATCTGAATTAAATATTAAATATTTGATTACATCAGTTCAATTAGTAAAAAATATTTATATAAAATTTTGAGATATTGCCTTTCAATATGAAAAAATAATTTGCGTACATACTTTTATTTTATTTGGGTTAAAAAATAATACTTTTAATTTAATAATTTGTAATTTTATTTTTCGAAGTAAGTATTACATTATCATTTTTCAATTTATTTTAATTTATTATGCAGTATCGGCAGTCAAAAACAGGTAAGTTATTAATAGAAATACTTCCAAATAAATGTGACTTTTGCGGATGCTGCGTAGGAGTTTGTCCGGAAGATGCAATCGAACTAAAAGAGGCTGAAATATTTATAATTGACCTTCGATGCACAAACTGTGCAAAATGTGTGTGGAGCTGCCCTATTGAGGTTATTAAATTTAATAAAGAAGGGGTATTGTTAAAATAATATGACTATCACTGCATGAGAAAAGAATATGATATAATAGTAGTTGGCGCAGGTCCAGCAGGCTCTGTAGCTGCGAGGTTTGCCGCTGAACAAGGTGTCTCCGTTTTAATGCTGGAAAAAGACAGAGATGTGGGATATCCTGTAAGGTGTGGTGAAGCAATTAGTAAAAAAGGCGTTGAACAGTTTATTTCTCCTGATGAAAAGTGGATAAATGCTCACATTAGCAGATTTTCGCTTAATGCACCAAACGGAAATGAAGCCGTAATTGAATTCGGCGAATCCGGCTATGTTCTTGAAAGGAGAATCTTTGATTATGAACTGGCAAAAACAGCTGCAGATGCCGGTGCTGAAATTTTAACCCGTGCCTATGTTAACGGATTCATTATTGAAAATGATAAAGTGTCAGGGGTAAAATATGAATTTCAGGGAGAGCAAAAAGAATTAAAGGCGAAAATAGTAATTGGTGCGGATGGCGTTGAATCAAGAGTTGGCAGATGGGCGGGAATTAAAACCTATATTGATTTTAGAGATATGGAATGCTGTACGCAAATTACTGCTTCAAATATTTCTGTAGACCCCCAACACACTATATTTTTATTTTGGAGAAAACTATGCTCCGGGAGGGTACTTCTGGGTCTTCCCTAAAGGTAAAAATATTGCAAATATCGGATTAGGTATAAGCGGAATGGTTGGAAAAAAAAGATCTGCACTTTCTTTTTAAATGATTTTATGGTAAAAAATTATCCTAATTCCCCTATTCTCACATCAATTGCCGGCGGCGTACCGTCCACTGTAACTTTAAAGAAAATCTCTTACCTGGAATAATGCTTGCAGGCGATGCCGCAAGCAGGTCAATCCACTAAGCGGCGGTGGAATTTCATCGGGAATGATTGGGGGAAGTATTGCAGGAGAATTGCAGGTGAGGCAGTTAAAATGAATAATTTCGATCATATTTTTAGCTACGATAAAGAATGGTATGAAAAGGTAGGTAAAAAACATGAAATATATAATCGATTGAAAAATGGTATTTATAATTTTACAGATGAGAAGTTCAATAAGATAGCTGAATCATTTAATAAGGTTCCAAAAGAAAAAAGAACCCTTGGGAGAATATTTATTACTGCATTATTTAACCAGCCTTCCTTGCTTACCGATGTTGCTAAAGTCTTTATTATATAACTTATAGAATTCATTTAGCACTTATTTTGTAAATATACATTGATAGAAATATTTTATAAATTTATTAATTAAGAAAATTTTTTTAGTATAAACCAGGAGGTTTAATTGAATATCGCAGTTGTGGGAACAGGTTATGTAGGATTGGTAACGGGTACTTGTTTTGCTGAAACCGGTAATAATATTGTTTGTGTTGATATTGATAAGAATAAAATTGAAAAAATGAAAAAAGGAACCCTTCCTATTTTTGAACCACAGTCTTGATTTGATATTTGAAAGGAATATAAAAGCAGGGAGGTTAAAATTTACTACTGATCTTAAAGAATCAGTTAAAAAATCAGATATTATTTTATTATGTCTCCCAACACCGCAGGATGAAGATGGTAGTGCGGGATCTGAAATATATTTTAGGTGTCGCTAACGATCTTTGGAAAAATTTTTTATGAAGAGCCTGAAATTGGTTATAAAGTAATTGTTGATAAAAGTACTGTGCCAGTTGGTACTAGTGAAAAAGTCAGGCAGGCCATAAAAAACCATGCTAAAAATTTCGAATTTGATGTAGCCAGCAATCCCGAATTTTTAAGAGAAGGTATGGCTGTTGAAGATTTTATGAAACCTGAAAGGGTAGTTATTGGAACAAGTAGTGAAAGAACCAGGAAGGTTTTAGAAGAATTATACGAACCTTTTATCAGATCCGGGAACCCGATTTATTTTATGGATGAAAAATCTGCCGAAATGACTAAATATGCTGCTAATTCTTTTTTAGCTACTAAAATTTCATTTATGAATGAAATTGCAAATTTATGTGAATTAACTGGCGCTGAGGTTGATAAAGTAAGAAAAGGTATTGGTTCGGACTCCAAGAAGATCTGGAAAAAGATTTTTATTTCCCGGAGTCGGATATGGCGGCTCCTGTTTTCCTAAAGATGTAATTGCCTTAATAAATACTGCCAATGAAAATAAATATGATTTCGAGTATTTTGAAATCTGTATATAATGTAAATAAAAAACAGGTTGAACTATTTTTTAATAAAATAAAAAATCATTTTAATGA
>CAVUOL010000063.1:0-61950 GCA_963742995.1 uncultured Ignavibacteriales bacterium
TGGGCAGAGAGGGAATTGAACCCCCGACACAAGGATTTTCAGTCCTTTGCTCTACCGACTGAGCTATCTGCCCTTATATCTCAAATTTTTGAGAAATCAAAAATAAATATTTTTACTATAACCTCAAAAATGTTTTATATTAAAAATTATTACCCCTTCCATTTTCCCTTTCCCCTTCGCTCTGCCCTATGCTTCTACGCTATATACAAATAATGGTATTAGGAATTAACAACTATTTTTATATTTTTGTTTTGTAACAAAATTCTTATAATGAAACACTTGTTCTAAAAAGGGTTGATTTTTTTAATTTTTCAAGGGGTTTTTCTACGGCATACCTTTTGGATGTTTAGGGGAAACAAACTTAAAAGTAATATGATTATCATCAAAAATTACTTCCTTAACGATAAAAAGAAAACATTCAATGTCCCTATGAAAAATTTATTTATTCTTACAATCACTATAATTATGTGTTTTAGTCTGCCCAATTTTGGCCAAGCTTATAAATCAAGCTGGGGACTCGAATTCGGAGGGTCATACCCTCGCTTTGTGGGTATTACCGCTCCTTCATATTCAGCAACCAACGGGTACGGTGCTTTTGCTTCATTAAATAGAATTATATCGGAACATTCAGGACTTAGACTTGCTTTCAATTACGATGCTATGCATTCAACATATGCAGTTGGCATCGATGAATTAAGTCAAAAATTAACCCTATTCTCAGGCAATTTTGATTACC
This sequence comes from uncultured Ignavibacteriales bacterium, assembly GCA_963742995.1. Lineage (GTDB taxonomy): Bacteria > Bacteroidota > Ignavibacteria > Ignavibacteriales > Ignavibacteriaceae > CAVQBP01. Next base: position 737 of record CAVUOL010000063.1, read on the forward strand.
TTTATTATTTTGCCCCGTGTGAACCTGCATCAGTATATGCTTTACTTGGATTCGGGGGAATGGTCTTTACTTCCAAAAACTCCCCTCTTCCCAAATATGACGGGACTTCTTCTGCATACCAGATAAATATAGGATTCGGAGTGGAATGGCGTCTGAGCGATGACTGGAATCTTGTTACCGAATTAGATCACCATACTGTCTCAACTAATGATATTGACGGAAGAGATGTTGTCGATAATAAGGGTTTTTTCGGCAGCTCCGCTGATTCATATATGAAATTAAACGTTGGTTTCTCTTACTACTTTTCAAGAGGCGAGCGCTCCAAATTATGCGATCTCTATTCCGGTATAGCTCTGCCGGAGCCTGAAAAGGTTGATTATAATAAAATTGAGGAAATTGTTAAAAAGTATGCTCAGAAAGAACAGAAAGAAAATGTTGCTGTTGCTGCACCATTGGAATCGGAACACTGGGTATTGGTAGGTGTAGAATTTGAATTCAACAGCGCAAGACTTACTCAAGGCTCTTATCCGATGTTATTCTACACTTTCGAAGTTCTTCAGAATCATCCTGATATTAAAGTTGAAATCGAAGGACATACAGATAATATCGGCTCGAATGAATTTAATATGTGGCTTTCACAAAAACGTGCTCAGACTGTTAAAGATTATCTTGTTGCCAAAGGTATAGATACAAACAGGATGGTTGTAAAAGGTTACGGCGAAGAACAGCCGAGAGCTACAAATAAAACTGCTGAAGGCAGAGCATTAAACAGAAGAATTGAATTTAAAATTATCAAATAATTAAGTTTGCATAACCATACAGGGGAGACGAATTTTCGTCAATGTGAGTTCTTAAATAGTGTGATTTGGTTAATTCAAAGTAAGTGTTCTTAACAATAAGTTATATAAAATAAACAGTAATTGTTCTAAAAAAAGGTAAAACATGAAATCGGAAACTAAAGATTTGTCACATTCTCAGTCAGCCATTCAGGAATTTTTCTTCACCTATATAATTCATCCTTTAAATGAAGGCTTTTTTGGATTCGGAATATTTTTAGCAATTTTAACTACTTTAAAGTTCTTGTCATTCTTGTTCGGAATGAGCAAATCTTTTAACGTTGATGAAAAGGATTTGATTTTAAGCAGTGTTGGTTTTCTTTGTCTCTTTTTAATTGATATTCTTAAAAAGTTTGAGGGTCGAAAAAACTAAATCTTGAACTATTTTCTATTTCAGATATATAATTAACAAAATGCAAATTAAACAAAAATACTTTGGTCCTTGTCATTCTGCTCTGGAATATTTCAGCAGGGGTAATTTCAAGAAGTTGATTGAAGATTACGAAGGTGCTATCGGCGATTATAATAACGCTATAGCCCTTCGGCCTATTTTCTGGGAAGCTTACTTCCAGAGAGGGAATGCATTTTCCCATTTAAAGAATGAACAAAGAGCATTCTCGGATTTCAACAAAGCTATTGATTTAATTTTAAAATATTACTGATTCTTACCACTTTGTCTTTTCTTTTTTACACCTCCCTCTCATAAAATGGAAATTGCTTTTGCCCTTTTCATCTAATACTTCAAATTTTTAAGATAAAAACATTTTTTTATAAGTGGCATATATTTTGTGTTTTTAATATTGATTTTGTATAACATATTAACGAATGCACGTATGCAAAAAACAAAGACAAAAAAGATCCTGGTAATAGAAGGTAATGAGTTTCATAGATTTTTTTATTCCTATGTCCTTTCACACTATTACTCCTGCCCGGTTTTAACCGTTGAAAACGGAACTAAAGCATTGAAAGCTCTGCACGAAGGATCTTTCGATATTATTTATATAGATATCTCAGTTACATCAGGTGGATTAGAAACCCTGCAAGATTTGAGATCCTTTTACCCTGAATTCAAAGCTCCAATAATTGCAATCACCGAAGGACGCGATCGGGAAACTCTATCCAAACTCATATCTTTGGGTATCACCGAATATATCGTAAAACCGGATATCGAAGAAAGCATCTTTGAAAAAATGGGAGTATGTTTTAATTAATTTACTCACTTAAAGAAACAAGACAAATAGGGATTGTAATCAAATATTTACTTGGTCTAAAAGATGACATCTTTATCCTAAAAAATAAACCTTTATCTAATCCTACATTTTAATAAAAATCAAAATTGCTTTGTCATTATAAAGATGTCATCTTTACATCCCATAACTCTCGGCAAATGAAAAACTATACAATGACAAATGACCATCGAATGACTATTGAATGACAACCGAATGACCATCGAATAACCACCGAATGACTATAAATATTAAGAGAAAAATCATATAAATTTTAAACCTATGAGTAATTTATTTTGTCAAATTCATAAAATAAAATTTACACCGGGAGAGATCTGCTATGCTGAAAAAAAGTCTTAATAACTTGATGGTAATTATCGTTATCCTATTTTTTATTACATTCTTAATCGGATGCAGCAGCGATAAGGAGTTAGTAAGCAATTTTGCGGGTCAGGAAGTAAGAATTGACGGAACAACCTCCGGCTGGGAAAACTCCCTCCAGTATCTTTCCGATAATAATGTCGCTATAGGATTCAGGAATGACAACAAGTATTTATATGTATGTCTGACTACAAATGATCTTTCCAAAGTCTTCCCGATGTTCAGATCAGGACTTATAGTATGGTTTGAACCTGATAAGGGAGAAACAATCGGAATTAAATTTCCTCTTCGCAATACCATGAACAGAGAATCTATGCCTCAGCCAGGTGAACGAAATGACAATGATAATCGAGGTGAATATTTACAAAGGATGCTGGCACGGCAGAATGAACTAGAAGTTGTAGATGAAGATAAACACCTGCTGACAGACATGCCGGCAGAGAGCAAGCAAGGGATAGAGGCAAAACTTGGTTTTAATGCCGATAGATTTATATATGAACTGAAAGTCCCTCTACGTAATAATAATTTTGCTTATCAGGTATCAGCACTACCTGGAGAAAATATCAAAGTAAAATTTGAAACTGAAGAACCTGATAGCAAAGAATTTCAAGGGGGAGGAATGCGCCAGCCCGATGATGAAATGGGTACCGAAAGACCCGGAGGCGGATTCGGAGGTGATAGACCACGAGAAGGAAGACATCGCGGTATGAATAACGGCACCAATTCAACTGAACCATTAAATTTTTCAGTCAAAGTAATATTGAAAAAGGAATAATAAAATGAAGATATATTATGTAATTTTGCTCTTTATACATTGTTCAAAGATTAATAGCTGACTTTTAGATCTATATTTTTTATAGTTGAAATAACTTTATGTGCTAAGTTTCCCTATTTGTTAAAGATATCCAAAATTTCTTAGTGAAACTTAATGCCCCTTAGTGCCTTTGTGGTAATTCTGACTTTCACTACACCGTAATATCAAGCTGATCATTTGAAAATTGCGTCTGAAACGTAGCCAACGCTCTTGTCGCAGGACCTCTAACTACACCGCCTTTTAAATTAAACGTAGAACCGTGACACGGACATACAAACTGCTTATTACCCTGATCATAGCCTGTTATAAGGCATCCCTGGTGTGTACATATGGCCGATAATGCATTGAAAGAATTCTGGTCTGCCCTATCTACAAGTATATTCCCATTTGAAAATTCTAAAAGCACGGCACCCCCCGTAGTCGCTAATGGAGATGATGAATCAATAGTTAAGGAAATAACATTATTCTTAGGAGAAGCCTGAAGAGTTGGTAAACCTGATGAATTAGGTGATACCGGATTTGAAGAGTTTGTGCCGCAGCTTTCCAGCACTGAAGTTATTAAAGCCGGAACTGCTATTAATGCCGCACCCTGACATGCTTTATTAAAGAATTCCCTCCGGGTAATTTTCATTTACATTCCTTTCATAAATATTGTTGATAAAACTAAACTGAGTTTACATGATGCTGATCCATATATTACAGGATTTCATCAAGAACTCAATTAAACAGTAACAATTATGAAAGTATATACCCTCTGAAGTGTTAATATTTATAAACTGATTTTAAAACAAAAGTTAATCTTCCGCAATAGATTAAAGAGGAACTTTGTCCGAAAAGTTATCCCAAACACAGATAAGGATAAATTAATTTATTAAATGATACATTTGTATTCCATAATACCGCTAGGTGTGAAATATTATTATCATATTTGTTTTGAATTTCGAATTTTCTTTTTGTGGTGCTTATTGGTCCTTTGTCCTTTGTTCATTTGGAATTTCACCTTGCTGTGGTTTGCTTTTCAAAACTTGATTAAAGCCTTAATAACCCCATCTTCATAATTTGCAACAGTCTGAAATGCCTTCCCTGTTTCTTCAAAAGAATACCTGTGCGTTATCATAAATCCGGGAGTTAATTTACCGGATGCAATTAAATCAATAACCGGCTGTATACTGTTATTCTGCCGCCGTACATTCTGTATGGTTATTTCTTTTCTCCTGATTTTGCTAATATCAAAGGAAATTCTATCCTCAACCGGAATCCCTACAATTAATAAGATACCTCCCGGTTTTAATATTTCAATCGCCTGATCAAGCGCTTCCTGCTTCCCGCAGCATTCAAAAACAACATCAAATAATTGAGGATTGATATCCTGAAGGATTGAAGTTATATTTTCTTTTCCCGGATTACCTCCCCATACTGCACCCATATTTTTTGCAGCCGCTATTCTGTAATCAAGCTTGTCAGTCACATATATATTTTTTATCCCCCTGCTTTGAAGAGAAAGCATAACTCCCAAACCTATTGGGCCAACCCCAAGTATAGCTGTGGAATTTATATCTTTTTTCTCTTTAATGAACTGGACTGCATAATAACCTATCGATAACGGTTCAACTAAAGTAGCTTCTTCTTCATTCATATTTTCTGGAACTGGAAAACAATTCTTTTCCGGCATTACAATATATTCGGACAAGCATCCTTCAAGTTGACCGGGACAACCGAGAAATTTCTGATGTAAGCATGTATGCTCCCGCCCGCTTAAACATTGAGAACATTCATGACATGATACCGCAGGTTCGATAGCTACAATATCTCCTGCTTTAACTCTTGAAACTCCTTTTCCAACCTCAACTACCTTTGCAGAACCTTCATGCCCCACTGCAAACGGGAAATCAATAATTTGGTCTCCTATCTTCCCCTCATTATAATAATGCATATCTGACCCGCATATTCCAACACTCTCAATTTTTAATAAAACATCATCCTCATTAATTATTTCAGGAATTGGAACATCCAGTACTTTGAACTCCTTTATCCCTGTTAAAGCAGCCTTTTTCAATTTATCTTATCCTAATTTAATTTTAAAAGGAATATTACAAAAATACACATAATATTTTCTTAAAAAATATAATATGGGTAATGTTACTTTTGTTTTCACTCCGTTAGGAGTGAAATATTTATAGAAACAGAATAAACCAAAGATATCCGCACTCCGTAGGAGTGCTCTCGAGTTTGGCTAATTTCTATTATAAAAATTAGCAGAAATCGTAGGTTCAACATAATTTTTCCTATTTCGTAAAGCCTTTTGCAATTTCACGAAGTCATAAAAATTAATATTCATCGACCTTGCAAACAATTGTGAGCGAAAGGTGTTTAATAAGTCTCCAGTGGACTCTCTATTTACTTTTTTATTCGGATACCACTTAGCCTTCGGTAATTGATTAACATTACCACTCTTTCTTACTCTGTATGCTGCTAATTGTAAAAGAGAATAAACAGCAACTATAAATGCCGGAACTTTTTCAACAGGGTCCTTTGTTCTTACCTGTGCTTGACCACATCCAAGCAGAGTTTTCTGTTCTCTAAAATTTACTTCTATTTCCCATCTCCATAAATATGCTTGCAGCAATTTTTCTATTTCAAGCTCTGTATCTGTACAAATTAGGTACGCCGGTTGACGATATAGAAGCCTAGAGTTTTTTGTAAGGCGATAAGATAACGGACGAATAATTACGAGTTTCAATTTCTTATCTCCGGCTTTTCTCCATCTTATATTATCAATTACTTTTAGATTGAAATTATGTTTTTTCCCTGCTGCCCAGGCCTCTACCTGCTGCCAAACATATTGTTCGGATTTTCTAATCTCTTCAGGTTTAGGAAGTAATTTTCCATATATCCTTTTTCTACCTGCAGAAGCCCCCTTTGCATCCGGCAGTTCATTAAGCACGGTATCTTTTCTTATCCTACCAATCAACGTAACTCTCTCCGGAAGGTTTTTTAATACATTTTCATTTGTGTAACTCCCATCTACACTTACTACCAACTGTCGGTCTTTTGCTGCTTGAGAGTCAAGGTTTTTTCGTAAAACCTTTATTCTTTCTATTCCTTGGAGACTTAGGTTCATTTTCTTTTTCTTCTCTTTATATTCATCCCATGATTCTTGGGTAGCTTTCTTTCCTGGTTTGTTGACCGTAGGACAATGGTGTAAATCTACCGGGATAGCACGGCTTCTAGATGTTCCCGGTTTTTCCGGTAATGACATAGAAATCTGAATAAATCTTTGTCCCCATATAAAATTTGTATGAAATGGAGGACCAAGCGGGTCTCTTCTCCAAGATGTTCCAAAAACCTTTTTACCGGTTTTATTTAGTAGGGTATCATCCATATGAGAATATATATTTGCATCCTGATTACTGCGGAACTTATTCTTGAGTAATGAGCATCTTATTACTGAAAACATTGAATCAATATTTACCCGGTTACCTTGAAATAATCGATAAACCGAACTCCAGTCAACAAACTGATGTCCTGAGGATGTTATCATTCCGGTTAAGGTATGTCTGCCCAGACAGTTCAGCAATCCATAGGCTAAGTTATGAGTTCTAAGTGCACTTCGAAATTGCTTAAATGCTGAGCTACATTCTGAGAACAAACCATCAAATTCCTTTATCAAGTTTGTTCTTTCAGTTTTTTTTTACTTGCCTCATCTTTAGTATTTGTTCTTTTAAGAATCAGTTTATTTTTATTCTCGATAATCCATTCGACAATTTCACCTTTGTTGAATTCCATTGCCTGAGCAACAGACGAAGGGAAATTGATATACCATTGTTCACTTGCTGCTCTTTTAATAAGTTGAATTTTTGTTGGAAATCCCATATCCGACCTCTAGTTAATTGACTAGATACAAATTAACTAAAAAAATGTGCGAAATCAATATTTTCGCACTTTTCCAGCCTTTATCTAGTTAATTGCCAAACTCAAGCGCACTCCGTAGGAGTGCTATATTGCTTTAATCTATTAGGTTTAACAACATCCTGTTAACTCATAACTCTAAAGAAGCCCGTTGAGGTTTAATAAATATGTTCTAAAGGAACGAAATAGCAATTCAAGTTATCGCAGCGGCTCTAACGATTTCCCCCCGGCTTCAGCAAGGGACCATTTTTATAAGGGAGGCTCAACTTGATGTGAACCTCACTTTTGTCAGGTTAAATAATTTTGCGCAAGAACCGATACTATCCCTTTAAGGGATAGTATCGGTAAAAGCAAAGTCTTAGCCCAATTTTATATTATTCTAATGGCTCTCTTCAACTCCCTTTTCAAAATACGTAAGCCATCCGTGGATATCTTCTTTTTCCCCGTATTGTATGGAAGTTATTTCATTAAAAAGTTTAACAGCTAATTCTCCCGGTTCTCCATTATTAAAGGTTAAATCTGTTCCTTTATAATTCAGCAGACCGACAGATGATATTATTGCTGCAGTGCCTGTTCCGAAAATCTCAAGCACATTCCCTTTCTTATATTCTGATACAACTTCATCTATCGATATAGATCTTTCCTTTACATTCATATCCCAGTCTTTCAGGATATTTAAGACAGACATCCTTGTAACACCAGGTAAAATACTTCCGGATAATTCAGGAGTAGCAATTTCGTCTTTAAACCTAATGAATATATTCATTGTACCTACTTCTTCTATATATTTCTGCTCGATACCATCAAGCCATAAGACCTGTGTAAATCCTTCTTCATGAGCTTTTTCCTGAGCCAAAAGGCTCGCTGCATAGTTGCCGGGATACTTGCATTCTCCCATACCTTTTCTAACTGCTCTGACAAAATCATCCTGAACCATTATTTTCACCGGCTTAAAACCAGTAGCATAATAAGCACCAACAGGAGACAGTATCACAATTAACTTGTATCCTGTTGAAGGTCTTACTCCAAGAAAAGTATCGGTTCCGAAAATGAAAGGACGGATATATATAGCTTCCCCCTTTTTATTTGGAAGCCATTCCTTTTCGAGAGAAACTAATTCAATAATTGCATTTAATAAAAATTCGGGATCGACTTCAGGTATACACAACCTCTTTGCAGAATTGTTTAACCGTTTTATATGATCTTCGGGTCTGAATATTACCGGTTCACCGGAGGTTGTCATAAATGCTTTTAATCCTTCAAAAATCCCCTGACCATAATGAAAAAACATAGTAGCGGGGTGTAAAGATAAATTCTCTACCGGTTGAATTACCGGGTCGTGCCACCCTCTTTTAGCATCAAAGTCCATCACCAGCATATTATCTGTGAAATACTTACCAAAACCAAGATTTTCAGGCAAAGCAACTTTGTTAGTTCTTTCCTTAACTGTATATTTTATTTTTTCCATTTATTCACCCTAGATTATACGATAATAAAACAATAATCTATTTTACGCAAAATATTTGAAATAGTAAATATAATAATGCCCGGTGGAGGGCTACCGGGCATGAGGAAGATTCATTAAGTGGGGGTAACCTCAATGAATCTATTAAATTAAAAAATAAAGTTATTAAATTTTTATAGCAATGCCAATTCCAGGTTCTCTTGTTTTTTATCACTGAAATACAGCTTAAAAGCTATACGCCAATTTACATCTTTAAAGCTTTTATTATTATACCAAAAATAGGTACCATTCTTCATAAAGATGACATCTTTTGTATCAAAAATATAATATCATTTTTATTGAAAGAACATCTTTATTTTTTACATCTATTAGGCTGAGATATTATTACGGGAGCCATAGATGGTTTCCATCCGTTAAGTACAAAAGAAGGATTTGAATAATCTGCAATAATTGATGAATCTTTCTTCATTGTAAGCTGCCTGGAGACCGCATTACGCTGGCTTATATCTACCGGTTTTCCGCTGCTTAAATTTGTACTATTATATTCCCAGTAATGAACGTTAGATGTCTCACCCCCTACCGGTCCCCATCCTTCAGGAGAAATACCTGAAAGAGCGCAATTGATTAAAACCGCCTCACAATAAGGGTAGTTCATTTTACCGTTTGTAGGTGCACGGGCAAGTACTGTTTCCCTATCTCCTCTTGTTTCAAATTTGCAGTTCAAAAATACATTGCCGTGATTTGCAGAAGTATTCCGTATCCACATAAATGGACCATAGGAAGAGAGTTCGCAGTTATTAAAAAAAGCAGGCCCCCTCCCAAGAATTGTATCACCGTCTCCAACAATGCTGCAGTTTGAATAATATACAGAACCGTTCGACTGCAACGCATCACCTGATCCTTCAATATTCACATCACAGACAATTATCTTTTCACCGTTAATAAGCAGTCCCTCAGCCTGCCCTTTTGCTGTTGTCTTAATTGTTAAATTTACAAGCTTAATATTTTTAGAATGATCAACTGCAAATGCTGCTCTTCGCGACGGAAATGTACCCGGCCATTCATTTGTTTTTATATTTAACGGGTGCGGATTGAAAACCTCGTTATTTGCATATTCAACTATAGTTTTATTTCTGTCCTCCCCTATTATTGTTACATTAGATTTATTCCTGAAATAAACGATTTCTTCATAGATCCCTTTTTTAATAAAGACAGTGTAAGGTTCCAGGCTGTAGTCCGGAATAAAATCCATAACTCCCTGAACTGTATTAAAATCTCCGCTGCCCTCGGCATCGACTATAAGTCTGGTTTTACCTGCCGGAGAAGATTTCTTTGTAGTAAAGAACCATTCCCCTTCTCCTATTCCATTAAAGCTGTTATCCTTAAATTTCAATACTCCTGGATCAATCTGGATATAATATTTTTTATTGTATTCTAATAAGTTATTGTGGGGATAAATAGTTGCCCTATTATCATGAATAATAACCGGATAAAAATGAAATCCGTCTGTGAATCCTCCTATAATAGTTAGCTGGTAATTACTATCGGTAGGCAGCGCTTCCCCTGAGGGAGTACCTGCTTTTGTATTCGCATTTGTAAAATGCCCTGAAACATATTTATATGGAACAGGTGTATAGATTGCATCTGCGGAAGGGGTAGGCTTATTTGGTCCAGGTGGTATACTCAAATCAAGTGAATCCACCAATTTGTTGCTATCCGCATCATAAATTCTAATCTTGCCGGAATCACCTTGTATTGGTGCTGATTTAAAAGTAATTATAAGATGAGTATCCGGATTTACATTTTGAGCATTATTTTTAGGAAACAGCTCAATATTGGTATCCATCCGGCCGGTCTGGCTATAGATAGAAAATATGCCGCAAAACCATAAAAGCAAGGACAATATAATGTTTCTCCATTTATATTGTTTCAAAGATGTCATCCCTCTCAAATAATTTAATAATTCTTTTTAGTTACAATTATGATATACATAAAGACATAATTGATAATAAATCCTTTCCCTTCTCAATTGTTTCAATGCCTCTTTTGCGAAACGGAGTTTCGCATTATATGTGAGACTTTATACTAAACTCTTCAAAAAAAATATCGATAATATACTGTAATATAATAATTCAACATATAGATCGATGCATTTACCATTGATTAGTTGACAATTAATTAAGTATTTATTTGTTGCATCATGCCCTATAATCATAATGAATCTTCTTTTGAAATTGAGGGAAAAAGCTTCCTTTTAGATGAACTTATTTTAAGAAACAGAGCGCTTGATTCGGCTATGAACGGTATAATCATAACTGATCCGAACAGGCGTGATAACCCCATTATCTTCTGCAATCCCGCATTTGAACGAATAACCGGGTATACAGCCTCAGAAGCAATCGGAAGAAACTGCCGGTTTTTGCAAGGTCCTGAAACTTCTAAAGAAGCTGTCGCTATGATTAGAAATGCTATCGATAAACTCCAAAATTATAAAGTAACTCTGATCAACTATAAAAAGGATGGGACAAAATTCTGGAATGAACTTTCTATTTCTCCTGTTATGGATGAAAATGGCAACCTCAAACATTTTATCGGTATTCAGTCCGATATAACTGAAAGAATTGAAGCAGAGGCTACTCTTAAAAAGAGTGAAAAAAAATTCAGAAATGTAATAGAAAATCTTGATAACGGTATCGTTTTAACGGATGAAGAAGGAATTATTGTAGAATGGAATAAAAAGCATGAAGAAATTACAGGGATTCAAGCAAGTGACGTTCTCGGAAAATATTTGTGGGAAATTCCCGATCTGAAAAAACTTGAAAACCATGAACAAATAAAAAAGAGTATTCAAAATTCACTATTAACCGGTGAAGTTCCTCAAAGTCACCTTGAATATATCGTTTCCGGAAGAGATAGTTCCAATAAAGTAATAAACGTATTCCCGGTGGCAATTAAAACTGAAAAAGGATTTATGCTTTGCAACATTATCAGGGATATTACAAAACAGCTAAAAGATGAAGAAGAAATAAGAAAATTAAGCAGGGCTGTTGAAACATCTCCATCAGGTATTTTGTTGGCAGACCTCCAGGGTAAAATAATTTATATAAATCCCAGTATTGTGACAATGGGAAATTATGATGACGATAAAGAAATATTAGGCAAATCCATCTTTGATTTTACCGATGAAACCGGCCGTCAGAAATTAAATGAAACAATCCTTCCTATTGTTTTATCCGGGAAAAAATGGAATGGTGAATTGCTGGTTTTTAAGAAAAACGGTACAACAATACCTATTGAGATTAGCTGTGCCTTGGTAAACCATGAACCTTTACAGCCTAAATACCTCCTCGCCGTCTTTAATGATATTTCGGATAGAAAAGCAGCCGAACTTGCCTTAAAACAAAGTGAAAAAAAATATAGGAACGTTGTTGATAACATTAAAGAAGTCATTTTCCAGACTGATAAAGATGGTTTATGGACTTTTCTTAATCCCGCATGGGAGGAAATTACAGGATTTTCTATTAAGGAAAGCATCGGGATAAACTTTCTTAATTTTGTATTTCCTGATGATAGAGAAAGGAACTTAAAACTTTTCGAACCTTTAGTTAGGCGTGAAAAAGAATATTGCAGACATATAATCCGTTATATTACTAAAAGCGGCGGATTTAAATGGATTGAAGTATTTGCACGGCTTACTTTGAATGAAAAAGGAGAAATTATCGGTACTTCCGGAACCCTTAGTGATGTTACAAAAAGAAAAGAAGCTGAAGAAGAGATAAAACAATCACTAGAAAGAGAAAAAGAATTAAATGAAATGAAATCGCGGTTCGTTTCTACAATCTCACATGAATTTAGAACGCCTTTAACTTCTATCCTTGCTTCAAGTGAATTGCTTCAAAGATACAATTCAAAATGGACTGATGAGAAAAAACTGAATACGCTTAAAAGGATTGAAAATTCTGTCCTCTTAATGAATGAAATGATAAATGATGTTCTAACTTTGAACAGGGCTGAAACCGGAAATATGATATTCAATCCGGAAGAAATCGAAATTGTGGAAATTGCTAAAATTATTCTGGAAGAAATTAATTCAGTGTCAGGTCCCAGCCATGAGTTTATAACCGATTTCAGCAGCGATTCAATTAGGGTATTCGTCGATGAAAAATTAATCAGAAATATACTTAGTAATCTACTTTCCAATGCCGTTAAATATTCTCCTGCAGGTGGAAAAATTTGTTTTTCAATTCATAAAACAGTAAAAGATCTTGAAATTATCATAAAAGATGAAGGAATAGGGATATCTGATGAAGACCAAAAGAAATTGTTCGAGCCTTTTTTCAGGGGCTCAAATATCGAAAATATTTCAGGTACAGGGCTCGGACTTTCTATTACCCAGCGAGCTGTTCACCTTCATAAAGGTACTATCACGTTTAACAGTAAAGTAAATGAAGGTACCCTTTTCCGGATAAATATTCCTTTGGAAGCAGAAAAATGAAAAAAATACTGATTATTGAAGATGATCTGGCTATTCAGCAGGTAATTATTGATGTTCTTGAAAATGAAGGATATAAAATCTTCACTGCTCAAAACGGGAAAATAGGGCTTGACCTTGCAAAGGAAATCAAACCGGATTTGATTATTTGTGATGTCATGATGCCCGTTATGGATGGTTATGAAGTCATTTCAACTTTACTTAAAGATAAAGAGAATTCTCTAATTCCTTTCATTTTCCTCTCTGCCAGAGTTGAAAAAGATAATGTAAGACACGGGATGTATCTCGGTGCTGATGATTATTTGACTAAACCTTTCAAAATAAATGAATTATTAAATGCTGTAGAAATAAGATTTAAGAGGCAGGAACAATTTAAACAATTAATTAAGGGAAATGCCATCAATCTTGATAAAAAAAATAAAATTGATATTGATAATCAAATCGTTTTAAAACAAAATGGGGAACCCATACTTGTGCTGGTAAATTCGATTGCCTGCATTACTGCTTTATCCGATTATACTTACGTTTTCATCTCAGAAAAGAACAAAATTATGGTTAGAAGATCCTTAAGAGAATGGGAAGATATCCTGCCGGAAAATATTTTCTTAAGAATTCACAGATCGACAATTATAAATATTAACTCCATTATAAAAATTGAAAACTGGTTCAATAATTCACTTTCAGTAAGCCTAAAAAACATGGAACAAAAATTCATTATCAGCAGAAGGTATACCGGAAAATTCAAAAATCATTTCCACTATAAATAAACCCCCTTTCCTCTACTTTTCATTCACCAGTTTAAAGGTTAACACCGTGGCTTTAGCCCAGTGTTTCAATTCTCTAAAGATTAGTTTTCACTGCCACTCCAATTCTTCCAACTTCATTTGCCATATTACTCTCTATGCCCCTTTGCGCTATGTACTGTACGCTTATTTTAATCCGACAACGCTTATTTTCCTTAAATACCGCTTACCGCATTTCACTGCTAAATAAATATTTATGTTCGAATATTTCTATAGACATTGACATATTTAATAGAAAGGAAATTTACTTGAATAAAATTCTTGTAATTGAAGACGATGACCTGGTTAGAAACAATATAATTGAATTACTGAATGAAGAGGGATATGAAACTTACCAAGCTGAAAATGGAAAAATCGGGATTGAAAAGGCTTATAATATTTATCCCGATTTGATTTTGTCCGATATCCTGATGCCTGAAGCAGATGGTTATACTGTATTAAAAGAAATGCAGAAACGCCACGATACTTCTTCAATTCCTTTTATTTTTCTATCTGCGCGCACCGGAACCAAAGATATAAGATTGGGAATGAATATCGGTGCGGATGATTACTTAACTAAACCATACAAAGCTGAAGATTTGCTTGCAGCCATCAGTTCGCGATTAAAGAAGAAAAATGATACGGAACAGAAACTCAATCAAATCTTCAAATCGATATCTCTCTCCCTCCCTCATGAATTTAGGACACCCCTTGTACCTATTCTCGGTTATTCCCAGATTATAAGCGAAAGTATAAATGACCTCCCTTTAAGCGAGATCTGCGATATGGCAGATAAAATAAATTCATCCGGCTATGAATTATTAAATATGATTGAAAAATTCCTTGTATTCAGCAAACTTGAAACTTTAAGCTCTTCAAATCAGCAATTTGAACCGGGAAAAATTTCCAATAATATTAAAAATAATATTCTTTCCATTGCTTCTGCAGAAGCTGAAAGAACCGATAGAACAAATGATCTAAAAGTTAATATTAAAGACGGATCAGTCGAAATTTCCGAAGAGCATTTTGAAATTCTCTTTAAGGAGCTCATAGAGAATGCATTTAAATTTTCTTCCAAAGGAACTCCAATTACAGTATTATCATATTATAATAATAACAGCTACTACATTAAAATAACTGATAAAGGAATCGGAATTAAACAGGAGTATTTGAATGAAGTCGGGGTATTTAGACAGTTTGAACGTAATAAAAACTGTCAGACCGGCACTGGGTTAGGATTAGCAATCGCTTTTAAAATTGCAGATATTTACAAAATAAAAATCAATATACAGAGCGAAGTACAGAAATCAACTACAATCAATATTTTGATACCGTCAAAACCCGGTAAAGAATTTTGAATACCAAAACTTCGATTAAATTAGAAGATAATATTTCATTGCTTTGAACGCCGAAGGTATGATATTATTATAGCTAAGATAAAAAATGTATATTCAAGGGGGTGACCAAAAAGTAATTTTCAATTTTAAAATCAGTGAAAATCCATTAAAATCTGCGTCATCTGCGTGCCATTTTTAGAAAATAATTACTTTATGGTCAGCCTCGAAATAAATAATTATAATAAAGAGTATGCTGTGCTCTGCAGTACAAACACCTTTTTACTATTATTTTGTTTCAAGGCTCCTATTGACTTTAATTTTTCATATGCTAAATTGCTTACCAGAAGTTGATAATTAATTTTATCAACTTTAAATTCTGGAATTCATTAGTTTGGGTTTCGGAATTACGGTTGGATGGAAAAGTACTTAGGGTCAAACCTAACGAACACCATCCAATCTTTTTTTTATCCCGACTTTCCATACCACATACAACCTACAACAAACCACAACCCTTATTTCATCAATACCATCTTCTTTGTCTGAATTATTCCGCCTGCATTCAAGCTGTAAAAATACACGCCGCTTGCAAGATTACTGGCATCAAACAAAATCTTATAAACCCCTGCTGGTTTTTCTTCATTAACAAGAGATGCAACCTCTCTTCCAAGAATATCATACACTTTTAGAGTAACGAATGATCCCGCAAGGCGGGAACCAACAACAAATGACAAATTAGTCGTTGGATTGAAAGGATTGGGATAATTCTGCTCAAGACTGAAAGAACCGGGTAAAGGATGAATATTTTCTACTCCCGTAATATTGCCGGGATATTTTAATCTAAGGTTATCAATATAAATTATACCCGAATTTATTGAACCTTTAACTGTACTGCCTGCAAGCTGGATCTCTATACGGTTTAAAGTCAAAGGATAAGTCAATCCCGGATTTCCCGATTGCTGAGCCAACCCGGTCATCGGAGCATTTACTTTATCAAAAGAAGAACTATCATTAAGATATTTTTTCCCGAATCCTCTGAATATGCCGGAATTTATATCTGAAAAAAGGTAATATAGTTTATGATTGCGTCCGTCCGATTTTACATCAAGATAAATTGAATCGGGAATCCCAAAGACCGGAAGATCTTTATTAAGATATACCATAAAATTGCTGCTTTGGGGATCGTATGTGTATTTATAATATATCTTAAAAGATGCATTACCCGCAGACTTCTGTTCCATAGAAAGAGAGACAGAAAGTGAATCAAGGTTATCACCTGTAAAAGTCCATCCGTCCAGATTCTCAAGCTCATCAAAACTGACTATGCCGCTGGCACCTTCAACATTAACAGTTGCAGTATCATTGTAGCCGTTAAATGAGGCAATAATATATGTAATACCGTTCTCTTCCCCTTTAAAATTACCTAAAGAATCAATTGTCCCGACAGCCGGATTGGTTGATATCAATTTAAACATAGTTATCGGCAGATCGTGCTTTACTGAATCGGCATCATAAGTATTTATGTTTATTTTAAGGGTTTTTATCGTATCCGTAACAACATTTTTTGGTATTATGACAAAATATTTCACGCCATAAGTTTTAACATAACATGAGTCGGTAGTATTATTAAATGTTACATATACATACCCGCTGTCCGAATTGGCTCCGGGTGTAAATACACCATAGGGTTCAATAGTTCCAATTTTACTGTCGCATGAAAACTGCACCATTGATGAGGGAAGAATAATAAGATTCCCGTTCTTATCTGTTACATTTGCTTCAAAAGTATAATTATCATATCTGAAAACTTTTAATGACTTTACAGGAAATTTCAGATTGGTAAAATCCTCCGGATTAGAAGAAAGAACGATCAATGAGTAAAAGAAATTTGAGCTAAAGACACGAAGACTATCTTCATTTCCACCATGACCTGAAAGCGGGAAGAATGCTCTATGATTATAAATCCCGAGCTGCGTTGCTATTCTGGATATAGCCACTCCTCCAAATAATTTAATACCGAAATCTGTAGAAATACCGCTGTCTGCCGGGACAACCATATCAAGCAAACCATGTAAATTAGCAACAGGAACTTCTCCTGCATCTATCCATGCAGAATTTTCAATCGCTCCGCAGTAATTTACTATGCCTTTAATTTCTGTTGAATATCCTGGATTTCCGCTATTCCCCTCAATATCACCCCATTTTGCCTGATTAACATCAGGCGGTATTTCATTTTCATTCCAGTATGCATAATGCACTGCAATCATAGAACCCGCAGAAGAACCTTCAAGATAAATTCTTGAAGTATCTATTCCATATTCAGCAGCTTTAGACCGGAAGAACCGGACAGCAGCTTTAGCATCCTGAACACCCCGCAGCAGAGCTTCTAATATGGTCTTAACTCCTTTGGGAGTTTCAATACCGATTCTATAATCAATGGTAGCAGCTACATACCCGCGTCTGGCAAAATCATTACAGAATTGATCCATTTCCCTTCTGTCTCCTGAGATTAAACTTCCGCCATGGATGCAAACAATAAGAGGCCTCAATTTCAAAGTGTCATCCGTTGGTTCATAAAAATCAAGTTTTAATGGTAAATCGGAACCATCCAGTGCAGTATTACTGCCAAATTGAATGTCCCTCTTAACAGTTACGGAATTAAAGACGATATCTTTATAACGTGTGCCTGCTTTAGTACCATGGATTGAGATAAAAACGAAAATGAGCGGAAATATCATAGACAAGAAATTGTAAAAAGGCTTCATGGAATTATTTCCTTATATCAAAAAGCGTTAATTGCGATATTTCAAGTTTAAAGCCTGAGGCGTTTATAAAACTCCGCAGGCAGAAAAACTTCCATCAAGATAAGATAATAAAATTGAGAAGAAATTCACAGAAATCATTCGGAATCCGGTTTCATTCTCACCATACATCTCACATTTTCATTGTTCAAATACATTTCCACACAACATCCTTCAGGGTCAATGCCCGGATTTGAAAGAAGTTCTTTAAATGCCTCTCCGATTCGAGGTATGTCGTTCATAAAATCAAATATCAAAATGCTATTATAGGTACCTTTTTTTACTATAAATGATTCGCATCCTAGACTTTCGGCTTCCCCGTCATACAATTCATTTGCAGCTGCTCTATAGACTATAGCACCATCTTTTCCAGGAAAAGAAATACCGTATAAATGTCTGTTCTTCTTTGAATCGATTTTTTCATTTAATCTTTCAAATGATTTCATTATTCCTTCAGGAAAAGATTCAGCTTTTACACAAATCAGGTTCAAATCATCTTCTAAATTAAATTTTTCCATATAATAATCTTTATTAAAAAATTTGTATTGTTGAACTTCTTCCATCTAAAACTAATAGAACAAAAACAAAAGAAAAAGGTGCCATTACGCCAATTTAAACGGTAGTTTGCGATTCGCAATATAGTCACTTGTGACAATAAAACAATATGGCAATAAAGTAATTAAGCAATAAATCCTTATTTCTACTTTTCTCCGAAAACCATCGATTGATATAACCGGGTTAATGTGATATAAATATTTGATTTCATTAGAACACCTGTTTTATTTATTTCAATCACAGACGGATAGTTATTTTCTATTTATATATAATTGTTCAAAAATCTAAAAATAAAGGAGACACTATGTCAGCAAAAACGTTAAAAGATCTGTTTATAGACGAAGTAAAAGATATGTATAATGCAGAGAACCAATTGACAAAAGCTTTACCTCAAATGGCAAAGAAAGCATCAAGCGATAAGCTTAGAGAAGCTTTTGAAGAACACCTAAAAGAAACGGAAAACCAAATTAAACGACTTGAAGACGTATTTAAAGAACTTGATTTGGAACCGAAAGGAAAAACATGCGAAGCTATGAAAGGACTCGTAAATGAAGGCAAAGAGATTATGGATGAAATCAAAGAACTGGATGTTTTGGATGCAGGTTTAATCTCCGCTGCCCAAAAGGTTGAGCATTATGAAATAGCTTCATATGGTACTCTAATAAATTTCTCCGAAAGGCTGGGTCTGAAAAAAGCCGGTGATCTATTGAAAGAAAATCTAGATGAAGAATATGCAGCCGATGAGAAGTTAACAAAGATAGCAGAAAGCGAAGTCAATAAAAAAGCTGAAGCTGTAAAATAGTCAAATAACTATTAAGGGATGAAATTACCGTTTCATCCCTTTCTTAAATTTTTTGATAAGAATAAATCAAAAATTGGTTCTGAGAAGTTTTTTTTACATAAAGCATATAAAAATATGGCTTTTGTAAAAAGAATGGCTTATAATTAAAAAAATGGTCAAAAACCTACGCTATTTCGTATGGTTTTATGGGAGTCGGGCATTTAAATTTTACTACATTTATGTTAATTCTAATTCATTCTATCTTGCTGAAAGGAATATTTTCAATACGGTAAGATTTCCACCCATTAAAATCAAAATGCCACCATTCAACATCAAGAACCTCAAATCCATGTGTTTCCATTTTACTTCTAAGTAAGTCTCTTAAATGCCTTTGTTCTTCCGTACCCCCTTTATAATCTGCATTGGCGCGCTCACTCATTTCATCATATTCACTCGGCATATTTACTTCTTTCCCGGTGCTTAGCTTGTATAAACTCAAATCTACAGCACATCCTCTGTTATGCCTTGAACCATTTTTTGGATCTGCAACAAATTCTTTCTTATCTTCAGGTGTCATATCCCAGAATAATTTAGTTACACTCCATGGACGATATCCATCAAATATAACTAATCCATATCCGGATGATTTTAATTCCTTATTAACTTCAACTAAAGCTTCTGCTGCAGGTCGTTGTAGAAAAGCCTTTGCTTCCTTATAAACAGGTTTCCCCAAAAAATTGTTTTTAGTTGCATACCTTATATCAAGATGAATCGTAGTATCCAGTTTAACCAATTCTACCAAATCTGATTTTTTAAAAGTTCCTGTCTCTACAGGCGGTTGATTCTGACTATTTCCTGTAGTTAAAAATAAAAATGTTAATAGTACCCCGAAAATGATTTTTTTGATAATAAAATTCTCATGCAGCATTCTATTCCCTTTTTCAAATTCAACTAAATACAAAACTAAGTATATTATTTTTAAAGTTACACAAAACTCTTATTAAAAATGCTGTTCGGTTAGGATTCGCAAACTTTGATTGGATAAAAATTGATAGCGATCTATTCTATAAGAAATGAAATCGAATTTATTCATATAATTAATCAAATAATGCACATTGGATTGAAATGGTAATATTTTCCAATTAATATTACATTTTTACCTAATTTTTTAACCCAAACTTACCTGTCAAATTTTTTCTTCTGCTCATAAAATTATTGAATTATTCTCATGTAATATTTTCCGGTAATCATTTGGCTGATATAGAACATTTGGCCATTTGTTAAGCAAAATTGCACATATCACTTTGGTACTATGATTGAAGTCAAAAGAAAGATTGTGAATTATATCAAGATTAAAGAATATGAGTAGGTTAATGAAAAGGTTTTATATTTTAATTATATCGATTGTAATCAATTATCAGTCCGCTTTTTCTCTTCCAAATTATTTAATGCAAATAGCAAATACACAGGTATTAAATGATTCTTCAATCTCTTTTGAAGTTTATATAAAAGGTGTTGATTCAAGCCTCGAACTAACTTCCTACCAATGTGTCTTTTGCATGGATAACAATATTCCTGTTTCGGGATTTACATATATAAATGGATCATCTGAATTCAAAAATATCCTACCTTCAGTAGGACTAGGTTTTAATAATATAGATGGTAAAACTAAATTAACCTTTGCTTCCATGCCCGGAAATGAAATTGTAACAACTAAAGAAACTAGAGTCGGCAAATTTCTTATCAAAACCAAAATAGATCCTGATAATTTCTCCCCTTCATTTAACTGGTGTTTTGAGGGAAAAATAAATTCAATTTTGACCGGGACTAACTTCACTAACATAACAAATTCAAGCAGTCATATAGGCGATGGAATTGTTAAACTAGATGTAAAGAATGTATCAGCTTCTTCAAGTAGCGATACTGCTACATCACCTGAAAAAACCATCGATGGTAAAGGAATAAACGATGGAGATGAAAATTCACGTTGGGCAACAGAACCGATGCCTGCTTATTTAATCTATGATATGGGTTCGCAAAAATATATTAGCGAAACTAAACTCTCCTTTTATAATTGGAATAATGGGAGAATTTATCATTATACCATTGCAACATCCATTGATTCCAGTTCATGGAATGATATTATCGTCAATGACTCTTCCTCCTCTGAAGAATGGACTATAAATTCAATAAATAAAAATGCCCGCTATATAAAATTAACTTTTATCAGCAATAATCAGAATTTATGGGCCGGTTTATGGGAAGCTCAGATTTTCGGAAAAGATGGAGTTGATTCTAGTAATGTATCGACTAACGTTGCACATCATGATATCGCCCCTAAAGATTATTCTTTAAGTCAAAATTATCCGAATCCCTTTAATCCAACTACTAAAATTAACTTTACTCTTGCTGAGTCAGGTCAGGTTAACTTAGATGTATACAATATTCTCGGAGAAAAAGTTATTACTCTTGTAAATCAGGAAATGACTGCCGGTTTCATGAAATAAATTTTAATGCCTCAAACCTTGCAAGCGGGATTTATATTTATCGCTTAAACATTAAAAATAAATTCATCGATACCAAAAAAATGATTTTAATGAAGTAATTCCTGAAGTCCTAAAACCTCTATTAAGCAGGCTTACATAAAATTCCCTTTAGCAAAGGGTTAAATACAAAGGGGTTTGCTTTGACAATAATCTTTCTTGACAAATTCTCCACATTCCCTTAGCTTTCCTCTAAATTTTTAATTATTATTCCAAATTTTATGAGGTTAATATGGCTCAGAACCACTCTTTCGATATCGTTTCGGAAATAGATTTGCAGGAAGCTGATAATGCAGTAAACCAGGCCCTAAAGGAGATACATCAGCGATATGATTTGAAAGATTCAAAGACTGAAATCATCCTTAATAAAAAAGAAAAAAATATTTCAATAAATACAAAAGATGATTATTCCTTAAAATCAAGTATTGATATATTACAAACAAAGTTTATTAGGAGAGGGATTTCCATCAAAGCCTTGAAATTAGAAGAACCTGAAACCGCAGCCGGTGGAAGAATTAAGCAGCTCATAAACCTTCAGAGTGGAATTTCAAAAGATAATGCAAAAATAATTACCAAAATGATTAAAGACTCTAAGCTAAAAGTTAGTGCACAGGTACAGGACGAACAAGTTCGCGTTCAAGGTTCTAAAATCGATGACCTCCAATCTGTAATCAAAATGATTAAAGATGCAGACCTTAATTTTCCAACTCAATATGTCAATATGAAATAACTATATTGTTTTAATCTTGCTGGCCATGCGAAACGAAGTGTAGATGGGTAATCTTCTAATCCTTGTAATCTTGTAATTTTGTATTTTTGCAATCCTTCTCTATTGATTCATATCTTTTTTATTATAAATTTCAATATGTAAAATGAATAGATTTTATTAATGGAGAATAAAATGAATACTGATGATGATATGGTTTGGACTTGCCAGTATTGTGGTGTACAAAATACTGTTTGGGTTGATCTCACTGTTGAAGGAAAACAAGATTTTATTGAAGACTGCAGAATTTGCTGCCGTCCAAATAGAATTATTATTACTGCAGCCAAAGTTGAAGAAGAAGAAGCTTTTATTGAAGCAAGACCCTGTGATGAGTAATATTACTTTTAACGGAATGCAGTTTTCTTAGAG
Organism: uncultured Ignavibacteriales bacterium; assembly: GCA_963742995.1. Classification (GTDB taxonomy): domain Bacteria; phylum Bacteroidota; class Ignavibacteria; order Ignavibacteriales; family Ignavibacteriaceae; genus CAVQBP01. The sequence continues at coordinate 23,791 of CAVUOL010000063.1, forward strand.
ATGTTTATATTGGTTTTTTTATAGTCCAGTATATTTACTACTCCATTCATATCGAGATCTGTATTAAGATATCCGACTTTTAAAAGATTGGAAGCTACAGCTTTAAAATCCTGATTATCTATTTGACCGTTGGAATCACTGTCCCCCGATATCAAACCAAAAATTCCATTTCCTAAATCTGTTAATGAATTGCCGTAAGCTTTTTCTTCATTATTCGTAAAATCATATTCAATATAATTTTTAATTATAATGGGATTCCTACTCATCACCGGAAGATGATTCCTATGATGTAATACCAGGTAGCTCTCTTCATTCTTAATATTATTAAAAATTAAAGGATTTTTACCGTCTAAAGATACAACTTCTCCGTCTGTTTTTATAAAACCGGCCTTTTGTGCTATAATTTTCGACCTTTTCGTATCATTAGTAAGTTCTACTAACACCCAATCTACAACACCTTCGGGAATTTTAGTAACATGCTCCTTCCCATTATATTGCCAGGGCTCTGTATTGTAGGGTTGGGATAATGGAATCAAATTTTCTTGATTTAAATTATCAGACATAGCGTCGTTTGTATAACATCCCTGTAAGAATAACTTAATTTCTAAACTTACTTTTTCATTAACCTGAGAAAAGCTAAAAGTAGAATTTAATAAGATTAAAATCGATAAGAGAAATAACTGCTTCATAACTTTCAATTTAACTATTAAACTCAAGGTGCAATTACCTTCAGTTTATCTCCTCCTTAAAAAGATCAATTTTTTTTACTAGTGCAGCACTTTTTAAGGCTACAAGTACAATAACAATGTTTATTACTACGGAAATAATATAAATAATTCCGATTAATTCAAGTAGATTCATGTCTACATCCGTTTTTTATTCAAAATTTCCGGTAATTAGTTAACTTTCTTAAAAGATATTTCAGTTTTTCTCCTGCAAGAAAGTATTTCCATCAATTTTTTTAATCCATTATCATTCTTAAAAATGATGAACTGTCCTCTTCACTTTCTTCATTTTCTTTCTCTTCTTTCTTTCCTTTTAATTCATCATATTTAGATTTGTCAAATTTAAATCCGCTTTTAGTTATTTCTTCGTCTTTACTGTTTAATACAGTCTTTGGACTCCCAACTCTATAGATTGTCGGAATTTCAAGATCCTGTTTATCAATCTCATTAGCATCCATAAAATTAAAACTTCCCATAAAGTTCTCATTATTCGCAGCTTTCTTTTTCTGAGCAGTGTTTTTTGATGAATAACTGGTATGTGTTCCATCAAAACCCGTTGCAATTACCGTATAAGAAACATAATCATTCATATCTTCTTTTCGAACACATCCGAATATAACATTAGTTTCTTCACCTGCAGCTTCAAAAATTATATTATTCCCATCATTGATTTCTTGAATTGTTAAATTACTGGACCCGGTAACGTTTAACAGAACACTTTTAGCACCTTTTATATTTATACCTTCAAGAAGCGGACTCGAAATAGCTTTTTGAGCGGCTTCAATTGCCCTGTTTTCTCCGCTTGCTATACCGCATCCCATTAATGCTTCACCGCTGTTGTTCATTACCGAACGAACATCTGCAAAATCAACATTAATTAATCCTTCTATTGTGATTATGTCTGCTATACCCCTCGTAGCTTCATATAAAACCTCATTTGGTTTATCAAAAGCTGCGAATGCATTAGTAGTATTATCAAGGATAGAAAGAAGTCTTTCATTCGGAATTACTATTAGGCTGTCAACATATTGTTTTAATTCCATAATCCCTTTCTCTGCATCCAGCATTCTTTTCTTTCCTTCCCATCTGAAAGGCTTGGTCACTATCCCGACAACTAATGAACCTATACTTTTTGCTATCGAAGCGATTACAGGTGCTCCACCTGTTCCTGTACCCCCTCCCATACCCGCAGTTACAAAAACCATATCACTCCCTGCCAGAATATCAGCAAGCTTTTCCCTGTCTTCTTCAATTGATTTTCTACCCACATTGGGATCAGCCCCCGCCCCTAAGCCCCTCGTAATATTAGAACCAACCTGTATCTTATATGCAGCACTGCTGCTGTTCAATACTTGTGCGTCAGTATTTACAGCAATATATTCAACCCCTGCCAAACCACGATTTATCATGCTTTCGATTGCATTGCATCCGCCGCCGCCAACACCAACAACTTTCAGTATTGCAGACATTGGCTTATTTTTGTCCACCGTTATGAACTGTGCCATAGTATCCTCCTTGTTATTTATTTATAATTCATCAAAAAATTGCTGCACCTTTTTAACAATTGTTGAAATTTTATTTACGCCTTTTCCTTTACTGGATCTTATTAAAACCTGGTATTCGCTTGATTTCCCTCCGGGAATTCCTCTAATCAATCCGGCTACTGTTGCAAATTCCGGGCTTTCAATTTCATTTGATAATCCTTCACCTAACTCCTGAGGTACTCCGATTCTGACTGGCAAACCAAAAACTTCACTTGCCAATTCGGTACATCCCTTCAATAATGAACCACCTCCGGTTATTACTATCCCGGATTTAATTTTATTCTTAAAACCTGCTACTCTTATTTCATTATCTACCAATGTAAAGAGTTCTCGCATCCTTAAGCTTATTATTTGTGTTAATAAACTTATTGGTATTTTAGTATTCCCTCTAGCACCCACTCCTCGTATTAAAATATCTTCATCTTTAATTATTGAGCTTTCGGATGCATATCCAAAGTCTTTTTTTAATTTCTCCGCTTCCTCTGTAACAACTCCCAACGATTCCCTTATATCATTTGTAACCTGGTTTCCGGCAACTCCAATAACCCTTGTATGCTTTATTGCTTTATTGTGAAATATTGCAATATCAGTTGTCCCTCCTCCTATATCTATTAAAGCCACTCCTAGATCTTTTTCATTTATTTCCAGTATTGAAGAACTCGAGGCTATTGGCTGCAATATATAATCCTGAACAAACAGACCCGCTCTTTCAACTGATTTTTTTATATTTTGTATTGCAGGAACCGATGCTAGTACTATATGATTGGTTGCTTCTAATCTGGAACCCGACATTCCTATTGGATTTTCTATTCCTCCCTGGTGATCTACTGAAAATTCTTCCGGAATTATATGAAGAATTTGCCTGTCTGAAGGAATTCTAATTGTACGGACATCTGCTTCTAGCCTGTCTAGGTCTGCTTTTGTTATCTCTCTGTCTTCATTGCTAATTGTTACATAATTTCGATGTCTCATACTTGTTATATGTTCACCTGCTACTCCTACATTCACTGTATTTATTTCAAATCCCGCTCTGTTGCACGCTATCGATACTGCCTCTGATATAGCCTCCGCTGTTTTGCCGATATTAGCTACCAGCCCTTTATGCAGACCTTCCGATGGCGCTATCCCAAAACCGAGAATGTTCATTTTGTTTTCATCAATCCTCTCGGCTATTACAGCACATACTTTTGTTGTACCAAGATCTAAACCGGCTATTATATTTTTTTTCATTCTATAAAACCTGTACTCTTATTTGAAACCGCTGGAGCGATATAAATGTTACCGGCAAATCTTAAGTCTATATAACTCGTATTTTTCAACATATTATTTGTCCAGCTGCCGGACTGATTTTTTAATAAACCTTCAAGGTAAATGATCTTCCTTGCTTCCTCCCCTCTTCCCATTATTACCGGAACTGGATACCCGGAGAAAGCAAGCACAATATCACCGCCATTTCTTAAATTGATTTCTGATAAATGATTTAACATTGTTTTGTCTACTAATTTAAGTGCATCAATTAATTTAAATGCATCTAGCAAATCATCACTTTTTACGAAGTCGAAAGGTTTCAATCCTTTAACATTTTCCGGATTGCTTATAACGGGTAAATCAACAAATTTTGTATTTGGTAAAAGTGGTAAAACTTCTAGTTTATTCGTAACAAAATATAGATTCGTTCCTTTTATAATAACGGCAGTCATCTTTTTTTCTGTAATGTATGCATTAATTGTCTTATCCTTCAATTCAACATCCGCTTTTGAAATATAAGGATGTTTTTCCAAACGGTCTTCAATAAGCGCTAAATCTAATTTATTATAATCCTGGACGTTGGATAGTTTAGTCTGTTTTAAATAATCATTCTCAGCTAAAAAATTATTACCGGATATTTCAATTTTATTAATGTTCCTTTTTATTATTTTTTTTGGCAGAAAAGTTAAATAAAATAATACAAATATTAATGTTAAAAACAATAATATTCCTAATATTTTATTACTTGTTTTTTTCATTCTTTATCTTTTCAGCATATTTACAAATTCTTGGTTATATTTCCAGATATCACCGGCTCCCATTGTAATAACTATGTCGTCATTTTTTACCATTTCAATCAGTGTGTGCGGAATCTCTGTTTTATCTTTTATGTATAAAACATTTCTATGACCGAACTTTTTTGCGGCATCCGCAATTAGTTGACCACTTACTCCTTCGATTGGTTTTTCTCGGGCCGGATAAACATCGGTACATATAAATATGTCAGAATTCAAAAAAGATCTCCCGAATTCCTGGTAAAAATCTCTTGTCCTTGTATATAAATGAGGTTGAAAAACTGCAATTAACCGCCTGTTATTCCATCCGTTACGGATTCCTGAAAGGGTAGCGCTTGTTTCTGTCGGATGATGGGCGTAATCATCAATCACTAAAATTCTATCATTATATTTAACTTCAAATCTTCTATATACGCCTGTAAATGATGATAGCGCTTGTTGAATTATCTTAAAGTCTATTCCAAGTTCATGCGCAATGCATACTGCGACAAGAGAATTTTTTACATTATGAATTCCTGGTATTCTTAGATTAATTTTCCCTAATTCAACATCATTATATTTAACCTTAAAAGTACTGGAGAATTTTTCATGCACTATATCTGTCGCTTTTATATCTGCTTGTGTTGTTAAACCATATGTAAAAATCTTTTTATTTATATGTGGTATTATATCCTGGAGAGCAGGTTCATCTAAACATAAAACAACAAATCCGTAAAACGGTACTTTATTCGCAAATTCAATAAACGCTGATTTAATATCATCCAGATCCTTATAAGTATCAAGATGTTCGCTTTCTAGAGTAGTTAATGCTGCAATAGTAGGCGTTAATTTCAAAAATGTTCTATCAAATTCATCAGCTTCCACAACAATAAATTCACTGTTCCCTAATCGGGCATTGGTTCCTCCTAAACCGCTTAATTTGCCCCCGACAATTATTGTTGGATCTATACCCCCCTCTGTTAATGTTAAACCTACCATTGATGTTGTGGTTGTCTTTCCGTGTGTCCCGGCTATACTGATTCCATATTTCATACGCATGCATTCAGCAAGCATTTCAGCTCTCTTAATGATCGGTATCTTTCTTTCCGCTGCAGCTTTAACTTCCGGATTATCTAATGTTACTGCTGATGAATATACGAGAACATCAGCATCTTGAAGATTTTTTTCCGAATGCCCTTCGGAAATTCGAATACCTAGGCTGCTTAAATGATTGGTAACCTCGGAAAGATTATTATCGGAACCGGATATTTGAAAACCCTGGTTCAGTAATATTTCCGCGATACCGCTCATCCCGATACCGCCGATTCCTACAAAATGTACCTTCTTTATATTCTTAAACATTATTTAATGGTTTCTATTTCTGTTTTTAATTCAGTAATTCTGTTAATTAAGTCGCTTTCATTTTCATAATCGTATGGTCTTATTATTATAGGTCTTCTCCTGTCTTTTAATTTAATTCTTATTAAGCGAAAAACATTTTTTTTTGTTGAATCCCTTCTTTCTGAGATACTTATTGAGGACATCTCTTCTTTATTAAAAATTCTCACCTTAAATCTGTCAACGAATGAAATACCTCTTTGTGAAATTTCCAGATGCTTATTTTTATAAATATTATATAGAAGGCTAATTATCGAGACCATTACTATAATTGCAAAAAAATAGATAATTGGATCTTTGGTAATAAGTATAAATGAACCTTCAAAAAATTCTCCTCTAATAATTGCATAAATAATAAATACTACAAAATAGATTATAGTTGATTGATAATAAAATGACACATTGTATTTAAATGTACTTTTTCTGTCCTGATTATCATTCATACTGATTTTGCATATTTAATTACATTATTTGCAATTATTGATGCTGCATGTTTCTTACCAAGTAAGCCTGCATTTTTTTTTATAATGTCCAGTTTTACTTCATCGAAAATCAATTTAATTATTGTTCCGGCTAATTCATCACTTAAATTTTTATCTTCTATAAGTATAGCTGCACCTTTATCTGTCAATGATTTTGCGTTATAATACTGGTGGTTCTCTGCTACATTAGGAGAAGGCACCAAAACCGCCGAAATGCTAAGTGCGTTTATTTCGGCTATAGTAGTGGCGCCTGCTCTTGATAATAATAAATCACATGCAGAATATGCTGAATTCATTTTTTCTATAAATGGAATTATCAATATATCTTTACCTGAAATCGATTTATATTTATCATAGTAATGTTTACCTGTCTGCCAGATAACTTGAATATTATTATCAACAAATCTCTCAATTGAATTCGCAACAGCTTCATTTATTGATGCTGCTCCAAGACTGCCCCCTAAAACTAATAAGGTCTTCTTTTCAGCTGATAAATTAAACTCTTTTATCGCTTCTTTTTTATTTATTGTGTTTAGATTCTCCCTTACTGGATTACCTGTCAGAAATAATTTTTCTTTATTCTTAAAATATTTTTGGGAATCTTCAAAACTTATATGAATTTCATCAGCGTATCTTTCCAGAAGCCTGGTTGTAACTCCCGGATAGCTATTTTGTTCAAGTAAAATAATTTTAGCACCTACTAAGTTTGAACCGAATATTGCTGGTCCGGCAACATATCCCCCGGAACCAATTGCTACTAATGGTCTGAAATTAATGTTTATAAATATCGATTGAAATAAGGATACTATAAGTTTTAACGGAAATAATATATTTTCAAAATTTAACTTTCTTGAAAATCCTTTTATCCAGATCGGTTTAAACTTAAATCCTAATTTCGGAACCACTCTCCCTTCAATTTTTGATTTTGTACCTATAAACATTATATCAGCCTCAGGTATAATGTCTCTTATTTTTTCTGCCACCGCAACAGCTGGAAATAAATGACCCCCCGTTCCGCCTCCGGCAAATAAAAATCTATATGTTCTTTTTGATGCAGCCATTTAACTTATTTAACTGGATTTAATTTCTTTTATAATTCTCTTACCTAATAATCCCGGCTGATAATTAGATTTACTTGATAATGCTATATTTATTAAGATACCTATTGAGATACATAAAAAAATTATTGAGGTTCCGCCGTAGCTAATAAAAGGTAATGGTAATCCGGTGGTAGGTATCAAACCTGTTGATACTGCAATATTAATAAATGCATAAATGATAATTGAAAACGTAATTCCAAATGCTAAAAGCTGACCAAATTTATCTTTGGCTTTTTTTGCAATTAATGTTCCGGTTATAAAGAGGACAAAATAACTTAAAATAACTATCACAGACCCTATAAATCCAAGCTCTTCTCCTAATATTGCAAATATAAAATCTCCGTATGCCTCCGGTAAAAATAAATTACTCTGCATGCTATGACCAAGCCCTACTCCAAAAATTCCCCCGCTTCCCAAACCGAGTACTGCTTGTTTTACCTGAATATTTATATCACCTCCATTACTCAAGCTGTTTATAAAGGTAAAGATTCTGTCGCGCGAATGAGAAAATAATAAAGCTATTGCCACTACTGCTAATAGGCTGAAAAATGACGAGGTCATTATATGCCCTAGCTTTGCACCTCCGACATATAATAACGTTAAACTAATTAGGATTAATATTATTCCCGTACTTATATTCGGCTGAACAAATATTAAACCTGATATTATAATCACCCATATAAATAAGAAAAGAAAACCGTGTTTATAATCTTTAAGTTTTTCACCTTTATCTTCAATCAAAGCGGAAAGATGAATTATTAAAACTAATTTCGCTATGTCTGCAGGTTGAAATGATGTAAATCCTAAATTCAGCCATCTTCCGGCTCCCTTGTAATCAGGAGCAATGAATAATGTTACGATTAATAATCCTGCCGTTGCAATGATTGCAAGTTTACTGTATCCTTTATATATATCATAAGGAATAAAACTGAAGAAGATCATACAGAATATTCCTATTATTACTTTCGAAAAATGTGAATTAAATAAATGGAATATTGAATCAAATTTTAAGGCACTATATGTACTGCTTGCACTCATAACCAATATAAGTCCAAGAAGAGATAAAATGAAAGCATCAAAAAATATTATAAGTCCTAATTTTTTTCCGGTCAGGCTTGATTTATCTATATTCAGATTAGAATTAACTTCTTTTATCATCTTAATTTATTATAATTTATTTACTGCTTCCTTAAATACTTTCCCCCTATGTTCATAATTATCGAACATATCAAAACTTGCACAGGCAGGAGATAACAGTATAATCTCATTTTCTCTCGCCTCCTGGTTTGCTGCTACAACTACTTCCTCTAATGATATTTTAACTTCAACTTTAACTTTGGAGTGAAAAAAATTAAATATTTTATCTGCCGATGAACCAATAGCGTAAATTTTCTTTACCCTGTCTATTACAAGCTGCTTAATTTTGTTGTAATCATTTCCTTTATCCTGTCCTCCAAGTATCAAGAAAATAGGTTCGTTAAAGCTTCTTAATGCGTACCAGACAGAATCGACGTTAGTTGCTTTGGAATCATTAATATATTTTACACCGTTAACTTCTCTGACAAATTCAAGCCTGTGTTCAACTCCTTGAAATGTTTTTAATCCTTCTTTGATGCTTTCATTTTCAAGGTTAAAAATCTTTGCCGCAATAATGGAACCCATCGCATTTGCTATATTATGTTCTCCCTTAAGGTTTATTTCATCAATATTACAAATAAATTTCAATTCTCCGTTCTTATTATATATTACCTGCTTATCTGATAGATAGCATCCGTTCAATAAGGTCTCTTTTAGAGAGAAATAGTACCCTTTACTATTATAATGTGTCAAAGAGTTAATTAGAGTTTCATCATCCTTGTTTAGAATTAAATAATCATCACTTTTCTGATTTTTATATATTAGTTGTTTAGAACTGATATAGTTTTCAAATTTATTTTCATACCTGTTCAGGTGATCCGGTGTAATATTTAATATCATTGCCGCTTTGGGTTTAAACTTATCAATTAAATCCAGCTGAAAACTTGATACTTCCAGTATAATAAAATCATTTTCTGAAGCTTCAAGAGCAATCTCACTAAAAGCATTCCCGATATTACCGGCTATAAATGTCCTTTTTCCGGCTGTTTTGAATAAATGTCCGCAAAGACTTGTTGTTGTAGTTTTTCCATTTGTTCCTGTAACAGCTACAATTCTTCCTTTGCAGAAATTATAAGCTAATTCTATCTCACTAATTACTTTGATATTTTTTTCTTTTGCATTCTTTAACACCGGTGCATTTGATGGTACTCCCGGACTTACTACTATCAGCTCACAGTCAAACACTTTCTCTGTATGCTTGCCTATTTCAAACTCAATTTTGTTTTCTTTTAGTATTTCTGCAGACTTTTCTAAGTTTTCGCTTTTTCCGGAATCGGAAACAAATGGATTGCCGCCAAGTTTTTTTATTAATTTTGCCGCTCCTATCCCGCTCCTTACAGCTCCAATAATTGATATATTCTTATCTTTAATATTCATTAACGTATTTTGAATGATGTTAAACTAACTATTGCTAAAATTATTGCTATTATATAAAACCTTATTACTATTTTAGGCTCAGGCCATCCAACCATTTCAAAATGATGGTGCATCGGCGCCATTTTAAAAACTCTTCTCCCTTCACCATATTTTCTTTTTGTATATTTAAAATATAATCTTTGAATTATAACCGAAATTGTTTCCATAAAAAATATTCCGCCAAGTATCGGGATTAATAATTCCTTTTTAATTAGTACAGATACAATTCCAAATGCTCCGCCTAAAGCTAATGAACCTGTATCTCCCATAAATACCTGCGCAGGATAAGAATTAAACCATAAGAATCCCAGAGATGCACCAACAAGTGCAGCAACGTATACTGTTAATTCACCGGAACCAGGTAAATAAATTATATTCAAATAATCAGAGAAAATTGCATTACCGCTGACATAACTTATAATCGCTAAAGCTATCATTACTATTATCATTACTCCAATCGCTAGTCCATCAAGACCGTCAGTTAAGTTTACAGCATTTGATGTAGCAGTGACTATAAAAACAACTACCGGTATATAGAAAAAAGAAAAATCAAAATTTACATTTTTTAAAAAAGGAACTGTAGTAACAGAGCTTATTCCATGGAATTGCGGAGAAAAATAAATCACGGCTCCTACAACTAAACCAATAATGATCTGACCTAATAGTTTATACCTTGCAATCAAACCATTGGGGTATTTCTTTATAACTTTTAAATAATCATCCAGGAATCCTACACCACTTAACCATATTGTCCCTGCTAAAATTAAAATAATGTATATACTTTTTATATCTGCCCAAAGCAAAACAGGAATAACTACAGAAAATATAATTATCACACCCCCCATAGTAGGGGTTCCTGCTTTTGACCAGTGTGATTTTGGGCCATCTATTTTTTTAGCTTCCCCTATCTGCTTCTTCTTTAAAACTGCAATTATTTTAGGCCCGAAATAAATTGAAAAAAATAATCCGAAGATTGCAGCAAGAGCTGACCTGAATGTCAAAAATCTGAAGATATTAAATCCGGGTGGATTAAAAGTCTTATTTATATATTCAAAAAGATAGTAAAGCATTTATGATATTCTTGATTCCAGTTTTTTTACAAATTCTTCCATCTTCATTCCTCTGGACCCTTTCACAAGTATGATAGAATTTGAAAGTTCCAGGTTATCTAAAAAAGATTTCAGATTTTCTCTTGTTCTAAAATGTTTTTTATTAACTTTTGAGCCGTCAATTATATCTGCCATATGTTTCATTCTTTTACCGATAGTGTATAATTCTGTAATTCTATTCTCATAAATGTACGGCAGTAATTTTCTATGAAGTTCAGCTTCTTCTTTGCCCAGTTCAAACATATCTCCAAGTATTGCAATCCTTCTTTTATAATTTTTCAATCTATGGAGGATTTCCAATGCATATTTCATTGATTCAGGATTAGCATTATATGTATCATCAACTATAATAAAGTTCTTATATTTTTTAACATTTAATCTTTTATCAACTGCTTTTAATTTTTTTGTTCCTGACTCAACTTCTTTTTTTGTAAGTCCTAAGGTTATTCCTGCAGTAACGGCAGCTAAATAGTTAGAAGCATTATGTCTGCCGTATAAAGGTAGTTCTTGTTTGATTTTTTTATTCTTATAGCTGATATTTATAATAGGTCTTCCTTCTTTAGTATATCCGGGTAATTCCCCTAAAAAATCTACTTTTGATTTTCTACTGAATCCATATGTAATTTTATTCTGATATTCCTTACTGGATTTTTTTAAGTAATCATCATCATTATTAATGAATAATAAACCATTTTGTTCTTTTGTTATTCTAAATAAAGCTTCTTTTTCCTTGAAAACTCCATCTCTGTTTCTTAAAAATTCTAAATGGGAATCCCCTATATTTGTTATTAAAGAGTAATCCGGTTTTGCAATATCGGATATATATTCTATTTCTCCGAAGTGATTTGTTCCAAGCTCTAGAACAAGAATATCATGTGTTCCTTTTGTACTTAAAATTGTTATGGGTACTCCTATATGGTTGTTATTATTCCCAACAGTTTTATTCACCGAATATTTCTCGTTTAACAATAAAGCAATCATTTCTTTAGTCGAGGTTTTACCGCTGCTTCCGGTTATCGCCAAGACTTTTGTTTTTGGTGATAATTTATTCCTCCATATTTTTGCTATATTACCTAAAGCGATCGTTGTATCTTTAACAGTTATAACCGGGATTTCAATATCCTCAAAATTCCTATATTTACTTTTGTTGATTACCACAGCAGAAGCACCGTTATTTATTGCATTTCTCAAGAAATCATGACCGTCAAACCTGTCACCCTTTATTGCTATGAATAAACTTTCCTTTGCTATATTTCTCGAATCAATTGAAACCGAAGTAACCGGCTTATAACTATCAGGATTAATAATTTCAGATGTGGGAATATCAAAAATATCTTCTATTGTTAAACTGATTTTTGATTTATTTCTAACCATATCTGAAGTTTAATATTAATTTAAACTATTTAGATATTTTTCAGCAATTTCTTTATCTGAAAAATGACTTCTTACTCCTTTTATTTCCTGGTAATTTTCGTGACCTTTCCCTGCAATCAATATTACCGCATTATCTTCTGATTCTTCTATAGCTTTTCTTATCGCAGTTTCTCTATTTTCAATTACCTCGTAATTTTTTCTTGATATCCCCTTCGTAATATCTTTAATAATTTCCATTGGCTGTTCAAACCGTGGATTGTCCGAAGTAACAATCACATATTTGCTCATTTCACTAGCTATTCTCCCCATTATAGGTCTCTTGCTTTTGTCTCTATTCCCGCCGCACCCAAATACTGTATATATAGGATTTTTATCACCTGCAATTTTATTTAAAGCAGTCAATGCCTTCTCAAGACTGTCTGCTGTGTGTGAATAATCAATGATGCTTTTTTTCTTACCCATTCCTACAACTTCAAATCTGCCCGGCACTTGTTTTGTCATTCTGATTCCTTCAATACAAATCTCTTCCTTTACTCCCGATAATACAGTTGTTGCAAATGCCGCACATGCATTATATGCATTAAATTCACCAACCAATGATGTAGATAAATGATATGAATTATTTTTGTGTTCTATTTTAAACGATGTGCCGTTTAGATTATATTCAATCTCTTTTAAAATAAAATCTGCATCCGATGCCGTTCCATAAGAGTAAGGGTGGGATTGTGTTTTAGATATTAGAGTTAGACAGTGTTTATCATCGGAATTGTAAACACCGAATGCAGATGGTAAAAGTGTATCAAATAGTATTTTCTTTGCAGAAAGGTAATTTTCAAAACTGCCGTGAAAATCCAGATGGTCTGATGTAATATTTGTAAATACTGCCGAAGCAAAGTTTAAATCGTAAACTCTTTTTAATACTAATGAATGTGAAGAAACTTCCATTACTACATAACTACATCCCTCTTTATACATTTCATATAATAGTTGATTTAATTCTAAAGATTCAGGTGTCGTTAATTTCGTTTTAACTTCTTTGTCTCCGATAAAATTTGCTATGGTTCCTATTAACCCGGTTTTCTTTCCGTCTCTTTCCAGAATATTTTTTATAAAATACGAAGTTGTCGTCTTACCGTTAGTACCCGTTATGCCAATTAATTTTAATTTTTTAGAAGGTTCGTCAAAATATATATTTGAAATTTGCGCCAGAGCTATACGGCTGTCACTGACTAAAATTTTAGCTATTCCCCTGTGTGTAAATACTTCATCCGGTAATGAATTATTTTCTAAGATTATTGCAAATGCACCTTTATTTATCGCATCCAGAATAAAATCATGTCCGTCACTTTTAAATCCTTTGATAGCAATAAAAACAGAATCTTTCAAAACTTTTCTGGAATCATAAAATATTCCGGTTACATCCTTCCGTTGTACTTCGCCTGTAACCTGAATAACTTTTATTTTACTTATTAATTTTGTCAATTCCATTTAATTTTTATAGTTCTTATTAGCTTGTGTGAATATTATTAACCAACGGTTTTTAACCGTTGGAAAATGAAACAAAAACAAACCTAACACCCTTTCTTAAATAACTACTGTTAATAAATTTCAGTTCCATTAATTGATGTTTCCTTGCAATTCAATGTGCACATAAGACCTCTATGAATTTTTTCACCTGGTGAAATACTTTGGGACAGAACCTTTCCAGAACCTCTTATCGTATATCTGATTCCAAGTTTGGTTAAAACGAATATAGCATCTCTTAATGAATAATCTGTTAAATCCGGCATCGAATTTAAACTTACAGCATTATTAGCATTTACCTGCTGTATATTTACAGTTCCTTTAGCTGGAATAATTCTCGAAAAGCTTTTATCATTGCTTTCTTCAACTGATGCAATTTGTATTTCCGGTTTTTCTGAAGGTGATTGAATCAGTCCGGGATCTGCCTTTATCATTCTCGATATTGTATTTTTAAAAATTGGAGCCGCAACACTTCCGCCATATCTCCCAACCTTTGGTGCATTTACTAAAATTAAACAAATTACTTCTGGACTATCGGAAGGGAAAAAACCTATAAATGAAGAATTGTAATCTGACTTTGAATATTTACCGTTCTCAAGTCTTTGTGCTGTGCCGGTCTTACCGCCGATTTTTATATTTTCAATCTCAGCATTCTTACCGGTTCCATTTTCAACTACATTGAAAAGTATTTCTCTCATCCTTTTGGAAGTTTCTTCGGTTATTACCCTTCTGACTTCTTTAGGTGAATCTTCAAAAATTATCGTTCCTTTGGCATCAGTTTCTTTTCTTACTATTAATGGCTTGTATAAAATTCCACCATTAATTAAAGCGCAATATGCGGAAATTAATTGAATTGGAGAAACCATTAATTCATATCCGAATGACATAAACGGTTTTGTTAGATCATTCCAATCTTTTGGCTTTTTAAGAAAACCATCGGTTTCTCCCGGCAGATTAATTCCGGTAAAATTACCGAATCCGAATGCTCTTACATATTTATAATATTCCTCATCATTTATTCTTCTCACCAGCTTTGAAATTCCAACATTGCTCGACTGTTCCATTACTCCCATTACTGTGAGATACTGATGCTTATGTGTATCACTAATCAAGACATTTTTATATCTGTAACTTCCGTTTTCAACGTTTATCGTTTCATCTAACCTGCATAAACGCTGATCTAATAATGCTGCCATTGTAATAGATTTAAATGTAGAGCCGGGTTCATATGAATCGGTTACAGCTTTATTTTTTCTATCGGAATCATTGAATCTCCAATAATTTTCAGGATCATAATCTTTTATATTTGCCAGAGCAAGTATTTCTCCATTATTGGGATTCATAATTATTCCGGTTGCAGATAATCCGCCATAGGTTTCCAGACCGTTCTTTAACTCATCTTCTAAGATCGCTTGATAAGCCTTATTGATTGTTAAATAAATGTTGTCACCGGCTACTGCAGGCCTAGTCTCTTCTTCCGCTATTGTTATCATATCTCCAATAGCATTTCTTTCAACAAGCATCTTACCTTCATTACCATGAAGTATATTATTAAATGATTTTTCGATTCCGTTAACTCCGGTAAATTCATTATTTACATAACCTAAAATATGTGAGGCTAGTTTATCATATTGATAGATGCGTGTAGGATCTTCTCTATAAAATAATCCCGTTATCTTAAAGTTTTTTAACAACAATGCCTCTTCTCCTGGAGCCTTCTTTTCAATGCAGATAGTTTTGCTTGGACCTTTCATTAGATCCAGATAATATTTTATGCTTTTCCCGAACACGGAAGAGAACTTTTGCGCAATTTTAATTTTTCCGCTTCCAGATACCATTCTTAAATCAAGATAAAAGGATATGTCATCACGGTTATAAACAAGTAGTGTATTATCCCTATCATAAATCAATCCTCTATCAGCTTCTATCTTCTCCATTTTTGTCTGCTGCCTTTGAGCATAATACTTCAACTCTTCACTCTTAACAATCTGGATATCAAACAGCTTAATTATTATAGCTGTAAAAAATAAAAAGATAAATACTAATACGATTAAGACCCTTGAATTATTCATATTTTTCTTTAATAATTTTTGAAACCCTCTCAATTTCATCTTTATCAACATTTAAGACGACAGGTACATCAGCCGGCTTTATCATCTCAAGCTCATTTTCCGCAATTGGTACGATCCTGTCTTCTGAAGTTAAAGCTTGATGCTCTGCTAATAAGTTTAATTTCCGGTTCTCTCTATTTTCAAGTTCCTGTTCAGCTAATACTTTCTGCTTTGTAAGCTCTTCACATTTTAATTTTATACCGACATACCCGAGAATAAAAAGTGTAACTGTAATCATGTAAAATAGAGTCAATAATATTATTGGTTTTGCACTTCGCTTCATATTCTTTCGGCTGCTCTTAATTTTGCACTTCTTGCTCTTATGTTTGATTCTATCTCCTCTAAGGAAGGAACCACTGGTTTTTTTGTAAGTATCTTAAGCCTGCTCTCCTTATCGCATCTACATACAGGAAAATCTTTTGGGCATATACAATCCAAAGCTTCATATTTAAAAAATTCTTTTACAAGTCTGTCTTCAAGCGAATGAAAAGAAATTATAACCAGCCGGCCGTTGCTTTTAAGTAGGTTTATACTTTTATTCAGAAAAACTTCAAGAGCATTTATTTCATTGTTTACGAATATTCTCAATGCCTGAAAAACTCTCGAAAGGGTTTTTATCTGGTATCTTTGAGGTGTTATTCGATTGATTATAACACTCAGGTCAAAAGTTGTTTCTATTTTGTTTTTGGTTCTATTCACACATATTTCTCTGGCAATTTTTCTTGAATTCTTTTCTTCGCCGAATTTGTAGAATATATCTGCAAGGTCCTCTTCTGAAAACGAATTAATAACATCTGCAGCATTTATATCTTTTTTCTTATCCATCCTTAAATCTAATTTCGCTTCTTTCCTATATGTAAATCCCTTTTCAACATTGTCAAGTTGAAAAGATGATACCCCCAGATCAGCCATTATCCCGTCAAATAATCCTATGGATTCTATCTTTGCTATAACATCTATTTGAGTAAAGTTAAAATTATATAACTTAATCCTATTATCATTTTTAAACTTGTCTTTCGAAACATTAAATGCATCATGATCTACATCTGTAGAAACTACCATTCCGTTTTTGTCAATTTGTCCAAGTATACCTCCGGAATGACCTCCATATCCTAAAGTTCCATCAAAATAAATTCCTGATTTATTTGTAATTAAGTATGACAAACATTCATCATATAATACTGGCTTATGAAAATTTTCCATTATCCGGCCATTACTCTTGCAGCTATTTGTTCATATGTCTCGGTAGTTTGCTCAATATATTCTTTATAAATCTTCGGATTCCATACCTCAATTTTCTTTAATGCACCTAGTATTAATACTTCATTTTCAATTTTTGCATACTCAATTAAATTTTGCGGGATTAAAATCCTCGATTGCGAATCTAAATTATCTTCTGAAGCTAGTTGTAAAATCATCCTTATAAATTGAGCTTCTTTGGGATCAAAAGGATTTAGTTTTAATAGTTTTTCTTCTATTTGAAGCCATTGATCAAGTGGATATATGTCTATACACGATGCCGTCCCTTGTGTCATGACAAAACTATCATTAGATTCAGGGGAAACTTGCTTCCGTAATTTGGCAGGAATGCTTATTCGCCCTTTTGAATCTATAGAATATGAAAATTGACCTCTAAACATGTCTAACTCTATGTTTTGGTTATTTTAACCACAATTCCCCACAACTCCCCAAAAATACGTCAAATTTTATGGCAATGTCAAGAACTTTTTTAATTTTTTACCACTTTTTTTTATTTTTTTATTGGATATGTTATTCAAAACATGAAAATATTTGTATTTAGGATTAAATTAGGGCGGCAGTAAAATATTGCGGGTAATTTCTTAAAAAGTGATTGAAAAGATTTGATGGTCAGGTATTCTGCTCTAGACAGAATTTTCTTCTTTAATAACTTTAACTATGTTTCTAAAATGTGGGATTAATGGCCAATAAAAGCTGACTACTTGTACTTTATACGTTTTTCCTTTTTTTAATTCTCTAAAAACTTCCCTTGCATTATATTTATTATGAAAATAATTATTTTCATCTAGGAATACTTCATCTCTTGTAAAAATTAAAAAATTCCCCGTTTCATCTCCAAATTTTTCTGAATTTATTACCGTTATTATTATTTCTTCTTCGGTTATATATCTCTCAAAAAATATATAACCGCTTAATAAACATATCAGTATTATAATATTTCCTATTAATAATTTTCTATTTGTTAATATCATTAAAATATTATTCAGTCATTTTCTTATACTTTTTTCTTTCTAATGAATATTTTGGAGCCGATATTAAAAAATATAGAAGAATGAAAAATGAAATAATTGATAAACCGGAATAGACAAGTATCAAATACAACATAGGCTTTCCTTATTTTTTGACGCAAAATGGAAGGTTTAACCCAAGCTCATCCCATTTTAACTTTTTAGCATATATATAAAAATTTCCAACTGGAAAGGGCACAATAATAGTACCAATAAAACGGTTCAAAAAATCAAATTTTTATTATATTAATTTTTAAGGCAGGTAATTTTTATATTTAAGTTGAAATATTATTGTAATATTTACTAAAGTATATTTCATTGGAGTGTTATATGGGAATTCATGCTGAATATTTTCCGGGCAAATCTACTATCATTATAGACAACAATCATTTTATTGGTGTCGAAAACAAAACATTTCAAAACCTTGTGCAGGATTTAATTAATAAAGGAAGCAAATGTATTTCAATTAACTTATCAAAAGTAGATTATATTGCAAGCCTGGGAATCGAAGGTCTTGTACATGCTTATACAACTTGTACTAATAGAAATGTTAAGTTTAATATTGAGGGTGTTGGTAAAAATGTTATGAAAGTGTTACACCAGGTAAAATTGGACACCGTTATCAATATTATTTAATTGCACTCAGTTCATAAAAATTGTTCAGCTTAGAACTTTATGTTAAGGACATAATTGTGTTCATTTTTTCATTCATTTGATAGCTTAATTCAGATATCAAATTTTTATTAACCATATTAGCTATTAAATTATCAAGCTTCTCCTCAAGTTTGGTTATTTCATAGCCTGTTTTTTGTTGAATATCAAAGAATTTCACCACTGCGTCCGAAAATAACTTTTTGTAATAATCAATGCCTTCTATAATGTTAGCAGTGAAAGTGCTGAAATATTTAATTTGACTTTTAGAGGGAGGTAGATTGATAGCAGAAATTTTTTCTTCAAGATAATTAAGATAAAGCTTAAGTTCTTTCATAAACATATTCGGACGGTCATTCCTGTTTATGATGTTAATCCTGCCATAGATATGATTTACCATCTCCCTTAGAGTTACAGTTGATGAAAAGTAAGCCATATTGGGACCAGGACAAATAGCTGTTCCAAATCCATCCCCTTTTGTTGCTGCATTATTTATTTGTAAAGCCGGAAGAGCTAGCCCCATACATAAACACGTTTTATCAATTATATTATTATACTCTTTTTCTTTTTCCTTCATATTTATGAAAGCTGCATTCACCTGTTCAATTTTTTGTGATTGGTACTTTATTGATGCTGTACATAATGGTTTTGTACTAAACTCTGTATCTGAAATTAAATATTTTTTTGGGCAGGAGCTTCCAGGCTGCCCCTTTGCAGCATTCTCTGCTTTTTCAAGATCTTTCGTATTTCCCCGCAGGCTGTTAAAAGGCACACCTAAAGGAGATGTATTACTTAAATATAGATCGTCTTCTTTGGCACTCCTAAGAAGTGCTAAAGTTCTTTCATCTACATTTGTTGCTTCAGGTACAAGAAGGAAGGGAGTTCCCCAGCCAACTGAATCTACCTGGTAATAATCTAACAAAAACCTATTTTCTTCAAATGTACCCACTCCCCCCTGTGCTGTAATTTTTAATTCAGGAGGTTCCTCATCAAATAGCTGTTCCTTTTTTCTTAACGCATCAGTAAAAATTTCATGGATTGAATTAATTAAATATCCTCGTTTGGATTTAAATTCTTCCAGTATCGGTCCCATTAAATAACCATCGGTTGCAAAGGCATGCCCGCCGCAATTAAGACCTGATTCAATCCTATATTCTGAAACCCATATACCTTTTTTTGCGAGAAATTTTCCCTGTATAAGAGCAGAACGGAAGTCACTCACCTTAAGAATTATTTTTTTCTTCAACTTACCTTGTTTATCTGGAATAAAATCCGGGAAACATTCGATATAGCTATAGAGCTTCGGATTCATCCCTGCTGATAATATTACAGATGATCTAAGTCTGCTTTGTGCAAATCCACGCAATG
This sequence comes from uncultured Ignavibacteriales bacterium, assembly GCA_963742995.1. GTDB lineage: Bacteria > Bacteroidota > Ignavibacteria > Ignavibacteriales > Ignavibacteriaceae > CAVQBP01. Next base: position 44,018 of record CAVUOL010000063.1, read on the forward strand.
CTGCATGTGCATCATTAAACTCAATTGGAAGCAGCCCTGATTTGTCAGAGTTAGCCTTATCCACTTTAGTCATAATGTTTACATCTATATTTCCGGGATGCATAAACCTGTCTAGTACCTCTTTAATTTCAACCCTGCTTAACAAGCCTTTAATATAAAAATCTAACGGTTGTTTTAGTTCGGAATTATCCGGCAGGATAAGATAATATTCTTCAAGTTCCTGACTTTTATTCAGAATTTTATCTTTTAATATGATAAAGTTTTTATTTACCAATTCATCTACTAGATTGAGGTAATCTGTAATTCGTCTAGCCCTATAATCAGGTTCCCTTGTTGAAATAGGAATAAATGGGATGTTATTCTTTTTGGAATGAATCATCCTCATTTTTTCAATAAGGTCATCATCTACTATTGATATCACTGAATTGATCCCGAAGTGTGCAACTTTAAGAGGAGTATCAATGGTGAAAGCAAGGCCCATTACCGGAATGTGAAATTTATGTATGTTATTTATTACCATGATATTTCTAATTAAAAAAGGAAAGCCCTGGTATAAAAGCAAAGCCTAAATCTGTTATTACCATCTATCCCTGCGGCTGTCATTAGAACTTTGAAAGTTCCTTTGATTCCTGACACCGGCTGAACCATTACTACTTTTAGGACGGGCTTCGTTTACAACAATGCTCTTCCTTTTTAACTCCTTTGAGTTTAGTTTGCTAATAGCTGTTTGTGCTTCTTTTTGTCCCGATAATTCTACAAAGCCGAAGCCTTTTGATGTACCTGAGTACATATCTTTTATGATTTTAACACTGGTAACTTTTCCGTATTCGGAAAATAATTTATTTAAATCTTCTTCGGATACTTCCGTTGAAAGATTTCCTACGTAAATGTTCATACATTTTTCCTTTTGTTTGTTTTTGTTTTTTCCGGTATACTTAATTGAATTATTCTCAAAAAGTAAACAGGAAGTTTTTATTAATTTAAAATTTGAAGAAATATTAAAAAGAGGAAAGTCCGTTAAAAAGGGTTACTTATCAATGGAGTGGTTCAGCTTTTTTATTGTTTTCTTTTAATTGTTTCTTTTACCTTCAGTATAAGTTATAGTTCCATTTATTTTAAATACTAAGTTAATTATAATATACTACTAATTCAATCACGGCAATGCGCTGATAAGGAGTATAGATTTTCTGTCCGAAAATAATAAGCTGATTGATAAACATATTAAAATTATTTTAGACAAGCTTTCTAATTATTATAAAACAATTCTTGTGCCAACTTCCCATTCACACCAGACTAATAATTCCAAGGGGTATCATTGAATAATATTTATCTATTCAAAACTAATAATTCCTAATCCCGAAGGGATGACATAAACCCACTCTTAATGTAACTATTGAAAACAATCGAATTACCACTGAATTACAACGGAATGACTTAATGACCAAAGACAATGACATCAATTATTTCAGAGCCAACTGCCGGAATCGAACCGGCGACCTACTCATTACGAATGAGTTGCTCTACCAGCTGAGCTAAGTTGGCTTCTTCAAATAAGATGAATTATAATGGCATTAAAAGATTTGAATATTATTCCACCTAATTGAATTAGACAGGTCATAAAACTTTAATTCTGACTCTTGCTCTGATCTGCCTTCCGACCTGTCCATCGTTTTTTCCACTGGAGCTTTTAGCGTAGGTGGAAACTTTAAGTGAAGACGGAAGCTTTAGCGTAGGCAGGAACTTAATCTTGACCTCTTATCATCTCAATTTCTTTTTATGTCTATTCTTTCTAAGTCTTTTTTTCCTCTTATGGGTTGACATTTTATGTCGTTTTCTTTTTTTACCGCAGGGCATTAATTACCTCCATTATTTTCATGTGATTTTAATAATTCTTCCGCTCTTTTTCCTGCTTCCGAATTTGGATTAATTGCAACAGCTTTTTCAAGCCACTCTTTAGATTTTTTTAAATTTCCTGCTGCTAAATTAACGATTCCTAAGTTTAAATTCCCGATTTGATGTTTTGGTTCCAATTTCAATGCTTCTTCCATCTCATTAATAGCAGTTGGATAATCCCCTAAATTATAATAGCAAACACCCATATCTATCCGGGCATCTGCATCTTTTGGACTTTTTTCTAAATATTTTTTATAATTCTTAACTGCTTTATCATAAAAGCCTGCATCGTTTTGAGTATGTGCTAACTGAAGGCGTAAATTGTCATCATTCGGATTATTCTTTAACTGAGTCTCCAGTTCGTTTATTTTATTAATACTATTCAAATCAACACTTGGTACACTAGAATTTTGATTTGTACTCACTACATTAGCAGGTGGTTTATTTAGTACACCCGATGAAATAACAATTATCGCTGAAACAAGTAAAACTCCTCCAAGTATAGTTATTAACATCCGGGCATTTAATTTTTTTTCTCCTCTTTCCTGAGATTTTTGTTTTTTAACAGGTAAACTGGTCTTTTTCGGTCCGCTGTTTTTTTTATAGACTGTTGATTTCTTTGTATGCTTTGACTTATTTCCGCTGTTCTCAAGTTTTATTCCGCAAGAAGAACATATAGTATCATTAATATCATTTGCTTCGCCGCAATTTTTGCAGTATACTATATCTGTATCCTCAGAAGGAACATCCGGTTGTTTAGGTTCTTTCCGATTTAGATCTTTATTTTCTATCTCTAACTTCGTACCGCAATTAGGACAAAACTGATAATCCTTTTCTAATTTAGCTCCACATTCGGGACAAAAATTCTTCATAGACCTTTTCTTACGCCTCTTTCATTCCATTATTAACAATTTCTTTAAATTCTTTTGAGAATTTAAAGGTAGGAACGAAATGTTCCGGGACAAATACCTGCTCACCTGTTTTAGGATTTCTAGCCTGCCTTGCATTTTTCTTTTTTACCTTATAACTGCCAAAACCTCTTATCTCTATTCCTTTACCTTCTTTTAAAGATTCTATAACAGTTTTAATAAATCCTTCTATAATTGCTTCAGTTTCTAATTTTGTTAAACCTGTTCCGCCTGCAACTTTATCAACAATATCTGCTTTTGTCATGTTTCACCTTTACAAATTGTTTGTAACTTATTATAATTTAATGATTTAAATTATGCAACAACGTATCGAAAATCAAATAACAACTTTGTGATTCACGCCACTTTGCAGTTTTTTCTTTTAAGATCTAATATAAAAATTAAGAATGAAAATATACAAATAAATGAAGACTTTAAGTATTGAAAAACTAAGTATATTTTAATCGCTAAAACATAACCTCTAAACAAGAAATAAATAGATGATTTTTAGGTTATAACATAAGAACAACACCTTTCCACCTACGCTTCACATACGCTCCACATACGCTCCACATACGCTTCAATTTAATGTTATATAACAGATTCAAAATCCCCGGGAGGTCTTATTTTCTATTCTTTAACGCGAAACCCACTTCGCAAAATATATCTTTGAATTACTTCTCTTCTTTGAAAAGACATAATTGATAAGAAGGTCTTTCCCTTCCAAATCTGCCCGCCAGACTATTTCTTTGGCAGGTGGGAGGAAAGGTTAGATAGCGTTAGTATTTAATGAAGTAGATAATAAACTGCTTCTAGGCTAATTATTATCCTGGAGTTCTATCATCTTATGCGCATGTTCTTTAAAAATACTTAACGTTGAATTATCTGTGTTATATATGGAATTTAATCCCTGTGGTTCTTGAGGTGGGTCACCTACAAATGGATCTCCTGGAAGCCATTTATTATCCCCATGTTTTCCCCTTCCCTCTCCTCCCCATGTCCAAACATTCGTTCCTGCCATTGGCGAACCAACAGCAGCACTATCATAAACAATGCTTAAAATTCTTTTATAATATCTATCTCTTGCAGTTGTAGGAGTACCCGATTTGTAAAATTCACTATCACGCGGCATTCCAAACTCTTCCATTACCACTGGTTTCCCTACTTCCCTGGCAAAAAGTATATGTTCATTAATATAATCTACTGCATCTTTTTCAGTTCTGGGATATGTTTCATCTATCTTTTTAGCATCAAACCATCCCCAATTCTTTGGCCAAAGATGAAAAGTCATATAATCAATATATTTGATTTTATGAGCTGTTAAATATATTGTTGAATCTCCTAAGCTTCCCATTAAACCTTCGTTACCTGTTGTTACCAAATGACTATGATCAATATTATGAATGAATTGTGCAGTAGTTTCGAGCCATCTATAATATTCTTCAATCCAATATTTATTTCTTCCGGGACGGGGCTCATTAGCAAGCTCCCATGACATTATTGTTGGGTCTTCATAATAATAATCTCCGGTAAATTTATTCTTTCTGGTAATAAGCGTATAAACAAAATGTAAAAATAATTCATCCGCTTTTTCATTTGCATAAAAAGTTGCGGAATAATCCATAAAGTTTCCATAATTATTATTTGCGGGGTCAACTCCCCCTCCTCCGTTTGCCCAATCATTATATTGGGACATTCCGCCTGTCCATTCCCAATAATTATTTAGAAATATCACTGCATGCATATCTCTCTTCCTCATTTCCGAAAGAAGAAAATCTAGACCTTCAAGTAAGTCTTCATCGTAAACTGCGGGTTTTATCTGAATTGCCGGTTTTAATGAATTTATTATATATGATTCTTCTGAAGCTCCTAATACTCGTAAATTAGTCAAGCCTAAAGTTTTTAAATCATCCAGTTCCCTTACTAATCTTTCCCTGTCCCCTGTTTTACCCGGCGATCCAAGATAACACCCGTACCATAAATTTACACCCGCATAGTAAAAAGACTTTCCATTTAATTCGAACTTTATCCCGTTTACTTTTATAAAATCCGGACTCTCTTTAATAAAAATATCTGAACATGCATTAAATATTAGAAGTACTAATAAGGAAAGTAAGAGAAAGATTTTCCGCATAATATATCCTTAAATTAAATTTGCTAATCCTCTAACAGATATAATCATATGTTAGTTGAATTACATTCATGTAAAGATGACATCTTTAAAAAGGAAAATTTACTTTCAATTTTTTATTAAAATGTAAGTTCAAATAAGAGTATTTCAAAGAATAAAGATATCATATTTAAATTCTAATTTTTTGCTGATGCTTGCACTCCTGTTAGTAAATTAAATTTTTCAGCAAATCCTTTTATTATATTGATAGTCGCAGTATCCTGCTGAAAGATTGAATTTGTATAATCAATACCGCCACCAAGCTTCTTGCCAAATCCCCATTTATAATTCATATTATTTGAGTTGCCGTCTCCACCCCAAACCCAAAAATTCGCACCGGCAATCGGAGCATTGTTTGCTGCACTATCATAAACTAGGTTAATAATTTTATTAAAAAACTTATTCCTCATTGTAACCGGAGAACCGGGCTTCCATGCTCCATAATCACGTGGTAATCCGAATTCTTCCATTACGATTGGTTTATTCAATTCTCTTGCTATTTTTATATGTTCATTAATATAAGCCAATGAGTTTATCTCTGCAGTCGGATATGTCGAATCGGATTTTTCAACTTTATACCATCCCCATTCCCTCGGCCATAAATGAAACGTTAAGTAATCTATATATTTACTTTTATGTGCTTTTATAAATACTTCGGACGAATCTAAAGAACCTGCAATTCCTTCACTTCCCGTTGAAACCAGATGGTTATGATCAAGCGTATGTATGAATAAAGCAGTGGAATTAATCCATCGATAATATTCATCAAACCACTTTTTTCCTTCTTCACCCTGTCCTGGACGGGGTTCATTCGCAAGCTGCCACGCCATTATCGTAGGATCTTCATAATAATATATACCGGTATAGTTATTCTTTCTATTAATTATTTTATAAATGTAGTTGTAATAAATTTCTTTCGCTCCTTCGTTTCTATAGAATGATGCTGAATAATTAATAAAATCATTGTAGTTAACCATCGGAAGCCTTGGATTTATTTTACTGCTGTCGTTAACCCAGGCATTGTATTGGGACATTCCTCCTGACCACTCCCATGTATTGGTTAAAAAGATTATTGCATGCATATCCCTTTTTTTCATTTCAGAAAGTAAAAAATCTAAACCATCAAGTATCTCTTCATTGTACTTGCCAGGCTTCTCTAAAATTCCTGGAGTCAGCACATTTGAGATATATGATTCTTCGGAAGCACCTAATATTCGTAAATTATTAATTCCTAACGATTTTAAAATATCTAATTCTTCCAAAAGTTTAGGTCTGTCCCCTATCTCTCCGCCGGCTGCTAAATATACTGCATACCAGTAGTTCCCTCCTAAAAAATAATATGGTTTCCCGTTTAACTCAAAGTGCGTACTATTTACTTTTACATATTCCGGTTCTTCATTTACAAATAAACTAGAACAAGAAATAAAAATAAAAGTAATAACTACTAATGAAATTGTTAAAATAATTTTCTTCATATTTTTGAACACCGAAGGTGTGATATTATTATAGAAAATATAAAATAACAGTAATCTTCTAGGGGGTTACCAAAAAGTAATTTTCATCCCGACTTTGTCGGGACAGTGAAAATCCATTAAAATCTGCGTCATCTGTGTGCCATTTCTTAAAAAATAATTACTTTATGGTCAGCCCCGAAATAAATAATTATTGGAACTCTTTATCCCAAGTTTATAATCTTTGGAAATAATAGAAAAAAGTACTTTTTGGACAGCCCCATCGGTATTCAAATATTATTTGCTATATGTCATTTTTTCTAATATTTTTATCTCAAATAAAAATTTATAATCAGTAAATCTGTCTCTCATAATCTGCGTAAATCTGTGAAATCTGCGTCTATAATCCGCGAAATCTGCGTCTCATTTCAGAAGGATCATCTTTTTAGTCATCATATAATCCCCTGCCATTAAAGTATAGAAATACAGCCCACTGCTGATTCCGGAACCATCAAAATTTACCGAATATTTTCCCGGTGCTAATTGCCGTTTTACTAATGTAGCAATTTGCTGTCCTAATAAGCTATATACAATTAAACTTACATCCGATGTATTAGGAATATTAAATCTTATTTCCGTAGAAGGATTAAATGGATTCGGAAAATTCTGCGATAGGGAATATTCAGTTGGTTTCTTATTTATCTCATTATTTGAATCAACAGTCGTTGGTAATCCGTAAATCTCTATTTCATTTATTGAAACAGCATCTGCACCCGGTACCTGCAGTAGAAATATCACATATCTGCCGATACCCTGTAAATTATCAAATGTTTCGGTATTGTTTATCCCTCCTATTCCATAAACAATTTGTTCCAATATATTCCATTTACTGGAATCAATAGTTGTTTGTATGGAATAGTTGCTAGCATATCCCTGGTCAGCCCAATGAATTATTACTTTATCTATTGAAAATATTTTGCCCAAATCAAATAAAATCCATTGTCCTTTCCCTTTTGCTGCATGCCACGAAGTAGAATTATCCCCGTCATTTATATTTCCAGGCTTACTGCTGTCAAATGCTGTTGTATCATTTGATGATACAGTTATCAATCCGCCTTGTGCTCTGTCTACATCATCAGATGGAAGAACTTCAATTCTTATCTGAATAGAATCCTGCACATCCCCCTTTGAAACTAATGAATATATATTATGTAATGTATCAGGATACACAGTCATCGTATCTCTTGCCTGAATAGGTTCTCCATTTAAAGTTAATATTGCTCCTTTAACAACGTGCCAGCTTAATAAAGAACTTTCACCCGATGCAATCTCTGTTGGTAAAGCTCTAAAAGAAATTATAGTCCCTGTTGGTATCACAGTTAATCCTATATTAGCTGTATCTGATATTGCTGCATGAGTAATTAAAGTATATGATGTATTAAAATTGGGGCTAACAATCATACTGCCCAATTCCGGAACACTTTCACCGTTCAATATTGTATTTGATCCTGCTTCCGTATCCCAATTTAATGTTGTACTGTCACCTGCTTCTACAGTTGATGAATTAATACTAAATGAATAGATTGTTCCGGCAATTGGATTAACAACAATATCGTGAGGATGATTAATATACATATCTTTCAAAGCAGCCGCTGTTCTCTCATGATTCCAGTTTTTTGCATTATCATTCGTTTGTGTATCACCCCACCACTGCCACGATAAAGCCCCTGCATATCCGGTATTATATAGTTGCCTATATAAATTCTGATAAGTTACTTGATAAGAATCTTCCATAAAAAATTCAGCAATTGCTAATGGTTTTGTCAATCCCCAATATGAATACGGATGATGGAAGGGTGATAATATTGTCCCAGCCCAGCTGTAATAATGGACAGTATAGAAATCTAATGTCCCGTCAGGATCTCCCCCTGCAGATATCAAACGATCATCTCTATAGTAATTTACATTTACAGCATTAGGCGAATAATATTTATCAATTATTTCTTCGGCTGATAAATGCATTCCATACTTTGTTTCAAATTCCTTTTCAATTCTCTCCTTTTGTTTTCCGGTTAATGAGTTATAGAAAGTTCCGGCAGAAATCTTCGCAGGCGCGTTAACATCTGTAAGAGCCTGCAGACCCCATGTACCATTTGTTACTTTTGCAGTTGGATCCGTCCTATGAATAGCCCCTGCTGTTAAATTTACAAATCGCTGAACATCATATTCAGTAACATGAACTCTGTCTCCCCAGTTGCCAACTTCAGTAAAACCTTCCGGTTCATTAAAAATTTCCCATGCAATAATTCCGGGATGTCCCTTCACTCCTTCTACTAAAGGTATCAATGCATTATCAATATATGCCCGTATTGCAGATGTATCGGTTAATAATTTCTTATTTCTATTAATGTAAGTTGGACTAATAGAAGTTCTAAGCATATCATGAGACCAAAGACTTAAAAGTAAACCTACATTATGTGCCCAAGCAGAATCCAATATTTCTTTTAAATCCTCCACTGCTCCTGCCCCCGGCCCGATAACTATACCGTTACTATTGAATTCCGGTGTCCGGCTTCCATCAGTATGAAGCCAGAAACGCATCGAATTTCCCCCGTCTGCTTCAACTTCTGAAAAAATTTGCCCGAATCTTTTGAAATTAGTATTACCCGGCCCTATGTCAGCAGCAAAATTCACCCAGGCTACATTCGATCCGCTTAAAAATAAATTCCGCCCATTGTAATTTATTCTATTCGACTGTGAATAAATCAATTGCCCTGTTATTATTAAAAAACAAAATACCTTAAAAAAATTCATATAAATCAGTAATTATAATTCATTCAAAAGCTCACTTGTCGTTGGATTTATCCAACGGATAATATCTAAGCCAAAGGTTAACACCGGACTTCCAGTCCGGTGACTTTTCACAGTTCCCAATACCACCCCTCCCGGGCTTTAGCCCCGCATTTCCCCCTCTCCTTACTACCTGTCCCGATTCTAGCGGGAAGGAGAGGGGGCCGGGGGGTGAGGTAAAAATCAATATATATGACATTATTATGTTCCTTTTAACTTTTCACAAGAATCTTTTAGAAGCATCTCACTTAAGTAAAATCATCTTCTTAGTCAACATTTTATCCTCTGTCCTCAAAGTATAGAAGTATACTCCGCTGCTGTATTTGGAACCATCAAATTTTATATTATATGTTCCTGCAGTCAAATCTTTATTAATTAGTGATTCAACTACCTCACCTAAAATATTATATACTGTTAAATTTACCTCGGTAAACTTAGGAATTGTAAACCTAATTTCTGTAGAAGGATTAAATGGATTAGGAAAATTTTGAGATAAAGAAAATACTATAGGAATTTCTTTTTTATCAACTACTCCCGTTACTATACTGCTAGGAACTGCAAGATAGTCCAGGTACATCCATCCCCACCACAACTGCATCTGCACAGTATTAGTTCCCTGCTCTAAATGAACCGTTATCGTTTTTTCAAGCCAGGATGATTTTGAACCTACAAATGTTATAGTATCTGCTCTGACGCCGTTAATATTAATAAACTGTGATTTTGGTGTATCATAAAATAATTTATATCCAAACGATATTGGGTAATCTCCGGAAGTTAAAACATTTTTGAATTGCCATGTTATTGTTATAGTCGTATCATTAGTCTTTATATCATAATAAGCCCCGCCGCTTGCTGTAGGATCTTGCTGGGTAGTTATTCCAGGTCCATTTATCGATGCCTTTTCTGCTTCAAGTTTTGATACTTTTGCCGTTCCAACAGATATTTGTACCGGCATAGAAATTTCATGTTGTCCTTTATTATTCTCGGCTAATGCAGTTAATACATAATTTCCGGAATTAATATTTTTCAAATCAAAATTATAATACAATGTATCCGAACTGATTTGTGATGGATTAACAATTGTTCCAAGCAGACTGTCGTTTGAATAAATCTTAACATAATTAATTATTGACCCTGTATCCATTACTGCTGATGAAACAGTAAGTTCGGTTATGTCCTGAAAGGTAGATTTATCTAAGGGATTGATAATAGTTATTACCGGATAATCTGTATTAAAAGGATCAATATATTGTTTATAGTTCGCTTTCATAGCATGTAACACAGCCCATGTATCATTTGCAGCATTAGGATTATTGGGCGTAACAGGAAAATCTGACCACGACCAAACCAATGCTCCGGCATAACCATTTTGGTAAAGAACTTGAAATAAACTATTATCAGGAATTCCATCTGTTGTTGTCATATGAAATTCAGCAACTACTGTTGGTTTCGTTAAATCCCAATATGAAAATGAATGGGTAAATGGAGATAAAGCCGTTGTCGATGAACTGTAATAATGCACTGAATAAAAATCTAATATCCCTAATGTATCCCCCCTGCCGCAATTAAACGATCATCTCTATAGTAATTAGTATCCCGTATTGCTGCAACTTTAATTAGATAATCTTTCATCTGTTGAGTAGTAAGATTCATTCTGTGTGAAGTATTAAAATCATCTGTTATATCTTGAAGCTCAATAGTCGTCAAGGAATTGATACTTTGTGATTCGGACATTTTACTCAATGGATTAACATCAGTTAATGTTTGAAAACTGCTGGGTCCCGTAGTTACTTGTGCACTTGTATCTGTCCTATGGATAGCTCCGGCTATTAAATTAGTAAATTTTTGTATTGAAGATACTGGAACTGTAGGATCAGCAGGATAAAATGCTGTTCCGGTTGTCATCCCGTTTGGCTCATTACAAATCTCCCATGCTATTATCGCTGAATCACCTTTAACTGAATCAACCATTGGAATAAGAGCATTTCTAATAAATGAATAGGTATATGAAGTATCCGTCAGCATTTTCCGGTTAGCAAATAGTTTAGCAGAATCTAATTTTGTTATCCTAAGCATATCAAATGACCATAAACATAGAACTAGTCCTATATTGTAATGACGAGCTAAATCGAGAATCTGTTGTAGGTTTTTAATCGCTGTATGACCTGGTCCTGTTACATAACCATTTGAACCATATTCTGGAGTCTGCGAACCGTCAGTGAATAACCATAGCCGCATTGCATTTCCTCCGCTATCCCTTACCGTCTGGAATTCCTTCCTAAATTGATTTAAATCTACCGCATTCGGTCCAAGGTCACCGGCAAAATTTACCCATGCGATATTTATTCCACTTAAAAATAATTCTTTCCCCCTGTAGTGGATTCTATTGGTAGATTGAGAAAAAGAACTCATTTGTCCTATAAACAATAAAATACAAATGACATTTAATGAATTAATTTTAATTTTAAGCTTTGTAATTAAACATGCCATATTTTCCCTGACTTTTAGGTATCTATTAAAAATTTCAGTTTTTTAGTCAAATACCGAACCATTTCTTACTCTGAGCTGAGTTAAGAATTTATAATATTTTTTTATAATTTGAAGGTCAAAAAAGCAAAAATCGAATTTCATCAATAAATCATTATACAATTTTAATTATCATTAAGATAATTTTTTATAAATTTGATAAATGTTCAAATTTCACTAAAGCTTATTATTTGTTAAATAACTAAAGTTGAAAGATGACATCTTTACTAATTAAAATAAGGATTCATCTGAATTTACATTTTGAATAAAAAATTGAATAATAACTTTCTTTTTAAGATGTCATCTTTACACCTGCATAACTCCAAACGCAACGTTGTCATTCTGAACGGAACGAAGTGGAGTGAAGAATCTCTAAGCTTAATATTTTGATCTATTTTAATAAATTTTTCTTTAATCTTATTATAATAATATCTGTCTTGCGTAATTTGAGATTACAATTATTCCTCATATAATAATTTTATTTTTATCTGCATATATTAAGTTAACTGAATATTTAATATTATTCATTACAATTACTTGTTTAAAAATAGATTTATATTGTATAAAAAAAGTTCAAAAATTTTAATCTCCTTTTCTTCAATCTTTTATATAATAATTTTACTGCTTTTCTTTTTCTTCCCTTCCGGCTCTATAATAGGATATACAGTAATCTACATTTCTTCCTCTATATTCTTTCTGATTTTATGTTGGCAATTCTCAATGCTGCAGATTCCTCAGAATTACTCTCACTATTTTATTGTGGCAATAATAATTGTAAAAATAGCATTCATACCGGTTCATCCTGTCGGTTCGGATGATTTTTATAGATATTTATGGGATGGGAAATTACAGGCTAATGGGATAAATCCTTATGCTTATTCACCTGATGATAAATCTCTCTCAAATATGCATTCTAATATCCTTCCGGATAAAGTGAATCATGCAAATATGAAGACACTTTATCCCCCGTTAACTGAAATCCTTTTTTATGTATCTTATCTTATTAGCGGCGAAAGTTATTTAGGATTGAAAATCCTCCTTCTATTATTTGATTTGCTGACTATTTTCGGAATATTTTTAATATTAACAAAATTAAAAATTGATAAAAAGTATTTATTGCTTTATGCTTGTTCCCCTCTACCGATTTTTCAATTTTTTATCGATTCCCATGCTGATGGCTTCGGACTTGCTTTTATTGTCTTTGCCATATTCTTTTATTTAGATAAGAAAAAAATTCTAAGCTATATTCTAATTGGGCTTTCAATTTGTATTAAACCAATTGGTTTACTATTTATCCCCTTATTATTATTCACAGAAAAAGATTTTATTGAACGGCTAAAGATCATTTTTATTCCAGCTTTTATTTGCACAGCAATGTATATCCCTTATACTTTTTCAGGTGAACCTTTCCAGGCCTTAATAAAATTTACTGAAAATTGGACATTTAATGGGATTATCTTCGATATAGTTAATTCGTTTTTGAATAACAATCAAAAAGCTAGATTAATATGCGGTATTATTTATTTTTTAATATTTCTGTTCATCATATTAAGTAAAAAAGAGCTTCTAAATAAAATCTACCTTTCAATTTTCTTATTACTAATTTTTTCACCGGTAGTGCATCCATGGTATGTATGCTGGCTTGCAGTTCTTCTTCCATTTGTTCCAAACTGGAGCGGAATAATATTCGTGAGCCTTGTAAGTTTAACTGCTGTAACAGATTTAAACTACCAATTGAATGGTGTCTGGAAAGAATATACAATTGTTTTAATATTAGAATATGTCCCTGTAATTTCAATCTTTATATATGAACTGCTGAATTCAAAGAAAACCCCAACACTAAAGAATTCTATAGAAGCTTAATTCAAAAAACTTCCTAGAAGTTTAATTATTATATTTTTGTAACCCTAAATACTGCAAACTTTAAATAAGTCGTCTCCTCCATTGAAGGAATTCTAGGATGATCTAAAGAAGCACTATTATAATAAACTAACTGAACCAATTTTTCTGCTTTAATGGCTGCAGAATTTACAATTTGTAAGAATTCATCTCTTTTTAAATGATGCGAACATGAGGAAGTAACTAAATAACCCCCGGCATTTAATATTTGAATAGCTAATTTGTTTAACTTTTCATACCCCTTTTTAGCCTTCGCAAGATTCTTTTTACTTTTCGCAAATGCAGGAGGATCAATAATTACGATATCAAATTTCTTATTTTCATTTAAAGTTTCTTCCAGATAATCAAAAACATCCTTCACAATGAATTCTGATTCATTCTGTAATCCGTTAAGTTCAGAATTGGACTTTGCATTCTCAACTTCAAAACCTGATGAATCCAAAAAAGTAATTGATTTAGCCCCTGCTTTTGCAGCATGTAAACCAAATCCTCCCGAATTACAGAAAGCATCTAAAACATTTTTATCTTTCACAATCTTTTCAATAAAAAAACGGTTATCACACTGATCAAAATAAAAGCCTGTTTTATGCCCCTTCTCAAAATCTATTTTATACTTGATTGAACCGTCATTAATAATCTCACCTTTTTTTTCACCTAGAAAAATTTCATCCTCTTCAGGCAGAAATTCCAATTTCCTAAGATAAGGTTCATTTTTAGTAAAAATATTTTTAGCATTAAATCGCTCTTTCAAAATAGCAGTAATCTTTTCTATATTTTTTTGAATACCGGCCGAATATATTTGAAGAACATAAGTATCATTATATTTATCAACGATAAATCCCGGTAAGAAATCGCTTTCACTAAAAATCATTCTGAAGGAATTTCTATTAGGATAAAATCCTTTTCTTAACTCATATGCTGAATCTATTTTTTCCTGAATAAATTCATCAATTCTTTTAATCGGGTTTCGGCTTAAAATCCTAACTGCGATGAGCGAGTTTTTATTGTAAAAGCCTTCACCTAATAAATGTTTCTGGTAATCATAAACTTCAACTATATCCCCGTTTTCAGCGTTATTTTTAATTTCAAGAATTTCATTACTGAAAATCCATAGGTGTCCGTTTCTAATTCTTCTATCTTCATTCTTTTTAAGAATTATTTCTGATTTCATATTTTGATTATGCTTATTTTTATATAGTAAAATAAAAGGAATTTCTCAAAGTCCTGAATAAATAATTAACTTTAATTAATTATAAGATAATTACAAATTAAGCTAAAGCCTTATTAGTATGAAAAAAATATTTTTAATCCTTATCCTCTTTATATCCCATCAATTACTCTCTCAAACTTATAAATATGCAGTCCTTTCAGATTTGAAAATCAGGAATGAAAAAGATACTGAAAAATTATCAAAAATTTTTGAAGATATAAAATCCGGACAGGGAATTGATTTTATTGTAATTATTGGTAATTTAACTGAAAATGGGACCGATAAAGCGTTTGACATTGCAAATCAAATATTAAACGATTTGAAATTCCCATATTTCATAATACCGGGAGAATTAGATGCAAAAGGGAGTGATAATTGTCTGTCACATTTTCAAGAACTTTGGAAAAATGTAAATTTCTTTTATAAAAAGAATAATGATATACATATCGGTTTAAATAGTATTTGCACTGGGGATAGTAAAGGCGGGCATTTTTCTCCTGATGATTTAAATTGGTTAAATGAAATGTTAAAAGATTCAGCTAGTAACACTGCAGACACGAGCAATATAATTCTATATTTATCAAACCCCTTAAATCAAAAGATTGATAACTGGTTCCAGGCTTCAAATATTCTTAAGAAACTATAGTATAAAAGCACTGTTTTCTGCTGGAAATGAAACTAATAAAAATATCGAATTTTAATGGTATACCTGGAATAACTGTATCATCGATTTCAGATTCAAAATATCCCGGTTATTCTCTTATTAACTGCAGCGAAGATTCAATAACAATATCTCAAATAGAGATCGGTCGTAAAAAAACTGAAAATATTTTAGATGTTGTTTTGAAAAATAAACATTACTCCGTCCCTGAAATTGATTCTGCACAATTTATAGATTATGGAAATTATATCTCCTGGAAAAAGGATCTATTTACTAATTCACCTGCTTCTGTTGAAACGTCTAGCGAGAAGATTTTCTCAGCCTCCAAAGATGGCAAAGTCTTTTGCTTTGACCTAAATGGAAACAAAATATGGGAATATAATACCGGTGAAACAATAATAAGTCAGCCTGCCGTTGAAAAAGATATCCTATTAGTGGGCACATTGGAAGGTGATCTCTTTTCATTTAATGTTAATAATGGAAATGTAATTCAAGTAATTGGTCTGGGAGAACCTATTACTTCTAGCCTTATTATTGTCGATGCTGTGAATCAGGATTCAAAAACAAAAGGTGTAATTGCAGGAACATCAAATGGACATATCTTCTGTTATGATATTTATACTTTAGAAAATATCTGGGAAAATAATTCAGCTAAAGGTATGATTGAAACCCGTCCATTGTTTGTGAATAATAGAATTATTTACGGAAGTTCTGATGGAATTCTTTACTGTATAGATGCAAGGACCGGAATATTAAATTGGAAATGGAAAGATAAGAATTCACAATATTCGTTCGTACGTTGTGGTCCCGTTTCTAATAACAAATATGTTTTTATATCAACATTAGGAAAATATACCTATGCAATAGATCTCTTGTTGGGAACAACTATCTGGAAGATGGATTATTCATCATCTGAATCAATTGGAATCGATAATGATAAATTATTTGTCAAAGGGTTAAATAAATTCTATATAATATCTCCAAATACAGGGAAGCCTATTAAAGAAATAAAGGTAGATTATGATGATGACTATTCAGCTTCCCGGCCTATTGAATGGAAAAATGAAATAATTTTCGGATCAGATAATGGTAACGTTTATTTAATTGACCAAAAATATAATCTAAAAAAATTATTTTTTGCCGGCACCGCAAAAGTCAATAATATTCAACAAATAAAAGATAATATTTTTGCCGTTTCTAATATTGATGGCAAACTAATTCTCTTTAAAATAGAATAAATCGCCGTTCACATTTAATTGAAGTTAGGCATACAGTGTCATTCTGAACGAAGTGAAGAATCTCAAGTTTATTTAAGCAATTTGAACAAATATTTAAAATATGCAAAAGTATAAAGGAATTATCTTCGATATTGATGGTACATTAACTTCAACTTTTGAATTAATTTTCGCCTCTTTCAATCATGTCATGAAAAAATATTTATCTAAAACCTTTAAAAATGAAGAAATAATTAACTTTTTCGGACCGACTGAAGATCAAATTTTAGATGAACTATGCGGGGAAAATTCAGAAAAAGCAAAAATCGATTATTACAATTTTTATTCCGATAACCATCACATGGCTGAATTGTATCCGGGCATAAAAGAGCTTTTGAAATATATTAAATCCAGGAAAGTCTATTTATCAATTTATACAGGTAAAGGAAGGAAAACTGCAGCTATAACTTTAAAGAAACTGGAAATTCTAGATCTCTTTGATTTAATGATTACTGGTGATGAAGTAAAGGAACATAAACCTTCCCCTGAAGGAATAGAATTATTCTTGAAAAAATTTAATCTGCCTAAAGATAAAGTTTTAATGATAGGAGATGCACCCTCCGATATAAAAGCAGCAAGAGCAGCCGGAGTAGAAATAGCCTCAGTATTATGGGATAGCTATTCTAAAGAAGAAGTATTAAAACTAAAAAGTAACTACTTCTTCCATTCAGTTCCCGAATTATCAGAGTTTATTTACAAAAACATTTAATAATATAAAACCCTGCTCTTCTCTTTAATCATATCCAATCATAAAAATCATAAAAATCAGCGTTCCATTAAATCCAAAATCATCCCCCGCACGGCAGATCAAACGGGAATACAAAAGATACTCTCGGCTCTATCCGCTTCTGCGGTCTATAATCAATTATATTATCATCCTTATCCCTAACAGGGGAAAATGTCCAGATATAAACCATTGATACAATCATAAAAGGATACGGTTTATACCCCAATTCTGCATATAAATAAGAGCGGTCATCAAGAGTAAATAGATCCTTCTCATTTTTAATATTTGTCTTATCATACCCTGCGCGTGCAATAAAGGAAAGATCTTGGGGAGAAATATCAGCGCTAATGTGAAGGATTCCGCT
>CAVUOL010000064.1:0-199436 GCA_963742995.1 uncultured Ignavibacteriales bacterium
CATAACCAAAAGGGATGTTACCGAGCATCCCTATTATTTACAATAACTTACAGACAACATAATAAATCTCATTTAACTTATTCTCACAATATTCTCACACTAATTACATTTGAAAAGTTTATATATATACCCAAACTTTAACAATTTTAAGTAATTGCTTTTTTATTGTGTGTGAGAAAACTCTTAATTTCTATCCTTTTTAAGGACTCCAAAAATTCTAATAAAACCTTAACATTATTTAACAACATTCTTTTAATTTTCTTTTTTATAGTGTATAAAAATTTAAACCTTTATCATTTTTTAGCAAATTCTTTTTTTCCAGCTCTTTAAAGTGGTGAAAAACTCATGCTTTTCTATAAAATTTTGCATTTCCCATTCACGTGCGCATAATAGTGTAAAAAAACTCATGAAGTGGTTCACAAATCACTTCATTCAAAAAACTAATTATAGTGTAGTTTTGTGTAGTAGTTGATTGGCTTTGATTGGCTTTCTTTTATATCATTTTTAGGGCTTGCAAAAAACCATTATGAAAATTGCCTTTTTTATTGTGCAAGAAAACTCTTATTCGCTTAATTTACGCTTTTCATTTCCTTTTTTTATGGCGTTGCTAAAACTCTTTTTATAGTTTTCGAAGCATTTTATTGCTTATTTCTTTTCCCTTTTACCATTTACGAAGTTTTCCGACTTTCCTTTTTATGAGTTAATATATTGTATTTATCCTTTAATTTTTAATGTAGGCTGTAAATTATATTTTTTAAATTCATTCATTATAATTTCTCTAACTGGTTCAGTATTATCCGGTGTAACCAGGACCGAGTCGTGCACGGTAACGACAAATATTTTTTTCTCTGCCAATCTTGGCACTATTGAATTTATCATTATATCAGCTTCAAGTTTTTGTAGTTTATTTGAAAGATTTCTATAATCTTCCCTTTTATAATAAGATACTATTTTTGAGATATTGGGAAATAATAATCTAAACTTTTCTCAATCAGTGATATCCTCAACTGGAAAATAATTATCGTAAATTTCAGAAGAATAAAATATATTTGAAAAGAATCTAACCTTGAATTCATTCCTATCTTCATTTATACAAAATTCTTCCATTAAATAATCATAAAATTTACCTTGTGATGTTAATTGTTTAAACAAGAATACTTCTTTCGAAAATGTGGTAACATAAGAGGGAATAATATTATGATATGAATAAATATAATCTTGAATTAATAAATTAAATAGAAAAGGCTGTGAATTTGAAATATCTATTTCTATTAATTTTGAATGATTATATATTAAGAATCTTCTTAGTTTTTTGGGGAAATTACTTATATTAGTATAAATTCGGCCATTTGAATCAACCGACCAATACCACTTTGTTTTAATATTTTTAAAAACTCAATCATAATTTTATAGAAGCTGTTTTTTTCATCTTCTATAACATTTTTATTTACAAATTGCATTGCTTGGTTATATTCTATTTTGATTTGCAAAAGGCAATTAAATAAATATCTATGTTGCGATGCAGTTATTTCTTTTCCTCTGATTAATCTGAATTCATTTACTTTAGAAATTATCTTGTTGTCTGTTATATTAACTTTCTTTAATTTTTTATTTCGGTATTGCAGAGTATATCTATAACCTTTTGATTTCTCACCTGTAAAATATTTCCCGTCTGTTTCGATAATTCCCATCTCTAAAAGTTCATCAATTCTTTCTTTATAACGACTGTTAATTATATCATGCAAAATTTTTGAACTAATTGGAACAAAATCATTTTCCTTTATAGATTTATTAAAAATTCGTCTATAAGTAATTGTAGAAAGAAAGTAATAATATTTATCTTTATGCTTTTCACAGCTTAAATTTAAATTTTCCGGGATATAACCAAACATCGGTTTTCGAATGGGAGCTTCGCTCATTTTAGCTCCCGAAGTTTTTTATAATTCCCGGCTTCTTTAAGTGCTTCGGTTATTTCATTTCGATTGAAATAGATTCTTTTACCAAGTTTCCGGTAAGGAATTTTATTTTCGCTTTTCCACTTGTTCAAAGCTGAAGGTGAGCAGCACAAAAATTCACAAGTTTCTTTGAATGATAATAATTCTTTTTGCTTTTTAATCTCTAATGCCTGCTTTACAGCATTCGTGATCATATCTTGTAATTCAATTTCAGTTAAAGAAATAAGAATAATTTTACTGTTTTCCATAATCTTAATAGTATTTTACCTTTTTATAAAATTCGTAGCTTTCATAACGATTTTTGAATAAAGTTGTTACGTGAAATTCCACTTAAAAAAGAATTCCGCTTTCCTTCAAGTCGTTTTCCGGCTTCAATTTTCTTTGAATCTTTTTTTAAGGGAATATTTAGTATCCGGCAAGCTCTCTTAACAAGTCTTTTGGGAATAATAACATCAAAGCTTATCATTACTCCATCTTGCCTGCTGTATGTTGATCCTCTTTTAGTTTCTTCCCATGAGAGAACCCGGCGCATAAGGTTTGTATTTTCACTATAACATTTGAAACGGTAATTACCTGGTGTTTTATCAAACAACCAAAGTTCGCCAAATTCACCTTTAAGAACGGTTTCAATATTTTGTAAATCTCTAAATGAATAGATTTGGTTTTTCATTTATGCTGCTCCAAATAAAGTTAATTGAGTTTGAGGTTTTATAGTTTGCCTGTATTTTTCAACATCGTTCATAGTGATATCTTTCAAGCTAACAACAACTTGTTTATCTACGTTCTCATTGCAATAAGGTGAAACTATTCCAAGCCTTCGCCATTTATCTACTGTTGTTATAAGTTCAGTCCCTTCATAAGGAACTATGATTGTGGAAATATTGAAATAGGGAAGAACGATATTAAGCAGCTCTGAACCTATACCAAGTCCATTAAATAATCGGAATAAATTTTTAGAAGTTCGGGGAGAATTATAGAAAGTTTTTTCATATAGATTGATAATGCCTGCAGTAAATTTATTTTGCTTTATTATAACCTTCAGTTTTCCTTCTGAAACTATTTTTATTGAAGTTTGAAATAACCGTGAGTTGAGTTCAATAATGTTTTTCATCCCAGCCTCCGGATCTGCTGCAGGTAAAACCGGATTAAATTTTCATCTCTGGTTTTTTGAATTTTTTCAATGTAGTATTTCTTCAGATCCCGGTGTTGCCTATTGCGATAAATTGGTTTGAGTTGTTTTTGTGCGGTTTGTGAATTATTTTTGCTTTGCATCTCTGAACTTCCTTTATAGTATTTTTAGCCCTGCTTCAACACGGCTATTATTATGCTTGAAATGAAAAAAGCCGTCAAAGATTCAGGCGACGGCTTTTACTTTCAGAACAAAAAAAATTTTTATTTAGTTTTGCCCTGAATCTCTACAGCAAAGGAAATGAATTAAAGCGTAAAAGTATGTTACAGTTACAATAGATTATGTAACTATTTTTGTAACTTTTTGGGGGATGTAGGAGTGTTTTTAAATAATCGATAATAATAATTACGTTTCGCTGCTTCGTATTTAATTTTTAAACTTTCTGCTGCTAAATGGATTAGTTTATCTGTATTTTTATTTTTATTTGATTTAATTTTTTTGAGTCTCTCAACTTCATTTTTAACAAGTTTATTCTTTGGAATGCTCTTTGTTTTTTCTTTATTAACGATCTCATTGATTCCCATAATTTCTTTATCAAGTTTTTGTTTAATTTCTTCTCTTTCTTTTAATTTCTTCTTTTTTTAAAAACATAGATTTTGTTTACTTCCTGCCACAATTCTTCCATTTCCTTTTCGTATGATAAACGAACCTTGTAAAAATGTTCAAGATATTCAATCATGAACTTGATTGCTTTTTGGACTTGCTTTTTATCATATGCCACATGTTTAGTGTTTTTATTCTTGGCATAGCTGAAATATTCGAATTTACCCTCACCGGTGTATTGTTTCAACCTTTTAAGCTCTTTTTCATTCCTTGATATGATAATGTCTATTATTGGTTTTTTTCTATACAATTCTTCATACCTTTGAGCATCTTCTTTAAATATTCTATCAATTTTCCCTAATAATAAATCGTTCTCTTCTTTATTTTTTAGCAGGTAATTTTCTCTTTCTAAGTGGGCATTTTCTTCTTTTACTTTATAATAATCTTCATCCCGTTTTATTAATTGCTCAATTGCATAATCCACTTCCGGAAGAATCTTTTCTTTGTTTTCAATTTTAGTATTATTTTTCCCCCAATCTTTAAACCAACCTTTCTTTTCCATTTCCTTCACCGACTGAAAATAAAAAATCCCTCACTTGTGTTAGCAGCTCTTGTCAAAGCCCTCCGATTATATCGGAACACAAATGAAGGATTAATTAAAATTCTATTTGGACAATATTGCTAAGTTCTTAAACTTAAATTATCTAATCATATTTTCTAAGTCAATATTATTTAATCTTATTGATTAGTCTATTCCTATAAAACATAAAACACTATAAATCTTTTTAACAAATTTAATAGTATTAATCCATCGTAATAATTTATTTTAAATTGGCTCCAAAATGCAAACTGCTTACAAGGCAAAAAACATGAGAAATCTTTCTGAAGCAGCTTCATTGAATGTATGTATTTAGTTTTTTACTTTCAGCTAAATATTCTTTTATTCCTACTTTGATGAGGGTGAAACCAATCGATAAAAACATTAAAAGCAGCAACATTCCAAGAACCAATCTTCTCCAAACAAATTCACCTATTGTTTTGCATTGACTTGTTTCGTCTTTAACTCGGTTGATTTCAGGGCTGTCAGGTAAATATTCAACTTGAATTAGAAGAGGTCTACCAGTGAAATTTTTTATATACCCAAGGTCTGAACTCCAGTTGTTAATTACTTTCCCATCTTGTGTGCTAAAGGTGTATTCATAATTTTCGACGGTAACTGGTTCAGAACCTCCTCCTTGGGAATCTGGAACATCTACTTCATCTTCATATTCTTTAGAATTAATAATAAATCCATTTGTAGTTAATCCCTTTGTAATGAGCAAATATTCGTGGAAAGGATTTCCACCAGTTAAATAAAAAACAAACCAGGATGCTACAATTGAAGCTATAACACCCCAAAAACAATTTTTAATTAAATTGTAAATCAATTTCCCTTTTGGCGAAAGAGATTCTTTATATTCCTTCCAATCAAGTGTAATGGCGTAATACACACAAACGATAAAGTCGATAATTCGCCATGTAATTTCTTGAAAGCCAAGGTTGATAAATGGATTGAATAATATTGCAAAAGCACAATTAAAAATCAAAAAAAATCTTATTCCAAAAATTCCTATTTCCTGCTTCGACCTATAAGCAAAATAGATTGACGAAATAAAAACAAGCCAACGAAGAAAAAAAGAATAATAATGTTGTTCAGTAAACAAACCATATATAAATGTTGCAATAACAACCAGTTTTAAAAAGCGGTCAAATAGTTTGTTCATTGTTTATTAGATTGTGAAATGTTCTTCAATTTTCTTTGAAAAAATATACTAAATAATAGAACTGCTGCAAGAATAATATCTATAATTTGCCAAGTATTTTTTCTAAAACTTATTTTAATGATAGGGTTAATAATTATTGCAGCAATTACAAATGATTGAGGGGTAACTTTAAGCTTGTCTTTATTATCCAAATATGCAAAGTATAAAAGGCCTATCACACCCAAGAGCCTTATTAGTTGGTAATACCAATATGGCATTCTTAAGAGACAAAGAAGAAATAGAATACTTAGTATTAGTTTTAGAATATTTTTTTGTGTCATCCCAAATATCCTTTATCAGTTTATAAGTTTTAGCCCAACAGTGCTATTTCCCTTTTAATTTCTTCTTTATAAGATTTTTCTAATGAAGGATTATATTTTGACAATATTGCTAAGTTTTTATTTTTAATTCAGAAAAAGCTTCTAATCTTGGTATTCGCGGCTCTTTTTTATCTATAATTGCCACGTCGTTGTTTTAATAATTGATTTTGAGGGGTTGGAGATGATGATTAAGTTCTCCGAATATCCAAAAACTTCCTATCAAAATCACTATTCCCGCTATTACAATAATAACGATTAAAAACTTATTTTGTTTATATCTGACAAATAGAATTGAAAGATATACTATACTTAGTGGAGTAAGTAAGATTATTAAATATTTGATAAATATATGGGAGAACATAAGTGAACCTTTGGTTGATTATACCCTAAAAAGAAAAATTAACGATTGTCTAAATCTTTTTTAGCTGCTCTTTTCATTATAATTTTTAATAAAAATATTTTATAACAATTTTTTCTTAAAAATTTAGAAAAACTCCTGCACTCAAAAAACTTTTACAATTTCGAAAAGTTAAAAGATTTATTTCACGATTCTCAGGCTACTACCCAAAACTTTATCCATTTCATCATGTTTGTATTATCCTGCTTTTACAATTTTAAGATTACTGCTTCTGTCATAAGCTTTGCGTAAAGCTTCTCTCTTATGCTTATATGTAACTTTCAAATATTTTTGCATCATTCGATATGTTGTATGCCCGGTAATTGACATGATAACATCGGCAGGAACACCAAGCTCACTTAGCACACTTACACATGTTCTCCTTGCTGTATGCGTGCCAATCGTTTCAAATTTTGGCTTAATCGATTCTATCCTATTACCACTTTTATATTTTATAATTTTTATGGGTTCATTTATTCCTGCTTTCTCACATAATTCTTTAAGGTATTTATTCATTTTTTGGTTTGATATAACAGGCAAAGGTTGAGGGTAATCAATATATTTTGCTAAAATTGCAGGTGCATAATATTCTAACGGGATTTCAAGTATTTGATGTGTTTTTTGTGTCCTTAAATGCCAGGCATATCCTTCAATATCATTGCCCTTAATATCTTCCCTCGATATGTTTTCAATATCTGAATATCTTTGACCGGATAAACATTGAAAAACAAATACATCTCTTACACGTTCCAACCGCTCATTATCTAATTTTAAATTATAAAGTGTATCCATTTCATCTTTAGTTATAAAAATAACTTCATTATCCTCAAATTTTGCTTTTATAGACTTGTAGCTTAAATTATTTGTATACCCGTTTGTATTTGCCCAAATAAGAAAAGTTTTAAATAATATCAAATGTTTAGAAACTGTATTATCGATTAAATTTGTTTTGTCCATCATAAAGATTTTGAACTTTTCAAAAAACAATGGTGTAATTTTATCAAAGTCAAATCTTTCCCGGCTATCTTTTTCATAATCTAATAATAACTTCTTTGTTCTCTCATGTTTTGAGATTGAGTTAGTGGTAATTTGTTTTCTTTTGATTGATATAAATTCATCATAAATATCGAATAGTCCAACTTTTTTTTTATCAAACTGCCTTTTAATTGCATCTGCAATGGTATTAAATCCGGCATCAGGTTGTTTACCTCTTAAAATTCTTTCAATATCAAAAATCTTACTTTCAAATGCGTTCAAATACTGGTTAAGGCTTTTAAGTGAACCTTTAATAACATTATTTCTGGTTAAACGAAGGTTAGCTCTTTGCATATCATTATCCCAAAAAGCAGGATTAATTTTTTGTCCGGTGTTAAGATATAATGTTTCTTTATACTCCCGCACATAACACCAAAGAGCACATTCACCGGTCTTTGAAGATTTTCTTTCCGGGTAAAATTTTACTTTCATGATTTTCTCTTAATTTCTTTTTTGATTTCAGAGGCAATAAAATTTATACTATTTTTTCTTGGCCTTCCCATGTTTTGGCTGGGATTCCATTCAAGGTTTTTTTTAGATAAATATATAACGGGAATTCCTGAAGTGCGATCAATATCA
The DNA here is from genome assembly GCA_963742995.1 of uncultured Ignavibacteriales bacterium. Lineage (GTDB taxonomy): Bacteria > Bacteroidota > Ignavibacteria > Ignavibacteriales > Ignavibacteriaceae > CAVQBP01. Next base: position 7,821 of record CAVUOL010000064.1, read on the forward strand.
ATTTCCCCACGCTTAGCAGCATTATAAACAGTTTCTCTACTACATTTTTTCAAACCCGCAAAACTTTTTATACTTACAAATTTCATTTTATTCCATAATTATTTTTTTTGAATATTACTAATATAAAAATATTTAACAAGATGTCAAGACTTTCTCACACTATTCTCACACTATATGTAAATAATAATGGATAAAAAATATGTTTTATTATGAGTTAAAATCTAAGGATAGATATTGAAAAAATGCGAAAAACGAATATTTTTAAAGAAATCTAAAACCTGTGAAAATAAATAAAAAATACAAGGTTCAGTTCCCTCTCTGCCCACCTTGGTTGTGCGATTTAACCGAGAATCGCACATTTTTATTTTGAAGGAGAAGCATTTCTAATAAATCATTTCCCTTTTAGTCTACTCAATTTAATTCTTCAAGATCAACATTTGTTTTATACCTGCTCAACTAAATCCTCTAAGTTTTTTTATTCAAGTCTTAATTCTTCTCTTACTTTCAACCACATCCAAATTTTCTCCGGTTTCTTTATCGACTGACCTTTGTGATAAATTCCTATGCTTAGTAATTTTTCTCAGCTTTTACTAAAAATAAATTAAAAATGTTATTGATTATTAAATTTCAAAAAATTAGCTTTATATCAAAATTTCTGCTTACTTTATAAAAAAAAATCATATCCATTATTACTTCATTAAGTTTTTAGGGTATGGAGGGTTATGGAAAAATATATTATCCATTTCATTTGTATTCTTTTACAATTTAAAATTTACGCACCACTATAAGGAAAATTAGTATTATTGCATGGGAAGAAGTTTTGCAGGAAAATAATTCGGATGACTTCAAAACCAATTCTTAAAAAATGACAATTAGTTCTAATTCTACAAATAAATAAAATAAAATAGAGGTTGAAATGGGAGGATTTTTACTTGTTAATAAAAATTCCGAACATATAAATTTAAAAAGGGGATTAGATATTTTTAATAAGAAAAAGCAAAAAATCTTAAAGGATGTCACTTTTGAAGGTTATAGATTAATTACATTTTCTAAAAGATCTTTTGAAAATCAGAATTTCTTCCGATTTAATAAGGATGATTTTGTAGTTTCAATAGGAACACCGATATATAAAAGGAATAAAGGGCATGAAGCTGCTGTTAAACTATATAATGATTTTAGGCAGAGTAAAAGTCTTGATTTTTCCAATTTTTATGGTCACTTCTGTTATCTCATTTTCATAGATAAAAAACTATTTATGTTTAATGATTATAACGGTATGTATCATGTTTATCATGATGCAAATTATAATATATTCTCTAATTCCTTTTTAGCAGTTTCAGCTTCTTTAAATTCTTTACAAATAAACAAACAAGGTATATACGAGTATATTTTATTCGGCAGCACTTACGGTGAAGATACTACAATTAAAGGTATAAGAAGACTTGATAATAAAAGAATTTTTCAATTTTTCCCGGAACTAAGTTTTATAGATAAAACAATTCATTTAAACAATAATAATAATAACCTAAAGTTTGATGAGCTGGTTGATAATATTTCGCTTGATTTAATTGACTATTTTGATGCAGTGACAAAAAATTTTCAAAAGTTTAGTCTGGGATTATCAGGGGGATTCGATTCTAGGTTAATTTTATCTCTATTACTGAATTTTAATATAAAACCTTACATTTACGTAAATGGTCTGAAGGATTCACTTGAGGTGAATATTTCGCGAAGTATATCTCAATTCTATGAACTAGAATTTGAAAATTACGTTGAAAATGAAAATCTCTTATTAGAAAAAATTTCTTTAGATGAAATCATTAAAGAGAAGTTTTACTTGGATGAAGGTCTAAATCTTTTTGGAATATTTTATAGTATGTTAAGTAAAGATGTGGAAATTAGTCAAAAAGTTGAGACTAATTTAAATGGCTCGGGCGGTGAATTGTATAGAGCTTTTAGGGGACTGCCCAGTAAACAAATGGATTTAAATAAATATATAAGTCTTAAGTATCACTATCAACAAGATTTTTTAACAAATAAATTTAATAGAGAAATATTTTACAAAAAAATAAAAGATAAAATACTATATAATCTTGATATTCCTCATTCTACCTCGAAACTAACACATAAATTGATAGATTTGGTACCTCCAACTATGAGAGGAAGATATTGGACAGGAGTTCTTTCTTCTAAATTAAATCAATTTTGTTATTCTTTACTGCCCTTTCTTGAACCACAATTTTTCATAAAAAGTACTAATATACCTTATAGGTATAAACTTGGAGGTAGATTTGAAGCCGCGCTTATAAAAAAAATTAATCCGGAATTAGCTAAATTCAATTCTAATTATGGGTTCAATTTTTATAATGGTCCAGATATTTATGCAAAAAGGAAGGACTTATTAAAGATGTATACTCCTCTATTTATTAAACATTATTTAATAAAGAATAAAGCATTTCAATATGAATCTTTGAATTATATTAAAGAAAAGGAAAAGATAATTTTTAATTGCCATGATATGTTAATTAGTGAATACATAGATTTAAATAAAATTAAAGATAAACTTCTGTATTCAAGAGCCTTAACTACAGAATATTTATTTCGAAATCTATTTAACAGCTGAAGTTACGCAACATCAAGTTTAGGTTTATCCGAGCTTACATTATCGTCAGTGGAAAAGTAAATATTAATTTCTAAGCTATTTTTACATTTTCCAATTATAACTTAAGTTATGCAAATATTGTCATTCTGAACGAAACGAAGTGGAGAGACCTGTCCCGCTTGCGGGAAGAATCTCATATCTTAAATTTTGAACAATTTTATACTTTTTATTTATCTTTATTTTAAAATATATAGAACTTGCGTAACTTCTCTTATAAGTTTAATTTAAAGAAAAAATGAATGGGGAGAATCAAGCAATTTTTAGTAAAAGAAAGCGGCTAAAATGGGAAAAAGATTTTTAATTGTTTCCTTAATAGGGAATATAATTTTTATTATCATCTTCACTGCAGCTGTACTTAAAAAAGGGGGGCTGGAATATATTGAGAAAAAGATATTCCCGAAAAATTATACGGAAGTAAATAAGCAAAATTTTAAATATATCAATCTTTTAGAAAGAAATATTCAGAAGGTGAGTCTATTTGATTTACTGCCGATAACAGAAGAAGATATAATATTTATAGGCAACAGCATTACCAGCGGCTGCGAGTGGGCTGAACTTTTAAATAGCAGTAAAGTTAAGAATAGAGCCATTTTAGGAGACAATTCGTTAGGGATATTATATAGGATTGATCATATAGCTAAATTTAAGCCTCAGAAAATTTTTTTAATGATTGGTATTAACGATTTATCAGCGAAAACTAAAATAGATACAATTGTAAAGAATTATGCGAATATTGTAATTAGAATTAAGTCTCTTTCTCCTCAAACAAAAATTTACATTCAAAGTGTTCTACCTGTTAATGATGATTTTAAAGCCGTCGATAATGAAGATGTAATTGAGTTGAATTCGAAAATAAAAAATGTTGCAATGGAATATAATGTAACCTATATTGATATAAATTCTTCTCTTTTGGATTCTTCCGGTAAATTAAGCAGAGAATATTCAAATGACGGTTTGCATCTTTTAGGAATTGGATATTTAAAGTGGAAAAACATTATTGAACCTTATGTAAATTAAAGGTATATACATTTCGGCTATGGAAGTGATTTGTTTTTATGTTTTATATTTCCCAGGCATAAATGTTTCAGCAATTCACTTTTCACACAGGCCTTGAAACTGCAAGTTAACATATAGTAGGTAGGAAATATTAATCTACAACTAATCTGGGGATACTCTGGTTCAGTCTTGTTAATAATTCATAGTCAGGCTGGCTGCTCAATTCACTGAAGGAAGCGACTGAAATAGAAAGGTCGCCTTGTTTTCCGATGAGTACTACCTCGTCTCCTTTTTTTGCTTCAGGTATATTAGAAATATCAACTGTCATTAGGTTCATATTGACTATGCCGATAACGCTTACTCTGTTCCCGTTTATAAGTACCCGTCCCCGGTTGCTTAATTCCCTGCTGAAGCCATGCGCATATCCAATAGGAATTGTAGCAGCCCTCATATCTCTTTGTGCAAGGTAAGAAGTTCCATAACCGATAAATTCACCGGCTTTTACAGTTTTAGTGCTCATTATTCTGCTTTTCCATGAGATGACTCTTTTTAACGGATCGGTTTTATCCTCCATATTGCTTATATAACCCATAAAGGTTTCCCTGCTTGACCAGAAACCATACTGCATTATTCCTATTCTTACCATATCCATACGGGATTTCGGATAGCTCATAGCAGCAGCTGAACAAGCCGTATGCCTCAGCTTTGGAATTATCCCATTCTTTACAAACCACCTGTAAATTCTATTGAATGTTCTTAGTTGTTTCTGAATCCTAACATAATTAGCAATACTCTCAGCACCTGCAAAGTGCGTGCATAAACCTTCAATACTTAGAACATCCCGGTTTGTTTTTAATATTCTGAATACCTCCCTAAGATATTCTCCTGAAAAGCCGGTGCGGTTCATACCTGTTTCAATTTCTATATGGATTTTAGCTTTTCGTTTTAATTTTGCTGCATATTCAATTGCTTTATTTAAGCGGTTAAAGTCAAATACATAAAACTCGATACCGGAATTTATTGCCCACTCAAGCTCTTCATTTTCAACCATTCCCATTATCATTATTTTTGTCTTTTCGGTTGAGCATTTTTTAACTTCCAGAGCTTCATCAACACTGTAAACAGAAAAATGATTCAATCCGCATTCTTCAGCTAAAGGCACAAATTCTTTTATCCCGTGTCCGTAAGCATTCCCTTTAACGACCGAAGAAATCCTTACATTTTTTCCCATTTCTTTCTTAAGAAAATCTATATTATTTCTCAACGAAACTTTACTAAGTTCAATAACCGAAGTGTTAAACATTCAAATCAATTCTTTCATTACAGAATAGAACAGTTCAACGGAAGATTCAATTATATTATCGGGGAAATCATAATCGTGATTGTGAAGATCAGGATGGTCTTTACCTGCTCCTATTCCAAAAAGCGCTCCTTTATATTTATTTAGAAAATGTCCGAAGTCTTCCGACCATCTGAAAGGATTTTCGATTTCGATTACGTTAAGATGTAATTTTTCCGAACATCTTTTTATTACTTTTGTACATTCTTCATTATTTATTGAAGAAGGGAATTCTTCAGTCCATTCGATGTTGTAGTTGAGTCCATACTTTTCCGATTCTTCTTTGACAATACTTATGCATTCATTGGTAATTAAATCCATATCATCAATACGATAAGACCTTAAGGTAGCCATTATTTCACCATATCCGGGATTTGTACCAAAGGCAACGTCTCCAATCTTTACATGAATAACAGTTATTAAACCGAAATCCCGGATTTTAACTATATTAGGAATTAGCGGTAGCTTCTTCATAATTGAAGCAGCAGCAGAAACCGGAGAAATTCCTTTTTCAGGTTCCGATGCATGGGAAGTTTTTCCGCTTAGCCTTATAATCATTCCTTTTGAGGCTGAGGCAAATATTCCGGACTTAATTATTACAGAACTTACAGGAAAACCCGGAAGATTGTGAAGGGCAAAGACATAATCGGGATTTAAGGAAGTTAATTTTTTATCTTCTAAAACAGCCTTAGCTCCTTCGCCGGTTTCTTCAGAAGGCTGAAAAAGTATTATCACCTTTCCTTTATCGGGCTTTTCATCCTTTAGAATAGAAGCCAAACCTGACAGAATTGTCATATGCCCATCATGCCCGCATTTGTGAGAAACATTTTCAACCCTGGATTTATATTCAAAGCTATTTTGTTCGGAGATTGGGAGTGCGTCAAGTTCACTTCTGAAAAGGATAGTTTTTCCTTCTTTATTTCCCTTAAATATAAATGCGGCACCGTTACCAGCAATACCGGTGATAACCCCATCTGGATTAAATCTATTTATAAAATTAATTATTTTATTTGAAGTATTGAGTTCTTTTCCCGCTAGCTCAGGATTTCTGTGAAGATCTTTCCTAAATTCTATCAGCTCTTCAAGATTTAAACTTATCACTATTCTCCTTCCTCAATCAGTTCATATTCTTCAGCAGATGAAAAATATGAAATTATAATAAACGTAAGTGCGGAAGTTGTTATACCGAAGATATTCGGATCAAGACCTAAAGGGAGGGGGATATTTATAATAATTAATGCAATTGTTGTAAACCCTCCGAGCAGCATTGAAGTTATGGCAGCTTTGGAATTCCGGTTATTAAAGAATAAAGCAGCAATAAGGGGAACAAATAAACCCGAGACCATAAATGCATATGAGTAAAGCATAAGCTGAAGTACATTCTGCATAGTTGTTGCAATTATTAGTGAGAAGAGTCCCAGAAGGAGAGTAGCGATTTGCGATATTCTTAAAAACTTTTTATGATTAGAGCCAATAGGAAATAGTTTATCATAAAGGTCGGAAATAACATTCCCGGAAGCTGCCATAAGGCAGCTATCTGCCGTTGACATAATTGCCGAGAAATAAGCAGACATCATTATGCCCATAAGTCCTACCGGAAGAATCGTTCTTAACAACATAGGCAGCCCCATTTCCGGATCCATTGAAGAAATATTGCTAAATCCGAGGTACGCAAAGGTACCGTTATCAGCAGCAACGCGTCCGAATATACCAAGCAATACACCCATAAAAGCCATTAAAGGCCATTCAAAAATTCCAGCCACAAACCAAGCGCGTTTAGCGCTCTTTTCATCGCGGCATGCATAAATTCTCTGGTATAGAGTCATTCCTACGAACCAGATTGGTATAATTGTTACACCCCAGTTTACGAGTGTCTGCCACGAAACATTTGTGAATGTAAAGAATTCGGGAGGAACAGCCTCTGCAATCTTTTCATATCCTCCGAGAGAAAAATATGTAAAAGGAAGTCCGACAAAAATAAGCCCGCCCATCAAAATTATCCATTGAACAGTATCCGTATAAATAACAGCTTTAATTCCTCCAAGTGCAGTATATCCGATAACAATAAGACCCATAATCCAGAGAGCAGTATCAAGATTTAGATTTACAAAAGAAGCAGCGGCTAATTTTGCACCTGCAAGAATCTGGGAGCTTGTAAAGCCCAGGTAACCGATTGCAGAAATTACTGCTGCTATAAAAGCAACTTTTTTATTATAAAGGGATTCGAATATTTGCGGAAAAGTAAGAAGTTTTTTAAAATTATCAAGCTTATGGACTTTTGGAATCAGAACAACAGCGCTAAGCCAGGCTCCTATCAAGCCTGTAAAAAGCATCCAAGAACCGGAAAGTCCTATCATAAATCCGAGCCCGCCAAGTCCTATTGAAAAACCTCCTCCAACATCAGTTGCAACCACCGAAAGCCCGACATGAAGACTTCCCATTTCTCTGCCGCCAACATAGTAATCATCTGCATTTTCATTCTTTTTCATAAAGAAAAATCCGATGCCGAGCATCGCTGCCATATATAAAAAGAAAATAAGAATGTCTAAAAAATGCATTACGCTTCCTTATTAATTAGACGATTTTTTTTGACATATAACGTGAATTCATTAATCTTGCAATTGAAGTATAGTTTGGCCGGAAATGTAATTGCCCGCCCATTTTGTATCCATTTTCATTTTTACCCAGGTCATAAACAGTCATATCGGAAGTAGTTCCCACAAAGCTGATTGAGCTATCCTTAGGAAAGATATTGTTCACATCAACATCAATCTGTCCAAAATCAACAATGCAGCGGTATGATTCTCTATTTCCATTTTCATCTAAAACTGCCGTATGTCCGATATTACCATTTCCAATCACTCCATCAGGGACAGCTTCTTTTTTAGAAATTTCAAGAATCTCGGCAGAGAATTCAATTGTATTTGCTGACAGATCTCTAAACTTTTCTCCGTTTAACGGTGAAACTCCAAGCATTGCAGCTTCACCTATTCTAAAATGATTTACAGCTGCAGGCAATTTTCTTTTTTCAATTAAAGGAAGAGTTATTGAAGTTCCCCCTGAAATAAATTCTAAGTTCGTTCCGAATTTCGCATCAATGAGATTCTTATAGAGGCTAAGCTGTATCAGTTTATCAAAGGTCGGTTCCACTCCGTACATGCAGCCTAGATTTGTCCCGATACCGATTATATCAATATTTTCAAGGTTAAATATTTTTTCATAAAAATATAAGATTTCATTCCGGACAATTCCTTCACGCAGCTCACCCATTTCTATCATCACAATTATTCTATGCTTTTTTCCCTGTCTTGCTGCTTCTTTATCTAGTTTTTCAATTGTGCTGTAAGAAGAGTTTAATGATATATCGCAGTATTGAATTATGCTGCTAACAAGTTTGGGAGCCGGCGGCTTAATATACATAGTAACTAGATCCGGTTTTATTTCTTTAATTGCTTTCAGATTTGTTAAGCGGGAATCACCAAGAGAATGGATATTTTTTAAGTCAGGATGATAAAGAATTTTTTCAAGAGCCGGTTTGTTTCCGCAGAGCATCTTAGTAACAAGTGTCCACTCAATATTATTCGCCGCGAGATACTTATTCAGTTTTCTTATATTCCCTAGAATTTTTTCTGTATTGATTGATAAGGTTGCCATTATTTTACCCCTTTTTTACTAATCTCATTTCGGCATATTTTGTAGTAAACCCGAGTCTTTCATACAATCTTTTAGCCGGGTTATCATATTCAACATGTAGAGCAACATCACCCTGGGCTATTTCAATTGCTTTATTGCAAATTTCTTTTCCATATCCTTTTCCTCTGCAGACAGAATCAACAGCAACATAAACGAGAATATTTTCAGGTATATATCCAGCCATTCCAGTCTTATTCATAACCAGTTCACCAATCAGCTTATTATTATCATAAGCTGCAAGAAGAAATCCGCCTTTCCCTTCAACAGGAGAGAATGCATAATCTATTGATTTTGAGATTGCTTCTTTTGTATCACCGAATCTTTCGAGGTGTTCGAATAAAAAATCTATAAATTTATTACGTGTAAGATCCGGGGCAAAATCCGTATCTTTCCCAAATGTTTTATATTCAAGCATCATAATCCTTTTTATTATTTGTTAAAATCAGAACTCCCCGTTCATCAAAACTAAACCTTGAAACCTAACTTAAAATTATAAGGAATCATTGAGGCCAAATGAGGGACTTTCCAGTTGTTTTATAGAACAATATCTTTATAAAATAAAATTTTTTTATACAAATGCAAGTTTTTGAAGAAAATAAATTGAAATCATTTTCTCTTTTTACGGTAGTATCCAAAATGATTTCATAAATGAAATTTTGTTGAGAAATTAAAAGAAATGCTAATATCTTGTTGCAAGTAATCCTGCAAAAATATAGTTTAGAATTAATGGTATTTAGGGATATTTGATAAGAGCATGAAGGGGTATAAAATGGAAACAAAAATATTTTTAGCAGCTCTTCTCCTTTCGTCATTGTTAATGGCTCAACCCAATTTAACACAAGATTCCATTGTAGTTAAGACTTCAAATGATACAGTTTATGTGTGGGATTATAATGCATGGGAACAATGCGGATTTGAGCTGGATTATACTGTTGAAATCATGGATTCCGTTATAACTATAACGCAAAAAGATACTGCGATGGATGCGACTACATGTTCCGGTTACCATAATTTTGTTGTTCCTGTTTTAAATCTATCTGAGAATAAATATCGAATTGATATTTTTAGAAAGAGTCTTTATCAAGAAAACAGGTTTATAAAATCGGTTAGATTTGAATATCATCATCCAGGATGGGAAGAAAATATCATCCTGTTTCCCGATAGTGTTTTCTTATCATATTATAGTGAAACAGATTCATGTTATATTATTAATGAATCGAATCAGAGTATTTATTTGGATTCTATATATAATAAATCTTTTACATCATATTTTTGCATGATTAAAATGGATAATGAATATGTATATTATAGTGTCAGCCAATATGAAAGAAGGGATTCATTAAATGTTTTGCTAAACCCTGATGATACATTAACATTTATTATAAAAGATGTAGATGTATGTCCTATTTGTAAAAAACAGAATTATGAATATTTAAGGGATACATTAGTTTTTTTATTTAGTTCAGATTCAAATCAAACTGCTGAAAAATTGCTTCCATTGGATAGCGATATTCCTTCTGATGTTGAAGATGTTAAAACTAATGATATGTCATTTTATTTATCACAGAATTATCCGAATCCATTTAATCCAAGTACAAAAATAAAATACTCAATTCCGCAATACGGCTTTGTAACGTTGAAAGTTTATGATTTACTTGGAAGGGTTATTGCAACCTTAGTTAATGAAGAAAAAAGAGCTGGAAATTATGAGGTTAATTTTTATGCAAATAATCTTTCAAGCGGAATTTATTTTTATAGAATAGAAGCGGGAGGCTTCACTGATACGAAGAAGTTTATTTTGTTAAGATAGTTAAAGTTGTAACCATATATAAATTATAAAATGAAGAACAAAAGATGGAAACAATTAAATATTTTTTTATCGTTTTTATATTTTTTGTTAATGGTTATTCACAAGAAATTGGAATAGCTCCAACCAAAATTTGGACTGACAATAGAGAAATTGAGAATCCCATCGGCTTTAGTATTTATTTTTTTCAACCAATCGGGAAGCTGGGGGTCAAAATTGAATATGTCGCAGCTAAAAATTCAAGAAGTTATTATGGATTCTTAAACGGGGGATTTTTACTTCGTCAGGAAGATTATATACAAGATTCAATTTCAAGTAATTCAACATTTAGAGCAATTGAGTTCAGCCTTCATCTTCCAAAGTTATTGGAATTTTTTCAAAATTATTTAGACATCGGTGCAGGGATAACATTTGATAAGTTTACAAGAGACAAATTGGGGCTAAATACGGGTAAAAAGTTTGAAACTAATGAGAATAAATTTGGAATTTTTTATTGTGTTTCTATCTCACGGGAAAATATATTTGAATTACCAATAAAGCTTGAGGTCCTATTTAAACATAAAGCTTTAACGAGTGGAAGTTTTGCAACAGATATTGAACAGCCTTTTGTTGAAGCAATAGATGTTAAAGAATTACAACTTAATTTTGCATATGTATTTTAAAAATTAAAACAGCAGCACTCCTTCGGAGTGGGGATGTATTTGGTTTATTTTATTTCTATAAATATTTCGCTCCTCCGGAGCGAAGGCAAGTTCCTGCCTTCTTTAAGCTCCTGAGGTAAACAAGAGCAAGAGCATTAATGTTTTCAAATCACAAAATTATTCTTTAAACCTAAGTAATTTTCATGGATAAGATTTTCAAATAATCAGCACACATTTTTATTTATAGTGGAAAAGACAGCACTTATTGTTGAGGACAAGGCAATAACTTCACTGGATTTGAAGTATATATTAAAAAAATACGGATTTTCCAGTTCAATAGTTTATTCAGGTAAAAAAGCTATTGCCTTTATTGAACAAAAGCTTCCTTCACTTGCACTTCTTGATATCAAATTAGCAGATGATATATCGGGGATAGAAGTAGCTAAAAGGTTAAAAGAGAAGCAAATTCCTTTTATTTTTATTTCTGCCTTTTCTGATCCCAATAATTATAAACTTGCAAAAGAATTGAAGCCTTCGGGAATAGTAAGAAAACCTTTGATTAATGAACAGTTAAATCAGCTAATCGGGGATATATTCCACAACTTACAGTTGTAAATATTTACCTCTTATTCCTAAAAAGGGCAGATTCTTATCATAGACTTATGGATCCATTGATACTTAAATGGACTCATATTATGTTTACTAAGCCTTCCTTTTGCTGATTACCCGCTTTTGCTACGGTGGAAGCGGGTTTTTTTTAATTATCGAAGCAGGATGTGGTCATCTCTATTCATCATCGGGACATTCAGGTGTTCCACATCACATCTATTGTCTACTTAAAGTAATAATTTTGACATCTACATTTGGGTTGGAGAAGAATGCTTTCATAAATAATTTTGTCCAGGTTATACACTATTGATATCAAAAAAAGCATTAATTGTAGAAGATGCGGCGGTAACTGCTCTTGACTTAAAGTATATATTGAGAGATTGCGGATTTTTCAATTCTATAATAATAGATAAAGGGCAAAAAGCAATCGATTTTATTGAGATTGAACTTCCTTCCATTGCTTTATTAGACATTAAGTTAGCTGATAATATTTCCGGAATAGAGGTTGCGAAACTATTAAAGCAAAAGAATATACCTTTTATTTTTATTTCCGCCTTTTCAAATCAGAAGAACTTAAAATTGGCTAAAGAGTTAAATCCGCTTGGTATAGTATCAAAGCCTTTTAACGGAGATCTGATAAAGATGATGCTTAATAATGAATTGCTTGCTAAAAAATAAAATGGGAGTGCATTTTGTTTAAAATAAAAACATATCAGTATTTTGAGCGATGTTTAACGGGGCTCCATAACCACATATTCAGCACTACCTTCCCCGAATTTTAAACCTAGGGGTTTTGCACTCCCAAATAAAATATTAGTTTATAATAGAGGTTTTTTCTTGTCCCTAATTTTATAAAGTTGATGGTTAATATTAAATATTTGTTATTAAGAATACAAGTAATAATGGTAAAAAGATTAATTATATTTTTTAAAATATAATTGGGGAGTTATTAACGTAAGATATTTATTTCATCCCCACGGGGTTTTGGTGGCACTGTTATTTATTTTATCTACAATAATATCACCCCTATAGGTTTGGGAATGCCTCGTTGATTAAGATGCCTCATTCTTAGAATGCTACATGCCGGATATTCTTACCTCTCGAAAGGAGACAGAATTATTTTAGAATTTTAATTTTTAAATATTGCTGTTGTTGAGGTCACATCTACTGTTTATATATATTTCTAAAATTGGAGGGGGATAAAAAAATAAAAATTAAGCTGAATTTATTTTGTTAACAAAGCCCATTTTAATTGTTGAAGATTTTGTAATTACTGCACTTGATTTGAAGAACACTTTGAAGAAATTCGGATTTTCAAATTCGGTAATCATTAATGAAGGTCAAAAAGTTATTGATTTTATAGAGAGTGAAACGCCTTTAGTTGTTCTGCTTGATATAAATTTGGCTGATGAAGTATCCGGATTGGAAGTTGCCAGGTGTTTAAATCAAAAGAAAATTCCTTTTATCTTTATCTCAGCATTTTCGGATAAAAAAAACTTTAAGCTGGTAGAGGAATTAAACCCGGTAGGAGTGATTGAGAAACCTTTTGACTGTGAAATTCTGAGAATCGCTTCTTCCTGAATATTAATTGCGAAAAATTAAACCTCCGAGGTTTATGAAAACCTCGGAGGTTTCTCGAGTTTGGCTAATTTCTATTATAAAAATTAGCAGAAATCGTAGGTTCAACATAATTTTTCCTATTTCGTAAAGCCTTTTGCAATTTCACGAAGTCATAAAAATTAATATTCATCGACCTTGCAAACAATTGTGAGCGAAAGGTGTTTAATAAGTCTCCAGTGGACTCTCTATTTACTTTTTTATTCGGATACCACTTAGCCTTCGGTAATTGATTAACATTACCACTCTTTCTTACTCTGTATGCTGCTAATTGTAAAAGAGAATAAACAGCAACTATAAATGCCGGAACTTTTTCAACAGGGTCCTTTGTTCTTACCTGTGCTTGACCACATCCAAGCAGAGTTTTCTGTTCTCTAAAATTTACTTCTATTTCCCATCTCCATAAATATGCTTGCAGCAATTTTTCTATTTCAAGCTCTGTATCTGTACAAATTAGGTACGCCGGTTGACGATATAGAAGCCTAGAGTTTTTTGTAAGGCGATAAGATAACGGACGAATAATTACGAGTTTCAATTTCTTATCTCCGGCTTTTCTCCATCTTATATTATCAATTACTTTTAGATTGAAATTATGTTTTTTCCCTGCTGCCCAGGCCTCTACCTGCTGCCAAACATATTGTTCGGATTTTCTAATCTCTTCAGGTTTAGGAAGTAATTTTCCATATATCCTTTTTCTACCTGCAGAAGCCCCCTTTGCATCCGGCAGTTCATTAAGCACGGTATCTTTTCTTATCCTACCAATCAACGTAACTCTCTCCGGAAGGTTTTTTAATACATTTTCATTTGTGTAACTCCCATCTACACTTACTACCAACTGTCGGTCTTTTGCTGCTTGAGAGTCAAGGTTTTTTCGTAAAACCTTTATTCTTTCTATTCCTTGGAGACTTAGGTTCATTTTCTTTTTCTTCTCTTTATATTCATCCCATGATTCTTGGGTAGCTTTCTTTCCTGGTTTGTTGACCGTAGGACAATGGTGTAAATCTACCGGGATAGCACGGCTTCTAGATGTTCCCGGTTTTTCCGGTAATGACATAGAAATCTGAATAAATCTTTGTCCCCATATAAAATTTGTATGAAATGGAGGACCAAGCGGGTCTCTTCTCCAAGATGTTCCAAAAACCTTTTTACCGGTTTTATTTAGTAGGGTATCATCCATATGAGAATATATATTTGCATCCTGATTACTGCGGAACTTATTCTTGAGTAATGAGCATCTTATTACTGAAAACATTGAATCAATATTTACCCGGTTACCTTGAAATAATCGATAAACCGAACTCCAGTCAACAAACTGATGTCCTGAGGATGTTATCATTCCGGTTAAGGTATGTCTGCCCAGACAGTTCAGCAATCCATAGGCTAAGTTATGAGTTCTAAGTGCACTTCGAAATTGCTTAAATGCTGAGCTACATTCTGAGAACAAACCATCAAATTCCTTTATCAAGTTTGTTCTTTCAGTTTTTTTTTACTTGCCTCATCTTTAGTATTTGTTCTTTTAAGAATCAGTTTATTTTTATTCTCGATAATCCATTCGACAATTTCACCTTTGTTGAATTCCATTGCCTGAGCAACAGACGAAGGGAAATTGATATACCATTGTTCACTTGCTGCTCTTTTAATAAGTTGAATTTTTGTTGGAAATCCCATATCCGACCTCTAGTTAATTGACTAGATACAAATTAACTAAAAAAATGTGCGGAATCAATATTTTCGCACATTTCCAGCCTTTATCTAGTTAATTGCCAAACTCAAGAAACCTCCGAGGTTTATGAAAACCTCGGAGGTTTCAAATAAACGATTCTTGTATAATTTTGAGTTAATTATTTGAGGGTAAAAAGGAATTGATTAGTTTCAGCAGCTCAGAGTCTTCATAAGGTTTTATTAAAAATTTACAATTGGGAATTGTAGTGCAGAACTTTTTTAATTTTGCAGCGGTTGAACCGGAAATAATAATAATAGGAGTATTGTTAATATTTCTGATTTCTCTAATTGCCTCTATTCCGCTAATTTCACCTCTTAAATTAAAGTCCACAATAACCAGATCGGGCTCTTTTAATTTATAATCTTTCATTAAAGCTTCCCCCGTTGATACGATTGAAGCAACTTTGAAGTTATTTTTTTGAAGCATGGCTTTAAGATCAAGAGAAATGATTATTTCGTCTTCGGCAATGAGAATACTTCTTTTCTC
This sequence comes from uncultured Ignavibacteriales bacterium, assembly GCA_963742995.1. GTDB lineage: Bacteria > Bacteroidota > Ignavibacteria > Ignavibacteriales > Ignavibacteriaceae > CAVQBP01. The sequence continues at coordinate 23,394 of CAVUOL010000064.1, forward strand.
CATAGGTATCAGTAAGTATTTAGTACAATGAAATAAATTGTGAGGAAATGTTGGTAATAACTATTGAATTAAATTTTTTGTGACTACCATCATAATATAGAAATAATATTTGATAATATGCAAGCAATTGGATTCAAATATTTTAGTCACCATAGAGACTATAAATTATCCAAAATAGTGGCATGTCTAGAATCACATTTTTTATGCTTTTAAACTGGTTACGTTTAATTTTATTTTTTAATTACCGGATACACTGTATTGACAATTGAGCAAAAGACAGCAATTATAGTTGAAGATATAGCGGTTATTGCATTGGATTTAAAATTTATTCTTAAAGGATGCGGATTTTTAGATACTTCAATCATCCATTCAGGTAAAAAAGCGATTGATTTTATTGAAAATAAAAATCCTTCGCTGGGGCTGCTTGATATAAAGTTAGCTGATGATATTTCCGGAATTGAAGTTGCAAAAAAGTTAAAGGAAAAGAATATTCCATTTATTTTTATTTCTGCTTTTTCTGATCCGAATAATTTAAGGCTTGCGGAAGAATTAAAACCAATCGGGATAATTAAAAAGCCGGTGATGAATAAGCAGGTCAACCAGATTGTGGGGGAATATTTTTAATGTATTATGAGAAATGTTTATTTGTAAAGAAATTTGCGAAACGGAGTTTCGCGTTACAATTTTTATCTTAGTAATATCATTTTCTTAGTGATGATAAGATTATCGGAGGATAGTTTATAAAAATAGACTCCGGAGCTTAGGTTTGAAGCGTTAAATTTTATGGTATGAAAACCGCTCTCTTCGTAACCATCAATTAGATCGGCAACATTATTTCCTAAAATATCAAATATTGAAAGTTTTGTCTTACCTTCCTTTTTTTAATCTGAATATAATATTAGTTTCCGGATTGAATGGGTTCGGATAATTTTGGTAAAGATTAAAATCTAATTCATTTAAAGAGTTTTCATTAACGGAGGCCGGATTAGTATTTATGGAATCCAGATTTGAATAATCTGATTCTGCTGAATCCGAAACGGCTTCAGCCCTATAATAATAAGTACTTGCTCCATCGACTGTTGAATCTGTATATGAAACAATCCCTTTTGATACATCAGCAATCTTTTCAAAATTGTTTTCGTTTTCTTTTTTTCTTTCAATTATAAAAGAATCTGCATTGTAGCTTCTATCTTTCCAGGTAATTACAACTTTGCCTGTACCGGATAAATTTAGGGATAAATTCAAAGGAGGGACAATCAATCCGGCTTTTTCAACTTCCAGGCTTGCCATTATAAAAGGGCCTGTGGCTTTACCGTCATTGGTGCTTATGCTGGTTTGATTTACGTAATAATCGTAAGTACCTGAACGATAGGGATTTCCACCAAGACCGGCTGTTGCACATGTTTTTATTAAATTAATGGTGCTGTCATTATTTACCGTTATAAATTCCTTCAATATACCTGCATATCCTTTTTTAACAACATCCCAATAACTTTTATCTATATATCCGAGTCTGATAGATTTTGCGAGAGCATATACAAACATGCAAGAAGCAGAGGATTCATGGTAATTTTTTTCATGCCCTCCCATATCGAGCACCTGCCACCATGTACCTGATTCCAGGATTCTGTACTTTCTTTAAGGCTTCAGCTAATCTTTGAATGATTGCAATAATCTTTTCTCTGCCCGGATGATTGGAAGGTAAATAATCGAGAACATCAACGGCAGCCATAATATACCAGCCGTCACCTCGTCCCCAAAAGCTGGGAGAGCAGCCTGTAACAGAATCAGCCCATGCCTGTGTTTTAGTTTCATCCCAGCCGTGGTACAATAAACCGGTGACTGTATCCCTTGCATGTTTTTCCATTACCGTTAGCTGTGTGACTACATCACTGAGAGCAAAAGTATCATTGAAGGCTATTCCGTATTCTGCATAAAAAGGATTTGCCATATAGAGACCGTCAAGCCACATCTGGTGGGGATAATTTCCCGAACTTTGATCATCGCGGTGCCAGAAGCCCCCGTCATAAGTTCTCGGCTGTGTACGGAGTTGAGCCCTTAATGTATCTATAACTATTTTATATCTCGGATCAGTTGTTTCGTTGTATAATAAAATCGCAATTCTGCCTTCATTAATTTCATCGAGGCTGTGCCTGTCGTACCTGTAGCCGCTTATCCCGCCGCTGCTGTTTACAACTTTATCTACTGAATTTTTAATATATTGATAATAATCATTATTGCCGGTCCGCCGCCATAAGAGTTCTATTCCCTTAAGGAAAGTTCCCGGAACATAGCCCCAATCATTCTGATAGTAGTTGGGACTCCTCTTGATTTCGGAATCCGCCATACGGATAGACCAGGGGGTTGTGGAATAGGTTTCGTTTTTTTTAATTTTACTATTTGATTGGCAGAACATAGTACTGGCAAATGCAGTTAAGAAGAATAATAATGTAAATGATCTTTTTCATTTAATCTCAAAGAATAATAAAAAGATAAGTTACCAGAGATACAAAGGTAGTGAAGTCAAAAGTCAAAAGTCAAAAATTGTAGGTTGTTTGTTGTATGTTGTTGGTGGTAGGTGCAATCCAGCTTCCTTAATTAATAACTCCAAGGTAACTCCAAGATAAGTCCAAGGTAAATCCAGTATAAATCCGGGTAAACTCACTGAGAACTTTATCCTTGATTCTTAAGCAAGGGGGGAAGGTATTTGAGATGGAGGTGAATAGGAGTTGATGGCTGTTAGATGGCGTTATATGGCTGTTAGATAGTTGAAAATATCCGGATAATTTTGGTGTATAATGAATTTATTTTGATCATTATAGGATAAAATTAATTTGTTCAAAGGATTAATGTTATTTGATTTTCAATTTAAAAATAAAAATAAATTATATTTGTCCAAAATAAATTATTGCCGGTAGGTTGTAGGTTGTTGTTGGTGGGTGGTTGAATTTGGAATTTTGAAATTGAATATTATTTGAATTTTGAATTTTGTAATTTGTAATTTCAAAAAATGCGGGGTAAGCATGTATACTAAAAAAATCTTTCTTTCTTTGGTAAATTTTTTATTGATAACCGTTCTGATTATGATCTTCTCAACATGCATACAACAGGAGGAGGGGATTCAAACAAAGAAGTCTAAAGAAAATACGGTAGTTGTTAACGGTGAAGGACAATATACTTTACCTTATGTACTTCCGCAGGCTGACAGCATCAAAGGGGTGCTTGACAGAATACTGACTTATTTTAATAAGAATACTGAATATAAAATAATTGACAGGAAAACGGGGAAAGAAATAACTGATTTTTCTCAATTAAACAAAAATGCTGATCTGGCTACCGGTGAAAATAATGATGTTTTATCCATATGGTCGTATACAATGGGGGTTACATACAGCGGTATGTTAAAAGCCGCTAGTGCAACCGGTGATAAAAAATATGAAGAGTATGCCGCAAAAAATATTGATTTCTATTTAAATAATCTGCCTTATTTCAAGAGGATCGATTCTGCATTTGGTGAACAGAATAACAGATACCGTCCTCTTCTTTATACAGGATCATTAGACGACTGTGGATCGATGGGTGCTGCTTTAATAAAAATTTATAAAGTAACTAAAGATGCAAGACTTCTTCCATTGATTGATCATATTGCCGATTATATTTCAAATAAACAGTTTCGGCTTAGATGACGGGACTTTAGCGCGTCAGCGTCCGCAAAATCAATCTATTTGGGCGGACGATGCTTATATGTCCGTACCATTTCTGGCACAAATGGGAAGCCTGACCGGGGATACGAAATATTATGATGATGCGGTTAAACAAATCAGACAGATGTCAAAATATCTTTTCAGATGGGATAAGAGATTATATGATCACGGGTTAAATCTTCATAATGAATATGATCCGGATATCTATTGGGGCCGGGCAAATGGCTGGGTGATAATGGCAATAAACGAACTTCTGGATGTGCTTCCGGAAAATTACAGGGGAATGGATGAAGTACTGAAAATTCTGAGGACACATGTAAAAGGACTGGCTGAATGTCAGGGAGGTGATGGATTATGGCATAATCTTCTGGATAAGACCGATAGTTACCTGGAAACATCCGCAACTGCTATGTTCGTATACAGTATTGCTCATTCAATAAATAAAGGATGGATTGATTATACTTTCGGTTCGGTTGCTCAAGCCGGATGGGATGCATTAACTACGAGAGTTGATAGTGACGGTGAAGTTGAAGGAACCTGCTGGGGTACAACTTTCGCAGGGGATATAGTCTATTATTATCATAGGCCGGCTTCTGCAAAAGCATCTCATGGGTACGGACCCGTGCTAATGGCAGGTGCGGAGATGATAAATTTATTGAATAATAAAAATATTAAAATTCAAAAGGGGTTTGGGACATGGCATTACAGGATGGTCATTGGTCTATTAAGGAAAATGTCAAGAGGTAATAGTATTCCGTTAGTAAAAATTTAACCATTTTTACTTCTCTGCCTTTGGGCTCGCTTTCATCAATGGCTGTAAACATTTAAGTATTCATTCCGGAGAAATTCAGTTTTAGTAATTTTTACTTTAATCGATTTTTTTATTTGTTCTCTTTTTTCTATTCGTCTATATGAGCCTCTACGGGCTACGTTAAATTTAAAGAATAATGGGGAGAGTTAACCGTCATTCTGGCTTTCTTAGAAGCACCAATGGCCTTGAACTTCATCCCCAGAGAATTAAAATTACTTTCAATAAATCCAGGTGATAAACAAATACTCAAATAATATTTTGCTAAAGTTCTAAATATTTCGTATTGTTTTATCCCGGCTAAACGGAAGCAGGCTCTGCTGGCGAGCAACCTACCAGGGATAACTGGGTGAGAGTAATGGAGAAGAAGAACTTTAATGATTCTTCCAATTTTGGCGGGAAGCAATCCTGATTTTGTAATCTTCAGGACTTCCCGCTGTTTTATAACTATTATTATTTCCATTATTCTCATATGCCTTAAAAAACGCTTTTAATATTTATCTATAGCTTTCAGTCATATTTACAATATGTATTTATGCAGCTTTATTTTCTAACCTCTTCCTCCAACTATAAGGTTCATACTTCTTTTTGTTTTTCATTACAGCATAGACAGATATAGCTATATACCGGGTAATTCTATTCCTCGCATTTTTTTCGGTATATTTTTTTGTTTGTAATAAATATTCATAATATTCACGGATATCATTCTTACCACCAAGCGCTGCTTTTGTTGCTACCTTGAATATGCATTTTAATTTTCTCGAATATCTTAAATCTTTTCTGCTATAGCTTATTTTACCACTTTCTCTTTTAGTCCTTACAAGGCCGCAATAACCCCATAACCGGTATTTATTCTCAAATCTATTTGCATCTATTATTATTCCGTATGTTTTTACTGATAATATTACTCCGAATCCTGATATCTGTTCTATATATCTTATGACCTTATTTTTTTGTACAGTCTGCTTAAATAGGGTTTCAAACTTTTCTTGTTCTTCATCCAGTTTTTTCAGTACTTCTGTTTGACAATCTAATATAAAATTCATGGTCTCATCTTTTTTATTATACGATTGTCTCTGTTTCTTTTTTAACCCTATTGCTCTGTATACTGCTAAATTTTGATTTTTCAGTCTAACTCTGGCTATTGTCAGGTCTTCATATGCACTTACTATTTTTCTTATTCTGTAATTATTCTCATTGTCTGTATGGTATACCTCTTTTAGTAATCCTGCTCTTAATAACTGGCATAACTTACTGGCATCTATTTTATCTGTCTTCGCTCCTTCTTCTAATAACCGGTTTCTTAATGGATTACAGATTATTATTTTATCTACACTATCCTTTAACTCAACATATAGCCATTGTGCTCCTGTGGTTTCTTCGATTGTCAATATCTTGGTCCCTTTAAGAACTTTTAGATATTCTTTTATTGCCTTTATATCTGAAGCAATATCTTTTACAATCGGCTTGATACTGTTGGATTTCATCCTGGCTATTGTTGCACCTTCTATTGACCAGTCAATTGCTATATAATAATCATACAGCTTTATCGGCTGGAGAATGTCTTTTGTTTTAGTTATTTTCATTTCGGTCTCCTTTCTAATTTGTTGTTTATTTTTCCTATCTAATTTAATAGATAGTTAAACTTTTGGAAAGTGAGACCTTTTCTTTTCCTTAATTTACCGTCATTAAGTCATTGGTCATTGGGTCATAGTCATTAGTTGCGGCGTTATTTAAGTTTTGCTCTATTAAAAAAATCAAAATTATTTATGGAAACTTATTGACATTATAAAAAAAAATTATAAAATTGTAACCCGTAAAGTTATCGATTAAGTTATCGTTTACTAATTTCTGATTAAATATGGGATTTAAGGGGCGAAGCAGTATTTAAAATGCCAAATAGCAAAAGACAATTAACAAATAAATAGCAAAATACAAATCGAAATAATTTTATAACTCAATATGTAATTCTCCCTTTATTCTCAGTTCACTAAATGCTGTGAAAAGTCAAAAAACGGTTAAATCCGTTTGGGGTGGCTTTAATTTTTCTTTTTAGACCAATGGATAAATCCATTGGTTAATGATATTCACACAGCTCTAAAGGGAACTGCAATAGAATTGATTTAAAATAGCGCGTATTTAGCGTTGAGTATAAGAATAAATTTTTAAGTAGGTAGATAAATAATAATTTTTACAGTATTATTAACAAGATGTATTTAAGAGAAAGAAAACAGGATTTTCTTTTTGTTAATAGTGTTTCTTTTATTCTGTTTCTGTTGTTTGCATTAAATTTAAAAGCACAGGACAGATCTCAGGATAAATTACAGGAAGAGAAGGATACTTCTAAAGTATGGATTCCGGATCTAGGGGATGGGAAATATAAAAATCCGGTTATCTATGCAGATTATTCGGATCCTGATGTCTGCAGGAAAGGGGATGATTATTATTTAGTCTCTTCCAGCTTTGATGCAGTTCCCGGTTTGCCGATTTTACATTCAAAAGACCTGGTAAACTGGACAATTATCGGACACGCACTTCTAAGGCAGCCTCCTTACGAACATTTCTCGAAACCGCAGCACGGCAACGGAGTTTGGGCTCCTGCTATCCGCTATCATAATAATGAATTTTATATCTATTATCCGGATCCTGACTACGGAATATATATGGTTAAGGCAGAAGATCCGGCAGGTTCGTGGACTGAACCGGTTCTTGTTCAATCCGGAGAAGGGTTAATTGATCCGTGTCCGCTTTGGGATAATGGAAAAGTGTATTTAGTACATGCTTATGCAGGCAGCCGAGCGGGAATTAAGAGTATATTAACTATTAACCGTATGAATAAAGAGGGGACGAAGTTTATTGATGAGGGGGTTATAGTCTATGATGGTCATGGGATTGATCCAACAGTTGAAGGGCCTAAAATTTATAAAAGGGGAAGTTATTATTACATTTTTGCACCAGCGGGTGGAGTAACCGGTGGTTGGCAGTTAGTGCTTCGTTCAAAGAATATATACGGTCCTTATGAAAGACGGATTGTAATGGCTCAAGGGAACACTACCATTAATGGACCGCATCAGGGGGCATGGATTGAAACTCCCGGAGGAAAATCCTGGTTTATACATTTTCGCGATATGAATGCTTATGGCCGTGTTGTTTATCTAGAACCAATGGAATGGATTAATGACTGGCCGGTAATAGGTACAGATACTGATGGAGATGGAACCGGTGAGCCGGTATACACATATCAAAAACCGGACGTTGGTAAAACTTATCCCTCAGCTGTTCCACAAACATCGGATGAATTCAATGAAACAAATTTGGGACTTCAGTGGCAGTGGCAGGCAAATCCTGGAGCAACATGGTTTTTCACCTCGGGGGAAGGATATCTGAGGTTATATGCAATAACCTTACCCGACAGTATTAGAAATTATTGGAATGTACCAAATCTTCTTATGCAAAAGTTTCCGGCAGATAAATTCACGGCTACTGCAAAATTGACATTCCATCCGCTCCAGAACGGAGATAAAACAGGTTTTATAGTGATGGGAATGGATTATGCATATTTATCGTTAAATAAAAAGGAGGATGGAATTTATTTATCATACACCACTTGCAAACATGCAAACAAGGGAGGTGCTGAAGAGAGTGAAGAGATAAAGAAATTAACTGAAAAAACAATGTATCTTAGAGTTAAAGTAGATACAGGAGCGGTTTGTCATTTTGGTTATAGTAGTGATGGAAATAATTTTACCGAAGTCAAAGAACCATTTATTGCTCAACCAGGTCAATGGATTGGGGCTAAGGTTGGGATATTTTGTACGAGTATGAATAAGACTAATGATTCAGGATATGGGGATTTTGATTGGTTCAGGGTGGAAGATTAGTAGTGAGTATTTAGAAGAAAAGATTACGGATGCGAGTACGGGAATCGATATATAATGGAATAGAAGAGTTGATGAAGATTAAGGGATAGGATTAAGAGTACGAGCAAGATTACGATTACGATTAGGAGTAGGAGAAAGGAGCATGATCAAGGAAACTGAAATTATATAAGGGATTTAGAATACTTGATTATTATTAAATAAATGTGCAAATTTAAGTTATCGTTTAAGTAAACGATTACTTAAACTATTTTCAACAAATAAATTAATGGAAAATATTCGAGTTTATTTTTTACTACTTGCCAGAAACTTTTAACTTATTTCTTAGCCGGGAACTAGTAAGGAATAAGCTCACCTTTATGAGTTATATAACTTTCTAGATGCTTATCATCTTAAAACATTAATTATTATAATGATGGTTTATTCAGGTGTGAGGCATCTTCGAAGAAAAGTATAACCTTCTTTTATACCGGAAATTTAAATATTTATGAAAAACTTCTCTATTTATATCGATCTGATTTACAAAAAATCTCTGACAATTATATTTATTATTTGTTTATCATTTACAGTAAGAGCTCAGATTCCGGCAGCTGTTGATTCAATTCCAACTGTAACAACATTAAGTGTAACAGAAATTACGCTATATACTGCAATTTGCGGCGGTGATGTAAACTCAGACGGAGGCGAAATTATCAGTTCAAGAGGTATTTGCTGGAACGTTACAGGCAATCCGACAATAAATGATAGTAAAATAGTAAGCGGCAGAGGAACAGGTTCCTATACAGTCACCATGACAGACCTTAAATTTTCGACAAAATATTATGTACGTGCATATGCGGTAAATAGTTCAGGTACAGCTTATGGAAATGAAATTTCATTTGAAACGAAAGATACAGTGGGTTTAACACCGGCATTTCCTGGTGCTGAAGGTTACGGTAAATATGTTACTGGAGGTAGAGGGGGGAGCGTTCTTGAAGTGACTAATCTTAATGATTCAGGTCCGGGTAGTTTAAGAGACGCAATTAGTAAAAACTTTCCGAGAATTATAGTGTTTAGAATATCCGGCACAATTTTTTTGAACTCTACGTTAACAATAAAGAATGGGAATGTAACTATAGCAGGTCAGACCGCACCGGGTGATGGAATTTGTCTGGCTGGTTATACCCTTACAGTTGATGCAGACAACGTTATAATAAGATTCATCCGTTCAAGGCACGGTGATTTAACTCCATCTGAAGATGATGCAATGAACGGCAGAAATCACAGCAATATAATTATAGACCATTGTTCCATGACATGGTCTATAGATGAATGTGCAAGCTTTTATGACAATGAAAATTTTACAATGCAATGGTGTCTTGTCGGGGAAAGCTTATATAATTCAATACATCAAAAAGGAGAGCACGGGTATGGCGGTATAGAAGGAGGCTGGGGAGCGACATTTCATCATAACTTATATGTTAGCAACACGAGCAGAAATCCAAGGTTTTGCGGAGCCCGTTATCATTTAGATACTCCTGAAAAAGAAGTAGTTGATTTTGTGAACAATGTAATTTACAATTGGGGATTCAATAGTATTTACGGCGGGGAATTAGGGCAGCAGAATATCCGGACAAACTACTATAAAGCTGGTCCGGCAACTGATGACAGCAAAAGAAACAGAATTCTGAATCCTTCCATTTCTACTGATCCTCCGGCGGGCTTCGGAAAATTTTATGTAGCTGATAATTACGTTGATGGTTATCCAAGTACCACAGCAGATAACTGGACAACCGGAGTTCAAGGGGTAAGTCAATCTGTAAAAGACCAAATAAAAGTTGATCAGCCGTTTCCAATTGCTTACGTAACTGTTCAATCACCAGAGGCAGCTTACCAGTTAGTGCTTGATAATGTTGGAGCAACTCTACCTAAGCGGGATTCAGTGGATGCACGGCTCGTTTCAGATACCAGAGGAGATACTGCAACCTATGAAGGGCCAACTTATAAGCCGGGTCCAGTTGTAACAGGAATAATAGACTCACAGACTGATGTGGGAGGGTGGCCGGTTCTACATTCAATTCCTGCTCCCCCTGATTCAGATCATGATGGAATGCCCGATTCATGGGAAATAGATCATAATCTTAATCCTTATGATTCTTCAGACGCAAGGGAAATTGACACTGCAGGCTATACGATGATAGAAGAATATATAAATGATTTGGTTGGCCCAAACATTACATCTGTTGAAAATAGAAAACAGGTTCCCGCAGAATTTACATTAAAACAGAATTATCCGAATCCTTTTAACCCTACTACTAAAATAGAATATTCAATACCAGTAAAAGAAAAAGTTAAAATTGAAGTATTCGATGTTCTCGGGAGGAAAGTAGCGGTCCTGGTTGATAGAGAAGAAACGGCAGGTAACCATTGGGTTAACTTTGACGGATCTAATTTAAGTTCAGGTGTTTATATTTATAGTTTATCATCACCTAATCAGAAGATTATATCAAAGAAGATGATTCTAGTTAAATAATTAATAAAAACCTCCGGGGTTTAGTGGCATAGCCATCACTATGTGAGAAAACCGTGGAGGTATAGGAAAGGAGCTTATATGATAAAAAAATTACTTCTTCTAAAATTTTTTTCAAATCAGAGTTTTGTTCGTACCTCTAATCTCTTTTAAAAAATTACTTTATATAATAGAGGAGTTAAAATGAGTCGAAGGCTAAAAAAAATCTTTTTGTCGGGCATACTTCTCATATTTTTGCTTTTATTTTCCTTTGACGAAGTATTTGCTCAAGGCAAGATTGTTGGTCATGTAAAAGACAAAACAACCGGAGAGGCATTAATAGGTGTAAATGTCATTATAGAAGGGACATATCTAGGTGCAGCAACAGATATAGATGGTGATTATACAATGGTTAATGTTCCTGTAGGAGAATATTCTGTAAAAGCATCAATGGTTGGCGCTACAACTGTAGTAAAAACAAATGTTGTTGTTCAAACAGATCGAATTACAACGGTTGATTTCGATCTCGAACAAACAACGATCCAGGGGCAGGAAGTGGTAGTAACGGCTCCGAGAGACATTCTCCATAAGGATGTATCAAGCAGTCAGATAGTAGTTGATGCACAACAAATTGACGCTACTGCCGGTACAAGAACTTTACAAGAATTTTTGAATACACAAGCCGGAATAACCGATAATTCATATCTTGAAATTCGTGGTGGCAGACCGGGTGAAACGGGAACAATGATTAATGGGTTAACTTTTATTAATGCAAGGGTTGGAAAATCCGAATCTTTTATTCCAACCAGTTCGATTGAACAGGTTTCTCTTAAAGCAGGTGGAATGAGTGCTGAATATGGAGAATTCAGATCCGGACTCATTGGAGTGACTACAAAAACAGGTACGATGGATGGTTACCATGGTTCATTTAGCTTTTCCCGCAGCCCGGCACATATTAAAAGATTTGGACCATCTCTTTTTGATCCAATGAATAATTTTTTACGTCCTCACCTGGATCCCACAATTGCTTTTGTTGGTGTTGCCAAAGCGGTTCAGGATGGAAAGATAACTTCTTATGAGGCACAGCAATTTGGTCAGTATCCAACATTTGCCGGATGGAATAATTTAACCGGACGAAATATACCAGCGCCATGGCAGCAGAGCTTAAAACCAGGCCAGGAAATTACCCCTGTAGATTTATATTTGTACGATGCATGGATGCATACTGTTATTCCTGATTTTAATAAACTGAATTCTACTATAAGGGAATTAAATGCAGATGGTTTAAATGTTGGGTCGGAGGTTACTGATCAAAATCTTATGAATTTATTTAGGAGCCATGCAAATAAAGAAGATCAGTATGGTGACTTTAATATCGACGGAGGATTTGGCGGTCCTATTCCATTTTTAAGCAGTGACCTAGGAAATGCAACGTTCTATTTATCCAATATTACCAATAGAACCTCATATATAGAACCGCAGGAATTGGATTATGATCTGCAGAGTGCGACATTATTAACTTTAAAATCCAATATTACAAGGTCGATTACATTAAAACTCACAGGATTATATGGTTATCATAAAGGAATGAATCCGGCAAGAGGAGCTGATAGTGAACCTGCCACTTTATCGCAGGCAAATGATATAACACAAAATGGTGTTACAAGTGTTATTTATGACGGTCTTGACAGAGGGGCTTTTATGCCGGAAAATAATATACCCTTGTTTGCTTCATCAGGCAGTAATTATGGTCCAACATATTATTGGTATAATACAATGCTAGAACCATGGATTCAAAAAAATATATTAGGAGGATTAGAATTAACTCATGCAATAAGTGCTTCCACATTTTATGAAATTACTGCCAGCTATCAAAGGACCAGAGATGATATCAATCCTGATCTGAGTACCCCTAGAAACAATACTATTCTAGGCTATATTGGGCCGATACCATTAAATGAGATGCCATATGGCAGAAGAATACTTCCCTTAAATGTTGGAGTAGATACCGTTGGAGATTGGATGTTCGATCAATATTATGGTCTTCCTGGCTTAAGTGAAAGATTCGGCGGTAAAGGTGGTGTTTTTTATGATAATTCTCTAACACAACAATTAAGATTTAAATTTGATTTCGGAAGCCAGGTTACAAAACAGCACTTTATTAAAGCCGGAGTAGAGTATAATTATACTGCTCTAAATAATAATAGGTGGGCTTATTGGCCATTTGAAGGTGTGAATAGTATGTATGAATATAATTTTAGTGTTTTCCCTAGAAATCTGGGTGCTTATATTCAGGATCAAATTACCTTTGAAGACATGGTGGCAAATATAGGGATTCGAATGGATTATTATAGTTTTGGTAATTTACATTGGCCAACCGGGAATCCATGGGATGCAGATGCATTTGCTTCTCCACATTGGACACCGAGTAACTATTTAGAAATTCTACATTCGGGAAGATCTTTACTATGGGAACATTGGAATGATTTAAATGCACAATATGTTAATAATGGGCAAACTCCGCTTCTTCAAACTGTTTCAACACATCTGGTATTTAGTCCCAGATTCGGTATTTCTTTTCCTATAAGTGAAAGAGCAAAATTTTATTTTAATTATGGTCATTTTAGGAGCCTTCCTCCTTTAGCCGATATGCTTGCATATGACTTTAGATTTAATAGTTCTAAAGGGGGATTATACGAACTGGGTAATCCAAATCTTGCCCCTTCCAAGACTATACAGTATGAATTGGGAGTCGATTACAGTTTACTAGATCAATATCTTATTCATGTAGCCGGATACTATAAAGATGTTTCAGGTGATGTAAGAGCCATTACTCTGGATCCGGTGAGCGGCGGACCGAGTCCATATAGATATAGAACAAATGATAGTTATCGTACTATTCAAGGCTTGGAACTTCAGATAGCAAAAAATGCGGGTGAGTATTTAACAGGCTGGGTAAACCTACAATATACATATGCAAGCAGGGGCGCTACAGGAAAAACAGATATATATGAAGATGCTTCAACCAACGCAACCACCGGTTTCAATTATGCCAATCCGTCTAGACCTTATCCGGTTCCGGAAATCAGAGCAAATATTAATTTTAGTACTCCTTCAAATTGGGGTTATCTTTTAGGCGGATGGAACTTGAGCATTCTTCCTGATTGGCGTGAAGGTGACAGATTCACCTACAATCCCGATAATACCGAACAGGGACAAAAAAATTATTTTTATTGGCCAAACTTGTGGATAGTTAATTTAAAGTTAAGCAAATCATTTGAAGTCGGATTCCTAAAAGCCACAGCTTATTTAAACATAAACAATTTGTTCAATAATAAGCAGTTTTTATATAATTCCGCTTTCTACGGGGTAAACAATGGTACAATATCATCAACCAATCCCCCCCAGGATTTCACAAATTATATGAGTTCACTGCACTTAAAGGATTATCAAAGTTCATATTATGATACTGATCGCAATGAACAGACGGGTACATATTTATACCCTGGTTATGTTTATACACAGGATGTAACAAATCCACGTTCCGGGATTACCCACAAGAAAGGTGAAGCAGTATCTACAGAAGATAAAGTGGGAGATATGAACACATCAGATAAACCCTGGATTAATAGTCCGAATGTTGATTTATTTACCTTCGGTTTTACAAGAGCAATCTGGATGGGAATTAAGTTTGATTTTTAATCATTTTAAGATATCTAACTTGTCTAATGACAGGCAGAGAATAATTTAAGCTATAGGCTTATAAAATAAAAAAATTGGAGAAAAAATGAAGATCATAATTAAATTAAATCAGACATTTATAGTTCGGGCAGTATTTCTTATGATTTTTCTTTTAGCTGGCAACGTTTTCTCCCAGGCATTAGTTCGGATAAACCGGTTATGGGGGGAAGTTGTAGAAAACGGCGGTAATCAGGGTATTACATATAACGCCAGTAATATAAATCTATTTGCAGATTATAATGCTTTCGGCAGTAGATTTCAAGGTACAGAAGGTTTCTTTAGCGGTTTTGTCATTATCGCCACCGATAATTGGAATGGAAATACAGCAGTATTTTCACCAATAGAAAAAGATCAGCCAGACGGTAATGTCGTTAAACCTTTAGAGAATTATACGAGGTATGTCAATCCTACCTACACAATTACATCTGGCGGTAAAGTCACTACACCACCGGGCAATGATCTGGGTGGTGCAGTAGTAGATCCTACGAAATGTATTGGTACAAGTGATCAAACAATTACCGTCACTAATAAATATTCCTGCGGTGTCAGCGTTGAAAGAAAGATACTAGCATGGGGTCAAAATCTCGATAATAATTATTCTATTATTGACCTAACTTTTACAAATGATACTAATATAACATTTACTAATTTTTATGTTTTTTTACATAATGGTGAGTATCCTTTTTATAGAGCAGATGGTAATAGTCCCAGCATATCTGCTGCAGATCAATATGCTAACAGCCCCTCAAGAAAATGGTATCATTATTATGGAGAAAGAACTACTGACTCTCTGCGCGTTTACTATTATTACTCATCTGATGACCCCGAAAATACAGGAGATCGAATAGGCCAGCCTTTAACTGCACAGGGTGGGAGGCTTTTAGATTATGATTATACATTTGTTGCTACCCTGCATGCATCCGGTCAACCATATACACCATCAGGCACTACAGTAAATAATGCTGATGCTAATGACCAGGATGATATGAATCAACCTTCTGTAACAACTGTTGCCAATATGCAGAATGTTCTAAATCTTCCTCTTTTCAGCAATAACTATCAACCTATAGGTACTGATGCTTCAAATTATTACACGGTGATTAATGGGACTAATCAAACATTAGGAGGGGATGAAATAACAGGCCCGGATATTCGTCCCGGCCATCATAGGCAAAATGCTGATGAGCAGGGGAAAAATGCACCTGGAGGAGAGCCAGGGATTTCTCCCTTTTCAAATTCATTTGAAAGCATGATTACCTGCTATGGACCATATACTTTTGCACCCGGTCAGCAAATAAGAATAGTGACAGCAACCGGAATCGCCGGGATAAGCAGGGATAAAGGTATTGAAGTTGGCGAAGCCTGGTATAATGATACGAGAAATGGGACAAATACATTAACCGATGCTCCTAACCTGCCTAATGCAACGACAGGATATTTTCCAGGCAATTTTGTATTTCCCGACGGAGCAACTGAAACAGATATGAAAAAGGATAGGTGGGTTAGTACAGGAATTGATTCTGTTCATTTAACTGTGAGCAAAGCAAAGTGGAATTTCCAGCATAATTATAATGCACCTACAACACCTCCGCCGCCTTCGAGTTTATCAGTAACGGGAACCGGAGAGGGAATATCCTTAGAATGGTCAGACCCGGCTGCCGAGGCAATGATTAATTTTAAAGGTTATAGAGTTATGAAAAAAATCGGGGCAGATGATACTACTTACTATCATGAAGTTTTTAGATCCGATACTACCGGTAATAAAACAACTCATACATTTACAGATCCAAGAATTCGAGTAGGTGCGTACTATTATTTTTATGTTCAAGCAATGACAACCGTACCAAGCACGGATCCGGATATCTATCCACGAGAGAGAGGGAAGACTTTATACAGCAACCGGGTTTATTTTTATAACAATACAGAAGTCCAGGGCGAAGGTTTAGTAAACAAGACTAGTGACTTGGATAAGATTGCGATTGTTCCAAATCCTTTTAATTGGAAAGATCCTAATCTTCGAGGTTATAATATTCAAAATCCTACAAATCTGGAAATTCAATTTTTTGAATTACCGGCAAGAGTTACAATTAGGATTTTTACTGAATCGGGTAATCTTGTAAAGACAATTGAACATAACCGTGATGCTGGCAATGAGAGATGGAATATGACTAATGAATATGGGCAAACCGTCGCGAGTGGAATTTATGTAGTATTATTTCAAACTCCTGATGGTGGGACATCTTATCAAAAAATGGTAATTGCACGCTAATAATTAAATAGGAGATGAGCTTAAAATGAAACTACTAATAAATTTTATTGCATCTATCATATCGTTGAGCAGTATGAATTTAATTGCTCAGGATATAAGCTCTCTAGGTCAGAATAGTGCAAATGTGAAATTAACGGGACAATCATCAATGACCTTTCTTCAAGTAGGAGTATCACCCAAAGCAGCAGCATTAGGTGATGCTTATACAGCAATGAGCAAGGGAGTGGAAAGTGTATTTTTTAATCCTGCGGGATTAACCGAAATGAACTCTAAATATGAAGCTTTCGTTTCATCAACACAATGGTTTGCCGATATTAAATATCTTTCAGGGGCAATTGGGTATAACTCTGAAGATTATGGAGCTTTTGCTTTAAGTTTTATAATAGTGGATTATGGAACTATAAAAGGAACGGCGCTGGTACCGGAAGCCAGCACAGGCGCTAATTATAAAATATTAGGTAACCTTCAAAATGTCGGCGCATATTCTTTTGGATTATCATATGTTAAAGCAGTCAGTAATAAGTTCTCTATAGGAGGCACTGTAAAATATGTTGGACAGCAATTAGGTCAATTGACTGATGCAAGTTATAATGCAATTAGTGATAATAATGCTAATAAGATTGCTTTTGATATGGGAGTTAAATATTTCCCTGGCATCGAATCATTAAGACTGGGAATGTCGATAAGGAATTTTTCAACATTTGTGCAATATCAAAATTTTGAATCACCTCTTCCGATAGCCTTCTCAGTGGGATTAGGCATGAATTTAATGGATTTGATTAATAAAGATATGTCGGCTGATCACGCTCTTGTTTTATCATCTGAATTTGTTCATCCTAACGATTATACAGATAGGGTTAACACAGGTTTGGAGTATACTTTTATGAAAATGGTATCGATAAGAGGAGGATATGAAACAAATCATGATGTCCTCAGCTGGTCAGGAGGTGTTGGGTTGGGTACATCTTTCGGCGGGACAAGAATTGAGGTTGATTATTCTTATTCACATATGAAATATTTTGACGGCATAAACCGTTTTGCGTTAAATGTAGGATTCTAAACACATGATAGGGTACATTATCTTTACCCTATCTAATTTATTATGCTGGGGATTTATTTCTATAAGTTGAATAGATTGGAATACTTGAGAATTTTTGACTTGTAGAATTAAATAGAACAAAACGAAATGTTATTTTGATTTTAATCATCATAATCAAAGGAACATTTAAATAAGTTGGGGAAATAAATCATTATTTAATAACAAGCTATATTGGAGGCTATATGAAAAAATTAACTACTTTGCTGCTGGTTGCAGGATTGTTAGTTTCTACAAAAATCTTTGCACAGTCAGCAGCAACAGCGGTTTGGGATCTTGGAACGAATACAAGCTCAGCAGTTACCGGTGATGTTACGGCAGATACAATGTCAGTACATGGAACACTAACAATACATGACTTTGATGGTGGTGCAATAAGCGGTCCGGCTGTAAAGATAAATAATGGCGATGCAGGTTGGGGAAGCGAAACATGGTATGTAAACACTAGATATGTACAATTTATGGTGGCACCTAAAGCTGGTTTCAGTTTTCATGTTGACAGTCTTGCATTCTGGATGGGAGCTTATGGAACACATGGCGGTATTCACGCTGCTGTCTATTGGGATACCGATACAAACTTTGCATTTACAGATAATTCTCTGTTAGATTTAGATAGCAGTTCTGCAGGTGTGCCGGATGTTAGGGACAGAGATCAGCATGACACTAGCTATGTAATAAATCAAAATATTCCTGACGGCGGAGCTTTTTATTTTAGATATTACCCATGGTATAGTGCATCACAAAGTGTTTCAAAATATTTAGTCCTTTGGCTTGTACGGGTTTATGGAACAACATCACCTGCTACCGGTGTAGTAGATGCACAAGCATTACCTAAAAATTTTACACTTGAACAGAATTATCCTAATCCGTTTAACCCGACAACAACTATTAACTTTGAAATGCCGAAGAGCAGTTTCGTTACGCTTGATGTATATAATTTGCTAGGACAAAAAGTTGCTTCGCTGGTAAACCATGTTATGAATGCAGGTTCTCATAGTGTTAATTTTGATGCAGCTAATTTACCGAGCGGTATTTATTTATATCAGCTTAGAACCGATAATTTCAACAGCATTAAGAAGATGACTTTACTTAAATAAGAAGCAGATTTCGCAGATTTTCAGGGAAAATAAAAAATACTATAGTGCGCATAGATAATTCTTGGATTATTATAATCTATGCGCACATTTAAAAAATTTATTTCACCCCTTCGGGGTTAGGACATTACGCTATTTAATATTATCTATAATAATATCACACCTTCGGTGTTCAAAATTTCTCAAAGTTTTATGTTTTCTAATAATAATATATCACCTTCGGTGTTAAAATCCCTAGAAATTTTATGTTTTCTAATAATAATATATCATCTTTGGTGTACAAAATTAAGTTAAGGTAACTCTCCTAAAATTGTTGCATTGTCATATTGTTTTATTGTTATATTATTAAGTATAGTAATAAAACAATAAAACAATAGTAGAGCAATATATATCTGGCTTTGCTGTTTAGGATTAATGAGTGAATAAAGCGGGATTTTTGTTTAATTTAATAATTACTTTTTCTTAAAAACAGGGAGTTAAAAGATGACATCTTTTATTTTTCATATTAAAAATAAATATCGATTTAAATTTCTATAATATATTCAATTGTGTTAAACTTTATAAAGATGTCATCAATAAAAATAAGTTTAATTATAAGTAAATGGGAAAATTTTTTAGGAGACTAATGATATGCTATTAAAAGTTCTAATACAGCACCTGAAAAGTTTTAAGATAGGGTTCATTTTTCTTTTCATCTTTGCAGCTTTTGTTTCCACTGTAAATGCACAGAACAGAAGCAGAATTACCGGGACAGTAAAAGATGTAAAGACAGGTGAGGCTTTGATTGGAACGAATGTAATCGTAGAAGGTTTGAATTTAGGTGCTGCCACTGATATAGATGGGAAGTATTTTATTGTAAATGTTCCTGTAGGGACTTACAATTTAAAGGTATCGATGATTGGTTATAAAACCCAGATAATAACCGGAGTGATTGTATCAGTTGATCGTGTGACACAGCAGGATGTAGAGCTTGAACCTGCGGTTATAGAATCGCAGACTGTAGTTGTAACTGCAAAAAGAGACGAACTGCATAAGGAAGTATCGAGTACACAGTTAATGGTAACAAGCGGTGAGATAGTTAACTCTTCAGGAATAAGAGCGGTAAATACTTTTCTTGAAAAACTTCCGGGTGTAGGTGAGACTGACAATGGTTATTTGACAATTAGAGGAGGGAGCGCAGATCAGACCGGTACATATATAAACGGGCTCTCATTTAATAATGCATCAAACGGCAATGCAGAAACTTCTATTCCGTTAAGCGCTATTGAACAAGTATCATTGATGTCGGGAGGCTACAATGCAGAATACGGCAACTTCAGATCCGGTTTAATAAATATTACTACAAAAAGCGGAACAAAAGACGGATATCACGGAACTATAAATTTATCAACCGATCAATCGCATGTAAGGAGATTCGGACAGTCTTATTTTGATATACATAATGACTTTTTGGTTTCATACCTTGATCCTTCAGTAGCGTTTCAAGGGACTGCAAATGCCTGGAAAGATGATTCCTATATGCAGCAGCAACATCCAAAATTTGACGGTTATGATGCAGTTGCAAAATCAAGAACAGTTACCGGAAGCTGGCCGACAGCTACACCGCTGGACCTGTATTTATTAACAGCATGGCAGTTTCGAGTTGTACCTGATTATGAAGGATTGGCAAAATTAGGATATACAGTACCTCAGGAGCAGCAAAGATTATTCGCAGAAAGGGCAGGTAAAGAAAATTTCAGCGATAAGAATATTGATCTGGGATTCGGGGGGCCGGTGCCTTTTGTTAGTTCTGCACTTGGTGATGCAACCTTTTATATTTCTAACAACACCAAACAGCAGCATTTTACATTTCCGGTTACTTTAGATCATGATTTTTCTTCAACTACCCTGTTAACTATGAAATCGACCCCGACTTCCAGTACGTCTTTAACTTTAAACGGACTTTGGAAAAGAGAAACAGGAGTATCTCCAATTATTCCGGTTAACGGGGATGCACCGGATGCAAATGATAGAGGCGGATTCATGCCGCTTAATAATCTATCATATGCATCCGAAGATTTCCTTTATTCATATGATCCGAATTATTATCCAATATTAAATCAAACAACAATTATGACAGGGTTAACATTGAACCAAATGCTGAGTAAGAAAACATTTTTTGAATTGACCTTAAATTATTTGACGATACAGGATTTTACACCAACCGGAGATAACCGGGATACAACTACAATAACAAATTTCGGTCCTTTCTATGTTGATCAAACTCCCTTCGGAAAATCACAATTTCTTCATGAACAATATTCTGATTACTCTTTTACACTTCCATGGGTGTCAAGCATGGTATTCGGGCACCGTGAGGGAGATTTGCATGACAATCAGAAGGTTTACCAGTATGCACTGAAATTTAGCATAACATCACAACTAGATGATCATAATTATGTTAAAGGGGGGTTGGAATATAATCTTATTCATTTAGATCATAAATTTTATGAATTATGGAACCAGAACTCATATAATACTTATGAATATAATTATGACAGAAAACCCAGCCAGACGGGATTATATGTTCAGGATCAGGTTACGTATGGAAGCATAGTTGCAAATTTAGGTGTACGTTTTGATTACTATTATGGAGGAGGCGGGTTATGGCCCAGTGATCCTTTTGCATATGATGCTTATGCTCCGCAGCCGATCGGAACTGCAAACGACAGTACATTATATCAATATTTAGCAACCGGAAAATCTTATGTCTGGGATTATTGGACCCAGTATAACCAGGATCATCCGGGCTTTTTACAGAAAATAAAGAATTATTTTACCGTTAGTCCACGTTTGGGAATATCGTTCCCGGTTACAGCAGATGCCAAATTTTATTTTAATTACGGACAGTTCAGATCAAATCCACCGTATTATACGATGTATCAATTCAGGTACAGATATACAAAGAACGGGTTGTATCAAATGTCGAATCCAAATCTCGAACCTCCGAGAACAACTTCATATGAATTGGGTGTTGCATACAATTTCTATGAAAACTATATTGTCCGGTTATCAGGTTATTATAAAGATGTGACCGGTCAGTATGGTGATGTAACCTATCAATCTGCCCAGCCGGCGCATTCAACTTTAAATTATGATTCATATTTAAGTAATCAATATCAGGACATCCAGGGTCTGGAACTCAATATTTCTAAGAATGATAACAGCTGGATAACCGGATGGATAAATTTTGATTACATGTTGACAAAATCCGGAAATACAGGAGTGAAGACTATTTCTGATGTAGTAATTAGTAATGTTCAATCAACATTGTACCAGGGAAGTGAATCAAGAACATTGCCAAAACCAAGTATTAACGCCAATATAACTTTTCATTCTCCTAATAAATGGGGTCCGCAATTAGGTGGTTTAGATATTTTCGGAAATTGGAATCTTACAATATTTAGTCAATGGAGAGCCGGCAGCTATTTTGACTGGAACCCATTGAATGATCCCTTCACAAATAATAACTTAAGATGGCCGGATTATTTAATGGCAGATCTTAAATTAAGCAAATCAATTAATATTGCTGGTACCGTAGCAACATTTTATGTTGATATTACAAATGTGCTGAACCTTAAAGTTAATTTAATGAGCAAAGGATATCCATTCCAGGATGACAATGATCAATCCCAATACCTGGCATCTCTTCATCTGCCAATGTATAATTCATCAAAATTTGATCAGTTGAGGACAAACAATCCCGGAGAGTATATAGCAGGAGATGATAAAGTTGGAGATTTAAGATCCAGTTCCAAACCATATATAAATGATCCGAATTATTCTTTCTTTTTGTACGATCAGCCAAGAGATATCTGGTTTGGGATTAAGTTTGACTTTTAAAAATAAAAATAGCCTAAAACTAATAAAAATAGTCTAAAAGCCTATTAAATAAAAAATTTTGGAGTTTAAGAATGAGTAAAGTTAAAATTAAATTAGTGAAAAATATTATAATAAAAGCCTGTATGTCTGCCATTCTTCTCTTAATGATTAATTCGAATCTTGATGCTCAAGCACCTGAATTACAAACGGCAGTAATGAAACTGGGTCATTTATGGGTAGGAGTACCTGCAAATGGTTACAGATCAAGTTTTGAATACCTATCGGGATATTTTCCAAATGATTATGATATAATGGCAAACAGAGGTCAATACGCTGAAGGATATACTGGAGCGGGGATAGTAATGACAGCGCTTAACTGGTTTAATCCGCTGGCAGATTCCGTCCAGCCAGTAGCTCAATATAGTTATACGAGTTCTGAGTTTCCTGCATGGAATATAGGAAAAGTACTTGTCCCTATAACAAATTACTTAAGATATGGATTTACCCAACAGACTGTAAACTTTAAAGAAACAGGTTTAGACAATTTTGCTACCGTAGACCCAAGCTATAGTGAATTTCAAAACCATACTTTTGATGATATATGTGAAGTAACAGATTCAACAATATTCGGCATTAATGTTAATAGAAAATTGATGGCATGGTCTCAAAATTATAATGATGACTATATAATAACAGATTTAACATTTACAAATGCAAGCAGCGTAGCTCTTGATAGTGTATATATAAATATCAGTGAATCCAAGGATAACCTGGAATATTCAAACGGCCATAATCCAGCGCCGGGGACTGCGGATGATTTTGATATTAATGCCAATAACTGGCAGCATTATTACGGCGGCAGGCCGGGTGATTCATTAAGAGTTTTTTATGAATACAGTGCAGATAATCCTCAAAAAGCCGGTGATAATATGGGTGCTCCAGCAACTACCCAGCGGGGCAGACTTTTAGACCCGGATATGACATATTTTGCAATTCTTCATGCATCCCAGGATCCATACACCGATGCCGGACAGGATATAGATGATCCTTTACAGCCGAAGGTAACTTATTCAGGAGCTCCTACAGCATTTCCAAGTAATGTAGTCAGCGATATTTATAACAGTTCCCGTTTTTATACTATTCGCGGAGGTTTTTCGGATGACTATCTTATGGAAGGATCTTACCCTGATACTCATCATGAAAAAAATTCGGATGAATTCGGAACTGCTGACAATTCAAATGTTCCTGCTGCTTTACCGCAGCATGAGGCATATAGATATGTAAGTTTCGGCCCATACAATATTTTACCCGGTCAAAAAATTCATATTGCATATGCAAGCGGATATACGGGTATAGGTTTTCAGAAGGGACAGGAAGTTGGAGAAAAATGGCTAAATGGAACATTACAGGATCCTCCTAATATGCCCGATCCGAATACAGGCTGGCTGCCGGGTAACTTTCAGTTTCCAAGCGGTGCAACTGAAATGGATAAAAGGAAAGATAGATGGATAAGTATGGGGATTGACTCAGTATTATTGAGTGCTTACAGAGCACAATGGAATTATGATCATAATTATAATATCCCGCAAGCACCTCCTCCACCGGCAACAGCTACTATAACGGGTTATGGCGACGGTGTTCAGATTGATTGGACAGATCCTGAAGCTGAGAAGATGGCGAATTTCGCAGGATATAGAATTATGAGTAGAATTTCAAATGCGGATACCATTTTTTATAAGACGGTTTACAATTCGGATGGAAATGATAAAGGAACGGAGCATTCAATCAAATTGACAGATGTTCTGTTCGGGGCGCAGTATTATTTTTATATTCAATCGAAAGCAAAAATTGGAGAGAATGATCCTAATGCTGATCCGACTACTTGGGGAGAAATTATGTACAGCAGCAGGGTATTATATCCCGATATAAATTTTGTACAACCGCCCCATTTCTCTCAGGTAGATCTTTCCAAAATCCGGATTGTTCCAAATCCTTATAACATTAGAGATCCTTTATTGATTACTTACGGCTTTACCGATCAAAGAAATATTACTTTTTATAATTTACCTCCTTTTTGTACAATCAGCATATATACGGAGAACGGTGACCTGGTTAGAACTATCGATCATAATAATCCTCTAGGAACCGGGTCTGAACCATGGGACATGTTAACCTCAAGTCAACAGGTTATAAACAGCGGTTTATATATAGCCGTATTTAAAAAGCCGGACGGTGAACTATCTTATCAAAAATTTGTTGTCGTACGATAAATTATAAGGAGATTAAAAATGAATTTTAATGTAAATTCCAAAATAATATTTACGTTGTTTGCCGTTTTTGGTTTTATTGCAAACAGTTTTGGACAAGTTGGATTAAAAAAGCTGGGGCAAAGCACTATGAATTTCCAACTGGTAAGTATTTCGCCGAGAGCCAGCGCTATGGGAGAGGCTTATTATGCAGTTGGAACAGGTGCGGAAAGCATTTTTTATAACCCTGCCGGGCTTGTTGAAATGGATAATACTTTTAATGTTGTAGTCGACTATACACAGTGGATTGCAGATATAAATTATCTCGGGGGAGCAGCCTCATGGAATCTGGGGAACTACGGTGCCGTTGGGGTCAGTCTGCTTTCTGTTAGTTATGGTACATTATACGGCACAAGCCTGGATCCCAATTCCGGAAGTACACTAGGATATATAGACAACGGAACACTTTCAAATGTTAGTGCATATTCATTTGGTGTAAGTTATGCTAAAGCAGTCAGCACCCAATTTGCAATAGGCGGTAATTTCAGAATTGCAGGACAAAACCTGGGTGAAAATCGATTTATGGATGGAACAGATGTTAAGAATAATGCAACGAAATTAGTTTTTGATGTGGGTGTAAAATATTATACCGGATTTAAGAATTTCAGATTCGGAATGGCAATTCGTAACTTCTCTTCAAACATTGTTAGAGAAGCAATATATGAACAGCTCCCATTAACATTTACGGTAGGAACCGCAATTGATTTAATGGATTTTATTAATCCTTCTCATTCACCCGATGACGGGTTGACTTTTGCAGCTGATTTCCTGCATTCTAATAATTATTCGGAAAGATTCAATATTGGTGCTGAGTACAGATTATTAGGAGTACTTGCACTGCGGGGCGGCTACCAGACAAATAGAGATATTGCTTCATGGTCTTTAGGAGTAGGTCTGAATAAGACAATTGACGGAAATGAAATAGGTGTTAATTACTCTTATTCGAAGATGGATGTTTTTAAAAATATTAACCGGCTTTCTGTGGAATTTTCATTGTAATATAAAAATTTGTTAATCCTCTTGGTTTTGAACCTAGTAATTTGAAAGATGACATCTTTATTTTTTGTAAATTAGGTTTTATCTGAATTTACATTTTAATAAAAAGTTGAGAATGATTTTTCTTTTTAAAGATGTCATCTTTATATCTGCGTGACCACACTTAATAACTTAATTTAAAATATTTCCCGGAGTTAATTTGAAAAGAAAGTATATTACGAAAATTCTTTTAATATTATTTATTGCTTTAACAGCATTAAATTTCCTCCAGCAGGGGAAAATAAAAATATTTTTAATAGGGGACTCAACAATGGCAGATAAGCCTCTGGCAGATAATCCTGAAAGAGGCTGGGGGCAGATGTTCCCAATGTTTTTTAATGACCAGGTTCAAATAGAAAACTATGCCAAAAACGGCAGAAGCACTAAAAGTTTTATAGATGAGGGAAGGTGGAAATCCGTTTATGATAAACTGAAACCGGGTGATTATGTCCTTATTCAATTTGGACATAATGATGAAAAGAAAAATGATACTACAAGATATGCGGAACCGCATACTTCATATAAAGCAAATCTAATGAAATTCATTAATGAATCAAAGGAGAAAGGTGCCATTCCGATTTTAATTACACCGGTAGCCAGAAGAAAATTTGATGAGAATAATAAATTAGTAAAAACACACGGAGAATATCCCGATGTTGTTAGAGAGATTGCAAAAACAGATAATATTGCATTAATAGATTTAGAAAAGAAGAGTGAAGAACTATTCAATAAATTGGGACCTGAAGGAACAAAGAATATATTCTTATGGGTTTCGCCGGGTGAATATAAAACTCTACCTAACGGGAAAGAAGATAATACACACTTTCAACAGGATGGTGCCATAAAAATAACAGGACTTGTTGTTGAAGGGATAGATGATCTGGATCTTCCTTTAAAAGAGTACCTTAAAAAAGAGGGCACCGGAATTTATGAAGCGAAAGATAAAGTTGTTGGTCTTGACTATTTTTTTAATGATGAATGGAAAGAGGATAAAGAGGGTAAAAAAGTAAGGTATCATTATATCTGGGAGGATGAACAAAATTCAGGATATTCAGAACTGGGGAAAATATTTACACTTAATGATGCAGAATTGAGCGAATTAAAAAGCGAACCTACGCAAAGCAACCTTGACAGCTT
This sequence comes from uncultured Ignavibacteriales bacterium, assembly GCA_963742995.1. Classification (GTDB taxonomy): domain Bacteria; phylum Bacteroidota; class Ignavibacteria; order Ignavibacteriales; family Ignavibacteriaceae; genus CAVQBP01. The sequence continues at coordinate 50,811 of CAVUOL010000064.1, forward strand.
AAGCATATACATAATAGTAGATCCTGATACGCCGCAGGAAAATCCTAACCCGAATTATATAGATGAAACCTCAATAAGAAATATTGTAAGCTGGGTTAAAAAAGGGGGAGTGCTTGTTTTATTTGCCAACGATAAAGGCAACTGTGAATTTGAGCATCTAAATAATTTATCCGAAAATTTCGGAATTCACTTTAACGGAGACAGCAGGAATAGAGTTGTAAATGATAAATTTGACATGGGAAAATTCGAAAATTTGCCTGACCATCCTATATTCAAAAACGTAAAGAAAATATATTTAAAAGAGATCAGTACATTAACTCTTAAAGAACCTGCTAAGCCTGTTTTAACCGACAGCGGGTATGTTATTATGGCATCTGCAGGTATCGGAAACGGCTTTGTGTTTGCAGTAGGTGATCCATGGATATATAATGAATATATTGATAATAATAAATTACCTGATAGCTTTGAGAATTATAAAGCAGCAGAAAATTTGGTTAAATGGTTATTAGGAAAAGCCAAACCGGTTAAAAAATAATATAAGATCTTTGATTAATTTTTGTTGATATTTTGCTCCTCTGGAGCTAAGACAATTATGTCACCCCTTCGAGGTTTGAGTATTATTGCTAATTTATATTAGCTACAATAATGTCACACCTTCGGTGTTCAATTTAGATATTACAGTTATCTTATTTTATCTAGCTCCTTATTAGGTCTATAAATTCAATTATTTTTATACCATTATAATATATTTTAAAACTATATCTAAGGATTTTAAATAATTATGGAAAGTAATCTTTTAAACAAATACCGTTTCTTTAATCCGGATGAAGCAGTAAGAAATACAGCTTACGAGCTTTATTTGGGTGTAAAGGACATGCCTATTATAAGTCCACACGGGCATGTTGAGCCAAAGCTGCTTGCAAATAATGAACCATTTCCCGATCCTACCGAATTAATAATCGTACCGGATCATTATATTTTCAGGATGCTGTATTCTCAGGGGATTAAACTGGAATCGCTTGGAATATCTACAGTTGACGGGACTGAAGTGGAGAAAGATCATAGGAAAATATGGCAGATATTTGCGGATAATTTCTATTTATTTAACGGAACCCCAACCGGCGTCTGGTTAATACATGAATTTGTAGAAGTGTTTGGAATTGATGAAAAATTAAATTCTCATAATGCGATGAAGATCTATGATCATATGCTTGAGAAGCTAAATACTGCCGAGTTTTTACCAAGAAATTTATTTGAAAAATTTAAAATAGAAGTCCTGAATACTACCGATGGTGCAGCCGATAATTTGGAGCATCATAAAAAAATTAAAGAAGCCGGTTTGAAAGGGAGGGTAATACCGTGTTTCCGGCCTGATGCAGTAGTAAATATAAATGCAAGAAACTGGAATCATGAAATTGAAGCATTGAGTGAAGCTTCCGGTATAACGGTTAATAATTATGATAATTTTATTAAAGCACTGGAAAACCGGCGTGAATTTTTCAAATCGATGGGAGCAGTTTCAACAGATCAGGGGGTTACCAGCCCATATACACATAAGCTTTCAAAAAAAGAAGCTGATGAGATTTTTCAAAAAGCTTTAAAAGGTACGGCTACAGAAGAGGATGCTAATTTATTCACTGCAAATATGCTTATGGAAATGGCAAGAATGAGTACAGAGGATGGATTGGTGATGCAGATTCATCCGGGAGCCATGAGAAATCATAATAAAATCATTTTCGAAAGGTTCGGTCTTGATAAGGGTGCAGATATACCGCTGCAGACAGAGTATACGAGAAACTTATATGAACTTTTAAATACATATGGGAATAGTCGTGATTTAACAATAATAATATTTACACTTGATGAATCAACTTATTCAAGGGAACTAGCCCCTCTGGCAGGGCATTATCCCGCATTGAAACTTGGTCCGCCGTGGTGGTTTCATGATAGTATTGAAGGGATGATAAAATTCAGACAGAATGCTACGGAAACTGCGGGTATATATAATACGGCGGGTTTTAACGATGATACAAGGGCATTCTTATCGATACCTGCAAGACATGATGTATCCCGCAGGATGGATTCCAACTTCCTTGCAGGTTTAGTTGCCAGGCATATAATTACTATGGAAGAAGCGAAGTCGATGGGTAAAGCACTTGCTTATGAATTAGTTAAAAAAGCTTATAAATTATAAATTTTAATATTTCAACAAGTAAAATTTGAAGGCATATATGAAAAAATTCCTTAATCTTTTTTATTTGTTAACAATATCTTTATTTCTAATTTCTAATATTTATGCACAAAATCCGGCTTCGGCAGTTTGGCCTCTGACTGATCCAAACACCGGTGGCACCGGTTTATCTCCGGTTATATCCGGGAATATATCGGCAAGCGATGAGACACTTAACAATATGGAAATTAACCAGTATTCAGGTTTAAACAATAGTCAGAGACTTCGCATTTTGGGAAATTCATGGCCGGCAAATCAAACTACCCAGCTGGATACAGTATTTATTCAGTTTGCTTTAACTGCTCCAAACGGGTTTAAATTTTATGCGGATTCAATTTCTTTGAATATAATCCAGATTAGTATTAATACTATGAAAGCAAATATTTACTACTCAAAGGACTCAACATTCTCTACTTCAAAGATGTTGAGCTATAATACTAAAGATACAAGTGTGAATCATTATCTGGATAGAGATACTTTCTCAACAGTTATTGCTGGTATAGACGATACATTAAATCCCGGAGAAACAATATACTTGAGGATATACCCGTGGGTAGACAATGATCCTTCGGTAAGAACGGGCAAGTATATTGGTCTGCAGGATGTAAAAATATCGGGAACTGTTGAAAGTCTGCCTGTTCCATCATCAGCTATGTGGCCGTTAACAGATCCTGACGCAGGCGGAACCGGGTTGAGCCCTGTTATCACCGGAGGTGTTAAAGGAGAGGATGAATTGTTGGTGAATACCGAACTAAATCATTATACAGGACCGAATAATAGCCAAAGAGTTAGAATTTTGGGAAATAAATGGCCAGCTAATCAAACAACACAAATAGATTCCGTATATATTCAGTTTCAGGTTGAACCAAAATTCGGTGGAACATTTAATGTTGACTCAATATCTCTTGGAATTGCCGGAATAAGCATAAATACAATGAAGGCGAATATTTATTATTCTACCGATTCTGATTTTGCATCGCCGGTTCAAATCAATTATGCAACGGGAGATACAAATAATTATCTTGGTATAGATTCACTTCAATATATAGGTACTTCTTTAAACTCAACGTTAAATACCGGAGAATTTATTTATTTACGTGTTTATCCATGGGTAGATAATGATCCTGTAGAAAGAACGGGTAAATATCTTGCTATCCAGAATGTATTAATTTCCGGGACTGCATTGGGTGTCACTGCTGATCCTCCGACAATCACAACAACCGAGTTGACTAATATTTCAACCACATTTGTAACAAGCGGCGGAAATATATCATCTGACGGAGGTGCAGCCGTTACATCTAGAGGGGTTGTATGGGATACTCTAAGTTCTCCTACAACTGCAAAAAATAAAACAACAGATGGAAATGGTGAGGGATCTTTCGTCAGTCAGGTAACAGGTTTAACTCCGGGAGTAAAATATTTTCTTAGAGCTTATGGCATTAATGATGCCGGAACTGCATACGGTAATGAATTTACTTTTACAACCCTTGATTCTCAAATGGTACCGACTATAACGACATTAACCCCTTCAAGTATTTTGGTTAAAACAGCACAAAGCGGAGGAAATGTTACAGCATGGGGAGGTGACACGGTAATGATTAGAGGAGTCTGCTGGAATACAAGCGGCAATCCTACTATTTCCGATAAAAAGACAGAAAACGGCAGCGGACTCGGTTCATTTACCAGCACGTTGTATCCTTTGGAAGCCAATACAACGTATTATGTCAGAGCTTATGCAACAAATAGTAAAGGGACAGGATACGGTGAAGTAGATACCTTTAAGACTCAGATACCTGCTCCGCCTATTACAAAAACCGTTGCTTCCGATGGGAGCGGAGATTACACAACCGTGCAGGCAGCTTTCGATGATGTTCCTGATAATTATACCGGAGAATATACAATATTTGTTAAGAAAGGTATTTATAAAGAAAAACTTTTGCTGGGTTCAAATAAGGTGAATGTAATCTTAAGAGGAGAAGACAGGGATAATACGATTCTGACATATGATGATTATGCCGGAATAGCCGGCGGTACTTCAGGGTCATACAGTGTTGGAATTGATGCTTCTGATTTCACAGCAGTCAATATTACTTTCCAGAATACAGTTAAGAACGATCAGACTGTTTCCAACCAGCAGGCAGTTGCATTAAGATCCAACGGAGACAGGCAGGCATTTTATAACTGTAATTTACTGGGATATCAGGATACTTATTATGCCTGGGGAGGAAGCGGTACAGCGAGAGTCTATATGAAAAACTGCTATATTGAAGGCTCTGTTGATTTTATTTTTGGCAGGGATATTGTTTTATTTGACAGTTGTGAACTGCATATAAATAGGAATCAATGTTCCATAACTGCTGCAAGTACAGATGCAGATTCGAAATTCGGGTTTGTTTTTAAAGACTGCGTTATTTCTTATGATTCTGTCGGATTTGACGGAAATGTAGTTAATAAAATTTACCTTGGAAGAGGATGGCAGGCCGAACCCAGAACTGTTTTCATGAATACTTATGAACCCTCAGTTATTGATTCACTTGGATGGAATCAACAGCCTATAAATACCGGGATAATTCCAGCATTGTACGGTATCTACATGGGTAAAGGATCCGGTTATAATGCTACAGGGCATGCTCAAGGAATCGGCAGTATACTTACTGACACTGAAGCAAAAGATTATACTATTGAGAACATTTTTGCAAAAAGTTCGAATCCTGGTTTGGGTTACGATTGGATTCCGGAATCTCCGATAACTTCAATAGAAGGGGACGATTACATAAACCAAATTCCGGATTCATATCAGTTGTTTCAGAACTTTCCGAATCCATTTAATCCAACGACTGTTATCAGATTCTCCATCCCTCAGGAAACATATGTTAATTTAAGAATTTATAATACACTCGGTCAGGAAGTGGTAACATTAATTGATAAAAGTATGAAGCCGGGAGTTTATAATTATAATTTTAACGCCTCAGGATTGAGCAGCGGTGTTTATTTCTATTCAATTTCTGCAGGGGATTATAAGACGACAAAGAAAATGCTGCTATTAAAATGAGACGCAGATTTCACAGATTTTCGCAGATTAAGAATTTAAGTGTTAGCTCCTAGATGAAAATGAGGGGAAATAATTGTTAAAAACTCCGGGGTTTAAGAAAACCCCGGAGGTTTGCTTTAATTCAAGTTATATAGAAATGGTACCAAATCAGATGGATAAGTTTTTTAAGATTATAATTATTAATATATTTTTTATAATTTCTTTTCAATTTCTTTCATATTCACAGGATAGTACAAAAGGGAGAGAGAGAATAGATATTTCCGGATTCTTCGACAGTGCACATCATTGGTATGATATTACAGATAACGCACAATCATTTCTGCCGCTTCCGAATCAGAAAAGATATGACTCTGATGATGTAAAAGGAATTGCAGATAATATCATTCTTTACCAGCAGAAGAATGGAGGCTGGCCGAAAAATTATGATATGTTAGCAATATTAAACGATGATCAAAAGGCAATTCTTAAGGAAGGGAGAGACTCCCTCCACACCTCTTTCGATAATGGTGCAACTTATAATCAGGTTGAATATTTGGCAAAGGCATTTGATCGGATAAAAGACGAAAGGTATAAAAAGGCGTGTATAAAAGGAATTGATTTTATTTTAAGGGCGCAATATAATAATGGCGGATGGCCGCAATTTTATCCCGATACAAGCGGATATAGAAAGTACATAACCTTTAATGATGACGCGATGACCGGGATTATGAATGTTTTTCATCATATAGTTCAGGACAAACCTTATTATTCTTTTTTGAGCAAAGAAAAACGAGTTGAAGTTAAAAAAGCATTTGATAAAGGGGTCGACTGTATATTAAAATGCCAGATAAAAGATGAGGGAAAATTAACTGTTTGGTGTCAGCAGCATGATGAAGTAGATTTCCATCCGCAACATGCCCGTACATTTGAACTTCCGTCTAAATGCGGAGAAGAGAGTTCGGGAATAACTCTTCTTTTAATGAGTATTGAACATCCAAGTATTGAGATCATTAATTCAGTTAAGAGTGCAGTAAATTGGTTTACAGGAGCAGAGATTCAAGGTATAAGGGTTGAGAGAGTAAAGGCACCGAAAGTTGCTTTTAAGTATCGTACATCTGTTACTGATAAAAAAATAGTAAAAGATCCTTCGGCACCGCCTGTCTGGGCACGTTTTTATACTCTCAAAGGGGATAAACCGTTCTTTACTGATCGGAACAGCGTACCTGTTGATTCACTTTCAGATGTTGGGAGGGAGAGGCGGGACGGATATACATGGTTTACTTATGAACCGCAAAGGGTGCTGGATGAATATCCATTGTGGAAGGATAGAATTAAAGAATTAAAAGATTAAAAAATTACAAGATAAGATTAAAAAATTACATGATTACAAGATTGCAAGATTAACCTCAAGTGTAAGTGCAAGGGTAAAAAGGAGTAAGAGTATGAAGAAGCTTAGGTTGGAGAGAAAAAGTTTGGTAGTATTCGGCGGATTCTTATGGATAATATTCGCTGCAATGATTGTAAATTTTAATGTTAAGAAGGAAGTTGTTTGTTTTGGTGATTCCATTACTCATGGTGCAAAAGTGGATTGGCATAGCTGGGTTTATTTTCTTTCTAATGAACATAAAGATATAAATTTTATAAATGAGGGAAGGAACGGCAGGAGGACTTCCGATAAGGAAGAAATTCTGCCCGTACTCAAGAAATATCCGGATGCAGACTATTTCCTAATATTTCTTGGTGTAAATGATCTAAAGAACGGCACTGACAGCGCTGTCAGCAAATGTATTGATAATATGGAATGGATGATAAACAAAATTAGGGAAACGAATCAAAGTACTAAAATTATAATCCTTGCTCCCGTAGATATAAGTCTGAAAACTATGGATACAACAAATATTAGGAAAAAATATAATGAGAATACCAAGAGTTCTCTTGCTAAACTTGAAAAAAGATATAGAAATTTAGCAAAAGAAGATTCTGTGGGATTTATTTCTTTGCTTAAGGCAGTATCTCAGTCTAATTATGTGGATGGTGTTCACCCGGATGAAAAAGGACAGAAGCAGATAGCAAGGGCAGTATGGGAAGGATTGAGTAAAGAATGGAGTAGTGGAAAAATGGAGTAGTGGAATGGTATAGTCATTCGGTTGTCATTCATGGTCATTTAATAGATGTTGATAGATGGATGTTGGAGGAATGGAATAATGTATGAGGTAATTTTCAATAACAATCCAAACTTCTGAGGTTTTAAAAGCTTAGAGGTGTTTACAAATCGCATATATATGGCATGCAGGAGGTAGGGGTAATTGTCTGGAATCTGATTTAAGGGGGCTGACTCTAGAAAACGACTCAAAAGTATTCGGCAATAGAGCATCTGTAAAAGAGCGGCTGGTAGATTTAAGTATCTATTAAATTTATGCAATATAGCACTCTTACGGAGTACAGATATTTTTGGTTTATTCTTTTTCTATAAATATTTCGCTCCTCCGGAGCGAAGACATTAGTTAGATTAAAAAGTTTCGATGGACATGCCGGCTGGCAGGTGTTGAGAATGATAATGACTACCTGACTTTAGTAACCTAATATTATTTAATCTTACCTGTCTATTTGAATGAATAAAATGAAAAAAATAATTTTTTTATTAGTTATCTTTATTTTAGCCTTTCATGTGAAGGTCTTTTCACAGAAATTATTTGAGGGGGAAGGCATCCACCTTGAATTATCCAACGGACATCTCATTATATCAACTGCAGATAAAAAATTAACTGATATCAGCTCAATTAATTTCAATTTTACCCCTCCAAAATCAATTTCAATCTTGAAGAGCAGTGATAAAGAAGTTCAGTTAAAAGTTGTTTATCCAGGTATTGCCGAATACCAGGGAGGAGATGAAGATTTAATTGATACAATTACAATAATAAAATCAGGAAATAGTTTAAGATTATTTTGCGAGCCTAAGTGGGCAAGAAATACAACTTTAATATTAAAAGATCAGAACGAACATTATTTTGGAGTACTGGAACCACTTTATCCTAATAATAACAAGAGTCCGGATTTAAGCGGAAAAGTTGTTGATGTAGATGTACTTGGAAACGGGAGTCAGTACCATGAAAATTATGCTTCGGCCTGGTCAGCTTTTTATATGAGCAGCAACGGCTATTCCTCATTTTATGATTCATTTGCCAAGGGACAATACAGCTTTGGTATTAATGGTATTACCGAACTATATCATCAGACAGGCAAACTAGATTGGTATATAATTTACGGACCTACAGGGGATGAGATACTTAAAAGGTACTATACAATAATCGGAAACCCCAAATATGTACCGGTTTGGGCATGCGGTCCTATTATCTGGCGTGATGAAGATAAAAACGGGAAGAAAGATGTCCTTGCTGATGCACAGAAGATGGCTGATTTAAAGATCCCATTAACCGGTTTATTTGTGGATCGTCCTTATAGTCATGGTTCCAATGAATGGTCAAAGATGGATTTCAATGAGAAGTTTTCAGAGCCAAAAGAATGGATATCCGAACTGAATAACAAATATGGATTGCAGCTCATGACGTGGGTCGGACCGATGACAATGGGGGATAAAGATTTTCCCGGGCTCCTACCTAATTTTAAAGGATATATTGATTTGACAAATCCTGACGGAGTTAAAGAATTCGGAAGAAGACTTAAAACGAATCTATATTCCGTAAATGTCCGCGGGCATAAAATGGACAGGGCAGATGAAGAATTCCCTGAATATACAATGTGGTATGATAAAACTCCATTTGCAGAGCACCGGAATAAATATATCTATCTTTATGCAAAAGTAATTAACCAATTTCTTCAAAATGCATTCGGAAAAGATGAGTTCAACTTTGCGAGAGCGGCATTTCACAGGATCCAGCCTTATTTAAGTGCATTATGGGGAGGTGATTCCCGTTCAAGCTGGGATGGTATGGCAGGTAATATAGCAAATGCTATAAGATGCGGATTTATGGGTTTCCCGGTATGGGGTTCAGATGTAGGCGGATATTTAGGAGGGTGGATTTCTGAAGATTTATATGCAAGGTGGCTCGAATTCGGGACATGGAGCGGAATGTTTGAAATAAAGCTGGATCATTCAGGAGGAAACGGGAAAGACAGGCCTCCATGGAAATACAGTAAAAATTTGCAGAATATTTTCAGAACAGCATGCGAACAAAGAATGGAAATGCTTCCGTATATTTATTCTGCAGCCAATACTTCATATAAAAATGGAGTATTGATGAAACCACTGGCATACGAATATCCTGCCGATGAAAAAACTTACCAAATCTGGGATGAATATCTTTTCGGGAAAGCATTTCTTGTAGCCCCTATTTATGATTCTACCGGGAGCAGGAGTGTTTATTTACCAAAAGGAGAATGGTATGATTTTAATGACCTTTCAAAAATGTTTGAAGGCAATAAAACTATAAATGTTTCTCTTCCCTTGAATAAGTTTCCTGTATATATTAAAAAGAATTCGATTTATGTAAGCGGAAATATTTATCAGGGGAATGAAAAGATATGGAATGAAAAACCGGATAATGAACTAACAATTCATATCTTTCCCGGAGCTGCAGGTGATAAAGTTTTTTTTAACTATATTGATTTAAATGACTCTGATAATGAAAAAAATATTTCTGCAGAAAGTGAGAATTCCAAATTAGTATTAAATATTGATCCTTTGAAAATTGATTCTAAAATAGTAATCCATTCAGAAAATAAACCTGTTTCAGTTACATTAAACGGAAAAAAGGCAAAATACAACTGGAAGGGGGACAGCCGCATTATCGAAGCCAGTTTACCAGAGGGAAATAAAGGGAGTATTGAAATTCTTTATAAATAAGTTGAGCAAACTATTGTTAAAGCCTAATCAACTACGGCAAAATTGCACACCGGAGTGCGGGTATCTTGGGTTACTTTGTTTCTATAATATTTCACTCCTCCGGAGCGGAGACAATAGTAAGATTGCCTAAGAGGAGGTTTAAATAAAAATCGAACTATAATTTAAATAAATAGACATCAAGAGATTAATTATAGATGAAATCAAAAAATAATTATTTAACAGTAAAAACAATTTTTTTATTGTTTTTATTCATTACTTTTTCTAGAGCTCAGGATAGTAGTTTTCTCAGTTCTCACAGAGATACCTCATACAATTTTTATACTGCAGAAGCAAAAATGCATCAGAAATTTCCTGATGCTAAACTTGTATTACCACAACTCCCCAAGGGTGTTAAAGAAGAAAAAAATATTGTTTATGCGAATGTTAATGGCAGAGAGCTGCATCTTGATATCTTTTATCCTTCTGAATCTAAATCTGAAATGTTACCCGGATTAGTACTTATCCATGGCGGCGGGTGGAGATCGGGAAACAGGCAGCTTGTTATACCCATGGCTCAGAAATTTGCACAGAATGGTTATGTAACTATTTCCGTTGAATACAGGCTTTCAACTGAGGCACTGTATCCGGCAGCTATATATGATATAAAAGCAGCGATAAGATGGCTAAGAGCTAATTCCTCAAAGTATAAAGTAAATAAAAAAAGGATTGCAATTTACGGATGTTCCGCAGGAGGTCATCTCGCAGCTTTAATCGGTACGACCAATGGTAATAAAAAATTTGAAGGCGATGAAGGGAATAATAATTTCTCCAGTGATGTAGAAGCTATAGTTGATGTAGACGGAGTAGTTGATTTTTTCGGGAAAGGATCAGAAGAGATATATAAAAAATCGGGAAAGCCTAGTGCTGCACATTTATGGTTCGGAGCTTCGGCAAAAGATAATCCGGAAATGTGGAAAGAAGCAAGCCCTATAAATCATATCGATAAAAATACTCCCCCAATATTATTTATTAATAGCGGACAGCCAAGATTCCATGCAGGCCGTGATGAAATGATTAAGAAATTGAATTCTTACAGTATTTATTCAGAAGTGCGTACTTTTGAAGGAACTATTCATACGTTTTGGCTGTTCGAACCATGGTTTGATAAAACTTTTCGGTATACTGAAGACTTTTTGAGGAGAAGCTTGTAAGGTCAAAAGTCAAAGGTCAAAAGTCAAAAAAATAATAAGATTTGAAGGCTATTATGGGAAGAAAATACAGAAATATTGTAATCTTTTTTATAATCATAGTTGCATTTATAAATAGCAATTTAAATGCACAGGAAAATCTTCAGGATGAAGTAAACAGCCATCTTAAGAATTTGCCGTTTCAAAGTTTTTCAATCCAGCTCCCCTCTTTTCAAGACAGAGATTTTAATATTAAAGATTTCGGAGCCATTGGAGATGGACATACAATGAATTCGGATGCATTTAAAAAGACAATTGAAGCATGTTCGGAGGCAGGGGGAGGGAAAGTAATAGTACCTCCCGGACTTTGGCTTACTGGACCGATTGAGTTAAAAAGCAATGTAAATTTTCATGTTGAAAGGGGTGCGTTTATTTTATTCAGTCCAGAGCATAAAGATTATCCGATTATAAAACGTCCGGGAAGCGGGTATGTAGTGGCAGCTCCGGTATATGGTTTTGATCTTGAGAATATTGCAATTACCGGCGGGGGATTATTAGACGGGAACGGCGAAACATGGCGTCCATTAAAACGTTCAAAAGTTAACTCCTCTTTATGGAAAAAGTTTGTAAATTCAGGCGGAGTTACAAACAGCGATAATTCAATCTGGTATCCATCGGAAGCTGCCCGAGATGGAAATGAGAAGATTCAGGAGCTTAGGAAAAATAAAAATGAAATAACTGCAGAAGATTTACTTCCATATAAAGATGCAATGAGGCCGAGACTAGTTTCCCTGATTAACTGTAAAAAAGTTTTGATTGACGGGATTACACTTCAGAACTCACCTACATTTGCCTTAAATCCTAATTTTTGTGAGGACCTTGTAATAAAGAATATAAAAGTAAATAATGAATACTGGGCTCAGAACGGAGATGCCGTTGATATCGGTTCAAGCAAAAATGTTTTAGTTTACAATTGTACCATAACTGCCGGAGATGACGGTATTTGTATGAAGTCTAGCAGCAGGAAAAATTCAAATGGAGCTTCTCTGCAGAATGTTGTTATTGTTGATTGCGTTGTATATCATGCGCATGGCGGGTTTGTTACAGGAAGTAATACCGATGGAGGAATGCATAATATATATGTAAATAACTGCGACTTTGTCGGAACTGATGTGGGATTAAGATTTAAAAGTGCTAGAGATAGGGGTGGTCTTGTAGACCAGATATTTATTAAGAATATTTATATGAAGGATATTGTTAATGAAGCAATCCTTTTTAATACTTATTATGAAAATTCAAACGGGAATGATAAGACCTATCCGGTAACCGATAGGACCCCAATCTTTAAAAATATTTTTATTGATAGTATTTATTGTGATGGTGCCAGAAGAGCAATATCTGCTGATGGTTTACCGGAAATGCCTATTCAGGATATTAAAATATCTAATTCCTATATCTCGGCAGAAAGAGGCTTTGAATCAAAATATGCAAAAGGATTTTCGTTAAATAATGTTGAAATAGTTCCTCATAACGGTTCAGTATTCGATTTAGATCAGAGCTCTGATTTTTCTTTGAATAAAATTCTTTATCCCGACAGTCTAACTGATTTCATGAATCTAACCGGTAGTACTACAAAAGATATACATATTGAGAATACAAAAATAACCGATTCAAACAAGCAGATTAAATTATCGGACGGAGTGGATAAAAGTGTTGTTAAGGTGAAATAAGATCTCTAAAAATAATTGAAAAATTGAAAATAAAATATTTTTTAGCAGCTATTCTTCTCTTTATCTCTTTCATCGGGTATAATTTTATTTTTAAGGTACAGAATAAGATAGATAGGTTTGCTCTGGTTAACAGGCATAATCCTATAAATAAAACAGTTGATGCATGGTCACCATTTACCATTGGAAATGGGGGGTTTGCTTTTACTGCCGATGTAACCGGGCTTCAGACATTTCCGGATTATTATTATAAAAACGGAATACCTCTTCAGATAATTTCTGATTGGGGATGGCACAATTTCCGGAATCCGAAAGGATATACATTAAAAGATGCTTTTAAATATTATGATATACATGGAAGGGAAGTTGGGTTCCCAACAAATCAGAATAGCGACGCAGGAAAATGGTTAAGAGAAAACCCACAGAGAATCCCACTTGGACAAATTGGATTTGACCTTAAGAAAACAGATGGTACTACTGTTGAGCCGGGTGATATAAAAAATACATTTCAGAAACTTGATTTATGGAAAGGACTAATAGAAAGCAAATTCCAAATTGAAGGAAAAACAGTTGAGGTATTGACAGTATGCAGCCCTGATAAAGACATAATTAGTGTACATGTGAAATCCCCTTTAATTTATGAGAAACAGCTCAGCATATCTTTTAAATTTCCCTATGCTTATGTTGATTCAATTAAAAATAATCCGCCTTATGATTGGAATCATCCTGATGCGCATTCTACGATAATTCTCAGTAATATTAATAATTGTGTCGAACTTGAAAGAATTGTCGACTCTTCCAATTATTATATATATATCAATTGGACAGGAAGCCTCAGGTTTAAAAAAGAAACCGAACAAAATTTTATATTAGTGCCGGATAAAGCGAAAGATGAATTTAGTTTTTCCATAGGTTTTTCCCCTGTAAAATCAAATAAGAAAATCTTTGGATTTGAAGAGATAAAATCTGCAAGTATAAAGTATTGGGAATATTTTTGGAATACTGGAGGAGTAATTGATTTTTCCGGAAGCATGGATCCGAGAGCTGAAGAACTTGAAAGGAGGGTAATTCTTTCACAATATTTAACAGCTACACAATTTGCGGGAAATTTTCCTCCGCAGGAATCCGGATTAACTTTAAGCACATGGTTCGGAAAACATAATACTGAAATGATCTGGTGGCATGCTGCCCAGTTTGCATTATGGAACCGGGTTTCGCTGCTGGAAAAGAATCTGAGCTGGTATGTGAAGACTCTTCCGCATGCAGAAGCAACAGCTGAACAGCAGGGATTTAAAGGTGTAAGATGGTCTAAAATGGTAGGGCCTGAAGGAAGAGAGAGTCCCGGGAACAATCCATTTATTATATGGAACGAACCGCATCCGATATACTTAGCCGAATTATGCTACAGAGTTAAACATGATAAAGAAACTCTTGAAAAATATAAACGAATGGTTTTTGAGACAGCGGAATTTTTAGCTTCGTATGCATTCTTTGATAAAGAAAAAAAACATTATGTGCTGGGACCGCCTGTTTGGCCAGTTCAGGAAATTTATGATCCGGTTAAAGCACAAAACCCTTCATTTGAACTAGCTTACTGGAAATTCGGACTTGAAACAGCACAAAAATGGCGTGAAAGGCTGGGAATGAAAGGGAATCCCGGTTGGGAGAATGTTATTAAGAAAATTTCACCGCTTCCGGTAAAAGATAGTTTATATGTAGTTCTTGGATCAATCCCCGATACTTTTACAAAACCAGGCAGCGAAATAGATCATCCTTCAATGCTGATGTCTATGGGAGTTATTCCGGGTAAAATGGTAAATCCGGAAATTATGAGAAAAACTCTACATCGTGTAATTGATACATGGGATTGGAAAGGTAAGATTTGGGGGTGGGATTATCCTATGATTGCAATGACAGCAGTACGGTTAAATGAACCTGAATTAGCTGTAGATATTTTATTAAAAGATGCACCTCATAATCATTATCTCAATAATGGTGATTGTCCTCAAACTGACGAACTGCCGGTTTATCTACCGGCGAATGGTGCTTTATTATCGGCTGTTGCTTTAATGGCGGCTGGTTCGGATGAATCGGGTGAAAAAGTTCTTCCGGGTTTTCCAGACAATGGCAAATGGAAGGTCAGGTTTGAAGGTATAAACAAACTGCCTTGATAATTAACAATTAATCTCTAATATAAAATTAGAACTAAGTTTATATGTACTATCATAATAACAATAATATTAGATATGCCGGAGATGAAGAATTTATGAAATTTAAAAATAGCCTCTATCTTATTACGACATTATTCTTTGTGTTTTTCATCGTTGAAGGTTTTATTCTTTTAGAACCAAATAATTTTTCAGTAAATAAAAAATTGAAAGATTCAAAAGATACTTTATGGATATTTAACGGAAAAGATCTTTCGAATTTAAAAGTAATCCTGGAAAATCCTGAGGTAAATAATAATGATGTTTACTCAATAAAAGGAAATATCATTTACTTAAAAAAAGAATATAAAGGATTTATAAGAACTAAAGATGATTATTCGGATTTCCATTTTCATGCCGAATGGATGTGGCCTGAGAAAGATGAAAAGGGGAATAGCGGTATTTTACTTTTCATTCAGCAGCCTGATACAATATGGCCTAATTGTATACAGGTAAATTTTAAGGAACATCATGCAGGTGATTTAATTGCAATGAGCGGAGCAAATTTTAAAGAGGCTGAAGGTAAACCTAAAGCCACTGCTTTCATGCTTAAGGAATCGAGTGAAAAATCTGAAGGAGAATGGAATAACTGCGATATTATCTGTGCAGGCGATTCACTATCAGCATATGTAAATGATGTTTTACAGAATAAAGCAACAGGAATCGTTAATCATGAGGGGCCGATTGGCTGGCAACTGGAAGGCAAGGCAATCGCACTTAGAAATATTTATTTAATTAAAAAATATAAATGAAATTATTAATCAGTTGAGGTTACAAATGCATCCTAAAAAAAATAATAACAAGTTAATATTCACAGTTTTACACCACATCTTTTTGTTGATATTGCTGGTATCTTTTATATCAAGCGATACCGAAACCATAATTGGTAAAGAGAAAACCGCAGGTATTGAAAAATCTGATAAACAGGGCTGGGATCAGGTTCCTGATATACTTAAAAATATTGTTGCGCCCAAGTTCCCGGATAGAAAGTTTGATATAACAAAATATGGAGCGGTATCAGATGGGAAAACTCTTTCTACTTCAGCATTTGAGAAAGCAATAGATGCATGCAATAAAGCAGGAGGAGGGATAGTAGAGGTGCCGAAGGGTGAATATCTAACAGGTGCAATACATCTGAAGAATAATGTTAACTTGCATATTTCCGAAGGAGCAGTTGTTAAGTTCAGTACAAACCCCAAAGATTACCTACCCGTTGTATATGCAAGATGGGAAGGGGTTGAACTAATGAATTATTCACCTCTTATCTATGCTTACGGTAAAGAAAATATAGCAGTTACCGGAAGCGGACTTCTGGACGGTCAGGCTGATAATGAACATTGGTGGAACTGGACAGGAAATAAAAGGTTTGGCTGGAAAGAGGGAACGCCAAGTCAGCGGGATAGTATAAACAGACCGAGATTAATGAAAATGGGGGATGAGGGTGTGCCGGTTAAAGATAGAATTTTCGGTGAAGGTCATACCATGAGACCTACTTTTATCGAATTTTATAAATGCAAGAACATTTTAATTCAGGGAGTTCATTTGAAAGATTCTCCTTTCTGGTTTCTTCATCCTGTGTTAAGTAAAAATATTACAATTGATGGAATAATGACTAACAGCATAGGGCCTAATACAGATGGATGTGATCCGGAATCATGCACTGATGTATGGATAAAGAATTGTACGTTTAGTGACGGTGATGATTGCATAGCAATTAAATCAGGAAGAAATAATGATGGCCGCAGAATTAACGTTCCAAGTACTAATTTTGTTATACAAAACTGTAAGATGAAGGATGGACACGGTGGAGTAGTAATCGGCAGTGAAATTACCGGCGGATGCTGGAATGTATTTGCAGAGGATTGTGAGATGGATAGTCCAAATCTGGATAGAGCTTTGAGGATCAAATCAAATTCGAAAAGGGGAGGAGTTGTAAAGAATATTTATATGAGAAATGTCAAAGTAGGAGAAGTAAAAGAAGCCATTGTAAAATTAAATATGCATTACGATCCTCCAGAAGCAGTGGGGTATCATTATGAACCTGAATTTGAAAATGTATTTGTTGAGAATGTTACCAGCGGAAGCAGCAAATACGGTTTATTTCTTGATGGCCTTGAGAATTCTCATATAAAAAATATAAAAATTAAGGACTGCAAATTTAACGGAGTTAAAGAAGGGAACTACATAAAAAATACTGACAGCTTAGAATTAATTAATGTTTATATAAATGGTCAACTTTTAAAGGAAGAAAAATAATTTTTTATCCTTAATGACTTATAATAAGCGATTTTTTGAGACGAATTAACATCGGAAATATTTTGAATAAGATCTTGTTTATGATGATTATATTGATTTCATCATCAATATTGATTAAAGCGCAAATATATGTTTCACCGGATGGCGATGATACAAATAATGGAACTATTGATAAACCTTATAAAACGATATCATTTGCAATGAATCAGGCTGATGCTGATACAACTATTTATTTAAGAGGCGGCATATATGAGATTTCTTCCACTATAAAACCTGAAAGGAACGGTTCTCCCGGCAAATATATTAAATTATGGGCCTATCCAGGTGAAACACCTATTCTGGATTTTTCAGGTGAAAGCTACAGTTCTTCAAGCCGCGGATTTAATTTATCAAGAAATTACTGGTATTTCAAAGGGTTAGTAATCAGAAATGCAGGAGATAACGGAATAAATCTAAGCGGTGACTATTGTATAATTGAAAACTGTACCTTTTATTATAATAAGGATACCGGCTTACAGATATCCGGAGGGGGAGGACATAATTACATCCATAATTGTGATTCATTTGAAAATTATGATCCAGGGAGCCACGGTGAGAACGCTGATGGTTTTGCACCAAAGCTTGATATCGGACCGGGAAATGTATTCAGAGGCTGCAGGGCATGGAGCAATGCAGACGACGGCTGGGATTTTTATGAAGCTCAGAATGAAGTAATTCTTGACAGCTGCTGGTCTTTTGATAACGGATATAATATCTGGGGTGATTCAAACTATCAGGGAGATGGCAACGGATTTAAAGTAGGCGGCAATTATATACCTACTCATCATCTCCTTATGAATTGTGTTGCTTTCGATAACAGAGGAAAAGGATTTGATCAAAACCATAATACAGCGGGTGTTACTATACTTAACTGTACAGGGATCGGAAATCAGAATAAAAACTTTTCTTTTCCTGAAGTTCCCAAAACAGGAGTGGATAGTTTGGTAAATAATTTATCTTTTAACGGCAGCATCGGTCTGGAGTCATCGTCTATACAGCTTACCAACAGCTGGAATGGATTTACAATTACGAGTTTGGATTTTAAGAGTTTAGATACCTCTCTAGCTAAAAGTGCAAGACAGGCGGACAGCAGTATTTCTCCTACAGATCTTTTTAGATTATCGGCAAACAGTTCATTAATAGATGCCGGTACAGATATTGGCAGACACTTTAAAGGAAATGCACCCGATATAGGAGCCTTTGAATCCAATATAGTAAATGAAGTTAATGAGAATATAAAAGTTCCGGCAGGATTTAATCTTGGACAAAATTATCCTAATCCTTTTAATCCGGCAACCATAATAGAATATAGTATTCCTGCTCCATCAAGAGTTACATTAAGAATTTATAACCTTACCGGACAGGAAGTGAGAGAGCTTATTAACAAAGAGGAACCTCAAGGAGAATATTCTATAACTTTTAAAGCCGGTATGCTGGCTTCGGGAATATATTTTTACAAATTATCTGCAAACGGGAGCACTCAAATTAAAAAAATGGTTCTTCTAAAATAAGGCACAGATTTCGCAGATTATTATTTTAAAAAAAGTCAGGTGCCAAATAGGCATATAGTAAATTAAACCAAATTTTAATTCAGAATTAAATTTGATAATGAAGTGAGAAGTATAATTTATTTTTTAAGTGTGATTATTTTATTTCTCCTATATACAGACAGTATTTATAATATTAAAATCAAAAAGAATAATCCCCCTTTAAAAGACAGCTTGAAAGTATCTGAAAATTCTCTATGGTCGGTTAGAACCGCAGATTCATTTATTTACAGGCATCTTGATTTTAATATTAATTATGAAAATAAAAAAGGCTGGAATTACGAACAGGGGTTAATGCTTCAATCTTTATGTCAGTTATATCTTAAAACTAATGATGAGAGATATTTTAATTATATTATTAAAAATCTTGAGCGATATATAGATAATGACGGGACTATTAAAACATATGTGTTTTCAAAATTCAGACTGGATGATATTGCTCCAGGTAAAGTTCTTTTAGATGTTTATAAATCAACAGGTAAAGAAAAATATAAAATTGCGGCAGATACATTAAGAAAGCAATTAAAATTTCAGCCCAGAAACAGCAAAGGCGGTTTTTGGCATAAGGAAATATATCCTTACCAGATGTGGCTGGATGGACTATATATGGCGGAACCGTTTTATGCTAAGTATGCTAAAATGTTTAATGAAGAATTAGATTTTAATGATGTTGCAAATCAATTTATACTATCTTATAAATATATGCATGATACGGCAACTGGACTGCTTTATCATGGCTGGGATGAAAGTAAAAAACAGAAATGGGCAAATCTCGAGACAGGAGATTCTCCTGAGTTTTGGGGAAGGGGAATGGGCTGGTATGAAATGGCTCTGGTTGATGTATTAGATTTTTTCCCAAAAGAAAATCAAAAAAGAAAAGAGCTAATAAATATATTGCAAAAAACATGTGAATCGCTATTAAAATACAGAGATAAAAAAAGTGGAGTTTGGTATCAAGTTTTAAATAAGGGGAATAAAGAGGGAAACTACTTAGAGGCTTCATGTTCTTGTATGTTTACATATGCGTTTGCTAAAGGGGCAAACAAGGGTTATTTAGATAAAAAATATTATAAAATTGCTGAGGATTCTTATAAGGGGATTTTAAAAAATTTTATACAAGTTAATGATGAAGGGCTGGTAAATATTCTGCATACCTGCTCAGGAGCTGGTTTAGGAGGTAATCCTTATAGAAGTGGCAGCTTTGAATATTATATAAATGAACCACAAAGGATAAATGATTTTAAAGCAATAGGACCATTTATTCTCGCTTCAATTGAATTAAACAGATAGCTAGTCACAAATATTGTAAATTAATAAAAAAACTCAAAAAAGAATGTTTATAATAAAAAAAATGAATAAATTTATTTAAGTTATCGATAAAGTTAAATAACGATGTATAAAAAATTTCAAATAACTCTGGATGATATTGCCAAAAGGCTGAATGTTTCCAAAGTTACAGTATCAAAGGCATTGCGGGGACATCCTGATATTTCTATAGAAACAACACAAAAGGTTAAAGAAGTTGCAAAAGAACTCGGATATACTCCTAATTTTATGGCAAGAAACTTATCATCAAAGAGTTCACACACTATAGGACTGGTAGTTCCAAAAATTGCACATTATTTTTTTGGTTCTGTGATAGAATCAATATATGAAGCTGCATTGGAAAATAATTATGAAATTATTTTAACCGTCTCTCAGGAAAATGCGGCAAGAGAAGAAAAACATATTAGATCTTTACTGTCAATGAGAGTAGATGGTCTGATAATTTCTATTTCCCAGCAGACAAAAAATTATGAAATATTTGATACAATTAAAAATTACAATGTCCCGTTAGTGTTTATGGATAGAGTTGTGGATTTACCCGATTTCAGCAGTGTAACCGTAGATGACAAAGGAGGTTCATTTAAAGCAATTGAGCATGCCATCGATATCGGGTATAAAAAAATAGCTCATATAGCCGGTTACCAGGAGATTAACATTGGAAGAAGAAGATATCTGGGATTTGAAGAGGCGATGAAAAAATACAATATCACCATTAATCCGGATTGGGTAGTCTATGGCGGTTTTGGTGAGGATGACGGATATCAGGGTTTTATGAAACTATACAATTCAAATAAATTACCGGAATTCATTTTTGCTGTTACATATCCAGTTGCCCTGGGGGTTTATGCTGCGGCCTCGGAATTAGGCTTAAAAATTCCAGATGATATAGATATAATGTGTTTTGGTAATAGCGATGTTAATAAATTTCTTTCTCCATCTCTAAGTTGTGTTAATCAACCCACAGAAGAATTGGGTAGAAAATCTGTGGAATTGATTCTTGATATTATAAAAAATCCAACTGATTTCGTACCAAAACATATTGAAATTCCAACAGATTTAATCATTAGAGAAACCGCCAAAATTTCTATAAAGAGGAAAAAAAAGGTATTTAATTCTTAACAAATGCATGCATGATTCTTTAATAATTTAGTTTGTTATTCATGGAATATCTCAAGCCATAGCGGCATTTATCTAACTTTGAGAAATTGCACTTAATTTTTTCATCTGAGGATATAAGAAATAAATTGGATAAAAAAGTCAGATTTATCATTGTGGGTTCCGGCAATATCAGCAATACATATGTTAATGCTTTAAAAAAAATTGAAACGGCTGAGTTAGTTGGAATCATATCAAGAACAGGCATGAAACCTTCAGTTCTGGATGATCAAAATATTGAAGTAAAAAATTCAATTAAGGATATAAAAAAAGACTTTGATGCTGTCATACTATGCACTCCAAACGGGCTACATCATAAAGGGGCAATAGAAGCCTCATCAGCCGGCAAACATGTATTAACCGAGAAACCTCTTGATATTTCTATCAATGCAATGGATGAAATGATAAGCGGCTGCAGAAAGGCAAAGGTAAAACTTGGAGTTGTATATCAAAGGCGGACCAGCCCGGATAACATAACGGTTAAAAAGTTGATTGAACAAAAGAAATTGGGAAGAATTTTTGCAGCAGATCTATCAGTTAAAAATTACAGGGATGAGAATTATTATAGTAGTGCCGAATACAGAGGAACCTGGAATATTGACGGGGGAGGACCTTTTATGCAGCAAGCCTCACATTATATCGATTTATACGGATGGTTTTTTGGTAAACCAGAGAAAGTTATAAGTCTTTATGATACATTTGCACATAAAATTGAAACTGAAGATTATGGTGCAGCATTGCTGCAGCATACAAACGGTATGATTGGTACGATAAGGGCTTCAACAGCTACTAAACCAGGGTTTGCGGGAAAGGTGGAGATATATTCCGAATATGGAACCATCATAATGGAAAATGATGTAATTACCGGATGGTTTATCGACAATATGGAAAATCCTGGTGTGCATGAAGGGTTACAAATTCATACAGGCGCATCTACTGCTTCCGTAGAGGATACTCAAAGGCATGAAGTTATTATAAAAGATTTTATTCAATCAATAGCTGAAGATCGTGAACCCCTTATAACAGGTGAGTCTGCAAGAATTACTACGGAAATAATTCTTCAGATTTATAAAAACAAAGTTTAATAAGCTTAGCTTATTTTATAAATTAAAGGAGAGTAACTTGGAAAATAAAGCATTGCAGACAATACTTGATAATAAAGCAGTTGCAGTTATAAGAATGAAAGATGCCGGCAAGCTGATCAAAGTAGCTGAAGCAATATATAAAGGCGGGGTCAAATCAGTGGAAATTACAATGACCGTTCCCGGTGCATTAAAAATTATTGAAGAGGCAAGCAGGACAGTTGGAGATTATATTAATATCGGAGTGGGCTCAGTTTTAGATAAACAAACGGCAAATGATGCAATTAATGCAGGTGCGCAATATGTTGTAAGCCCTGTTTTTAAGTCTGAAATTGTTGAAGAAACAAAGAATCATAAAATTCCTGTTATGCCGGGAGCATTTACACCGACTGAAATTTTAAAAGCCTTTGAAGCAGGGGCAGATGTAGTTAAAGTATTCCCTGCAGATATTGTAGGGATGGCATTTTTTAAGGCGGTTCTGGCTCCTATGCCACATTTGAAATTAATGCCGACAGGCGGAGTGTCATTAACTAATGCAGGAGACTGGTTAAAATCGGGTGCTTGTGCAGTCGGTGTCGGTTCGGCTCTGCTCGATAAAAAAGCTATTGCAGAAGAAAATTATAAACAATTAACCCAGAACGCAGAAAAATTACTTGCAAGTATAAATAACGCAAAGAATAATTTATGAGGGTGACCAAAAGGACAGATACGAATGTCTATCCTACTTTTTAATCACTCTTATTAATTTTTTAATAATAAACGGAAAAATATATGCCGGACAAGGTATTAACATTTGGTGAGATCATGCTGAGATTATCTACACCAAATTATAAAAGATTTATTCAATCAGATAGTTTCGATATTAACTTCGGGGGAGGAGAAGCTAATGTAGCTGTATCTTTGTCGAACTATGGTTTAGATAGTTATTTTATAAGCAAACTTCCTTCACATGAAATCGGACAGGCAGCAGTTGATAGTCTTAGAAAATTTGGTGTTAAGATAGATTATATAGTTCGAGGCGGAAAAAGGATTGGAATTTACTTTCTGGAGACGGGTGCAAGCCAGAGAGCATCCAAAGTAATTTACGATAGAAGTGATTCTTCGGTTACAACATTGACGAGGGATGAACTTGACTGGGATAAAGTTTTTGATAATGCTAAATGGTTTCACTGGACAGGTATAACTCCTGCTTTAGGGAAAAATGCTCAGGAATGCTTATTAGAAGCCTGCAAAACAGCAAAGAAGAAAAACGTTATCATAAGTGCAGACTTAAATTACAGGGCTAAATTGTGGAGTGAAAAAGAGGCTCAATCAGTTATGATTCCATTAATGGCATACGTAGATGTTTGTATTTCAAATGAAGAGGATGCTGAAAAAAGTCTGGGATTCAAAGCGGGCACAACAAATATAGAAAGTGCCGAGTTAGATGAAAAAGGATACTATAACCTGGCAAGAGAACTGAAAAATAGATTTAATTTTAAATCAGTTGCTATTACTCTGAGAGAAAGTTTTTCAGCCTCAATGAATGGGTGGAGTGCTATTCTTCATGATGATAAAGATTGTAAAGAACCGTACCGATCAAAAAGGTATGAAATACAAATAATAGACAGGGTCGGCGGCGGAGATTCATTTTCAGGCGGATTCATTTTTGGGCTCTTACAAAAAGATAACACCAGAGAGGCATTAGAATTTGCTGTTGCTGCATCTTGTTTGAAACAAACAATACCAGGTGATTTTAATTTAGTAACGGCTAGTGAAGTAGAAAAACTTGTAAAAGGAAGCGGTTCAGGAAGAGTAGAAAGATGAGCTGTTTTTTAAATAGATTTGAACCCTTAAAAATATTGCAAAAATATTGTATCACACTAATGAAATTTAACAACTATACATAGAGGGTGTAATGGCAAATAAAGAAGTAACAAATGAACCCATTGAGGTTGCCGAAAAACTAATAAATATTGGCAGGTATAGGTGGACAATTCTTGCCTTAGTTTTCTATGCTACCAGTATCAACTATTTTGATAGGAGTATTATAGGTGTTTTAGCTCCCACTCTCACCAGATTGTTTAATTGGACCAATACTGATTATGCAAATATTCAAATTGCTTTTAAAGCTGCGTATGCAATAGGTATGCTTACAATGGGAGGGATAATAGACCGGCTCGGGACGAAAAAGGGGTATGCTTTATCTATTGGTATTTGGAGTATATTCGGCATGCTGCATGCAGCTGTGCGTCCTGCTTTCAGTGTAATAGGATTTTCAATAGCGAGATTTGGGCTTGGGTTTGGAGAATCAGGTAATTTTCCCGCAGCAATTAAAACTGTTGCAGAATGGTTTCCTAGAAAAGAAAGAGCTCTTGCAACCGGAATTTTTAATGCGGCAACAAGCATTGGTGCTATTGCTGCTCCTTTCATTGTTGCGGCAATTGTTTCTGCAAATGGTGATAACTGGCAAATACCTTTTCTTATCACAGGGGGACTAAGTTCAATTTGGGTTATTTTGTGGTTAAAGTTTTATAAGAAACCAGAAGAACATCCTAAGTTATCAAAGGAAGAACTAAACTATATTCAAAATGATTCGGTTACTGAAACTAAAGAAAAACTTCCCTGGAGAAAAGTATTACCTAAGCGTGAAACGTGGGCATTTGCTGTAGCAAAAATAACTGATGCTGTATGGTGGTTTTATTTATTTTGGGGTGCAAAATTTTTATATGCAAAATTTGGTGTAGATCTCAATAATATCGCGATACCTTTTTTTATTATGTATGTTATGGCAGATGGAGGGAGTGTTTTAGGAGGATTTATCTCGGGTGCTTTTATGAAAAAAGGCTGGTCTACTAATAAATCAAGAAAATTAACTTTGCTGATGTGTGCAATAATAATACTTCCAGTAAGTTTTGTTGCCGTTACAAATAATGAATGGGTTGCAGTTTTCCTTATTGGACTTGGCACCGCCGGACATCAAGCCTGGTCAGCAAATATTTTCACATTAGTTTCGGATGTATTCCCTAAGAAAGCCACGGCTTCAGTAGTAGGTATCGGCGGTATGGTTGGTGCTGTAGCCGGGATGTTTGGCGATAAAATTCTTGGGACTGTTTTAGATCAAGCAAACAATAGCGGTTATTTTTGGGCATTTTTGATTGCGGGTTCAATGTATTTAATTATTCTCGGCTTAGTCCATTTGCTAATGCCGAAAATGATACCATTGGATGAAAATTTAAATCATGTTGCCCAATAAATGGCTTTAAATTAATCAAGCAGAAATACTAAATAAAAGATTATGTTTTCGATTGCGATATGCTTATTTCACCGCATAGATATTAACTAGTCCGATTTTTCTTGAAATGAGGCTGAGCAATTTGACAAAATTAAATTTGTAAATAATTAAAAGGAAATGAAAATGAAAACAAATGAAAAAAGCAATGTTGAAGAATTAAATGATTTAAGGGTTTCAAACGAAAATGTTTTTATTTATCCCAATTCATTTAATGAAGCTGAGAATTGCACTTTCGCTATTGGTAAAAGAAGTTCAAAAAAATATTTATATATTTTTGGCAAAGATGGAATTGAAATACCTGATAAATTTGAAGGTCAAATCGTTGAAGGAAATAATATTAATGGATTCAATATTATTAAAGAATGCAATCTAAGTAATAAAAATGCTAAACTTCTGCAGGAATATTTTGAATTTACAAAACCAAAGGTAATCGGGTTAAAATATTCCTTTGGATTCGGAGATAGAATCGGGTTAGCCAATCCAGGTCATTTAAAGGCAATAGAGAATAAAAAAATTGGAGTAATACTTGCACAGCAATCTATAAGAGAAATGACCAGAACAGAAAGAAATCCTGATGATATAATGAGTGCGGCAATCTGGGCAGTTTTCCAGGAAGGATATGTTGAAGGGTTCGGCGCGGATGCAGATCATTTGAAGACGATTGATGATATAAATCGGTTAGTAGCAGCAGGATTTACAATGTTTACATTTGACCCCAGCGATCATGTTGTCTCAGGTGTTGAAAAAATGAGAGATCAGGAAATTGATGAGAAATTAAAGGGTTTACCATGGAATGACTATGGCGAAAGTGCGGATGAAATATTAAACCGTTATGTAAATAAGAATATAAAAATAAATAATAATTTTACAATATCGCCATCAGAAAGAGAAATCAAATCCGCAGTATTAAAATATTTCGGAGTTGTACTTCAGGGGAAGAAAATGTTTAATCATTTGGCTTCGTTTGAGAATTATGATTTTGAAGTAGAAATATCTATTGATGAAACAGACACTGTAACATCCCCCTTTGATCATTTCTTTGTAGTAAACGAGTTGAAAAGAAAGAATGTAGAATTTGTTAGTTTAGCTCCAAGGTTTATTGGAGATTTTGAGAAGGGAATTGATTATAAAGGAGATTTAGATATTTTCAGAAAAGATTTTGTCAAACATGCAGCTATTGCCGAGTACTTTGGAGATTACAAAATAAGTCTCCATTCAGGGAGCGACAAATTCAGTGTATATGATATAATTTCGGAAGACAAGGATATTATTATTCATGTTAAAACAGCAGGTACAAGCTACCTCGAAGCTATTAAAGTTACTGCAGCAAGGGAACCTGAACTGTTCAGACATATTCTAGATTTTTCAAGAGGTCTTTATGAACAGGAGAAGAAAACTTATCATGTTTCTGCAGATATTAATAAAGTCAAACCAGCAAGTGAATATAAAGATAATGAACTAGTCGGATTATTCGATGATAACAATGTTAGACAGATTCTGCATGTAACTTTCGGCAAGGTTTTAACTGACCGTGATAAAAATAATAATTATATTTTCAGAGATGATCTATATAGATGTCTGAGAGAAAATGAAGATCTTTATGATGAATATCTGTATAAGCATTTCAGAAAACATCTTGCTCCTTTTGAAAAAAATATTTAACAGTTAAAGAGAAAACAAAATGAATTTTGATTTATCTTCGCTAAAAGGTAAAACCTGTGTTATGACAGGAGGGACCGGAGTACTTGGTTCAGCCATTGTTGATTCGCTTGCCGGAGCCGGTATTAATCTGGTATTAATCAGCCGGTCTAAAGAAAAAGTGGAGAAAAAGGCATCCGGATTATCAAAAAAATACAAAATCAATGCTCTTGGCTTGGCTTCAGATGTCAATGATAAGGAAACTTTAATAAAGGTTAAAGAAAATACTATAAAAGAATTCGGCGGCATAGACTTTTTGATTAACTGTGCAGGCGGGAACTTTCCAAAAGCCACTTCGGGGAGGGAATATCTCGAGGAGAATGATCTAAGTCATCTCGAAAATACTTTCTTCGGTCTTGACCTGATGGATATAAAGAAAGTCTTTGATCTCAACTTTCTTGGATCGTTATTACCGACAATGATTTTTTCAGATGTTATGGTAAAAAATAAATCCGGATCAATAATCAATATATCTTCAATGAGTGCATTCAAACCTTTGACTAAAATTGTCGCTTATTCCGCTGCTAAATCTTCAATTAATAATTTTACTCAATGGCTTGCTGTTCATTTTGCTAGAGTAAATGTAAGGGTCAATGCAGTGGCTCCGGGTTTTTTTCTGACCGAGCAAAATAGATTTTTACTTACCGACGAAAAAACGGGTGAACTTACTGCACGTGGTAAAAAAATAATAAACCTTACGCCGATGCAGAGATTTGGAAAAGCAGAGGAACTGCAGGGTATTGTCCTTTTTCTTCTGTCGGATCATGCAAAATTTATCACCGGTATAATTGTCCCTGTAGATGGAGGATTTAGTGCTTATTCCGGTGTATAAATAACTACCTGAAACTATAAATCAGGCTAAGAATATTTATTAAATTATTAAATAAAAAAATTATCAGGATAAATAACTATGAATACTGGATTAAATATTAATCAAAAAGCTAACTATGATTTTATATCGTTGGGTGCATTGGTTCACAGACTGGATCCGGGTACCGTACCATTCCGAAAGGCAATTGAATGCAGTATACATGTCAGCGGCGGAGAATTTAATGTTGCAGCCAATTTAGCAGATTGTTTCCTTTTGAATACCGGCGTTGTCTCTGCAATTGTAAAATACCCGATAGGTGATCTGATCGCAGAACGGGTAAGAGGAATGGGAGTTAAAGGATTTTTTAAAAAGTTTGAACATAACGGAGTTAATGGACCGAATATGGCAACTGTATACAGTGACCGGGGTTTCGGTATCCGGGCACCAATAGTTTTCTATAACAGATGTAATGAAGCAGCTTCACTTTTAAAACCTGGAGATTTCGACTGGAATGAAATCTTTTCCAGCGGAGTAAAATGGTTCCACAGCGGTGGAATATTTGCTTCACTTTCGGAAACAACCGGAGAATTGATCGTTGAAGGTATGAAGGCGGCTAAGGCTGCGGGAGCAGTTACAAGCTTTGACCTTAATTTCCGCGCAAAGCTTTGGAACATCTGGGGAGGTGAGAAAAAAGCAGTTGAAGTAATTGACCGCATTGTCAAACATGTCGATGTTCTTGTTGGTAACGAGGAGGATTTGCAAAAAGGTCTAGGCATTCCCGGGCCCGAAGTCGCATCAAAATCGAAGTTAGATCCTACAACATTTTTCAGCATGATTGATAAAGTTATCTCAAAATATCCGAAAGTAAAAGTAGTTGCTACTACTCTAAGAGAGGTTCATGCAACGCATCATCATAGCTGGAGTGCGGTTGCCTGGATAAATGGAAAAACCTATTCAGCCCCAACAGCCGATTTAAATGTATTTGACAGGGTCGGTGGAGGTGATGGATTTGCCAGCGGGTTTATATATGGTATAATCAATGGTGAAACTCCTGAAGAAGCGGTAAAATTAGGATGGGCTCACGGTGCACTCCTAACGACTTATCCCGGAGATACAACCATGGCTACAATTGATGAGGTCAGAGCATTTGCTCAGGGAAGTTCTGCCCGTATTCAAAGATAATCCATATTAACTGGATAAAAATCATAAATCAAATTAATTTGAATGTAACAAATAATGAAGGTTTGAGTTTTTGTGCAATTCTATGCTAAAGTTAATGAAAAGAGCGCTTTAAGCGATAAAGATCTGAAGGAAGGTATTTTTTCTTCTTTAGAAAAATTAGGGAATAGAAAAAAGGTTTTAGTTATTCCGCCTGATATAACGCGGTTTTATTCATATTCAGGTATACTTACGAGATATGTATTTGAGTATTATAAAAATGCTTTAAAGGATATTCTTCCTTCAATTGGTACACACTTTCCCATGACTGAAGCGGAAATCGAGAGAATGTATAAAGGGGTACCGAAAGAATTATTCCGAATTCATAATTGGAGAAAGGATTTAGCCACGCTAGGAGAGGTTCCCTCCGAATTTATAAATACGGTATCGGAAGGTAAATTAAATTATTCATGGCCGGCGCAGGTAAATAAAATTATAGCTGAAGGGGATTATGATTTAATTTTATCGATTGGCCAGGTTGTGCCTCATGAAGTAGTTGGTATGGCAAATTATAATAAAAATGTTTTTGTGGGTACTGGAGGAGTCGAAGGGATAAATAAGAGTCATTTCCTTGGAGCGGTTTACGGAATGGAAAGGATGATGGGGAGGGCTGATACGCCAGTCCGGAAAGTTCTCAATTATGCTTCAGACCATTTTGCTAGTCATCTACCTATTGTATATGTATTGACTGTGATCGGGAAAGATGAAAAAGGGCATATAGTACCCAAGGGGTTATTTATCGGGGATGATTTTGAAAATTTTAAGCAGGCGTCCGAATTATCATTAAAAGTTAATTTTCAGATGCTGGATAAACCTTTGAAAAAGGTTGTTGTTTATTTAGAACCGGAAGAATTCAAAAGTACATGGCTTGGAAATAAAAGTATTTACAGAACGAGAATGGCTATTGATGAAGGCGGTGAGCTAATCAATTTAGCTCCGGGATTAAAAGAATTTGGCGAAGATAGAACCATCGATAAATTAATAAGAAGATACGGTTATAAAACCACGCCAGAGATATTAAAATACGTAAAAGAAAATGAAGAACTTCAAAATAATTTGAGTGCTGCTGCCCATTTAATACACGGTTCATCAGAAAATAGATTTACAATCACTTATTGTCCCGGATATATATCAAAAGAAGAAATAGAGAGTGTAAATTATAAATATGCAGATCTTAATAAAATGAGAAAGAAATATGATCCTCACAAATTAAAAGATGGTTATAATATTATGCCGGATGGTGAGGAAATATTTTATATATCTAATCCAGCTTTAGGATTATGGGCTTTTAAGGATAGATTCAAGTAGATAAAGTAATAAAGTCATATAATATGAATGGTAAAATAAAAATAGCTGCCGACAATAAAATTCCATTTCTTAAGGGAGTATTAGATCCATATGCAGACGTTCAATATTTAAATCCTCCGGATATTTCACATGATATCATTAAGGATAAAGATGTTTTAATAATCAGGACAAGAACAACTTGTAATTCTGAGCTTCTGGAAGGAACAAGGGTAAATTATATCACGACAGCAACAATAGGTTTTGATCATATTGATACCGAATATTGTAAAAATAAAAATATAAAATGGATCAATGCTCCGGGATGCAATTCATCTTCGGTGATGCAGTATATAGCTTCCGCTTTGCTGAGTATCGGGAATAAAAAGAAACTGAATTTTTCCGAGCTGACCATTGGAATAGTAGGAGTCGGAAATGTGGGGAGTAAAGTAAAAAGATTAGCAGGTATTTTAGGGATAAATGTTCTTCAGAATGATCCGCCGCGTGCCAGAAGAGAAGGTAATAAGGAATTCGTAACTCTTGATGAATTAGCTGCAAAAAGTGATATAATTACGTTCCATGTCCCTCTTATAAAAGAAGGTGAAGACAAAACATATCATATGGCAGACGAAGGTTTTTTTAGAAAGTTTAAAAATGGAAAGATGGTCATTAATACTTCACGAGGTCCGGTAATAGAAACAGAAGCTATTAAAAGCGCTATTAAGAGTAAAATGGTTCATACATCCGTTCTTGATGTATGGGAAAATGAACCTCATATTGATAAAGAGCTTTTAGAATATACAGACATTGCTACTCCTCATATTGCAGGCTATTCTGCAGATGGAAAGGCAAACGGAACGTCAGTTTGTGTTAGGAATATTGCTTCTCATTTCAATATAGATATTGAAAAGAATTGGTATCCGGGAGAATTACCGGTACCCGATAACCCAGAGGAGATATTTATTGATTGTGAAAATAAATCTGAGCAGGAAATATTTTATAAAGCTATTGTATCTTCTTATGATATATTAAAAGATGATAAACTGTTAAGGAATTCTATAGAGACATTTGAAAAGCAAAGAAGCAATTATCCTATAAGGAGAGAATTTCCTTTTTATAAAATAAAAACAAAAAATTGCACTAGTGAGATTAAAAACAAACTTAATGAATTAGGTTTTCAGGTCCGGTAGTTACCGGAATTAACCAAATAAAATAATAAATAGGGAAATAAAAAATGACAAAACTTGCAGATATTGGATTAGTTGGATTAGCCGTAATGGGCGAGAACCTTGTGCTAAATATGGAAAGCCACGGATTTACAGTTGCTGTGTTTAATAGAACAGTTGAGAAAGTAAATAATTTTGTTAACGGGCGCGGAAAGGATAAGAATATTATCGGAACAGCTTCAATAGAGGAGCTCATTCAAAGCTTAAAATCACCAAGAAAAGTAATGCTGATGGTGAAAGCAGGAAAACCAGTGGATGATTTTATCGAACTAATTATTCCTCATCTTGAAAAAGGAGATATAATTATAGACGGCGGAAATTCGCATTTTCCTGATACAATTAGAAGAACAAAATACCTTGAAGAGAAAGGACTGCGATATATAGGAACCGGAGTTTCAGGGGGGGAGGAAGGGGCTTTAAAAGGGCCATCAATTATGCCCGGAGGTTCTCCGGAAGCATGGCCTTATGTAAAGCCTATTTTCCAATCTATAGCAGCTAAAGTAGAAGACGGGACACCTTGCTGCGACTGGGTTGGTGAAAATGGTGCAGGGCACTTTGTTAAAATGGTTCACAACGGAATTGAATACGGCGATATGCAATTAATCTGTGAAGCCTACGAGATAATGAAAGACCTGCTGGGAATGGATTATGAAGAAATGCATGAAGTATTTAAAGAATGGAATGAGGGAGAACTTGATAGTTATTTAATAGAAATTACGAGAGATATCCTGGCATATAAAGATGAAGATGGGAAACCGCTTGTAGAAAAAATTCTTGATACCGCAGGTCAAAAGGGTACCGGCAAATGGACAGTTTTGGCTTCATTAGATTCGGGTGCTCCGTTAACATTGATTGGGGAAGCGGTATATGGAAGGACTCTATCATCTTTAAAAGATGCAAGAGTTGAAGCTTCCAAAGTTTTATCAGGTCCCAAACTTCAATTTAACGCGAATAAAAAAGAATTTGTTGAAGATCTAAAAAAAACTTTATATGCAGCTAAAATAATTTCATATGCACAGGGATACCTTTTAATGAGGTATGCAGCTAAAGATTTCGGATGGAATCTTAATTATGGCGGAGTAGCTTTGATGTGGAGAGGGGGATGTATAATTAGGTCCATTTTCCTTGGAAAGATAAAGGAGGCTTTCGATAAAAATCCTGATTTAACAAACTTATTACTTGATCCTTTCTTTAAAGAGAAAATTGAATCGTCCCAGGAATCATGGCGCAGAGTTGTAGCTGCTTCAGTAACGAATGGTATATGGATACCGGCTCTTTCGACTGCATTAAATTATTTTGACGGAATAAGGAATTCAAGGCTGCCGGCTAATTTATTACAGGCGCAAAGAGATTATTTTGGTGCTCATACTTATGAGCGAGTAGATAAAAAGAGAGGGGAATTTTTTCATACAAACTGGACAGGAAGGGGTGGTAAAACTGCGTCTTCAACTTATAATGCATAAATTCAAATGTTATCTTGTCATTTTTTAAAGGGATTATAAATGAGACAAATAATTGAAGTCATTCTAATGTCTTTTATATTTTTTCTTTTCGGCTGTACAAAGTCATCGAATGAAAAAACTCCCGCTGAAAAAGAATATCCGGAACAATTTAAAGTAACTGTTACAAATCCATTTGATTCTTTAAGGAAGGATGTTCCTGTTCAGTTAAATATCAATTCTATAAAAGAAAAACATCCGGACTTTAATCCCTCTGCTTTTATAGTTATTAACAAAGATGAAGAACTACCCAGTCAGACCGAAGATGTTGATGGTGATAAGAATCCTGACAGAATTGTTTTTTTAACGGATATAAATGCCGGTGAGAAACAAAATATAATTATCAGATACTCTAAAGAAGGTATAAAAAAGAAAGAATATAAAAAACGAACTCAAGCTGTACTGGGAGAGAAGGTTGATTATAAATTAGTAAAAGGGGAATATACAGGAGGCAGATTCATGGATGTAGATTCTGCTAAAGTTCCTTCCGATCATGCTGCACATGATGCTCTATATAGAATAGAAGGGCCAGGATGGGAATCTGATTTAATTACATACCGGTTTTATCTTGATTCAAGAAATAGAAATGATATATTCGGTAAAAAAGTGAATGAATTGATTTTGCAAAAAGTTGGAGTTAATGACCTGGTATCAAACAGTCAGGAAACATATACCAAAATGCTGGATTGGGGAATGGATATTTTTAAGGTTGGTGAATCGCTCGGGATAGGTTCAATTGGAATATGGTATGGTAATAAGGTTTATAGCGTAAGTAAAACCGATAGTATAATAACTATCATTTCAACAAATGGCCCTATACGCTCGGATGTTTTTACTAAATATTACGGCTGGCAGGTAGGAAAGGAAAAATATAATCTCTTCTCAAATCTTTCTATTTCTGCCGGGAGCAGGCTGACAGAAACAGATTTGAAGCTTACGGAGGGTGAGGCTGAATTTTGTACAGGTCTGGCCAAACATTTTGATTGTGAATTTCTAAAGTCCAGTAATCAAGATTCCGGGTGGGGCTATATTGCTCTATACGGAAAACAGAGCTTATCAGGAGATAACCTTGGGATAGCTGTATTTTATAAAAATGCTAATTTGATAAAATCTACAGAAGACAAAGACAGTTATATTGTAGTATTAAAACCAACAAATGGAAAACTCCAATATTATTTTGCTGCAGCATGGGAAGAAGAACCGAATGGAATTAAAAATAAGGACGAGTTTCAATCATATTTAAATGAAACAACCGGAGAATTGAATAATCCGATTGAGTTAACTATCGAATAAAAACTAAGATGCTGATAAGGATTTTTAATTGAAAACATGAAAGAGAGGTAAAAATGGAAGTGAGATATTCACCCAATTTTGAAGGGTTTAAAAAATTAGATACAACAGGACTTCGTAATGAATTTTTGGTTAATAAGTTATTTAAATCGGGAGAAATTTACTTAGTCTATTCTGATGTAGATAGAGCAATTGTTGGTTCTGCTGTTCCAGTAGATAAAGGTTTAAAATTAGAGGCAAGTAAAAAGGAAATGTCAGCAGATTATTTTGCTGAAAGAAGAGAGATCGGAATAATAAATATCGGTAAAGAGGGAATAATTATCGTTGACGGAAAAGAATATAAAATGGAGCATAAAGATTCATTATATATCGGTAGAGGTTCCAAAGAGATAGAATTCAGGAGTAAAGATAAAAACGATCCCGCTCAATATTATTTTGTCAGTTATCCTTCACACAAGGAATTCCCGACAATGCATGCGAAATTTTCCGATGCCGAACCTAACCGTCTGGGAAGTCTGAAAGATTCAAATCATAGGACAATATATAAATACATTCACCCAAACGGAATAAAAAGCTCCCAGCTTGTTATGGGATTAACTGAACTGGAAGAGGGGAGCGTATGGAACACAATGCCGGTACATACACATCAAAGAAGGTCGGAGATATATATGTACTTCAATTTAGAAGATAATTCATTAGTCTTTCATTTTATGGGCACACCTTACGAAACAAGGCATATAGTAATTAGAAACCGCCAGGCAGTTATTTCGCCAAGCTGGTCATTTCATTCAGGTTCGGGGACGCAAAATTATTCATTCATCTGGGCAATGGGGGGAGAGAATCAGGCTTTTGATGATATGGATGCCGTTCAAATGAAAGAAATAATGTGAAAAGCTTTAACATTACCGACAAAAGAAGAGGTACAAATGATTTTAGATAAATTTAGTTTAAAGGGTAAAGTAGCAATAATTACGGGTTCAAACAGAGGGATAGGGCAGAAGTATGCGCAGGCGCTTGCCGAAGCCGGTGCCGATATTATCGGGGTTACATATGAACAAGATTTTTCTGAAACAATAAAAATAATAGAAGGTACCGGAAGAAAAATAAAGACATACGTGAGTGATTTCTCTGATCGATCTTCACTATATGAATTTATAAAAAATGTAAAGGCTGATTTTTCCAAAATTGATATACTGGTTAATAATGCAGGAACAATTTTAAGGAAGCCTATTTCTGAACATCCTGATGAATACTGGGATAAGGTTATAGAAGTAAACCTTTCTTCGCAGTTTATATTAACGCGTGAGATTGGAAAAGATATGGCTGAAAGAGGTTACGGAAAAATAGTATTCATAGCATCATTATTATCATTTCAGGGAGGAATCTGGGTTCCGGGTTATTCATCGTCCAAAGGGGGTATTAAACAATTAACTATGGCATTTGCAAATGAATGGGCATCAAAAGGAGTAACTGTAAATGCAATAGCACCCGGATATATAGCAACTGATAATACGAAGGCTCTGCGTGAAGACCTGGTAAGAAGCAAAGCAATACTGGATAGAATTCCTGCCGGACGCTGGGGTACACCTGAAGACTTAATGGGAACAATAGTTTTTTTAAGTTCAGATGCTTCCAGTTATTTAAATGGAAGTGTTGTAACAGTTGACGGCGGCTGGATGGGAAGATAAAAACCATCTCCAACTTACTTGTATTAAGATTAAAATTAAAACAGGTTTTCTTTTAATTATAATAGTTAGGTTTATGATACATAATTCAATGGTATTTTGACCATGAATTCCGAGCCGATGTTAGGTTCACTTTTCAATTGCAGAGTTCCGTGAAGCATATCTACAAATTTCTTAGTTACCGTTAATCCAAGTCCTGTTCCCTCATATTTCCTATCAAATCCCTCGCTTACCTGTCTGAATTCATCGAATATTACATTTTGACTTTCTTTAGGTATTCCAATTCCAGTGTCGGTAATCTTAAGAACCGCATACTTTTCAGCGTTTATTTCAATGGTTACCGACACTGCCACGCCGCCCTGCAAAGTATATTTCACAGCGTTATTGATAAGATTTGATATGATATTCTGGATTATTCTTTTATCCGAATTTAGCACAATTTCCTTTTGAGGAGACTGCATGTTCAAATATATATTCTTTATCTGTGCGACACCTTTATATAAATTAATTTCTTCCAGCACAAGATCGATTAAATTAAATTTCGACGGAATAATTTCTAATTTATTTGATTCGATTCTGGATAAATTTAAAATTGAATTTAGTGTTTCCAGCAGTCTTTTTCCGCTATTATATATATCTTTAATCATCTTTAAATGATCCGGCTGTTTGATTTCTTCGGAAAGAATTTCGGAATAGCCCAAAATACCGACCAGGGGAGTTCTTAATTCATGACTCATATTAGCAAGGAAGGTGGATTTAAGACGGTTCATTTCTTCAGCTTTTTCTTTGGCACTAATCAGATCTTCTTCAAATTTTATCCTATCGGTAATGTTATGTATGACTGCAATAATGAAAGATTTCTCATTCAATAGGAATAAGGAAAGATTTACTTCTACAAAAAAGAGCACGGAGCCATGTAAATTGGTCCAATCGAATACCTGGGATTGCCCATTTAATACTTTTTGTAATAAATTTTCGGCTTTTTGTTTTGAACTAATTCCATCCGGTTGATATTCAGGAGAAAAGTCGACGAGCGTTTTTCCAACAATTTCCGATTTAGGAAGTTTGAGGAGCTGTTCTGTTGCAGGATTACAATCAATGATTGTAAGGTTATCCATTATAAAGATAGGATCGTTAGATTTTTCAAATAAAGTTCTGAACTTTCTTTCCGAATTTTTAATTTGGCTTTCAACCTGTTTTTTTTCAGTAATATTCCTAAAAATAGCGAGGATATTTCCACTTGAAAGTTTTTTACTGCTTATATCAGCCGGAAAACTTGTTTTATCTTTTCTTAATATTGTTCTTTCTGTTCTAACTGTCATTCCGGAAAAAAGCTTATTAATTTGTATTGGTTTTTCTTCAATATCAGCCGGTTCTATCAAATCAGTTAATGACAGTTTAAGCAGTTCCTCCCTGGAATATCCAGTTCCTTCGCTGACAGCAGAATTTACTTCCAATAATTTTAGCTGTCTATTAAAAATCATTATACCATCAGAAGCTTGTTCGATCAGTTCACTATATTTTAATTCCGAATCCTGGATTTTCTTGAGTATCTGCAGGTTGTGTTTATTTTCATAAAAAACGATTAAGACACCTGATAAGATTAAAATTAGAAAGATGATGATGCCTGCTGTTACTAAACGGAAATTTAGAGGTTTCAGAATTTCTGAAATATCCTGTTTCGTAACAATGACCCAGCTAGTTCCTTCAATTTTACGGACATCAGCAATTACTTCTTTCCCCCTATAATCGGTTCCTGATACTATACCTTTGAAGTCTTTATCTGCAATAGCTTTTAGAAGGCCTGTACGGGAGATAGAATATTTTACAGATAACGGTGGTGCGGAATTATAGGATAAAGGACTAATGATTACAATACTATCTTTTTCTTTTTCAAATAAAAACGATTCCCTGGATAAAGTATTAACATAGGATTTCTCTACATATGGAAAGATCATATATCCGGGATCAATATTAAAAATAATTGCAGCTATAGGACTATTATTAACATCAACGGGTACAACAATATCATAAAATAATAAGCAGGATTTTTCATTTCTCATTATATCTGAGGTTATGATTGTTCTGCTTTTAAGAGAAGAATCTACTATGGAGAATTCATTTGAATCCGGAAGATATCCGGGATTAAGATTTATTAAATAACTGTTATTTTTATCTAAAACAAAAATGGATCTGTATCCGTGATTTTTAAATATTGGATAAATAGTATTAAAAACAGCCAGTGA
Source organism: uncultured Ignavibacteriales bacterium (assembly GCA_963742995.1). Taxonomy (GTDB): domain Bacteria; phylum Bacteroidota; class Ignavibacteria; order Ignavibacteriales; family Ignavibacteriaceae; genus CAVQBP01. The sequence goes on from CAVUOL010000064.1 coordinate 89,672, forward strand.
ATCTTTTATATTTTTTTTTATATTTAAGTTTTTAATAGATTCATTAAAGAAGGTGTTTCCATTAAGATAGATAGCCTCTGCAATTCTCTCCTTAAACCAGGACTCAATCTGATTCTGCTTTAGTGAAGAAATTGAACTCAGGTTTTTTTCTTCTGTTGAAAGGAGATAATTCCTTTCATTCCGGTAATAAAAATAACCGACCAATATTAATAAAAAGAGAACTGCAGCGAAAACAAAAAAGAGAATTTTTGTCAATTTATAAGAAATAAATTTTTTTAACATTAAAGTTATATATGAATAGAAGTTAAATTTTTATAAAAATAATTCTAAGTTTTACAAAGTAAGAAAATATTTAAATATTAAAAAGATAGCCCAGTCGATAAGATGTGTTTTATGTATTACCTTAATAATATCAGCAAAATAAATACCAGAATTTTATAAGAATAATTTGTACTAATCCCCTAAAGTACTTTGTATTCAGAATCATTTTGGACGCAAATGAAATAGTAAGTTTCAATAATTATAGTTTCGAATGAAATGAAAACTCAACTATTTTTGGATTAACCAGCTTTTTGAAATCTTTAAAAGATAATTTAATCAGTTCAGTATGTGAGCATGCATTGAATGCAATTTCTTCGTCATCTTCAAGACTTTGAGCTGCAAAAACATCCATATTATAAAGATTGCCAAAGGGCGGCATTGCGCCAACTTCACAATCGGGAAATTTATCTTTGAATTCTGCTTCTCCGGCCAGTCTAACATTTTCCGCACCGGTTATTTCCTTGAATGAATCAATATCAATTTTATAAGAAGCAGGTAGGACAGCCATTGCCATTTTTCCGTCAACTTTTATCATTACCGTCTTAGCCAATTCTTTTCCCGGAATATGAGCTGATGCTGCAATTTCCTGTGCAGTATAGGCAGAAGAGTGTTTTATGGAAATATATTTAATATTCTCCTTGTCTAAGAATTCTTTTAATTTTTCGAGCGGCATATAAACCTCCTAATGAAAAAATTTATTTAGATTATTAATTATTATCTGAACTTAAGCAAATTAACTAATGAATAAAGTTAAATTTCTTCAGTAAGCTTTATGAATTCTTTGTAAGGTATCGCAGTTAAACTTTGCGCTTCAAAAGCCCCATTTGAAAGACTTATCATAGAAACTTTTGCAGCGGTCTTCTCATCCGGTGCTTCATAGATATCGAGAAAATCAAACGGACCTAATAAAGCATAATGCTCAATAAACTTTACTTCAGGGCATTTTTCTTTAACCTGGTCAAGCCATATTCTGCCCAGAATGCCTCTATCTTTCATTTGTCTGGAAACTTCAGGAGTGAGTTTAGTTAATAATATAAATGTCATTTTTCTGCCCCCCATAAAATGAATTAATTTTAATACCTAAGTATTAATATAAGATTTGGAATTGAAATTATAAAGTCGGAAAATTGCAGCTCTTTAGCCCAGGTGCCATGTAGAAATTAGCCGACTTTCTGTGACGAAATTATTTTTTATTTGGGATTAGTTTTCTTTTAAACCGAAGATTTTTAGTGTGTCATTTTTGTCAATTCTTTGAAAATTTATTGGAGGAAATAGGGTCAATTTTGGTAAGTATTTTGGGTTCTGTTTACTTGGAGTTATCTTGGAGTTACCTTGGAGTTGTCTTGGAAGTGGAATGGAGGTGAAATTGGAGTTGAAAAAGGAGTAGAAAATGTGTGTCAAAAATGACAATCGGGGATTAAAAGTAGTAAAATATTTTAGGGTTTGTTGTAAATGTGAGAGGAGTAATCAATAATCAGTCGGTGGTCATTCATAGTCATTCAATGGTCATTCAATAGTCATTCGGTGGTCATTTGGTGGTCATTTGGTGGTCATTCGATGGTCATTTGTTGTCATTTGATGTCCATTTGTTGTATAGAGGGATCCGATTATACTGCATTGCTCAAATTTCAATAAAAATTTTTAAAATTTTAATTGCTTGGCAATATATATTTTTCGTAAGTTTGTGTAAGTATAATTAATAGAAGGGGTACTATGGGGAAAAATAGTATCGTAATGGTTAAACAGGTTCCGGATACAACAAACATATCCGGGCAGGTAATGAAAGAAGACGGGACGGTTAACAGAGCAAAACTTCCTGCAATATTTAATCACGAAGACAGAGTTGCACTTGAGCTGGCATTAAGAATAAAAGATCGCGAAGGCGGGAAAATAACGGTAATTACAATGGGGCCTCCCCGGGCTTCCGATATACTGCGTGAATGCTTATATATGGGCGCAGATGAAGCCGTATTGATTAGTGACAGAAAATTTGCAGGGGCTGATACACTTGCTACTTCATATGTTTTATCCGAAGCAATAAAAAAAATCGGTAATTATGATTTTATTTTTGCAGGCAGACAGGCAATTGACGGTGATACAGCTCAGGTCGGTCCGCAAACCGCTGAAAAGTTAGATATTCCTCAGGTTACTTATGTAGAAGAGGTATTAGATATAAAGGAAAAAACCGTAACGCTAAAAAGGAAAATAGACGGGGGATTTGAAATTCTGGAATCGACGCTGCCCGTATTAATTACGGTACTTAAAGATGCATGCTTTCCCAGACCTTTTAAAGCAAAGAGATTAATGGCATATAAAAATGCAAGAACTCTAATGGAGTTAGAAAAAATAACCGAAGGGAACTCACTCATTTATATTGATCAGTTGAAGGAAGAGCATATTGCGAAAAATCTTTATATCCAGACATTAACAATGGATGATCTTCAGCTAGAGTTGAACAGATGCGGAGTTCATGGTTCTCCAACTAAAGTGCACAAAGTTGAATCGGTGGTCTTAGCCGGAGGGAATCATGAAGCAATTTTACCTACCAGAGAAGGTATGGCTGACTTAATCGATAAATTAATGGACAATCACATATTGGGATAAAAAAATATGGGGAATTATAATAAAGATGTTTGGATTTTTGTTGAACAGCGCAGCGGAAAACCAGCCGATGTTAGTTTTGAACTTTTATCAAAAGGCAGAAAGCTAGCCGAGAGTTTAGGCGGGAAATTAAAAGCTGTTGTAATAGGGAGTGAAGTTATTCCTATTGCAAAGGAAACCTTCCGGTACGGAGCCGAAGAAGCACTTGTAATTGATCATCCGGACCTTCATAATTATTTAACAATGCCGTACAGCAGAATAATTAATGAACTGGTAGAGAAATATAAACCGCGTATTATGCTTTTCGGAGCTACAGTTATAGGCAGGGATTTAGCCCCAAGGGTTGCTTCCCATACAAAGAGCGGTTTAACTGCCGACTGTACCGATCTCCAAATTTCCGATGTAACTTATCTGAAGAAGGATTATCATAATCTGCTTCTCCAAATTCGTCCTGCTTTCGGAGGGAATATAATTGCTACAATTATTTCACCAGATATAGAAATCCAGATGGCAACGGTAAGGGAAGGTGTCATGAAAATGGAGCCTCTGGATGAACCGGTTGAAGGGAAAATTACAGAGATTCCGTATACGCCCAATGGATTTGATAACATAATTAAAATTATTGAGCAACACAGGAAAGAGAACAAAGTTAATTTAAAAGCTGCCCCAATTATTGTAGCGGGGGGATACGGCATGGGAACTGCAGATAATTTTAAGCTAATCCATGAACTTGCGGTGACTATCGGCGGAGAAATAGCCGGATCACGTGCTGCTGTTGATGCTGGTTTCGTACCACCTGAACGGCAGGTAGGACAGACCGGAGTTACTGTAAGGCCAAAGCTTTATATAGCCTGCGGAATATCGGGAGCGATCCAGCATAGAGCAGGGATGCAGGAATCCAATAAAATTATAGCTATAAATACTGATCCTGAAGCTCCGATATTTAATGTTGCTCATTACGGAATTGTGGGGGATGCGATGCAGGTTATTCCCATGTTCATAAATGTTTTTAAACAGAAGCTGAGATAAAATATGCCAAATTATTTTTCAGAGAATAAAGATCTGCTTTACCATTTTGAAAGACTGGATTTAAAAGAAATAGTCGAAATGACCGAAGAAAATTATGAGCAGTCTAAAAAATTTAATTATGCTCCGGTCAACTATGAAGATGCGAAAGAAAATTACCGGAAAGTCCTTGAAGTTGTCGGTGATATAGCTGCCAATTATATTGCACCGAGAGCAGCCCAAATAGATGAAGAAGGAGCGGTATTTAAGGACGGGAAAGTAGATTATGCAAAAGGTACAAAAGAAGCTTTGGAAATGCTGTCAAAAGCCGAGCTGATGGGAATGATACTGCCGAGGGAATACGGGGGGCTTAATTTCCCGACTACGATTTACATGATGGCGGTTGAAATTATTTCCCGTGCAGAAGCTTCGTTAATGAATATATTTGGATTACAGGACATCGGGAAAACAATTGCACAATTTGCAAATGACCTTCAGAAACAGGAATTTCTTCCAAGATTTTCTACAGGGGAGTTTACAGGTGCAATGGCATTAACCGAACCGGATGCCGGGTCAGACCTTCAGGCAGTTAAACTGCATGCATACCAGGATGAAAACGGAAACTGGTCATTACGCGGAGTTAAAAGATTTATTACGAACGGCAACGGAGATGTACTCCTTGTCTTAGCAAGAACGGAACCGGGTACAAAAGATGCACGCGGTTTAAGTATGTTTGTCTGCTACGGTGATGAATCTGTAAAGGTAAGGAGAATAGAGCATAAATTAGGTATTCACGGGTCGCCGACCTGTGAACTTCAGTTTAACGATACACCTGCACAGTTAATAGGAACCCGAAGATTCGGATTATTGAAATATGTTATGTATCTGATGAATCGTGCACGTGTCGGTATAGGTGCACAGTCTCTTGGAATTTCCCAGCAGGCTTACGAGGAAGCATTAAAATATGCAAAAGCAAGAGAGCAGTTCGGCAAGCCTATTTATAATATGCCTGTTGTTTCCAATATTTTAATTGATATGAGAGTAACGCTTGAAGCTAACCGCTCTTTATTTTATTCGACATGTCTTTGGCTGGATAAAAAGGAAAAGCTGGAAGAGATGGTTGAAAGCTTGAAAAAAGAAAAAAAACCGTTTACTGAAGCAAATGAGAGGTTAAAAGAAACACTTAAAGTAGTAGCATTTTTAACTCCGGTGGCAAAGTATGTTTTAAGTGAATCGGCAAATAAAATTTCATATGATGCTCTTCAGATTCATGGGGGAACGGGCTATATGAAGGAGTTTATGGTAGAGCGTTTGGTTAGAGATGCAAGGATAACCAATATTTATGAAGGCACTTCACAACTACAAATAGTTGCTGCTGCGGGGGGAGTTATCAATGATGTTCTTGCCGAATACTTCAATGAATGGGAGAAAAAGGAATATAAAGGCAGCCTTGCTCATTTATTAAATAATCTGATGGAAATAAGGAGTCTTTTTAATGAAAGCCTGAAATATGTTAAGGATAAAAAGGATATAAATTTGCAGGAAGTAGCCTCTAAAGATTTAGTTGAACTTTATACATATATTTATGTCGGATTTTTACTTTTAAAGGAGGCAAACGAGGATCAGAGGAAAGTATTTACAGCGAGACGTTATATACTTGATGCACTTTCAAAGGCAAGGAAAAATGCCGAAGCAATAAAAACCGAGTTATATTCGGATATATTATATGCGGACACAATTTTAATATAAAAAAAACCGGGAGAACTATAATGAATAAATGTACACTTATATACAGAATTTATGATGATCATGAAGAAAAGCATTATGTAAGCAGTATGCTGGATCATAAGAAACTGGAAGAAATAGTAGATGAATATAAAAGGCAAAATGAAAGAGTTTATGCAAACGAGTTCATTCATTATTTAAATCGATTTGATCCGGATGCTCATGAAGTAGAAGTGAAGGATTTTTACTTTTAAAAGGTTTTCTACGGGATATATATCTGAAAGAAAGCAATGATTTCAGGTAGAATAAGCTTATATTTATTGTTATATATTGTAATTATTTCTTAACCCACCCCTGCACCCCTCCGAGGAGGGGACATTGTCTTTTAGAAGATTTTGGATATAAGTTATTATATTTCAATGAATTATAGTAATAATTAATATTACTATGCTGACAACTATGTTGTTGGAAGTGATTTTTTCCTTTTTATTATTTTATTTCCTTAATGAAGAATATTCCAAGGCTGCAATTAAATCAAGCTATTTCAATTTATCTTTATTAAGGGGAACCATATAATATAATTCTCCATTGAACTCAAACGGCTTACCTTTTCGAAATTCCTTGTTGCCATCCGGTTTTGGGATTTCAATCAGTGGATTCTTTTTCTTTAAGTTTTCTACTTCACTCTGGAGCCTTGAAATTTCTTCCTCCTGTTTTTGTATCTTCTTTTGAAGCATTTCGATTTTGGCTTTTAGTTTGGCTGTGTCATCAGTATCGTTTTTATTCTGAGCTTTGACAGGGATGGAAATTATTAGAGCTGAAATGATTAGAAAGGAAGAAATGGAAAATTTTTTATTAAAAATATTTTTCATATTGTTCTCCCTGATATATGGTAAACAAATATTTAGACTAAAAATAAAAACATTTGTTCCCTTTTAGCTGGATAGATGAATTTTAAATTTAAGACGTACATCTCTCTTATCTCTTTCCAAGCTGTTTTTTATTTCGGGGCTGTCCAAAAAGTAATTTCAATTGGAACAAAAAATGGGATTAGATAAGGAGAGGGAAGGAAAAGATAACAATTAAAGAGAAAAGGAAATGGAAGATTCTCAATTTAAAGAAAAATTTGAATTAGAAATGCCAGAAGGAAGAAAAAGGCATCGAAAGAAAAAAAAGCCGAGTAAACCAAAATTCAAGGAATATAATCAGGGACAAATAAGATTATTGCCTCTAAACATTGAAGAAATGATACCGGAAAAACATCTTGTGAGAGTAGTAAATGCAACAATAGAAAAGCTTAATATAAGTGTATTAATAGAAACATATAAAGGAGGAGGCAGTAGTGCTTATCACCCAATAATGATGATAAAGATACTATTATATGCATATTGTATGAAAATATATTCAAGTCGGAGCATAGAAAAGGAATTAAAGGAGAATATAAATTACATGTGGGTCAGTGGAAATAATAAACCGGACTTCAGGACAATAAACAATTTTCGTTCAGGCAGATTAAAGGATGTGATAGAGGATCTATTTGGCTCAATGCTAATAATGTTAGTAGAAGGAAAGTATATAGATTTAAAGAAATATTTTGTAGATGGTACAAAATTACATGCAGACGCAAACAAGAACAGTTACGTATGGAAGAGCAATACGGGCAGATATAAAGAAGGAATACAGAAGAAAGTAAAAGAACTTTTCAAACAAATAGATGCGATAAACATTACAGAAGATAAAGAATATGGGGAAAAAAATCTTGAGGAACTCGGAGAGCAGAGCGAAATAAGCAGTGAGCAGATAAAACAAACAGTTGAAAAATTAAAGAAAGTATTAGAGGAAAAACAAGAAGAACAAAAAGTAAAGAGTATCCAAAAGAAAAAGTCCACAGAGAAAAATGAAGGGAATGATAATAATGGACAGAATGAAAGTAAAAAACATGACGGTAATGTTGAGTGTTCTGAAGAGATGAATTCCCAAAAACTAAAGGAATTAAAACAAGTAGTTAAGCAGATAGAAAAAGCGGTACCCAAATTAAGCAAATATGAATCTCAGGAACAGATACTTGGGGAAAGGAAAAGTTATTCAAAAACCGATCAGGATGCAACATTCTTCAGGATGAAAAATGGTGAATTACTAGCAGGATATAACGTAATAATAGGAACAGAGAATCAAATAATAGTAAATTACTCAATCCATCAAAAATCAAGTGAAAGCGACCAGTTTATCAGTCATATGGGAAAATATTATCAATATTATAATGCATATCCGGAATTGGTGGTTGGTGATGCAACATATGGTAATGAGGAGAATTATACGTTTTTAGAGAACAAGACTATAGAGAGTTACTTAAAGTACAATACTTTTCATTATGAGAAAACAAAAGGGTACTTGGAAAATAAGTTTCAGAGAGAAAACTTTAGCTATGATAAACAAACAGACAGTTATGAATGTCCGAATGGAAATAAGTTAATATTTAAGGAAGAAATTCAGAAAAAGACACTAACAGGATTTGAACAAACAGCACGAGTATATAAATCAGAAAGTTGTAAAGGATGTAAATTTAAAAGGGAATGTAAGAAGAAATGCAGAGGAAATAAAAAGATTACTGTAAACAACAATAACGATCGATTGCGTGCCCAGGCAAGAGCTAATCTTACATCAGAAAAAGGAATTGAGTTAAGAAAGCAAAGGAATGTAGATGTAGAGACCTGCTTTGGCGATATAAAATATAATCAGAATTATAGACGTTTTCGTTTACGCGGCCAACAAAAAGTTAATATAGAATTTGGATTATTGAGTATGGCACACAATATTAGAAAAATAGCTCTTAAGATGAGCTAAAATAAAAAAAGGACTAAAAGCAATTGATTTGAAAGTGTTTCTAAGCCAATTTTTTTGTTGTATAAAAATTATAATAAATTTTTGAATCCTATTAAGTTCTTAATCAAAATCATTTTGCTCAATTCTACGGCTTTTAATGTTATTGAAAAAGTTACTTTTTAGTCAGCCCCTCTGTTTATTTCGGAGATTTTGTTCTATAGATATTATGTCCCTAACGGGACAAAAAAGTATTAAATATTAGATTTTTTATTTTGTAAGGATGATTTAGATTCCTTTTTATTACATACATTTTTAGATGGAATTCGAGTTATAGCGCAGGTCCGGATGTATCAGAACATTCCGGTTTAGTGTGCGCACTCATATATGATACGACAAATACTCCAAGTTATTATTCAAATGATTACAAAACTGAAATATCTTTAAAACCGTTGAATGCTATAAGTTCGACACCATTCCAGTTAATCTTTTCAGTGAATCATAAATTAGGCAGCCTGCTGATCGGGCCTATTTATATGGAAAGCTTTTATTCAAAGGGTGACACTATAATTAATAATGATACTGTATATGCGGGTCTTCTTTCGGGAACTAATTCTGAAGTGGTTACATTTCCGATAGATACCTCTTTACTTAAGGCCGGATATACTTTCAATTATAGAATAACGGCAACAGATAATAGTTTAGTCCCGGAATATTCTTATTCACCTGATTCAGGTTATTACCAATGTACCTGGGATGAAAATACCTCTGTAGACGATAATGAAGAAAATGAAATAAGTTTTAACCTGGAGCAGAATTATCCCAATCCTTTTAACCCTGAAACAACTATCAAGTATAGTATTCCGAAAAAAGAGCATGTAACATTAAAAATTTACGATATTCTTGGTCGTTTAGTAAAAATATTGGTTAATGAAGAGAAAGCTGCGGGTAAATATAAGGTGCATTTTAAAGGAAGCGGATTATCCAGCGGAGTTTATCTATATCAAATTACTGCCGGGAACTTCAGAAAAACGATGAAGTTTTTGATAATGAAATAGGTTTTAGTACCACACTCCCTCGGCTGAAGCCGAGGGCAATAGATAGATGCTTCCGTTGATTTTAAATTTAACGAAGAGGGAAAAATTACGGGACTTGTTTTGCATCAAGGGGGAGATTATAATGCCCGAAAAATAGAATAATATAGTCTTATTTTAGTTAAAGTAAGTAAAATAAATTAAGCGTTTAACTTTTTTAGGTTGAGAAAGCTAAAAGAGTATTGATTATTAAAAAATAAAAACTTAATTTAGATTAAACGTTTAACTAAAATAAAGAGTATTTTTGAGCAAGAGGATTACTGAAGCATTTGTACCGACTATAAAAGATGTTGCAAAAACAGCAAATGTATCGACTGCAACAGTCTCTTTAGTAATTAATAATCATGAGAGAATTTCTCCTGAAACTCGTTTTAAAGTTAACAAAGCCATTGAAGAATTAAATTACCATCCCTTTAGAAGTGCACGCGGTTTAGTATCCCAGAAAACAGGAAATTTAGGATTTATTTTAACAGAGGACCACTTTCTCCGTTCGGAGCCTTTTTATACAAGAATCTTTTTAGGAACCGAATTTGCTGCAAGAGAAAACGAATTTTATATATTATTAACAACTATACCGTCAAATTTCAAAGCCGGTGACAGACTTCCGCGATTTGTACTTGAAAGAAATATTGACGGGATTATCATAGCCGGGAAAGTCCCTTCAGATTTAATCAGCAGCCTGGAAAGATACAACCTTCCTTTGGTTTTTGTCGACTATTATCCTGATAATAATAAATATTCCGAAGTATTGATTGATAACATTTCGGGAGGTAAGAAAGCTATTCAATGCTTAATCAAATTAGGGCATAAAGATATTGGTTTTATAGCGGGAGATATCCTACATCCCAGTATAAAAGATCGTTTCCAGGGATACAAAATGGCGCTTGAGGAAGCAGGTCTGCACTACGATATTAATTATTATGTAACCGACGAAGAAAATCCGGCAAGGGAAAATGGTTATAATGCTGCAAAAAAATTATTAGGAAAAAATAAAAAAATAACAGCGTTATTTGCATGTAATGATGCAATGGCGATCGGAGTAATGCAGTATTTAAAAGAAAATAAAATAAAAATACCTGAGGATATTTCAATAATAGGTTTTGATAATGTTGAAGCGGATTTATCACTTGATCCTACATTGAGTACGATTAGTGTTGAGAAAACGGATATGGGTATTGAAGCAATCCGGTTAATGTCGGAAATTCTAAAAAATAATGTAAAAACTATTAAGAAAGTATTAGTACCGGTTGAATTGATTTGTAGAAAATCTACCGAACAATTAAAAAATAAAGATTAGAATTGTTATATGAAAGCTGCTTTATATGCAGGTAAGAAAAATATAAAGGTTGAGGATTTAATTCTTCAAAACATTGGTGACGATGACCTTTTAATAAAGGTGGGCGCCTGCGGAATTTGCGGAACCGATTTTCATATATATAACGGCGAGGCTCCGGCTAAAGTTCCGATAGTCATAGGACATGAATATGCCGGAGAAATTGCAGAGACAGGAAAAAATGTTTTAGAGTTCAAAACAGGTGATAAGGTAGTAATTGATCCGAATATTTATTGCGGATACTGCAGGTTCTGCAGGGAAGGTAAGATAAATTTATGCAGGAATCTGAAAGCTTTAGGCGTTACTATTAACGGGGGAATGGCTGAGTATTCTATAGTTCCCAAAAAGCAGGCCTACTTTCTGCCCGATAATTTCTCGTTTAAAAATGCTGCATTTGCTGAACCACTATCGTGTTGTGTCCATGGGATAAAGCAGGCAAATATAAAAATAGGAGATACGGTTGCAGTTTTAGGTATGGGCACAATCGGATTATTAATGATTCAATTGGCGAGATTAAACGGTGCCTCAAAGATAATTTCTATAGACCCGGTAGAAGAGAAAAATAGAATAGCAGAAGATCTGCTTGCTGATTACACTTTTAATCCGCTTGATAAATATTTTCTATCGGATTTTGAAAACGTTACTTCCGGCGGTGCTGATGTAGTTATTGAATGTGTGGGAAATCAATCTGCTGCGGAACTCGCATTTCAACTTGTTAGGGCAGGCGGAAGGGTTGTAATCTTTGGACTGGCAGATCCAAAGGCAGCAATTTCACTTAACCTGCAATCATTCTTTCATAAAGAATTGACCGTTAAAAGTTCTTTACTTAATCCATTTACTTTCCAGACTGCTGTCGATTTATTAGTTTCGAACCAAATTAATGTAGACGCTCTTAATCCGTTTACTATTCATTTACAGAGTGAAGTATTAGATTCTTTATTCTCAAAGGAAAGGGATAAGACAATAATAAAATATATGGTTTTGCCCGGAGAATAAAATTTTGAGTAAAAAATTAAACAAACAAACATCTAGGAGGCTCACATGAAAAAAAGAAGTAACCATTTCTATTGGTGGTTAGTTCCGATTTATTCTTTTTTCTTCTTATTAACAACTAACGCACAGGGGATTAATAGTACAGGCGGATTTGAAGGCAATTTGCCTTCCTACTGGACAATGGGAAATAATCCCGGAGAGAACAGCTTAAGCTGGGCAACCGACCAGTTCAGGTCGCTGGGTCATTCATTGAAGATAGAGAAGACATCCACCGGAGATTCAGCAAGCTGGATATCGGAAAATATGACAGACTTATGGTCACCCCAGAATTATAAAGATGTAGATATAAAGATAGGCGCATATGTAAAGACAATGAATGTAAACACCAACCCTGCTAATGATGATGAGAGATGGTGGATATCCTATAGTTTTTATGATAGTGCAGGAGCGCTGATAGGCGAGACAAAACTGCCGATAGATCAGAGTACAGCGAGCAGTAGCGGCTGGATAGCAGACACAAATTCAGCAGGCGAGACAATACTGCCTAAGGATTCGTGGAATACAGTAATCAAGTTTGTAGCAGGAAAGAATGCTACAGGCACAGTATGGGCAGATGATTTTATGCTTGTAGGCAGAAACGGTAAGTGGGCAGGTCAGGATTGGAACACCTCAGTAGGAGTACCTACAGGGTGGAATTACTGGCTTCCGCCGAATGGAGGAAATGACGGACAGTTATCGAACGGATTTGAGAATACGGTAGTAACATCAGAAGCAGCTTATACGGGAACCCATTCATTGAAGTTTGTACTGCCCTTTGACAGGGAACCTCATGATGCATGGGTAGGAACCAGGAGAGCACCGCTAAACAGTATAGGTCGAAATATAAAAGCGGGAGATGTACTTCGTATAAGCGTGTGGATAAAAGCAAGTGATCTTGTTCCTGATTCGGCAGCGGCATATCCGGGAACCTGGTCAGTAGGAATAACCCCGATATTCCACAGCGGATATATGAATAATTCGGCATATGATGAAATAGGGGCACATGACCTGGTATTTCAATTTCCAAATGTAACGTCATTCGGCTGGACGAAGTATTATGTAGATGTAACAGTACCGGATGATCCGAAGGCAACAGCATTCTCGGCAAGAATCCATATATACTCAAGATTTACAGGAACCATATACTTTGATGAATTGAGTGTAGAAAAACTTGACATACCGCAGATAAGCGGTGTCGGAAGTTTTGAAGGCAATTTGCCATCTTACTGGACGATGGGAAATAATCCCGGAGAGAACAGCTTAAGCTGGGCAACCGACCAGTTCAGGTCGCTGGGTCATTCATTGAAGATAGAGAAGACATCCACCGGAGATTCAGCAAGCTGGATATCGGAAAATATGACAGACTTATGGTCACCCCAGAATTATAAAGATGTAGATATAAAGATAGGCGCATATGTAAAGACAATGAATGTAAACACCAACCCTGCTAATGATGATGAGAGATGGTGGATATCCTATAGTTTTTATGATAGTGCAGGAGCGCTGATAGGTGAGACAAAACTGCCGATAGATCAGAGTACAGCGAGCAGTACCGGCTGGATAGCAGACACAAATTCAGCAGGCGAGACAATACTGCCTAAGGATTCGTGGAATACAGTAATCAAGTTTGTGGCAGGAAAGAATGCGACAGGCACAGTTTGGGCAGATGATTTTATTCTTGTAGGCAGAAACGGCAAGTGGGCAGGTCAGGATTGGAACACATCAGTAGGAGTACCTACAGGGTGGAATTACTGGCTTCCGCCGAATGGAGGAAATGACGGAGAGTTATCGAACGGATTTGAGAATACGGTAGTAACATCAGAGGCAGCTTATACGGGAACCCATTCATTGAAGTTTGTACTGCCCTTTGACAGGGAACCTCATGATGCATGGGTAGGAACCAGGAGAGCTCCATTGAATAGTATAGGTGATAATATAAAAGCGGGAGATGTACTTCGTATAAGCGTGTGGATAAAAGCAAGTGATCTTGTTCCTGATTCGGCAGCGGCATATCCGGGAACCTGGTCAGTAGGAATAACCCCGATATTCCACAGCGGATATATGAATAATTCGGCATATGATGAAATAGGGGCACATGACCTGGTATTTCAATTTCCAAATGTAACGTCATTCGGCTGGACGAAGTATTATGTAGATGTAACAGTACCGGATGATCCGAAGGCAACAGCATTCTCGGCAAGAATCCATATATACTCAAGATTTACAGGAACCATATACTTTGATGAATTGAGTGTAGAAAAACTTGACATACCGCAGATAAGCGGTGTCGGAAGTTTTGAAGGCAATTTGCCATCTTACTGGACGATGGGAAATAATCCCGGAGAGAACAGCTTAAGCTGGGCAACCGACCAGTTCAGGTCGCTGGGTCATTCATTGAAGATAGAGAAGACATCCACCGGAGATTCAGCAAGCTGGATATCGGAAAATATGACGGACTTATGGTCACCCCAGAATTATAAAGATGTAGATATAAAGATAGGCGCATATGTAAAGACAATGAATGTAAACACCAACCCTGCTAATGATGATGAGAGATGGTGGATATCCTATAGTTTTTATGATAGTGCAGGAGCGCTGATAGGTGAGACAAAACTGCCGATAGATCAGAGTACAGCGAGCAGTACCGGCTGGATAGCAGACACAAATTCAGCAGGCGAGACAATACTGCCTAAGGATTCGTGGAATACAGTAATCAAGTTTGTGGCAGGAAAGAATGCGACAGGCACAGTTTGGGCAGATGATTTTATTCTTGTAGGCAGAAACGGCAAGTGGGCAGGTCAGGATTGGAACACATCAGTAGGAGTACCTACAGGGTGGAATTACTGGCTTCCGCCGAATGGAGGAAATGACGGAGAGTTATCGAACGGATTTGAGAATACGGTAGTAACATCAGAGGCAGCTTATACGGGAACCCATTCATTGAAGTTTGTACTGCCCTTTGACAGGGAACCTCATGATGCATGGGTAGGAACCAGGAGATATCCGTTAAATAACCAGACAATGCAAAAGGTTAGTGGAAATAATGATAATCATGATATTTCCAGGTTAACAAATATTGGAGCAGGCGATGTAATTAGAATCAGCGTATGGGTCAAAGCCAGCGATTTAGTCCCTGATTCGGCAGCGGCATATCCGGGAACCTGGTCAGTCGGATTAACCCCGATATTCCACAGCGGATATATGAATAATTCGGCATATGATGAAATAGGGGCACATGACCTGGTATTTCAATTTCCAAATACCACAACCTTTGACTGGACAAAGTATTATGTAGATGTGCAGGTACCCGATGATCCGAAAGCAATAGCATTCTCGGCAAGAATCCATGTATATTCGAGGTTTACGGGAACAGTATACTTTGATGATATGGAAGTTGAAAAAATCGGAAGCGTAACAGACGTCAGCAGCAATGAAGTTATACCTGCTAAATTTGAGGTATTCCAGAATTATCCGAATCCGTTTAACCCGACTACGACGATAAGTTATGCAATACCAACCGGTTCTTTTGTCTCTCTAAAAATATATGATATACTTGGAAGAGAAGTAAGGACACTTGTAAATACGGAACAAAAACCGGGCGTTTATAATACGGTTTGGAACGGGGATAATAATTTCGGAAATAAAGTAGCAAGCGGAATATATATCTACAGAGTTGTAGCAGGAAATAAGATCCAGTCTAAAAAAATGATCTTAATGAAATAAAGACGCAGATTTCGCAGATTTTCGCTGATTATGAATTTAAGGATTATATGAAAATGTGAGGTGCTAATTGCACTGAAGTAAACAAGAAACTAACTCCTCTATCCCTTCTCAAACAGGAGCGGCAAATAGCCGCTCCATTTGGGATGATATGAATTAAAAGTATTAGATGAAGGATTTAATTTTTTTATTTAATGAGAGGAAGAAATAAGTATGATAAAAATTATACGGATTATTTTTATAAGCTTATATCTTCTGACGGGTCAAATAAATCTTTTTGCCGGTACAACAGGTAAGATAGCAGGGAAGGTAACAGACAAAAAAACAGGCGAACCGCTTATAGGGGTTAATATAATTCTTCTTGGTACAACAACGGGTTCTGCCACAGATTTAGACGGGAATTATTATATATTAAACATTCCGCCGGGTACCTATAAAGTTAAAGCTTCATTAGTTGGTTATGCAACACTAACATTTGACAATGTTAATATATCTGTTGATCAAACTACCAAGCTTGATTTTCAAATGAGCGAGGAAGCAATTGAGATAAATAATGTGGTTGTTACTGCTACCAAGCCCCTGGTACAAAAAGATTTAACTTCAACTCAGGAAAATGTAAGCGGGAAAGATATTGAAATGCTGCCTGTGGAGGATGTTCAATCGGTGATTAACCTGCAGGCCGGTGTAGTTAACGGACACTTTAGAGGAGGCAGACTTGGTGAAGTAAAATATATGATTGACGGAGTTTCCGTTAACGATGTATATTCAGGTGAATCAACGATGCAGGCGGATGTGAACAGCATACAGGAGCTTCAAGTTATCACGGGGACATTCAATGCAGAATATGGTGAAGCTTTATCAGGAGTAGTAAACCAGGTTACAAAAATTGCCGCCGATCATTATAACGGGAGTTTTTCAGCATATTCAGGAGATTATGCTACAAATAGGAGAAGCGATGTATATTTATATATGGGGGGGCTCCATCCTGCAAGAACTTACAATTTACAGGGTAATTTAAGTGGTCCTATACCGGGAACATCGGAATTTGTTAAGTTTTTCGCTTCCGGGAGATATTTAAGTGATGACGGCTATTTATATGGAAAGAGAATTTTCAACCCATCGGATTCCTCCGATTTTACTGCTAACAATCCTTCAGATTGGTATGTGGGATCCACAGGAGATAGTTCTGATGTGTCAATGAATTATTCGAGAGAATTAACTCTTCAAGGGAAATTATCATTTAAAGTAGGTCAGGGAAAGGGGATAGTATTAGAGGGCTTATACCAGGATCATAAATATAAAGATTATGATCATCTATTTAAGCTTAATCCTGATGGAGACTACAATAAATACCAGACAAGTTTTTTAGGGAGCATCAGCTACACACATGTTTTTAGCAATGCAGCTTTCCTGGATGTGCTTGGTTCTGTCTATTATTCTGATTTTCAGCAATATGTTTATCCGTTATTGGATGCATCCGGAAATGAAGTAAATTTCCATGCCGGAAACAGTATTACAGGCTTGCATCCTGACCCGCGTTACGTTAAACCGGAAAGGATGAGGGACGTCAGCGGCAATTCATTCTTAACCGGCGGTACGGAGAACTGGCAATTTTATCACAACACAAGATCTTATTCCGGGAAATTAGATTTTACCGATCAGATTAATAATACAAATGAAATTAAAACAGGTGTAGAGGCAAAATTACATACTCTTAACTATACTGATTTTGAAGTACTTGTTGAACCATCCAACGGGTATATCCCTCATCTGCCGGAACCGGGTTCTTTTGATTTTAATATTTACAAGAATCACCCATATCAATTTGCTGGATATATACAGGATAAGATTGAACTTGACTACCTGATTGTAAATGTGGGTGTAAGGTATGATTATTTTCAGCCGGATGGTCAGGTACTGTTGAATCCCGATTCAATAGCAGTACTTGATGATCTCAAACCCCCTTTCCCATCACAATATTTTAAAAAGGCATCCTCTGAATCTCAAATAAGTCCGAGAGTTGGGATCTCATACCCTATAAGTGAAAAAGGAGCAGTACATATATCATACGGGCATTTTTTTCAGATACCTCCATTCGAGTTTTTATATAAGAATCCCAATTACAGAATAGCATTAAGCGGTGATTTACCAGAATTAATCGGGAATGCAATTGGAAATGCGGATTTAAAACCGCAGCAGACAGTTATGTATGAACTGGGTCTACAGCAGGAACTAACACCGGAACTCGGCGTAAATGTTACAGCTTATTATAAAGATATCCGGAATCTTCTTGGTGTTGAAATTCATATTAAAAACAACTTCAAAAAATTTGCAGAATATGTTAATAGGGATTATGGTTCGGTTACCGGTGTAACTCTTTCTCTTGAAAAAAGATTTCAGGACGGGTTGGGAGCAAGTATTGACTATACGTATCAAGTTGCAAAAGGGAGTGCTTCTGATCCTGATGCAGCCTTTAACAAAGCTCAATCATCACCTCCGATTGAGGAGAATAAAGTGCTGGTGCCCCTCGATTGGGACAGAAAGCATTCCCTTAATTTTACACTTACACTGGGAGATCCGAATAATTTTATTGCAAGCGGAGTCGGAAAATTAGGTTCCGGTCTTCCGTATACTCCTTCATTTGAAAATCAAAGAACCGGTCTAGAGAATAGCTCTAATAAACCTACGTATTTTAATGTTGATCTTTATTTAACCAAATATTTCACCATTACCGGTATTAATTTATCTGTCTTTCTAAAGGTTTATAATTTGTTTGATACAGCAAATGAACTAGACGTATTTACTGATACCGGAAGAGCCGGGTATACGCTCGATCTAACAAGAGCTCAGTCAGCTCCGAGAGGTGTGAACACATTACAGCAGTTTTTTAACAGACCTGATTTTTATTCATCGCCAAGGCAAATCATTCTTGGTGCTTCAATAGATTTTTAAGAAATTTTTCAAGGTTAAACCGTGAAGAAAAATAGGATTTATCTGAAAATTGTTTTTGTAATCATGCTCTTGTTTTTATCTTCAAGCATATCTGCACAAAGACTTGTTGATAAAAACAAAGGAAACCATAACAATACTAAATCAGGGATAATGGATGGAAACCTGGTTCAAACCGTATTTTATAACTTTGGTGAAATAGCCGATTGGCAGAACCAGCCAACTATAAGCGGAGTATGGCCGAAGGGCTCGGGTCATACTTATGTAGACGGAGTAGCAGTGATTGTGCAATCGGAAGTGAACTATAACGGGAATACTTTCCATCCGCTTGAGACAAATTATTATGAATATACACGGGCAGATCCACAGACAAAAGTTACATACGGCTGGTGGTCGCTACCCGGTTATTCCAGCCCTTACCAGAGCAGTGTTGCCCGAAGTGACGACCAGAATACCTGGCCTTCAAAGTGGCCGGACAGACCGGATGATTGGAATGGTCAATGGAATGGTTTTTTCGGAAGGGGGATTAAAAATGCCGATCTCGAGTCTTACTTCGTTTTTGATGATAATGAAGATAGGGAATATATAGCAAAGTACGGTTTTACCCCCGATGCCGATGATCCAGCTCGCGGAGGGTTAGGAATGCAGGTTCACGGAAGAGGATTTCAATGGTCTCAGGTTTTAGCTCAGGATGTAATATTTTGGTACTATGAAATTACAAATATGTCTACAACAGATTATCCCAAATCCCTTTTTGCTCAATATGTAGACTGGGGGATTGGGGGGCATGACAATTCTTCGAATAATAATGGTGATTATAGTGATGTTTTGGATATTTCTTATGCATGGTTGACTCCAGGTTTGTTTGGTGCTCCCGGGCATTGGAGTCCTGTTGGATATAGTGGTTATGCATTTCTTGAAAGTCCAGGAATACCGGATGATAATAAAGACAATGATAACGATGGTTTGACAGATGAAAAACGGGATAATGACGCCAGTAAATTTATTAGCCAGCCAGAAGAGGATCCATTCTTAAGAAATCCGTCAATAGATACAACAACTTTTAGAAGTTTTTATAATTATTCATGGCAGCCTCATTGGGATGCCGATGAAAATGCAAACTGGAGATCGTATACCGATGTAAACAAAAACGGGAAATGGGATCAGGGAGAGCCTTTAAACGATGATGTGGGAACAGACGGCATAGGACCATTTGATGAAGGATATACTGCTCCAGATGCAGATGGATCCGAGGGAGATGGAAAGCCGGAACAAGGTGAACCTAATTTTGGTATTCTGGATAAGGATGAATCGGATCAATTAGGATTGACAGGATTTCAAATTTTTGCAGTACATAAATATGATTTAAATAATGATGAAAATAACTGGAAGGCACTTTCCGGTTTACCGTCCCCTCACGGGCAGGAGGTTCCAAGTGTAAATCTTGGAAATTTTTTCTCAAGTTATTTATTTCATATGAACGGGAGAAACACTTATTCTTCACAGACCGGTCAGGCCCAGGAAACAGGTGAAACACAGCGCTTTTCAATGTCCCTTTTGTACGGAATAGATAGGGACGATTTGTTTAGAAGGAAAAAAACAATTCAATCAATTTATAATGCAAATTACAGATTTGCCAAGCCGCCGGATAAACCGACTTTAACGGCAATTCCGGGAAATCAAAAAGTTACTTTATACTGGGATGACAGAGCTGAAAAGACTTTTGATGCATTTTATCAAAGATATAATTTTGAAGGATACAGAATATACCGGTCGACCGAACCGAATTTTATCGAGGATCAGGTTATTACCGATGCTTACGGAAAAACAACTTTCAGAAAACCAATTGCACAATATGATTTAATCGACGGTTTAAAAGGTCTCCACCCGATTGCCGTTAACGGTGCTATGTTCAACCTTGGTGATGATACAGGGTTGAAACATTCTTATATAGATACTAGTGTAGAGAACGGTCAGACATATTATTATGCTGTTGTGGCATATGATAAAGGATTTGTAACCACAACCATAAAAGGAGAAGTTGAAGGAATTCCGCCTTCGGAAACAACAAGTATTATTAAAGTAGATATAAATGGTCAGACCAAAACAGACATAAACACTGCCGTTGTAACTCCAAGTGCTCCGGCGGCTGGATATGTGCCGCCAAATGTAGTAAACTTTGATTCGGCTGGACCGGGAACAGGATATGCCAAAATTGATATTCTTAATCCCGATTCAGTAAAAGATCAAAATACTTATAGAGTTGAATTTGTAGATAATACAATTTATCATAATAATCCTCACCCTTTACTCAGAATGATAAACTTCTCAAACGGAGATACCCTGATTCACTTAACCAGAATTGACGGTAATGAATACCAGACTCCTGTTTTTGACGGCTTTTCAATTAATATGGTAAACGATACTTCAGTTACAATTTTAACGGCTCAGACAGGCTGGATAAAGGGGAACAGCAATTATATGGTTCCCATTGGTTTTGATGATCGATATGCACCGGCTTATCAAAGTAAAAGAGTATATCTACCTTCGGATTTTGAAATACAGTTGACTGAAGCAGGCCAGGGGGATAGTTCTTATCCCTCTTCAAGTTTTTCGCAGCCAATTCCATCTAATATAATTGTGAAGGATGTAACCGACGGCATTGATCATTTTCAGTTTATCTTTAGGGATAATGACAATGATAATATGTTTACAGCAGGAGATGCAATATTTGTAGTATGCGGTGATTCAATTAATAAAAGAGCAACAAACTTTTCAAACCTGCATGTAGGGTGGTCGGTTTCATTATTCAAGGATACTAGTATTGCTCCTTCCAATCAAATTGCTCCTCAGCCGGGAGATATATTTAAAGTTATAACAACCAAACCATTTAGAACGGGTGAATATTACCAGTTTACTACTAAATCTCCATACTTTGATAAAAGCAAAGTAGTGACCGATATGAATGATATAGCTGTAGTGCCGAATCCGTATGCAGGTGCCGCATCATGGGAACCAAGAACGACAGATGTAGGGAGAGGGGAGAGAAGAGTTTATTTCATACATCTTCCTCCAACCTGCACAATAAGGATCTATACTATAAGCGGTAATTTAGTTCAGACAATTAATCATGAAAGCAATTTAGCCAACGGGCAGGAACCATGGAATTTAGTTTCAAAAGACGGAATGGACATAGCATTTGGAGTATATATATTTCATGTTGAAGCACCTGAAGGAGAAAAGATAGGCAAATTTGCAGTCATTAAATAGGATTTACCTTCTTTCCCAAGAGTGATCAATCTTAAGAGGTATTTATGAAAAAGAAATTTTTACTATTATTTTTAATTTTATACTTCTTTAAAACAGACTTTTTATTTCCACAGGCTGGGAGTAAGAATGTATCCAAAGTAGGAACTACTTCAGGTACCTTTTTGGAAATTGGAGTCGGACCTTCCAACGGAATGGGAGGAGCATTTGTAAGCCTGGCAAATGATGCAACAGCTTTATACTGGAATTCAGCGGGTATTGCTGGCTTCCTTCAAAATGAAGTCTCCGTTGTGCACATAAACTGGCTTGCATCAACCAGCCTGGATTATGCTGCTCTAGTAATTCCGCTCGGAGAAATAGGAAATATCGGCTTTAGTTTTACATCTTTATCAATGGGAGATGAAAAGGTAAGAACAGTTGAAATGCCGGATGGGACAGGGGAATATTACAGTGCCTCAGATATTGCTGTCGGCATTTCTTATGCACGAAGTTTAACAGAAAGGTTTTCAATCGGGTTTACAGCTAAATATATCCAGGAATCAATCTGGCATATGTCGAGCAATGCATTTGCAATTGATGCAGGGACAATATTTAGAACGGATTTAATCGGAGGATTAACTATAGGAGCTTCCATTTCAAATTTCGGAAGTAAAATGCAGCTTTCGGGACGTGATACCAGAACTTTTGAGAGTGTAGCCCCATCCCAGCAGGGTTCGAACGATAGAATTCCATATGTTATCGATCTCGACTCATGGGATCTCCCTTTAATTTTTCGAATTGGTATATCCACTAATGCCATAAAGACCGATGATTACAGACTAACTGTGGCTATAGACGCGCTGCATCCGAATGATAATTATGAAAGTGTTAATACGGGAGCAGAATTTTCTTTTAAGGAATTCTTATTCCTTAGAGGAGGATATCAGTCATTATTCCTGGTTGATAAAGAGGGAGGATTGACTCTAGGAGTGGGTATAAATTCAAAATTACTTTTTTCTAATAATCTTTTCAGGTTTGATTATGCGTATAGAGATTTCGGCAGATTGAATGCGGTTCATTCTTTTTCGGTGGGGATTAAGTTTTAGAGAGCAAGTTCAAGAGCAAGAGCAAGGTATGAGAAATATTTATAAAAATATAGGTGAGATTATTATTCGAATTCTATTTCTGTTTTTAACAGGGTTTTTATTATTTCCAGCTTTGGTAATTGCGAAAGATAATAAAGATTCGGTTTTAATTGATTTGAAAACTGCAATTAATAGCAAATTGGGGAATGAAATACTTGCACAAGTAGGGGATAAAAAGATAACCGTTAGAGAATTTCTTACGAATTATGAATTCGGACCTGCCTTTCCTAAAAGAATAAATAATTCAAAGAAGCATTTTTTGGATTATATGATTAATGAAAAATTAATAGCTCTTAAAGGATACATGCAGGGGATTGAAGATTCGACTCAAGTTAAAGAAATGCTAGCTGCAATTAAAGGTGATCTGTCAACTGAGGAAATGTTTAAGGATGATATTTTGAATAATATAAAAGTTAAAAAATCAGAACTGGATAAAGCATTCGAAGAAAAACAGATTAATTATAAAATAAGGTGGCTTTATACACCCGATGAAAATATCCTTTTAAATTACGAATCCGGATTAAAGAGAAGTGTTTCGTTTGATTCTTTATTTAACCTTCAGTTAAACGATTCTGTTTTTGCAGACCAACGGTCAATGGATATTGACAGGTTTAAATTGAAAACAAGAAATCCTGAGATGTTCAGCATTGTTGACAGTATGAAAGCTGGAGAAATTTCCAAACCTATAAAAGTAAATGACGGGTGGTATATATTAAAACTAGATGATATCTGGAAGAATATGATAGCAACTCAAAGCGAAGCGGAAGAAGAAAAAGCCGATGCTGAGGAAGTTATTAAAAAAGGGAAAATGGATCATGAGTCTGACATTTATGTCGATAATTTATTAAAAGCAGAAAAGCCCGTTATTAAGGGGAACGGTTTTGCAGTACTTAGATCTTATTTAGGAGGATATGAACTACCTAAAGAAAAGTATGACACATGGAAATTAGGAGAAAAGCTTCGGGAACAAATTAATAAATTAGATATTAGAGATAATAATTACGGAAAGTTAGCCCTTGTTACACTTAAAGATACTATCCTGAATATTAATGATTTTATAAATTGGTACAGGATGAGAAGTCAATTTATTAAGCTGAATAAAGATGATTTTAATAAATTCTCTGCTTCGATAGAAAGCAATATATGGCAGATGGTAAGGGATAATTTGCTGATGAAACGCGCTTATTCAAGAGAGTATCAAAACAAAGATAATGTAAAACAGCAGCTGAAATGGTGGAAGGATAAAATTATTTACGCCGTAATGAGAGATAAAATAATTAATTCAATTAAATTAAATAATATTGAAAATAAAGCTAATTCTCTTCCCAAGCCTGACGAAAAGAAGGATATGGAAATAACAAAAAAAATTCTGCACGAAGTTCTAGCCTTAAAACAAAAATACAAAATAGAAATTAATGAAAAGCTTTTAAGTAAAATTTATGTTACAGATAAGAATGATCCTAAAACAATTGATCTATATATAGTGAAAAAAGGAGGGATATTTCCACATCCAGCTTATCCGTCCATTGATATGCTCTGGCAAAATTGGCAATGAGTAAAATCAAGTATATAGTTTTATCATTAATCGCATTCATCATAATCTCCTGCGGCGGCAATGGAGAGAGCAGGGAAAATGGAATTATTTACTGGTCAAGTAATAATACGGATGAGATAAATTTTGCTAAAAAAATTCTGGATAACTGGAACACAAAAAACCCGAAACAAAGGGTCAAATTTCAACCGGTACCTGAAGGGCAATCAAGCGAAGAAGTAATATTAGCGGCAGTGGTAGGTGAAACAACTCCTGATATTTATTCGAATATGTGGCAGGGAGATGTGGAACTTTATGCAAAAGCCGGAAAGCTTGTTCCGCTAGATACTTTACCCGGTTTCTTCCCATTTATCTATGAAAGATGTGATAGTGATGTAGTTAAAGAAGTGACATCTACGGATGGGCATATATACCAGATACCATGGAAAATTAATCCAATAATGATGATCTACAATCAAAAATTGTTTCAGAATATCGGATATAAAGGTCCTCCCGCTAATTATTCAGGATATCTGTCTGCCGCTGAAAAGATAAAAAATAAGAATATTCAAAATGGCTACGTAAATAAATGGATAGGGTATATAGAAGTAGAGGTAACATGGTGGCAGAGACTGTTTGATTTTTATCCACTTTACCTTGCTGCTTCAAACGGAGGACATTTAATTGAAAATAATAAGGCGGTTTTCAATAACAAATATGCAGTGGAAACATTTAGTTTTTTAAAGACTTTATTCGATAATAACTATTTTCCGAGGGAGAGGCTCTCAGCAAGGCAGGACCCATTTTTAGCAAGCGATATAGCAACTAGATTTACAGGTCCATGGGAAATTGTTCATGCAAATAAATTTAAGCCGAAAGGGTTTGAATATAGTTATTCAACTCTTCCCGTTCCGGATGATCATAGAGGGAATATATATACATATGGAGACACAAAAAACATAGTAATATTTAATACTTGCAAGAATAAGATCCTTGCATGGGAGTTTCTTAAAACGTTGATCAGTAAAGAAGGAGATTTTGAATTATTGAAAATGACAAATCAAATTCCCAGACGAAAAGATTTAACTACAGATAAAGAATTCTCGGATTATTTTAATGATAATCCTCAAATGCGTCCTTTTGCAGTCCAGGCAAAATATGTAAAAGGACCGGATAATAGCCCGGTATTGAAAGAAGTATTGGATGCAATTTCGCAGCAGTTTGAGGAGTGTGTTGTTTATGGGAAAAAATCGCCTAAAGAGGCAGTGAAAGATGCTGCCGAAAATGTGAATTTGATTTTGCTTCAGCAATAATTGAAAAAAATGAATAAAAAAGTAATACCATATTTATTTATAGCGCCGTATGTAATTCATTTCCTGGTGTTTATTTCGTTCCCGGTTTTATTTTCTTTTTTTCTTATGTTCAATAAATGGAATATTATTGCACCAATGGAATTTGTGGGAGGCCAGAATTTTTACAGATTGATTCATGATCATTTATTTTTACAATCTATATTAAACACAT
The DNA here is from genome assembly GCA_963742995.1 of uncultured Ignavibacteriales bacterium. GTDB lineage: Bacteria > Bacteroidota > Ignavibacteria > Ignavibacteriales > Ignavibacteriaceae > CAVQBP01. Next base: position 115,718 of record CAVUOL010000064.1, read on the forward strand.
TAATATTCCTGATTATCCATATTCCACTTCAAATTATCATCGCACTTTTTTTTGCTGTTTTGTTGAGTAAAAAATTAAGATTTATAGGTTTCTTCAGGGCAGCATATTTTCTTCCTGTAGTAGTATCGGGAGTTGTTGTTGCAATTTTATGGCAGCAGCTTTATGGCTATGAAAGCGGTTTATTGAATAGAATGCTTATAAGTATTGGGTTTGATAAAATAGGATGGCTAACTGATCCTAAAGTAGCCATGCCTTCTATTGCTATAATGGCGACCTGGAAAAATGTAGGTTTGTATATAGTCTTATTTTTAGCGGGGCTGCAGACAGTACCTGAATATTTATATGAATCAGCAGACATTGAAGGAGCATCAGGCTGGCAGAAGTTTAGATTTATAACCCTGCCGATGATAAATCCAACTATGTTTATGGTGATAATTTTATCAACAATCGGGGGTTTTTCTTTATTTATTGAGCCTTATGTTATGACAGGCGGCGGCCCATTGAATAGTACTTTATCTGCAGTCCTTTATATATATAAACAAGGTTTCTTTTATTACCATATGGGATACGCGTCAACATTAGGATTTTTCTTCGCCGGGATAATTTTATTGGTGATTTTTATTCAAAGAAGATATATTGAAAAAGAAACCAGGTAAGGCAATTAACAATTAACAATTGACAATTAACAATTTATTGAAAAAGTTTTTTACATATATAATTTTAATAATAGGTGCGATTGTTTTTATATATCCATTCTGGTGGATGCTAGCGGCATCGGTTGCACCGCAGACTTCTATCGGAAGTTTAACTTTTTTGCCTGAATCGGTATCTCTAAACAGCTATTCACAGGTTTTTAGTAAGATACCTATAGCGAGGTCTTTGTTTAACTCTTTATTCGTCTCACTCACAATAACATTAGGTGTAATTACATTTGGTTCAATGGTAGGTTATGCATTATCACACCTTGAATTTAAGGGAAAGAATCTTCTTTTCTACATAATAATCTTCACAATGACACTACCGTTCCAGATTACATTAATCCCGCAATATATATTAATGGTAAAATTTAATTGGGTTGATTCGTATTATGCACTGATTGTCCCATATTTTTTAAGCGGATTATCAATAATAATGTTTAATCAATATTTTAAGACCATTCCCAAAGATCTTATAGATGCTGCAAGAATTGACGGATGTAATGAGTTTACAATATTGTTTAGGATTTTATGGCCAAATGCGTTACCTGCTATTATAACAGTGGGAATTATAACTTTTATGACTTCCTGGAATGAAGTACTTTGGCCCATAATTGTAATTCGAGATGACAAATTAATGACATTGCCGCAGTTAGTTACATTATTTGCGGTAGGGGGGAGAGCGGAATCGCAGCTAGGAGTTAAGCTGGCTGCCGCCACTTTACTGGCAATCCCCGTCATTGTTGCATATGCTTTCTTCCAGAAATATTTTATACAAAGTATGGCATCCACAGGTTTGAAAGAGTAAATATTCATAAATTAAAAATCCAGAGAAAAAAATGGGAATACACAGATACAAGAACAATCCGATTTTGGTAAAAGAAGATGTGCCTTTTAAAGTAAACAGTATATTTAATCCCGGAGCTGTAAAAATAGATAGTCAATATCTTTTATTATGCAGAGTCGAAATGCCTTCCGGAAGATCCTCGTTTGTTTTAGCAACCAGCAATGACGGGATCTCTTTTAAGGTGGACAATAAGCCGTGCTTAACACCTGAAGATCATAAAGATTATTATAAATATGTTGAATGGGGGATTGAAGATGCAAGGATTACAAGAATAAACGGGAAATATTATTTGACATACACTGGTTATTCCAAATATATGCCTTTAGTTATAATAGCGGAAACGGAAGATTTCAAAAATTATAAAATGCTGCGTCCGATAAGTGAACCTTCAAATAAAGATTGTGCATTATTCCCGGAAAAAATAAATGAATATTACTGGAAAATTGACAGACCCTCTGCTGAGGGAAGAAGGGATATGTGGATAAGCAGGAGCCCGGATTTGATTCACTGGGGGAATCATGAAATCATTTCGGAACCATCGGCAGGATCCTGGGAAAGTGATAAGATTGGGATATCTACTCCGCCGCATAGAACAAAAGAGGGGTGGCTGGTTTTGTATCATGGTGTAAGAGGTTTTGGAATCAGTTCGATATACAAACTCGGTGTAATGCTTCTGGATATTGAAAAACCATGGGTAGTTATAGGAAAAGGGAGGGAGCCGATTCTCGCTCCCGAATTTGATTATGAAAGAACCGGCGACGTGGGAAATGTTGTTTTCAGCAACGGCTGGATAATTGAAAACAATGATGTGAAGATTTATTACTCCGGTGCAGACAGTAATATCTGTTTAGCTACTACAACAATCGATTATCTTTTATCTGTTTGTAAATAGGAAATCAATTATTGAAACTAAAATTATATCCTTTAATCAGAAACTGCGTACTTCTATTTCTTATCTTCTTTTTTAATTGTTCATGTGCGGAAGATAAATCTCCGCGCAATACTCTGATCAATACATCTCACCTGGATTTTTTATATGAGCAAATAAACATTGCAGGCAACAAGATGGGGATTATACATATCTACAGCAACTATCCCGATTATAAATGGATTGGAGATGATGATGAGGGGATTGCATGTGTTGATGATGCAGCACGTGCAGCAATATTTTATATGAATTATTATAGTTCAACTTCAGATACGGGTTCCTTAAATAAAGCTGAACACCTTGTAAACTTTCTTTTATATATGCAGGCGGAAAACGGGTTTTATTATAATTTTATCTGGCCAGATCATTCAATCAATAAAACATTCAAGACGAGTGTTGCTGAGCCAAACTGGTGGTCATGGAGAGCAATTTTAACTTTATCAAAAGCATATACTTTTTTTAAGGATAATAGATGCAGGTCTATCCCGAAAAATAGAAACATCATTAGATAAGGCTGTAAGTGCAGTGGACGGATGGCTGGATGGAAGATAATTCAAAGAAATATGTTAGCTATGGAGGACTAAAATTCCCCGAATGGCTTCCATACGGAACTGCTGCAGATCAGTCGGCAATTTTACTTGAAGGGCTAACTGATTATTACCAGATAAAGAAAGAACCCGGGGTATTAAGACGTATAAATCTTTTAGGAGAGGGGATATTGCAGATGCAGAAAGGGGATTCTTCCGCAGTTCCTTATTCAGCATTTTTAAGCTGGCAGAATACATGGCATGCCTGGGGGAACAGTCAAGCGGCTTCCTTATTATATGCGGGGGAAATTCTAAAACGAAATGATTTTATTTCAGGTGCAATAAAAGAAGTAAAGTATTTTTACCCGTATTTATTAAAAGAAAATTATTTAACGGCTTTCAAAGTGGAAGCGGAAAACGGAGAGAACAAATTAACGGATGTAGAAAAGTTTTCGCAAATAGCATATGGTATTCGTCCTGATGTATTTGCTTGCATTAGAGCATTTCAGGTTACGGAGGATAAAAAATATCTGGAAACGGGGGTGAGTATTGCCGGATGGTTGTTCGGACATAATGTGGCAGGAGTCCAAATGTATGATCCTAAAACAGGCCGTTGTTTTGATGGTATAAAGGATAGTACAACTATAAATAAGAACTCCGGTGCAGAATCTACAATCGAAGCTTTGCTTTCCATAGAAGCACTGGAAGAAAATCCGGTTTCGAAAGAAATGCTATTGGATTTTTACAGAAAGAGGATTAATAAATAATCAGAGTTATGCAGTGTAAAGATGACATCTTTAAAAGAAAAATGAAGTTCAATTTATTATTAAAATGTAAGTAAGGATAAAGCCTTATTTTTAAAAAGTAAAGATGTCATCTTTTGAATACTGGATATTTCGTAAGAATAAAGAATATAGCACTCCTAACGGAGTGCGATGCCCCGGTTTAATATAATTCTACAAATATTTCACTCCTCCGGAGTGAAGAAAAAAGTATTGATTATAGCAATAAAACATAGAATTAGACGCCAATGCGCAAGAATCGGACAGAGTGATCAAAAAGTAGGATAGACATTTGTGTCCATCGTATTAAAATCAATTGATATAAAATCCTCATAGAGGATTCATAAAATATTTATGAAATCAATATTAAGAATTATTTTATTTTTCTTTTTTATTTTAATAGAAGCAGCTTATTCCCAGCAGATAGATATCGGCATAATCGAACAAATGAAGAATACACCTTCTCCTTATGAAATGCGGGACTGGGAAAAAACCGCAAAGGGCTATGATTCTCTTGTATTTAATTTTAATCTTACAGGACAATATCTTCCTTTAATATGGACAAACAATAATACTATTAACTATCCCGGACATAGCAGCTTTGGTTTGCATACTGTAGTAGGGACAACAGCTCCCGGTTCTGCGGAAGCTATTAATTGCCTTCCGGCATTAATTGGAGCAAGTCTTGTAGGAATAGACAAATCAAACCAGGACGGGAATAACTTTGTTCTAATGGCTGAAGAATGGTTTAATAAAAATAACGGAGAAAATGTTTATCTAAATCATCCGGATGCTTCTACAGGGGATGACTGGTGGTATGAAACCATGCCGAATGTTTTTTTCTATCAGCTTTATAGTTTATATCCCGGAACCGGTGATTTTAACAATCAATTTGTTGAAGCAGCAGATAGATGGCTTCAGGCTGTAAAGGCAATGGGAGGAAATGATACTCCATGGAACCTGCCAAATATGAACCACAGAGCCTTCGATCTTATCAATATGAAACCTAATGATGACGGGGTTAAGGAGCCGGAGGCTGCAGGTGCTATAGCCTGGATATTGTATAATACATATAAAAAAACCGGAAATGAAAAATATCGAATAGGCGCAGAACAAAGTATGGAGTTTTTAAATAATCAATCTTCCAATCCTTCCTATGAACTCCAGCTTCCTTACGGCGTTTACACTGCAGCTAGAATGAATGCCGAACTAGGAACTAATTATAATATTGAGAAAATGTTAAACTGGTGCTTCGATGTAGGACCGTTAAGAAGCTGGGGTGCAATCATAGGGAATTGGGGAGGATATGATGTCAGCGGCTTAATCGGTGAAAATTCGAGTAATGATTATGCTTTTAGTATGAATGTTTTTGAGCAAATAGGAGCATTGGTCCCATTAGTTAGATATGACGAACGTTTTGCAAGAGCTATAGGGAAGTGGGTTTTAAACGCCGCAAATGCTGCAAGATTATTCTATCCGGATTATCTTCCTGATAATCATCAGGACAGTGAAGAGTGGGCTCATCAGTATGATCCTAATTCTTATATCGCTCATGAAGCATTGAGAAAAGAGACCGGTTCGATAAGTCCTTACGCCACCGGAGATGCAATAAGCGGAGGATGGGGGAAAACAAACTTAACTCTTTACAGTTCATCTCATGTTGGAATTTTGGGAGGAATAATTGATACCACAAATATCGATAAAATTTTAAGGCTCGATCTGCTTAAAACCGATTATTTTCATAGTCAGGCTTATCCCTCTTATTTATATTTTAATCCATATGATCAGGACAAAACGGTTATAGTTGATGCGGGAAATGAGAACAAAGACCTTTATGATGCTGTTACCAATACTTTTTTGGTGAATGGTGTAAGCGGACAAACAAATATTAATATTCCTGCAAATTCTGCCGTTTTAATTGTACTTGTTCCTTCAGGCGGAGATATTACATATGATTTAAATACTACATTGGTCAACGGGATTCCAATTGATTACCATTCAGGGAAAACAATAGACAACTATCCCCCTAGAATTAAATCTTTATCAGCAAAAAAGAACCTTCTTCAGTTCAATGACAGCACAAAGATCTATTGCACTGCGACTGATAGGAACGATAACCTTTTGAATTATACCTGGTTTGCTAATAAAGGAATAATTAAAGGGAATGGTCCGGTCATTAATTGGACAGCACCTGATACAGCGGGAATTTATACTATTAACTGCAGAGTTAGTGACGGGAAAGGTTTGGAAAGAGTAGACAGTATCAATATTGAAGTCGTAAAATCCATTAATTCTTTACCTCAAATAAATGGAGTAATAGCGAATCCGCGAAAACTTTATTTGAGCGAATCCTCTGATATAAAATGTATTGCTTCGGATCCAGACGGTGATGAATTATCATATTCGTGGAGTGCATATGCAGGTAGTTTTAGCGGCAGCGGGAATGAAGTCAAATGGATTTCCCCCGGTAGTGAAGGAAATTATAAATTATTCTGTAAGGTAGATGACGGTAAAGGGGGAATTGGAGAAGACAGCATAACGATTGAAGTCCGGGATTCTCTAAAAAACCAGAGCGGTAATCTTATCGCTTATTATCCGTTCAACGGGAATGCGAATGATGAAAGCGGCAACCAGAATAATGGAACCGTTTCCCAGGTGCAACTTGTACCGGACAGAAACGGCACTCCTAATAGTGCATATTCTTTTGACGGAATAAATGATTATATAGAAGTAACAAACAGTCCTGCTTTAAATTTTCAAAAAAGCATAACAGTTGATTTCTGGATTAATATAAAAGCATTTTATGATAGGGAAGAGTACCCCATTTCCCACGGCAACTGGGAGAACCGCTGGAAAGTTTCCATTACAAATAAAAAGATCAGGTGGACAATAAAGACCGGCAGCGGCACTAAAGACCTGGATTCTGAGTCTGAGCTTTCAGCAGGTATGATATACAATGTCGCCGTAACATATAATGGTTCGGATATGGAAATTTATTTAAATGGGAAGCTGGATGCTTTTACAGAATTTTCCGGTTTAATGCTGCAGACCACCATTGATTTAATGATAGGACAGGTGCTCCCAGGTAATAGCAATTATAATTTTAACGGGACATTAGATGATATCAGGATATATGATTATGCTTTATCAAGAGATGAAATAGAAAATCTTTTTGGAAATCCTTCTTCAATTATAAATGATGAAAAAAGCACAATACCTTCAAATAATTTCTTATTTCAAAATTATCCGAATCCGTTTAACCTCAGCACCACAATTAATTATCAGACTAATAAAACCGGAACTGTGATATTAAGAATTTATAATATCTTAGGAAAGTTAATTAGAACTCTTGTTAATAGAGCTGAAAATCCGGGCTATTATTCCATCAAATGGGACGGGAAAAACGACAATGATCAAATAGTAACAAGCGGTATATATTTCTATAAATTGCAGGCAGGTCTATTTACAGAAAGCAAGAAATTAATTTTGTTAAAATAAACTTACCAATGAAAGTAAAAAGAACTAAAACTATAATTTACTCTGATAAAAACAGAGTTCTTCTAAGGCCTTTCAGTCCCGGAGACGAACTACGAATTAAGAAAATTATAAACAGAATTCTTTCACTTTCTAAAGATGAATTGGAAAATGAATTGGAAATTATAATGGAGGAATTTAGCAATCGTCATAGGAATCTGGATGAGTTCTATCTGAACAGGTATGAACAATTAAAACATTTTGTTGATAAAAATACCCAAGTAAATCAGAATCAGAAATTATTAATTGGTTCTTATTTTACGATGGAATATTCGCCGGAATCAGCCGCTTTATTCAATCCGTCAATTGTTCTGCATCCTGATCAAACCAATTTATCCGGAAAAGAAAAGAGATTTATATTAAGCCTTAGAGCAACCGGTGAAGGACATATTTCCTCTATTGTCTTTACATCAGGTATTATTTCTGAAAAAAATATAATAGAATTAGATGAAAGATTGAAATATATTACAAACCCTCAAAAAATAAATGATTATTTTAGCACAGATGATAATTTAATTTATGAAATAGAATATTCAAGAGAGGTACCTTTACAGGAAAGAATAATATTTCCTCATTCTCCATTTGAAGTTAACGGAATTGAGGACGCTCGTTTTGTAGAATTTATTGATGTAACCGGTTCGCGAAGCTATTATGCTACTTATACGGCATATGACGGCAAAGCGATTCACCCTCAAATTCTTGAGACTAAAGATTTTCTCCACTTTAAGGTGAATTCTTTGAACGGTACTGAAGTTAAGAATAAAGGTATGGCGCTTTTTCCTAAAAAAATAGACGGAAAATATGTTATGTTAAGCCGGCAGGATAATGAAAATATTTATTTAATGTATTCCGAAAATCTTTATACCTGGGATAAAAAGGAACTGATTGTTGAACCAAAACATCCGCATGAATTTGTACAGCTTGGCAACTGCGGCTCACCTATTGAAACTGAAGACGGCTGGCTGGTGATAAGCCACAGTGTCGGGGCTATGAGAAAATACACAATAAGTGCTTATCTCTTAGATAAGGTAGATCCTTCCAAATTAACGGGAAGTTTGACTAAACCTTTACTCAGCCCGGATAAAAATGAACGTGAGGGATACGTACCTAACGTGGTTTACAGCTGCGGAGGGATTGTAAATAACGGCGAACTTATAATTCCATATGCTATGTCTGATTATGCATGCAGCTTTGCAAAAGTAAATCTTAATGAACTTTTAACAAATTTAAAATTAAATCCTTAAAAACAATGAATAAGAAATTTTTACTAGACGAAGGATGGAAATTCAGAATTAACGAAAAAAATTCCTCACTTGAAAAATCATTTTTGAAGAAAATAAAAGTCAATGAATGGCTGGATGCTAAAGTTCCCGGTACAGTTTTAACAGATTTGTTGAGATTAAATTTGATACCGGACCCGTTTTACTCTGATAATGAATTAAAACTTCAATGGATCGGAGAAAGTGATTGGAGATATACAACAATTTTTAATTCTCCTAAAGATTTTGATAAAGATAAAGCTATTTACCTGGTTTTTGAAGGGATTGATACCGCTGCCTCAATAATTTTGAACGGAAAAGAATTAGGCACAGTGAATAATATGTTCCTAAAATATGAATATGAAATTTCAGCATTGTTAAAAAAGAAAAGGAACAAACTTGAATTGGTTTTCACTTCCCCGATTAATTACGCAAAGGAATTGGAAAGCAGGTACGGAGGCTTGTCCGCTGCATTAAATTCGGAAAGAGTATTTATTAGGAAAGCACAATATTCGTTTGGCTGGGATTGGGGACCCAAATTTGCTGTTATAGGTCTATGGCGGCCGGTATATTTAATTCAAAGGGAGAACAACTTCCTCGAAAATTTTACTTTTAGTACTTTATTTATTGAGAACAGAAAAGCAAATATTGAAATTAAGGTAAATACTAATCAAACTTTGAACCAGGCACAAAGAATTAAAATTGAATTAAAGAATGATACCCAGACTTTTGAATTTGAAATGTCCGGGAATAATACCAAGAACTTTAAAAATCAGTTTGAGATTAATAATCCGGAATTATGGTGGCCTAATGGACTGGGTAAACAAAACATGTATGAACTTTCTATAAAATTAGTAGAAGGTGAAAAAGTAATTGATGTAATCACAAAGAAAATAGGTATAAGAACAATTAAATTGATTTTATCCGATAACGGTAAACCTGCATTTAAGTTTTCAGTAAATAATTTCCCTATTTTTTTAAGAGGGGCAAACTGGATACCCGGAGGCTGTTTTTTACCGGAAGTAAGTGAGGATAAATACCGTTCGCTCCTATCGCTGGCTAAGGAAGCTAATATGAATATTATCCGTGACTGGGGAGGCGGGATATATGAAGATGACCGATTTTATGAAATATGCGATGAATATGGACTGCTTGTTTGGCAGGATTTTATGTTCGCTTGCGCTCCATATCCTGAATATGAAGAATTTCTTAAAAATGTAGAAGAAGAAATAAACTATAATGTATACCGCCTGCAGTACCATCCCTCTATAGCAATATGGTGCGGCAATAACGAAAATGAATGGATATGGTACAGGCAGTATAACAGATCTTATACAGAAATGCCCGGCTATAAAATATTTCATGAATTAATTCCTAATGTAGTGAACGAAATTGATCCAAACCGGGCATATTGGCAGTCTTCTCCTTTCGGTAACGATGAAGATCCTGATTCTGAAAATAGCGGCAATAGACATCAATGGGAGCTATGGAGCTGGTGGAAGGATTATAACCTTGTTAAAAATGACAGGAGTTTATTTGTTACGGAGTTCGGGTTCCAATCTCCGGCGAATCAGAACACTATTGAAGAAGTGATTCCCGAAAATGAAAGGAATATTCAGAGCTATTCATTTGAATTCCACAATAAACAAATAGAAGGGAATGAAAGGTTAATTAAATTCCTATACTCTCATCTACCTATAAAAACAGAATGGAAAGATTTTATTTATCTGACCCAGCTTAATCAGGCTCTGGCTTTAAAACAGTGTCTTGAACATTGGCGTTATAGTCAACCCCACACAAACGGGAGCATAATCTGGCAGTTGAATGATACATGGCCCGTAACAAGCTGGTCTCTAATCGACTCAAATATTTCACCTAAACTTTCTTATTATATTGTAAAAAAGACTTTCCAAAACCAGGTGGTTTTTCTTAACAAAAATAATGAAAGTCTTGAAGTCGCAATATTCAATAATGACAGAGAAGAGTTTTCCGGCTGGATAGAGCTGCATAATATTTATCTGCCGAAAGGAAAAGTGGAATTTATTACAAATAAAAAGTTAACCTTAAAAGAATATAGTAAGAAAGAGGTTATCTCTCTGGCTATCCCTGATTTTATAAAAAAAGGTGAAGGTATTATCCTTTCTTCGCTTTACAGTGAAGATGGAGAACTGCTGCAGAGAAATTTTTATTCGGAAAAAGAATGGAAGCACTTAAAGCTTCCCGATGCCAAAATAAATATTAAGCTCAGAAATAAAAAAGATTATTATGCGGCAGAGATTACATCGAATAAACCGGCTTTTTTTGTTTACCTGCAGAACCCGGATTTTACTTTCAAAGATAATGGTTTCATAATCCTTCCGGATGAGAAGATATATACCGGAATGAAAAGAACAGGTTTGAAACAGAAAAAGGAGATAGATTATTTTTGTCTGAATCAATACTTAATATGAAACATACTATCTTCACATCACTAATACTATTATTCATATTCACATCAACAATCTACTCTTTTCCGCTGGAAGAGGATTCTTTAGCAGTGCATTACAATGGCGATGCTCAGGTGGAAGTTGGTAATCACTACGTAGGGATTGAACTTCACCATAATTCACCTGTACTTCAGAGGATCAGCTTTTATTATCCGGCTGCAAATAGTATCGATTTAAGCAACGATTACTGGAAACGGGATTCTTCATTTGTTGAAGCATTAGGATTAAAGATCGGCGATGCTCCGTTCGATTGGCTGAACTTGAAGCATTTTCAGTTTGAGCTGACCCCATATAAAGTTGTTTTTAAGAGAAAGGAAAATGATGCTTCTATAGTTATTAAATATGAGTTCTCAAATAGTAAACCGGCAATGATTATTACTTACCTGATTGAAAATACGGGCAATAAGCCGGATACTTTTCAATTCTTTACAGATCTGGAAACGTCGTTAAAAACAAGCCACTCATATAAAATTAAAGACAGGGCATGGACAGAGTATTCTGAAAAGGGGGATGCAATTTTTACTAATTATAATGATCCTGAAACGATGAAAGCACAAATTTTTGCTTCAAACGCTGAAGAAAAGCCGGTGACATTCAGCGGGAAAAGTATTCTGGATTCAATTCCGGTAATGAAAAATGACTGGTGGAAAGGTGCCGGTCAGGATTTAAGGGACAATTTAATATCTGAAGATAATCAAGATATTCCCGCGGTTCGTTATCTATATAAAAAAAGACTGGAACCGGGAGAGAAGATGCAGATTGTTCAAATAATTGGTTCATGCAGACAAAACGAAGGTAAGGAAATTGTTGATTATCTTTTGAAAAACTATAAGCTTGAAGCAGAGGCTTATGAGAAATATGCTAATGATGAAATCAATAAAACTAAATTCAAAACCGGCGATAACGCAATAGATCATTCATTTAAATGGGCAAAAGGTATACTTGCTGTTAATCAGCATTATATAGATGGAAAAATCGAACCGATGCCATGCCCTGCAGAATATAATTTCTATTTTACTCATGATGTTTTATTGACAGATCTTGCAACAGTAAATTTTGATTTGCCCAGAGTAAAGCAGGATCTGGAATTTATAGTCAGTCATGCTGATGAAAATAATATCATACCTCATGCTTATTATTGGAAAGACACTGCCTTTGTTACGGAATATGCTGATCCGGACAACTGGAATAACTTCTGGTTTATTATTACCTCATCGAGTTATCTCAAACATTCATCAGATAGTTCGCTTATCAGAAAAATTTATCCGTATATAACAAAATGCATGCAACAGACTTTAATAAACAAAAAAGAAAATATAATGTGGGCTTACAGGCCAGATTGGTGGGATATTGGGCATCTCTACGGTCCAAGGGCTTATATGACAATCTTAGCTGTAAAAGCAATCAGAGACTATATTTATATGTCTGTCGTATTGAATGCAAATCAGGATAAGCTTAAAAGCTATGAGGATATGGCTGATGAAATGGAAAAGCATTTAAACGCAGATCTATGGAAAGATGATTATAATTACCTTATGAATTATTATGAACCCGGTAAACTCGATCCCCATTATTACATCGGGTCGCTGCTTGCGCCAAATTTTAATCTGCTGAATAATAAAAGAAGTCTGGAGCTGACTAATACTGCAAAACAAAAATTACTGGATCCGAAACTTGGAATTTATACAGTATTCCCTATGGACTTTAAAAAGCTTATCGATTATTTGAATTTCCATGGCAATGAAGCAGGAGATAAGTTCCTCTACTTGAATGGAGGGATCTGGTCTCATGGAAATGCCTGGTATGCGTTGGATCTAATGAAAAAGGGGGAGAAAAAAGAAGCCCTTGATTTCATAAAAAAAGTAATGACTATCAACGGGATACTTAATGGTCCGAATGGTCAGCCGGCAATGTATGAAGTAAGAAACGGCAATTATAACAATCCGGATGTATACGGCAAAATTGATAAACCGCAGTTTATGTGGGCAGCAGGGTGGTATTTGTACTGTTTGTATCATTTATACGGAATAGAAGAAAATAGCTGGAATATCAGCTTCAACCCATTTTTAGATAACTCCAATGAGAATAAAAGTACAGAAGAATGTACGTATGATCTTTTTGCGGGCGGAGAAGATTTATCGGTACTTACTAAAGGAAAAGGAGATTATTTAAAGAGCATGAAATTAAATGGTAAGAAATTTTATTCTTTAGTCATTCCGGAACAATTACCTGGAATTCATAAGATTGAATTAACCTTAGGCAAAGTTGAAAGTCCGTACTTAAAGAGTACGAATTCAATACTGCAGAATTTTACGTATGATGAGAAAAGTAAAGTTATGGTATTTGATCTAAAGGGATTTAAGGATCATAATAATATTACAGAGATAATAAGTCCTACTGTACCTCAAATGATTTTGTTAAATAATAAGAAATTAAATAAAGGCTGGACAGCCAAGAAGCAGGATCAAACTTATCTAATCAAAATTAAATTTCCGCAGCAGAATAATGTTGATAAAGTGGAGCTAGGTTATTAAAGAAGCTGTGTGAATATAATCAAGGGGCTATATATTCACCATTTTCGAAAAAAGGATGACATGTTTTATGGTAATAGGGTTATCTATAAATAGGTTTTGCGAAACGGAGTTTCGCATTACAGAATAATGAATGAATCTCAGGGTATGGGTGGATAATAATTGAATATCTGGTAGTCACCTAAAGTTCACATACGCTCCACATACGCTCCAGATACGCTATTTATCCAGGACTTTTACTTTCATTCATAGCTAACTTCAATCAGATCTATATATATTTCACCTAAATCTTAACTGAACTCATTATTATTGCCTCTTTTTGCGAAATGGAGTTTCGCGTTACATTTAATGGCAAAAAACAAAATAAATTCACGCTAATATGAATAGCATCAATAAAATTATTATTTTGCTTTAGCTTATTAAAAAAAAGATTATAATCTCACATTTTAATGGATTTAATTACCTTAGAAATAATTTCTCTTATCATTTTTATTTTTATTGCCAGCTTCCTTTCAGCGGCGGAAGTTTCAATTGCATCCTTCGGAGCAAATAAAATTGAAGAATTAAAAGAAAAGAAAGATAAATCTGCGGCTGATTTTGAATCAATTCAAAAAAATTCGGACTCCTTTTTCGGAACAATTCAGCTAATAACTACATTTTCACTTTTCTTTTCCGCTCTAATTGGATTTCATTTAATTTATCATTTCCTGGATTCTGTTTTGAGCGGAATGAATATTTATTTTATTACAACGCATGTTTTTTTTATTTCATGTTTAATAACTGCGGCAATCTTCTCATTAATCACTCTCATTTGTGTTGCTTTAATTCCGAAAGCAATAGGATTCAAATATGCAGAAACCATAGCAAAGTGGAGTGTAAAAAGTTTAATATTATTAACCAGTCTTTTTAAACATCCTACGCGAATTATTTCAAAAATTTCCAATATATTTCTCTCTCTTTTTAATGAAAAGACCAGTTTTTCACAAACCAGATTATCGGAAGATGAGATTAGAATAATAATTTCCGAAGGAGTGAAAACAGGGGCAATTGATGCGACAGAAAAAGAAATAATCGAGAATGTTTTTGAGTTCAATGATCTGCGTGCGTATGAAGTGATGGTTCCAAGGACTGATATGGCAGCTATAGAAGTGACGGAAGATATAATCAAAATAAAAGAAGTAATTTTGAATAGCAGGCATTCCTTAATCCCTGTTTATGAAAATACAATCGACAATATTTTAGGGGTTCTTCATAGTAAAAATATAATGAAATATTTTATTGAAAATAGAGATATAGATTTAAGAGCCTTAATAGGGCCTATTTATTTTGTACCCGATAAAAAATTAATTTCTGAGATATTAAAAGAGATGCAGAAAAGGGGAGAACGTTTGGCAATAGTAACGGATGAATATGGAGGTACGGAAGGAGTAATATCGATGGAGGATATAATTGAGGAGATAGTAGGGGAGTTTTCGGATGCAAATATACAATCGTCGGAATATCTCAAGATGCCTGACGGTAAATATAATATTTTAGGTTCGATGAGCATAGATGATTTTAATGATACATTTAATATTGAACTTCCGGAATCGGAGGAATACAATACAATAGCCGGTTTTATTTCCTATAAAACAGGTAAAATTCTAAATATAGGAGAAACATTTGAATATGAAAGTCTAAGTTTTGAATTAATAAAGAAGATTAGACAAAAGATGGTGCAGTTCAAAATATTCTCTAAGCAAAATAATTTTTATGAAAAGCCTGAGGAAGAATAGAGGTCTGCTTGAAAAGGATAAAAAATAATATTAGTTTTGAATCTCAAATAGGAGATTGCTGGCGTAGCTCAGCTGGTAGAGCAGCTGATTTGTAATCAGCCGGTCGGCGGTTCAAATCCGTCCGCCAGCTCAAAAGATGCGAATTTAGTAGAAATTCGCATTTTTTATTTTAGGAAATATTAAGCCCAACCTAGGTTGACCTAAACTGACTTCATTTTTGTTGCATTTTATCATGTTACTATGCCATTTACTATGCCATTTTTTTTCAATAAGTAAAATGAGATTTGGCTGAATATTATTTGTTTATTAGTGGTTAGATATCGTGGCAAGAGTAGGCATTCTAAATTTTATGAGCTCTTTTTTCATTTTGGAAACACTAATTTGGTTGTAGAAGCAATCCGTAGTATTAGCATGCTCGTGTGCAAGTTGCCTTTTTTTGGCAGAGGGAATATTAGCAGGCCATGAATATGATATTACTACACAAAGGAAACTTTGGTGGCAAGTGCCATTATTAACTGGAATTATTGCGGTCATGCTGGATTTGTTTATTTATCATATAGCAGTGAAACCCGGTTACTGGATTTGGTTAGTAAAAGGAACGGTATATTTTGATATTCCATTACTAAATTTCGTGGGATGGTTTGTCCTTATGTTTCTATCATCTTCAGGATGGATCTTATACTCCAAAAACAAAAATGGAGCAACAAACTAAAAATTATAGCTTCATTTTTAGCTTTAATCCAACTTATGTTTTTAAGTATAGTATTATCACTATTTTAATATAATAAGAATCTTCTTTTCTAGAAAATAAAATTATAATTTTTTTTCTGATTCTATTAAAAAAAACCTTCATTCAGGGGGATGAGTGAAGGTATTACTCTTAATCATCAAGAGGCAGGGGGATAATTTCTTGAATGTATGGATAAAGAGTGATAAATTTCAAATAAATTAAAATATAGAAAAAAACTTATAAAAATTTATTAGCTAATTCTTTTATCTTTTATCTTTTTATCTTTTGAAGATTTTTCTTGAATGTTATAATTTTTTAATCTAATTTAAACTATTCAGCTAAAATAATGTTGAACTTATCTTCTACTTTCTGCATTAAAAAATAGGCTTGCTGACAAGCACTACAT
Organism: uncultured Ignavibacteriales bacterium; assembly: GCA_963742995.1. GTDB lineage: Bacteria > Bacteroidota > Ignavibacteria > Ignavibacteriales > Ignavibacteriaceae > CAVQBP01. The sequence continues at coordinate 132,218 of CAVUOL010000064.1, forward strand.
TTCCGCATCAACTCAAAACCAAGTATGCAAGCTGTTTTATTTTTTAAAAAGATTCTAAAAAAATAACGGTTGGATAAGATAATTAAGACAATTTAGAGACAACTATCATAATTTTTAAGTTTTAAACCAACCGACGACTGCAACTATTATCGGAGGATGTAATGAACTTTACTAGAGGAAGCATTGGGCACGAAGACGTCGACCAGATCATCGATGGTGACATCCACATCACCGGCAACATCGAGGATCACTCAACAGTAACGCTCACCAGCACGGACGGGTCAATCATTATTGACGGGAAGATCGATGACCATTGCAATGTACAGCTTACCGCTACGCAAGTGATTCGGATCGGAGCGGCAGGAACTGATGCCGGCTACAAAAAGATCGATAACAATTCGAGTGTCACGGCTAACGCTCAGTTCGACCTAACATTAGGTGGAAAGATCGACGATAACAGTATAGTTAGGTTCACGAGTAAATTAGGCTCAATTACCATCGGTGGCAAGATCGATCACGACAGCCATGTCATTCTGAAGGCAGCTGGCAACATCCGCATTGGCGAGGCAGGTAACGATGGCAGCGAAAGGATGATCAACGGTAACAGCCGCGTGGATGCAGTAGCTGGCGGCACCATTCATTTATTTAACAAGATTGATGGCGGCAGCGTCGGGGGTGCGCACTCCGTCGTAGATTTTCGCGCCTGTCGCGGTATTACGATCGACGACAAGATTGATGGTGGGTCTCGCGTTCGACTCGCCATAAGTACCGGCCATATCAATATAGGCGATAAAATCGGCGGTGGTGGCACCGATGTCACATTCTGGCCACCAAACAGTTGGCACGTCGAAAACGGAATTGATTCTCACGGCACGACCAGAGAGTTCAACTGGTCAGATCCATCAAAATGGTGTCGAACTGGCAAAGCTGGTTTTTACTGGCGCAACTGGGGACAAAGCTTCGGCTATGTCACTGACGGACGAGTCTTTCCGCGATCGGTTGCAGACATAACCAAAGCTATTCGCCACGCGGGTAAAAAACCAATTAAGGCGCTCGGTGGCGGATGGTCATTTTCTGATGCGTCTTTGCCGTTCCATACTCAAAGTGAAATCGACAGGATATCAATCCAGAAGCGTGGTATTCTCGGACAGGAAGATTTCAGTCATGTGCTTCAAGGCTTGAACAGCGTCACTAACTCACCCGCAGATTTTCAGCCGGAAATCGTTGAAGCCGATCTTGAGGTTTCATCCCAATACGATCAAACAAACCTGACCATGCAGGTAAACAGCGGTGCAAACTTGCCTTTCGCAAGTGGTGTCATACTCATCGATACACGAGGCCTCGCATCAAGCCTGCAGGCGCAGCTCCCATCAATCCTTTCCGCTCACGCACATCCACCTGCCGATCGGTCGTACTTTCATGTCGAAGCCGGAATAACAATGGCGGATCTCGATCAGCTGCTCGACCATCAAAGTCCTCGTCTGGCTGTGATCTCTAGCGGTGGATCTATGGGAGCTACTTTAGCCGGTGCACTGGCGACCGCAACACATGGTGCGGAGTTTAATAGTTCTCTACTTGTGGACTGCGTTCGAGCGATTCACCTTGTAGGGCCAGGCGGAAAGCAGTGGTGGATCGAAGGTGATGCTCCGATAGCCGACTATGAGCACCTGCACACAATCTATCCGGACATTACAAGCGAACGTTTCATTGCCGGAAGTTGGAGCAAATACGACTTGAAGCCTCAAGACATATTGAATGCGGTTATAGTGTCAATGGGAACCATGGGAGTCATTTACTCTATGGTGCTCGAGGTGAGACCACAGTTCGGGATTCAGCAGATCGTTACAGCAATTTCACAAACTGGGAGCCAAAGCGGATGGGCTCAGTTGTTGACCAAATGCGGTGTTACCGAAGCTCAGCTGCGAGCAGGTAATGCGGCTGCGAATAAACGAGTCTTGAAGTTCTTGCTCAATCGGCATACGGTCGATAATGGGACTGGAATACCGGGAGACAAAAATGTGTTTTGTGATCTCGCAATCAATCCGATCAATCAAGATTGTTGGATAGTTAACCGCCGGTTAACCGATGGAATTCCGGTTGACTCAAACAGTCCAGCGGCTGCAATAGACGACTTCATTACAGCGCTCGACAGATCACTCGGCATTCCTTCACGCGCTCCAAATACCGTCGAGAACAGTAGGCTTGTCGGACGCATCTTTGATTTCCTGAACTGGGCGACTGATGTTCCGGGAGTCAACCTCTCAGATGATATCAACGACGCTAATCAGTTAGCAAAGCTTATCAGTTTCATCACATCATATCCCGACGTAATGGTATCCGCTCTCGCCACCATCAATGTCCAGGGAGTCGCCAACTCAGCTAATGAAACCGACCATCCTGAACGAGGGCTGCAGTTTTTAGGCGACCTCCTAACCGGACTACTGAATGCATTCCAGAGCACCGCAAATGGTACAAATGGAGACACTACGGAAACCTCTTACAAAGTTTGGGCTGTCGGCTGGCCAGCCAAAGGTGTTCCAGGGAGAGGAATCGAGATTGCACTGCCGCAAGAGACTGCTTTCACATTCCTGCAAACTGTCCTATTTGATGACGTACTGACCAAGATAATGCGCCATGACAACAACCCGCTGCTGGGATACATTTCCGTTCGAATCTGCCCGCCGACAAAGACGCTGATGGGTATGCAGCAGTTCTCTCCTTTCTCGGTGATGATTGAAGTGGTTGCATATCGATCACCTGAGGCTAATGTAGTGATGGATGCCATCCAGCAAAAGGCGCTCGATCCTGGACAGAACACAAAGCTCAATCGGATGCTGCACTGGGGTCTGGAAAACGATCAGCTGACTAGCGAACGCCTCGCGCTCATGCCTGTTAATCAACCCTTGCACGCTGGGTCCAGCTATACACGTCTTTCAGCTTTCAAGAAGGTTCGACAGATGCTTGCTCAAGGTTACGTGTTCAATCCGTTCAACAATAATTTCGTGACGCGCTTGGACCTCTAGCAACTCCGTGCTTAGGTCTAAAGAAAATTATCTTTATATATTCTTAATACTTCAGGTATTCAAGCTGAAAGATTAAAGAACCGATTTGTTCTTTTAATGATTTCAGAATGTTCAGAAATTCTTCAAATAAATCTAAGTTCAAGAAGTATGGATTCTTTCTAAGCGGTTCAGATTTATTTTTACTGTAATAGTGTGTAAGAGTTAATGAGTTCGGAACTTTAATAGTGAATATGAAATCTTCCGGAACTATCCTAATCCATTTAATCCTTCGACCAGAATTAAATATGTTAACCATATTAAAGTTCAGTTGATATAATTATTTATAATCCGATAGGACAAAAAGTAGAAGAATTTAATGAAGGTACGAAAGATGCCGGATATTATAATATTGTTTGGCAGCTTAAAAATTTATCGTCAGGTATATATTTTTATTCTATAATAGCAAAAAGCATGGATAGTAAAAATAAATATACAAAAACGCTTAAAATGTTGCTGATGAAATGATATAAATTAAATAGCTCGTTTTGCGATTACGTAATTAGGACTTTTATAAAAATCGCACTGCATACAATTAACAAGTTTTGAAGCAAAAGTCCCTTGAACTTTTCCACCGCAAAATGTACCAGCAATATGAGCACAGCTTTTGCCATGAATTGGATAAGCAGGACAAATGCCTAATTCTTTGATTTTTGCTCCGCCGGCTTCTCTACCGCATTTCTTAAATTCCCAGCAATTCATCTTTCTACCTTTTTATTATATTATCGAAAATTTTACTGGCAAGTTGAATTGTAAACCTTAATTCCATACACAGAAGAATAGTTTGCTGATAAGATGAAAGAAATAATTCAAAATAAGGATTTGAGTTGAGGTGAATGGTGCGACATCTTCCAAATACGATGAGGTCATCCGTAGACTTACAGAAATTGGTGAAAGGGTACCAGATGGACAATTGTATCACATTTGCTATGGCGACAGAAAGAACCTGCAGGTGATTAACGTTTTCGAAAATCAAGCTAAGCTTGATGCCTTTGGTGCTAAACTTATGGCTATCTTGCAAGAGATGAGGATAGAGGCAAAGCCAACAATCTTTCAGGTTTACAACATTATTGAAGGCTAACCTCATCTGATAAGTAAAAATTTATCGGAAATTACAGCCATATAATATAAACTTTGTAATTAATGTAACCTCGTAATTTTGATTAAAATGATTTGAATTTCAATCAAAAAGTAACAAAATGAATTATGAATTGTAAAATAAACTTCGTAATCAGAATACCTATAGGTTGTGTATGTTGCGTACGCGTCAATCAAATACGCATTCTCGGTTTATTTATGACCAAAATGCAGGTGGAAGCTTTTAAATGGAAAAATAATATTCCATCATTTCTTCAGCAGTCACCCGGTACACAAGATGTAACCATTCCGATAAAAGGCTTTGTTCCTTTGACTGCCGGGAGTTATGGGAATATTTTAGTAAAGCAAAACGGGACACTTCTATTAAACCGGGACAGGTTTGAGTAGTACTTAAATCTTCATGACCTAGCAATTCTTTAACAACATATTTAACCATAATTATATTTTGATTAATATCAATCCAACTCCATTTCATATTAACCAATTCTCCAACAAATTTTCAATTTAATTTTTTCTTTAGCAGAAAATATTTTAAGCTCCGACTGTACCTGTCTTTACTTTTCCGGCTCGCTTATAATTAACCATAATAACTCCATTTGGTGTAACCTTACTCTCTACTAATGTAAAAGCTGCCGGTATTGAGCCATCCTGAAACAACTTTTTACCAGTACCAAGCGTCAGCGGGTAAGTGTTGAGCCAGAGTTCATCTACTAAATCATGTTTCAGTAGTAACTGAATAAGCTTACTACTTCCCCAAACTTTTATATCAGAACCTGCCCCCTTTTTAATTTTTTTGATATCAGCCAAACTTTTTAGGAAAACAGTATTTTCCCAATCTGACGTTGCCCTTGTGTTAGACAAGACGTATTTAGTGGCATCATTGATACCTGGCCAGCCGGCTGCATGTTCAGGCCAATAGCTCTCAAAAATATCAAAGGTTTTCCTGCCTAGCAGAAGATCTGCGGCCTTCATCTGTTTTTTCCAGACCTTGCTCGAAGCATCGTCTGAATAAGGTGCAGTCCAGCCGCCATATTTGAAACCTTCTGAGGCATCTTCCTTAGATCCACCTGGTGCTTGCATTACTCCATCTAACGTTATCATTGATATTACGATTATTTTTCTCATGATATTTTCCTTTATTATTTTTTATAAATTTATTTTGAATTTAATCATATATTAGAAGACTGTACAGTCTGCCGGGGTAAAATTGGTTTTATTTTCCATCGCATATAAGCCACGAAGGTAATAATAATAAACAGAACAGCCGTGTAGATTGCACTGCTGGTTTCACCTCTGAGCGAATGATGAACAGTAGCACTGGCAGTTACAATCATTAGTCCAGCTAAAGTCAAAGGGAGAAGCCAGGTATAAATTCGCAGCAGACCAGGCAGAATTAAACCAAGAACAGCAAGTAATTCAGTTATGCCAATGAAGTACCGTAATCCAATCCCAAGTGTGGCATTCATTATCTCAACATATTCTGCGGGAGGAAATACCATAATCAAACCATGCTGTAGGAATTGAGCAGCAAGTAATAACTGAAGAATCCAGAGTACGATGTTCATAATTTTTCCTTTCTAGTTATTTATTTATGCATTAATTACTTGCTAACTTAATTCCTATTACCTATTTGAAAAAGGTGCAATTACGTCAATTAAAGGGGTTTATTCCGACAAAAGCTTGATCTTTTTATCTAATGACGATATCCAAAGAATGAAAGATAATCAGATCTGACTGTAAAAGAGATACTTGTAAAAACCTTGGAACCGATAATCCCTATACCACCATTGACATTGGAGTATATAGTTTCATCAAGTCTGAGAGAAAAATTATCAAGATAGCCATGAGTGCTTGAATAATAGTTTGAAAGTTCATGATCGAATTCTGTCATTTCAAAAATAATAGAAATGATTTTGTAATTCTTTTTGTCCGGATCCCCTTCCGATATTTGTACCATGGCAGAATCTATTGCTTCAAAATCATATGAAATTGAATTTCCGGTTGTATAAGTTGGATATACAGGTTTTAAGGAACCATTTTGATTTATATACCTCATAGGAATTTCTTTTACATTCGTAGAGTAATTTATACTGTCAATAACTAGACCTGTACTGTCAGTTATATACACTGTACTTTCAAGTTTTTTCTGATAGAGAATTATTAATTTCGGAAAGAAAAGATCATTAGCAGAAATATCCCAGTTGATTTTCCAGGAATTACCCCAAAGGAATCTGTTAATTCTTGTCGTAATCCCGCCTGTAAATGTGAAGGAGTAGGTTGGAGTAAATGGAGGAGGAATTCTTGTATAACCACTCAATTTCTCTCCGTTTGGGAGAATTGCAGTAATCCAAAACTGATCATAAAAATTAACCTCGAGCGGCGGAGATGCATAATAAATATAAGGTGTATTATACCTGCTTGTATCCAATCTTCGTAAGGTATCTTGAAGACATTCATATGTTCGATTATTTTGCTTAAGTGTTACTGCCGCTCCAAGAACAATGGGATCATTTTTATTTGAATAAGGATTTAAACCATCCACATTATATAATTTACTTACTGATATATATAACTTTGATTTTGTTGCCGCTGCACTTGCTGAAATAATACTGTTTATAACATACTCATCTCTAAAATCGATTTTTGGGCTGAAATTTTCTTCACATGAAATTAGAGTTAAAGAAAATGCTAACAACATAAAAAATCTCAAACTATTTTTCATAATTCCGCCTTTATGGAAACTGAAGGGAAAAAAGGGAGCATGTAAATTTCATTTCCGGTATCGCGGTTAAAATAAAAAATGTTTTTTCTATCGTATAGGTTTAGAATTTCAGCATCAATTGTAACTTTTGCAAAATAAAACATAAAATATTTTGAAATGCTTAAATCCAAACGGTGATAATAAGGTAGTCTCTTTGAATTTCTTTCACCAGTATAAGTAGTTGGCTGGAAAGGATCAAATAGATCTCCACCATTAGGACCATTGATTTGTAATCTATCATAATAACCTATAATTGGTGTAAAGGGCATTCCGGAACGCAAGAACCAGCTAGAGCTGATCTTCCAACCTTTTCCAAGGTTATATCCTAAAAGAAGGTTAAGTGAATTTCTTATATCATATTTAGGATAAAATTTAGAGCCATTTTTCATTTCATAGGTCTGGCTTAAAGAATAACTCCCTTTTATAAAAATTCGCTCTGATTGATATTTTGCAGTTAATTCAAGGCCATAGGCATTACCGTTTACATTTATAAAATCGTTTGCGTTTGGTGTGTATTTTTCTTCATTTATATCTATCATATGTTCAAGAAACTTATAATATACTTCAAAATTTAAGTTTAAATATTCCGATAGATAGTAATTTACTCCTGTTGATATTTCCGATGATTCGGTTGAATAAACATTATCCGGTACTATAATCCACGGTTTAAAAATTGAAATTACTTCATTTTCATCACTCAGAGCTATCAGCTCCTGTGAATATCTTCCAAGAGATGCCTTTAAAAGAAAGAGCTTCACTAAACTTGTAGTGCATACTAATTCTCGGTTCAAAAATAAAAGGTCTGCCTCTTGTAAGAGCGCTTAATTTTGATCTCAACCCAAGTTGTAATCCTAACTTATCCCAATGATAGAATATATAATTCCCGTATAAAGTAAGATCCAAACCGGATTTATGAAATGAAACATTTTGTGAATAAAGGTTTTGCTGATTAAGCTGGGCACTAATAATTTTATTCTGTATACCAAAAGCCATTTCATCTTTATTATCATATATATAAGTAAAATTGAAATCTGCCGTAACATCATTTAAGCGATTCATCCGAGGTTTTGAATTACTTAAATTAGGATTGACTTTTGCGTATAATCCGCTGTAGGAGATGGAAATTACGGAGAATAAAGGGCTAGCCCAAACTTGCCTCCAATTCAATCCAAATATGTTGTTATTTACAGTATAATCTTCCTGCAAAGGATTATCATCATTTATTGCATCATTACTTATGAATCCGAATAAAACAAATTTACTGTCCTTGTTGAATTCCGGGTTAAGATAATTAACTTTGAATGATAGATCATAAAAATCAAATGGAGCTGATTTATTATTTAAATATTTTTTAAGAATGCTGGAATAGTAGCTCTTTCTTCCTGTAACTATGAAGGAACCATCTGGAATAGGACCTTCCAATGCAATTTTTCCAGCTAATAAGCTGGCTGTGCCGCTCGCGGCAAACCTTTTACTGTTTCCGTCTTTAGTAATTATATTCAAAACCGAGGATAAGCGCCCTCCATATTGAGGGGCAAACCCTCCTTTATAAAATTCCAGAGAAGAAACCATTTCGGGATCAATCACACTTAGAATTCCAAGAGCATGATACGGGTTATACACTACTGCATTATTCAGCAGTACTAAATTTTGATCTCCGCTTCCACCGCGTACATAATATTGCGCAGAAATATCACCAATTGAAGTTACGCCAGTACTTGTTTGTAAAGCCCGAAATAGATCCATTTCAGCCCCATGTGGAATCATTTCAATTTCTCTTAGTGAAATTTTTTCAAGGCCTAAATCTGTCTCAGTCTCTTTTACAGATTTTTCACCTACTATAGAAACTTCTCTTAATTCAACATTCACAGGTGAAAGTTGAACATTTATTTCAGTGATTTTGTTTGGTTTAACTATTACCTCTACTTTTTTCTTTTTATAATTAAGATGGGAAATAACTAGAGAATGTTTACCTGCTGGTATTGACGGTATAAAGTAGTACCCTTTATTATCAGTTGATGATCCTAAAACAGTCCCGGAAATTATACAATTAGCATATATTACAAGCTCTCCGTTTGTTGAATCAGTAATAAAACCTCTAACTATTCCTTTTTGAGCAGTTAAATTCACATTTGCAAAGATAATAAGTGCAATAGTGATTGAGGCAGAAATAGAAGTTTTCCGTAAGCCCATTATTAATATTCCCCACTAGAATTAAAATATTTTATATTTGATCTTAAAATATAATGAAGTAAAACCAAAACATTCCCCAACATAAATTATTTAGACGCTAACCCCAGATACTTGATTTAATATTTTGATAGGATGCAAATATGTATAACATTCAATCAATGCCCTTATAAGTTCCTCAATTTTAAAGGGTTTTAAGATATAATCATCCATACCAGATATGATATATTTATCATGGTCTGATTTCAATGCATTGGCTGTCATGGCAATTATTCTGGGCTGATGATTTGGAGGAAAGCTCTTTCTGATCTCAATGGTTGCTTCCTCACCATCCATATCTGGCATTTGTATATCCATAAGAACTATATCATAAAATTGACGGTTTAAAGCATCTAATACTTCCAAACCATTAAAAGCAACATCAGCACGATATCCAAGTTTTTCCAGGAATCTTAGCGCAACTTTTTGATTTACATTATTATCTTCAGCTAATAATATTTTTAAAGGATATTGTTTACCAATGGAAGAATCAAACTGCATTGATGAAATATCGCGATGTTTTTTAACCGGGACTTTATTCTTTGATAAGACAGTAATTAAAGCATTGTGCAGCTGAGAAAATTTAATTGGTTTTGTAAGTGTAGCTGCAAAAAATGTTAAGTCTATATTTTTTTCACGGAATCCGTATGAGGATAAAAGTATAAAGGGGAGCTGTTTTCTTTCAGGAATCTTTCTTATTTCTTCAGCCAGTAAAATTCCGTCCATAGTAAGCATCTGGTAATCCAGAATAGCAAGATCAAATTTATCATCAGTTTTAAGAACTTCTAATGCTTCTTCTCCTGAACAAACACACGTTGGGAGCATATGTAAAGAGGCAGCCTGCTGAGTTAAAATATTTCTATTTGTGTTATTGTCATCAACAATTAATACTCTTCTGCCGGAAAGAGTAGACAAGTCAGTCGATATTTCTTTTTCAATAGATAATTCGGTAAGTATTGTAAAATGGAAAGTAGAGCCTTCGCCTGAGATCCCGGTGCTTTCAGCCCACATTGTTCCTCCCATTAGTTCGCTAAGCTGTCTGCTAATAGCTAAGCCCAGACCGGTTCCGCCAAATTTTCTTGTAGTTGAAGAATCTACTTGTGTAAATGATCTAAATAATCGATCCCGCCGGTCGGCAGGAATTCCTATTCCAGTATCTCTAACAGAAAAATGGAGCATATAAGAATAATTATCCTTCAACTGACCTTCAACACCGACAACCACTTCACCTTTTTCCGTAAATTTAATTGCGTTGCTAAGAAGATTAACCATAATCTGTCGAAGACGGGTTATATCTCCGATAACGTTCATAGGTAATCCGTCATCGATAGAATATGCAAGTTCGAGATTTTTTTCTGAAGCTTTTGAAGTTACTAAATCGAGGGATTCCTCAATACAATCTCTAACGTTAAAAGGCTGATTTTCCAATTCAATTTTTTGAGCTTCAATTTTAGAAAAATCTAAAATATCATTAATTAATGTTAGAAGGATATCGCCGCTGTTAAGGATTGTTTCAACAAAATCACGCTGTTCATCATTTAAAGGAGTATCTAATAATAATCCTGTCAATCCAATTACAGCATTAAGGGGGGTACGAATCTCATGGCTCATGTTTGCAAGAAACTGTCCTTTAATCTTATTCGCTTTTTTAAGATCCTTATTTGTCTGTTCTAATTCATCATAAGTTTGCTTCAAGACCTCTTCAGCATGTTTCTTTTCAGTTATATCGCGATCAATTCCAATAGTGAATATTTTCCCATTCATTTGAATTGGGACAGCCGTATATTCTATTATATTGGTTTTTTTATCAGGACGAATCCATGAATATAAGCCGTTAAATACTTCGCTCTTGTTAATAGATTCACTATTATTTTTACTTAAAGTTTCTGCTAAACCTGCTTTGTCTAAATCACCAATCTTAAGTAGTTCATCGCGGCTGCGCCCTGCCATTTCAGCATAACGTTCGTTGCATTCTATTAATCTCCTTTTACCCGGCTCATAGTTCTCCTCAAATATATTTATCCCATCGAAAGCATTTTCAAATATCAATCTTAATTTTTCATTTTGTTGATGAAAAGCTTCCTGCACTATCTTTTGCTGGGTTATTATACGGCTAATACAAACAATTCCACTGACCTTTCCATTCTTCCATAATGGAATTTTACTTGTTAAATGCCAATTTTTTTCATTAGTATTTTTATGAATTGCAATTTCTTCTTTATCAAGTATCGATATTCCTGATTGGATGATTTGCATCTCATCATTAAAATAAAGTTCAGCCAATTCTTTGGGATGAAAGTCAAAAATTGTTTTTCCAATCACTTCTTCCTGAGATTCTACCCCCATTGAATGAAGATGTGCCTTATTATTAAGAATGTAATTCCCTTGATTATCTTTGAAATAAATAAAATCCGGAATATTATCAATTAAAGTTCTGAGTAAGATTTTCTCGCGTCTTAAGTTTTCCTCGATCTTTTTCCTTTCAGTTATATCCTCATAAGTACCCATTATTCCAATTACATTTCCATTCTTATCATGAAGCGGGACTTTGCTGGTCCTTAGCCAAAGTTTTGTTCCATCAGATTGTATAATATATTCTTCAAAATCAAGTTTAGGAGAATCATTATCCATTACCTGTTTATCATCTTCACGGTATAAATTACCGATATCTTTCAGAAATAAATCAAAATCATTTTTACCAATAATATCATAGAATTGTTATGAGATGCATCCTTTACAAACTTTTCATTGCATCCCAAATAATTAAAATTTGTATCCTTCCAGAAAACGCCCTGCTGTATTGTATCCAATATCAACTGCAGCATTTCTCTCGATTTATAGAGTTCATTTTCAGTATTTTCTAATTCTTTGATGTGCTGCCGTAAGTCGGAATTTTCTTTTAAGAGCTGGGAATAGGATTTCAAACTAAATACCTTAGAAAAATAATATATAATGCCATGTTTTAATTCAAATGAAAGTATTTCATAAGTAAAATAATTAAGAACTACAATTCTAGTGCCATCTAATTAATGGTTTTATCCTTAATTTTAGAAAAGATTGTAAAAAAAATAAGATTCGAAGTTAAATTAAATGCAAAAATGTGTAATATTATCCATCAGAGCTAATGCAATGTAACTATACTGGTAACTTAAAGACATCTTGATCATTTTACTATCGACCTATGTCAAGGCTTCAACAGGTAAATAAGATTAGCAAGATTACAAGATTGGGGACCGGTATTTTAATTTTATGTGCTTGTTATTACATCTATGGACCGGAAATTACATTTTCTTTCATTAATATAATCTGCCTTAGCATATTTAAAACGTAAAAATTATTTATCTATTTCCAAACTTTTATAAGAAAGGACGATAATATGAGTACACCTGAGCAAAATAAATCGGAAGTTGAAAAGTTCTTTTTATCCTTAGGAAAGCCCGAACATTCATCTTATTCCGACATATATTTTCACAAAGATCATAAATTTCATTTTCCGTTCTTTCCTCAAGCTGTTAATTCTGAAGAACATAAAAAAATGGATGAAGGCTTTGTTGCGGGATTCCCGGATTCAAAAGTTATTATTGATGATTTATTTACAGCCGGAGATAAAGTAGTTTTACGCGGGAAGTTTACCGGAACACATAAAGGCGAATTCAATAAGATACCGCCCACGGGTAAAAATATTAGTCTACCATTTATTGCCATTGTCAGATTTAAGGATGGGAAAAATATTGAAGAATGGGTAGAGATGGATACGATAAAGATGATGAAACAACTTGGTTTAGCCCCAGAAAATCCTTAACAAATAATATTTTATTCATTAAAAAAAGGAAAAATAAAATGAGAGTTGCAATGTTCATGAAGTGGGAAGTTTCTTCTGTAGATGAATATGATCAAGTTCGGAAAGTAGTTGATTGGGATAACAAAATTCCCGAAGGGGCTGTTTTACATGTTGCCTCATTTGACAGCAAAGGGTTTCTCCGTGTAACCGATGTTTGGGAAAGTGAGGAAGAGCTAAATAATTTTGTTCAGAAGCGGCTAATGCCCGGAGTTGAACAAGTTGGTATAAAAACCCAACCAATAGTTGAGGTATATCCTTTGCACAATCTATTCACTCCCGGAGTATAAATAAGACGTTTAGTTGTGTAAATAGCTGCACGGTCATTGGTTGTAATTTAACCATGTAAATAGTTATAATAATCATTGATAATTATGAAGTTCTTTGTGAATTGCATCATGTAATTCACTTGGTTCCAAGTGTGAAATAATATTTGCCTGAGTATCTAAGTTCTTTTTTAAGATAATTTCCAATTCTGTTGCATCTTTATGCGCATCTTCAAGAAGCGTTCCTTTTGGAAATAGAAGATGGAACTCTATCCAGATTACATTTCCGCTTTCTCTGAACCTAAGCTGATGATAACTGAGATTTTTAATTTTAGTTTCTTTATCCAAGACATTTCGAATAGATTTTGCCAAATTTTTGTTGCTTTCATCCATCAACCCACCGATTGATTTTCTGACTAGCTTACTACCTGACCAAAGAATATTTATTGCTGCAGCCATTGCTACCAAAGGATCGAACGGGAGCCAACCGGTAAATAATGTAAGCAGCAGTCCTGCAACTACTCCAAAGCTTGTCCAGGAATCTGTAAGGACATGCTTTCCATTTGCAATAAGAATGATTGAATTTGTCTTTTTACCTTTCCAGACTAAAAAACTACCTAAAAACAAGTTGATGACCGATGCTGCAAAAGTAAAGTAAGTTCCTTCATCAAGATTAGTGATTTCTATTCCAAACAATAAACGTTTTATAGAAATATAAATAATAAAAATTGCAGCCAGAATAATTAACGCCCCTTCAAATCCCGCAGAAAAATAGCTTATTTTATGATGACCATAGGTATGTTCTGCATCGGGGGGTTGAAAACTGTACCATAAACTAAAAACAGCAAATGAAACTCCTATAATATGTATAATAGATTCAGCTGCATCAGAAAGAATAGCAGTGGATCCCGTCAGGTAATATGCATACCATTTCATGGCTAACATTAAAAAGCCAAATGCCAGTGAAAGTCTAATAGCAAACATTTGAGCCGATTTATCTTTATTCATGAAATATTTCTCTACTTTTTAATAATATTTTAAAATTATTAACGGACTAAATTCATTTACTTATTAGGTATATAAATTTAAAGAAGCCTGCTGTAAAAAATAATCTAATCTATTGATTTGAGAATTCTTCATCTTCCCCAGAGTATATTCAAATGTTAAAATATTTGGACAGTCATACTGGACGTAAAGGTAAATAAAAAATATCTTATAAATCAAACAATTTATAATCTGTAGAAAGCTAAGAATATTAATTTAAACAAAAATTAACCAAATCTTAAAATATTCTTAAAATTTGTGTTATATCTGAAAAGTCATAATAGGACGAAGAGAGAAATGACATAAACAAGAAAAAATCATAAAGCTGTCGTCTTTCTTACAAAATGAAACAATTTTAATATTTATATTTATAAAAAGACTAATCATTATTAAAAAAAGTTTTATCATGAACTCAGAAGAAAGACAAAGGATAAATAATTCTCCATTGAAGAATGACTGGAAAAAATGGGGGCCATATTTAACAGACAGGCAATGGGGAACAGTTCGCGAAGATTACAGCAAAAACGGAAATGCCTGGGAATATATCCCACACGATGCTGCACGGAGTAAAGCTTATAGATGGGGTGAGGAAGGAATCGGAGGAATTAGTGATGACAAACAAATTCTTTGTTTTGCGTTAAGTTTTTGGAACGGAAGAGATCCAATATTAAAAGAGAGATATTTTGGGTTGACCGGTAAAGAAGGAAATCATGGAGAAGATGTTAAGGAATATTATTATTATCTCGATAACACACCTACTCATTCTTATATGAAGATGCTGTACAAATATCCTCAGAAAGAATATCCGTATAAAAAGTTGATAGATGAGAATAAAAACAGAAATAAGTTAGAGCCTGAATACGAATTAATCGACACAGGAATTTTTGAGAAAGATAAATACTTTGATGTTTTTATCGAATATTGTAAAAACGAAGCCGATGATATTTTAATCAGAGTAACAGTTCATAACAGAGGCGCAGATGAAGCAGAAATTAACGTTGTACCGCAAATATGGTTCCGTAATACCTGGTCCTGGGGTTATGATGACTATAAACCTGGAATAACTGTTAATTACGATCATGTTATTCTTGCCGAACATAAAGATTTAGGCAACTACAATCTTTATTGTGAGAAAAACTGCAATTTTCTTTTTTGCGAAAATGAAACTAATGTTAAAAAATTATACGGAGCAGATAATCCTAAGGGATACTTCAAAGACGGAATAAATGATTACATAGTTAATAATAAAAAAGATGTAATAAATCCGCAAAAATACGGTACAAAAGCGGCAGTAAATTATAAGATTACTGTATTACATGAACAGCCAAAGACAATTAAGCTAAGATTAACAAAATCGTCTTTTAAAAACGCCTTCGAAGATTTTGATAAAATATTTGAAAATAGAATTAAAGAGGCAGATGAATTTTACTCAGAACTTCAATCCAATCTTGAAAATGAAGATGAAAGAAATATACAAAGGCAGGCATTTGCAGGGATGTTATGGAATAAACAATTCTATTATTATGATATTCCGCAATGGTTAAAAGGGGATCCGATGCAGCCAGTTCCGCCTAAAGAAAGGCTTAAGGGAAGAAACAGTGCATGGTTTCAATTAAATAATGCGGATATAATTTCAATGCCGGATAAATGGGAATACCCATGGTATGCTGCATGGGACTTAGCATTTCACTGTATTTCTCTGGCAATGGTTGATTCAGAATTTGCTAAGAAACAACTAGTACTTTTGACCCGTGAATGGTATATGCACCCTAGTGGTCAGCTACCGGCATACGAATGGGACTTTTCAGATGTTAATCCGCCTGTACATGCATGGGCTGCCTGGCGTGTTTATAAGATTGACCAAAAAAATAAGGATGGAAAAGGAGATATACCGTTTCTTGAATCAGTTTTTCATAAAATGCTTTTGAATTTTACATGGTGGGTAAACAGAAAGGATAAAGATGATAGAAATATTTTCCAGGGCGGTTTCCTGGGACTAGATAATATTGGTGTTTTTGATCGCAGTGCAGGATTGAAACCTGGTGAATATCTTGAGCAGGCAGATGGAACTGCATGGATGGCAATGTTCTCCCTGAATATGTTGAGAATTTCATTAGAATTATCAAAGGAGAATCCTATTTACCAGGATTTAGCAACAAAATTTTTAGAGCACTTTTTATATATAGCGGGAGCTATGACAAATTTAGGAGGGGAAGGAATTAATCTTTGGGATGAAAATGACGAATTTTATTATGATATACTTAATACGCCTAACGGGTATAACAGAATAAAGATTCATTCAATGGTCGGTCTTATTCCGCTTTTTGCTGTTGAAGTAATTGAACCTGATATAATTGAGAATTGTCCTGAGTTTGCAGAAAGAATGGATTGGTTTTTAAACTATAGGCCGGATCTTTCGAATCTCGTATCAAGATGGAATGTAAAGGGGAAAGGAGAAAGAAGATTATTCTCATTATTGCGCGGTCATCGTTTGAAAAGAATTTTAAAAAGAATGCTGGATGAATCAGAGTTCCTCTCAGAATATGGAGTTCGAGCATTATCGAAGTTCCATCAAAACAATCCATATATTTTTAATAATGACGGCAATACTTTTACAATAAATTATGAACCTGCTGAATCAGAGACCGGTTTATTCGGTGGTAATTCAAACTGGCGCGGGCCGATCTGGTTTCCTATGAATTTTTTAATCATCGAATCTCTTCAAAGGTTTCATCATTATTATGGAGATGATTTCAAGGTTGAATATCCAACAAATTCGGGAAAATATTATACACTTAAAGAGATTTCGGAAGAACTTACAAACAGGTTAAAAAAAATATTTGTTAAAAACAAAGAAGGTCAACGTCCGGTCTTCGGGACTTATAATAAATTTCAAACCGATCCTCACTTCAAAGATTATATTTTATTTTATGAGTATTTCCATGGAGACGAGGGGAGGGGGCTTGGAGCTTCTCATCAGACCGGATGGACTGGATTGATTGCAAAGGTGCTGCAACCTAAAAACATATAATTTTATGGTCATTCAATTCGGTGGTCATTCAATGGTCATTCGATGGTCATTCGAATAGTCTAAATTTTTGGATTTAGCATCCGGTATAAATGACTACCGAATAATATCGGATAATTACAATATTTTCCATTGAGATTCAACCTCTAAGCTCAACTTAGTCACGACCGGACAAAATTCACTAATTTCATCATAGTTAAATTATAAGTACACTGAAAATATTTCAGTATTTATAATAGAACGACTGTCATTTTTGACGCACATTTTTTAGCTCCTTTTTTAACTCAAAATTAGGGTTCTGTTTACTTGGAGTTATCTTGGAGTTGTCTTGGAGTTGTCCCGGAGGTAAAAACCTCCCAAATTTAGCCTTTTTTATTCAATAGATTTTCAAAAAATTGACAAAAATGACACACTAATAATCCTCTAACCGGAATTAAAAGCAGATCAAAATAAAAAATATAAATTCGTCACAGAAAGTCGGCTAATTCAAACTTTTCAGTTGCACAATCGCATAAAATTTAATGAACTTTAAAGTAGAACATTGAAAGACTACAAATGACCAGGACCCAATAACCACAAATGACTTTGACCTAATGACACAATAATTGTCAGATAGTAAGGGGATAATTACCAATATTTCCATCTGCAATCAACCGTTGATAGCAACTTAGTCACAGCCGGACAAAATTCACCAATGCCATAAGTGGTGCAAAGATGACATCTTTAACGTTTAAATTCAACCAACTAAAATGATGATTTTATTGAAGAAATTAGAGCATTTATTTTACTAAGAAAAGATATCATCTTTCAACGTGGCGTAACGTGAGTTACTCTACTATGAGAATTATATTTATTTGTTACATAACCGTTGCTTTTAAAGAAAAAATGATTGATTTTTACTCAATATATTACATCTACTCCTAAAGGACGAAGATTCTTCCGAAAAAAATAAATTATTAACTTCTCTCCTTTTTCACTTCTGAGGTGTGGATGCAGTGCTCCAAGCGTGGGTTCTGTATTTGCGTTCTATATATTTCTTTTATCTTTTATTAAATAATACGTCATTATAATTAAGAATAGATGTACTAAATGAGAATTAAATATTGAAACGATTAAACCTAGAAAGATAAAAGATGCGCAGTAAATCATACATTGCCATATTTTTTTGCATCTTCATTCCCATAATAGCTTTGAGTCAGGATATAACTGGAAATATTGAAGGATATATCGTTGACACTTTAGGCTCTCCTTTAACCGGAGTTAACATTTTATTGGAAAGCAAAAATCTTCAGGGAACGCGCGGTTCAGCAACTGATAATAAAGGTTTTTTCAGAATAATTAATCTGCCGGTTGGAATTTATATTGTCAAAATAAGTTCCATTGGATATAAAAAAATTACTTTTCAATGGGAATGGAAGTGAACTTTTAAGATGTTAAAACTATTTATATTAAAAACATTTATTCCGAAAAAGAGAACTTATTTGAATTCATTCACTGCAATTATTCTGTTTATAATAATTCTTCAGTTTCATTTCTTATATGCTCAAAAATCAAATATTAGTTTTGAGCATCTTAATTTGAATAATGGCTTGCTTCAATATGTTAACGATATTTTTCAAGATCGGGTAGGTTACTTATGGTTTGGTACCTATTATGGACTTTATAGATTTGATGGATATTCTATAAAAAGCTATTCTCCCGGCTCAACAAACATTACTAATGCTAATATTCGGGCAATTTGTGATGACAGAGAAGGAAACATCTGGATTGGGCATGCACATGGTCTCGATAAACTTAATCCTTCCAAAGAAACATTTAAGCATTATATTCTTAATCCCAAAATGACATTAACTGATTGGCGGCAATATGTTGTGGCGTTGCATGAAGACCGAAATGGTAAACTTTGGATTGGGACGGGCGGAGGTTTATATCTTTTCGATAAAACAACGGAAAACTTTAAATGGATAAAGCATGATACCACGAGTCCAACTAGTATCTATCATAATCCTGTCCATGCTATATATGAAGATAGATCCGGAACACTCTGGTTTGGGACAGGTGAAGGGTTGGATAAATTAGATAAAACTGCAAATAAATTTATACATTATTATAATGAGAAAAATGGTAAAGTTTATCCGGATTTGCCTAAAAATCCTCATAACGTAACTTCAATTCTTGAGGATAAGGATGGTAGATTTTGGCTGGGTACATCCGTGGGTTTAGTAGAGTTTAACAGGAAAGATGAAACTTTCACTCAATACAAAAATGATCCTAAGGACCCGGCGAGCATAGCTGATGACTTTGTTCTATCCATTTGTGAAGATTATAATGGCTATTTATGGATAAGTACAAATAGGGGTTTAGATATTTTTGATAAGAATTCAAGGAAATTTTCTCATTACATTTATAATGAGCTTGATCCGGGTAGTATCAGCAGTAATAATACCGGAAAGATACTGCTTGATAGGTCAGGAACGATTTGGATCGCAACATTTGGGAGTGATGTAAATAAACATATTCCACAATATCCCCATCTCAAACAATATACATCAGAAATAGGTAAATCCGGCAAACTGCCGCTTGCCGAGTTGGACGATTTAGTTGAAGACCATAATGGGACAATATGGATTGGAACGGATAAAGGGCTTTTAAGCTTTGACCCAAAGAAAGAAATATTTAAGAAAGAATTTTTTAAAATGCCGGCCTCAGTGCTGCTATTTGATAAAGCCGGGACACTCTGGATTAGTAGTTTCTTAACTGGAAATGATGGAAATCTTTTTTATATAAGGAACAAAGATAAAAAAATAAACCGGTTATCTGATTCTAGCGGGAAACCTTATAATGAATTTGTATCATTTATGTGTAACAGTAGTGATGGTTGTATTTGGCAAGGAGCCGCATACGGTAAGCTGTTAAAATTAAATCCTGCTACAAAAAAGGTTGAGCAAATTGTGCAATATGAACATACAATTAGTGCAATGTATGAAGATAAAACCGGATTATTATGGATTGGCACTTATGATGGCGGTTTAAATTGTTATGATCAATCTAAGAAAATTTTTAAGAATTTCTCAACTGATCCAAAAGATCCCAATACTATCAACGGTGATGCTATTACTAGCTTATGTGAAGACGGTTCGGGAACGTTGTGGATTATAGCGTATACAGCCCTAAACAAATTTGATAGAGTAAAACAAAAAATTATTCGGGTAGGGGAAAAAGATGGATTTCCAAAAGAAGCATTTAATTTAATAGATGATACCCATGGAAATCTATGGATAACCACTATGAATGGTTTAGTTAAATATAATCCGTTTACTAAACAACTTAAAAATTATGCTTTAAATAGACCTAGGTGGGGATATAAAATGAGAAATGGAGAGTTATATTTTATACTAGCACCATTTTTGCAAAATAAACAAAGTATAATAAGGTTTTATCCGGATAGCCTTCAGGGTAATTCCTTTATTCCTCCGGTCGTTATCACATCGTTTAAGAAGTTTGAAAAACCTTATCCGTTTGATAAAGAAATAAAGTTATCTTATCAGGAAAATTTTATCTCATTTGAATTTGCCGCTTTAAGTTATATTAGTCCTGAAAAAAATCAATATGCTTACAAAATGGAAGGGCTGGATAAAGACTGGGTTTATTCCGGTACAAGGCGATATGCATCTTATACAAATTTAGAGCCGGGTAAATATATTTTCAGTGTTAAAGGCTCAAATAATGATGGAGTATGGAATGGAGAGGGAACTTCAATTGTGATTATTATTTCACCTCCCTGGTGGAAAACCTGGTGGGCTTATACTCTTTACGGATCAATTATTGTTTTTACATTATATGGCTTAAGACGTTATGAACTGAATAGATTATCTTTTAAAAACCAGGTTAAAATGGACGAGGCTGTCCTTAAAGAAAAAGAAGAAACTGATAAAATGAAGTCTATGTTCTTTGCAAATATTTCACATGAATTTAGGACACCTCTAACATTAATTCTTGGCCCTGCGGAAAAGATTAGTTCAAAAACATCCGATGATGTTGTTAAAGATGCGAATATAATCAAGAGAAATTCAAGACGCTTGCTGCAGCTTATTAATCAGCTGCTCGATCTTTCAAAATTGGAATCCGGAAAACTAAAGCTTGAAGCTTCAAAAGGAAATATCGTATCATTTGTAAAAGGAGTTGCTCTATCTTTTGAATCATTGTCCGAATCAAAAGATATAATCTTAGAGCTGTTGCCGGAAAAAGAATATATCGAGTTATATTTTGACAGAGAAAAGATGATGAAAATATTGACTAATATTTTGTCAAATGCCTTCAAGTTTACACCTGAGGAAGGAAAGATTACAATATCAATAAATACCAAACCCTCTTCTTTTCCCCCTTTGGCAAAGGGGGAATTAAAAGGGGGTTCTGTTGGGATTAAAATAAGAGATACAGGAATTGGAATACCCAAAGAAGAAATTTCTAAGCTGTTTGACAGGTTTTACCAGGTCGATTCTTCATTTACAAGAGAATATGAAGGTTCTGGAATTGGATTAGCATTAACAAAAGAATTAATTGAATTGCATCATGGCAGCATCAGCATTGAGAGTGAACAAAGTGATTCCGCTAAAGAGGGAACTGGCTGGTCCCAATTTACAGTAAGCATTCCAGTTGGAAGGGATCATTTGAGGGATGATGAGATAGTTGAAAAGGGAAAGACAGAATTAGCTATAAATCCTCTTGAAACGGAAGTTAATTCATCTTTGCTAAACAAAACGAAAATAGCTTCGTTTGGTATGGATAAAATGAATGGCTTAATGAGAGATCATGCAGAAGAAAAAACTATTATTCTCATCGTTGAGGATAATTACGACATGAGACAGTATATTAAGGAATCGCTCAATAAAAGTTATCAAGTTGAAGAAGCGGTAAATGGAGAGCAAGGAGTAAGAAAAGCAGAGAAATTCATTCCGGACCTCATCATCACAGATATGATGATGCCTAAGATGGACGGGAATGTTATGGCAACGATATTAAAGAGCAATGAAAAAACAAGCCACATTCCCATCATTTTGTTGACAGCAAGGTCAGGACAGGAAAATAAAATTGAAGGTTTAAAAACGGGCGCTGATGATTATCTGACTAAGCCCTTTGATTTAAAAGAATTACAGACAAGAATCGAAAACCTTATCAAAAATAGGAGACAATTACAGGCAAAGTATACGAAACTGGAATATGTCATTGGCCATAATGGGAAGAAGTTAATAAGCCTTGATGAAAAATTCATTATTAAGGTTATGGAAGTGATCGAAAAACATATAGCTGAAGAAGACTTTAGCATCGAAGAATTCGGAAATGAAGTTGGGATGAGCAGGACTCAATTCCATAGAAAAATTAAAGCTATTACGGGGAAATCTGCCGGCATGTTTTTGAGGTCTGTAAGACTGGCAAAAGCAAAAAAGATGATAGAAACACAGCACGGGAATATTTCTGAGATATCTTATCTGGTCGGATTTTCGAACCCATCATATTTTGCAAAATGTTTTCGGGAAGAATTTGGCTCTTCACCAAGTGATTTAGCAAATTAACCCGCCAAACCCCCCACTCTAATTCAAAAACTACACGTCTATTTACACTAAATATTCAATGTTTTCTTTCTCAAAAAGGTCTCAACCTGTTTGAAAAGTTGAGTTTTTGCAAAATGGAACACCGGTATCATTATTCGGGACACAGGTGATATGTAGTGCCTACTCTGTTTTCGTTTATTTGCGCTATAAACTTATTTACTATTTGAAGCGATAACAGAGAATTCTTATGAAATATTTCACATTCTTCTATTGGTTGCAGCACTCTCTCTTGCAGCAATGGCACAGGCTCCATGGATTCTGCAGCGCGCAAATGGTGAGCCCAATTAAGCGATCCTGTATTTCGTTTTCAGATGCAGATGAATATGTTTATTGGGGGATTATTTTGAACAATTCGCTTACCTCCGTACACCGGATGATGAAGCAAACTGGTCAGCTTCTGCAATTATCGCTGCAACGGATGAAGTTTGGCTGCCTTAAAAATTTATTTATTTTTTTTGTAATGTACACATTAACATTACATCCATCCAATCAAAAATCAATATTGATTAAACAAACACCCGAAGCCGGAGGCTGGGTTCTTCCATCAATCGGTACATTGAACGCCTTAATTATCTTTGCACAATTTCCAGATGATAATTACGATACCGCAAATGTTAAATGGGTAAAAGGTGAATCTCCTGCCGATATGAAAAAATGGGCTGATGAAAAATGGAGCGAAAATCCAACAGAAGGATACATGACCCATTATTTCAATGAAATGTCTTTTAACAAATTAAAATTTACCGGGAAGACTGTTGCCATAATCTCTCCTCATTCTAGGAAGTGGTATTTAGATAACAAAAAAACCAGAGGCTTTATTCATCAAGAAATAATTAAAGAAGTTAATAAAAAAATCGATTTCGCCCTGTTTGATAATTGGAAATTATTAGCTCCTTATTACCAAGTAAATGAACCCGATAATATAATCGACATGATTTTTATGATCTGGAGAAATATTTCAAACGATTACCCTGCAGATTCAATTGAAATTATAAAAAGCATTTTGGATTTTAATAATGACGAGGCGGATTTGGGCGGAAAACCATTTACGGTTGATAATGGAAAAAGAACAGTAAATACATGGTGGGGTGTCTCTGGTAATAAGCCTGATGGTTCCGGAGTTACTGTTAGAGATTATTTGTCAACGGATGCACTTCGGACCTGTATTCATGAATTTGCTCATTATTTGCTGGGAAATAACAGTTTTCATTCCGGCTTCGGTTTTTGGGCAATGCTTGATACATATGGTAAAAAAATGCAGGTAGCTAATTCTTTTGAAAGATCAATTTTAGGCTGGATAAATGTTAAGTCAATAAGTTATTCCGGAATTTCAACATATAAGAATTTGAAATTGCGGGATTATATAACAACGGGTGATGCTATTAGAATTATTATAGACAGCTCCAGGGGTGAATACTTTTATATTGAAAACCACCAGAATTTATCTTATTGGGAAAAATACCATAATGAGGGTAATGTTGAAAATGGTATTTATGTAATCAGACAAAATAATTTCAACGGAAACAGCCTTGAATTAATTTCTGCCAGTGGTAGATATGATTGGGAAGTAGATCAGATTGTAGTTAACCCATGGGGTTCTGTTCCTCCCATTTTACCCGTTTTTAAACAATCAAAACCGGATAGAGTGAACGGATATCTTGATCTAAATTATATTCCATGGAAATGGAATAACAGGTCACAAGATGCAATACCAATTTATTTTACAGAAGATCAAAACGGTAAAGTACAGTGGGATGTGAAATTTCAAGGTGATGGTAACGATGCTTTCAGAATTGGATATAATGAAGTCTTTTCACCATGGAGCAATCCTAATTCATATAAAGCGGATAAAACCCCTACTCCTTTCGGATTTAAGATAGATTCTTTAACAGATGGAGTTTATTCAATAGACATTTATTTGAATTACTCAATTGATGCTCCACCTTCAAAACCAATAGGGTTGATTGTTAGTGATGATTCAATCAGCAATTCTGTTAAACTGGACTGGATGCCTAATATTGAACCTGATCTGACTTCCTATGAAATATCCAGAAAAAATGGAGATAATTGGAAAGTTATTGGAATTACAAAGGATACTTCATTTACCGATGATTCAATCCATAATGTTTCTTCTGCTGGTTTGTTAATTTCTGATTATAGAGTCAGGGCAAAAGATACAGAGGAGCTTTATTCGGTTTACAGTGATATAAAATCATTAATAACTAAACCTGTTCATAAAATTACAGGCCTAGATGAAAAAAACATTGTAAATTATAAACTTTATCAAAATTACCCAAATCCTTTTAATCCTTCAACGGTTATTAGCTATCAACTCGCGGCAGGTGGTCATGTATCATTAACTGTATACGATATCCTAGGAAGAGAAGTATGCTGATTTAGTTAATGAAGAAAAGCCTGCGGGCAGTTACGAAGTGGTGTTTACTGCATCATCTCTGGCAAGTGGAATTTATTTCTATAAACTACAAACAGGTTCATTTGTTGAAACTAAAAAGATGATTCTCTTAAAATAAGGCTCAATTTAATAGTAAAACAAAAGGAGGCTCTATGAAAGCATTTAGAATATCGTTCCCACTGGTACTTCACTTGTAGATGTGAATTATCGCAAAAATTAAATAATTCCGCTGAAGATAAGATAGCGGATACAGTATTTTGTATCCGCTAATTTCTAACCTCTTGCTTTTAAAGAAAAAATGATTGATTTTTACTCAATATATTACATCTACTCCTAAAGGACGAAGATTCTTCCGAACAAATAAATTATTAACTTCTCTCCTTTTTTCACTTCTGAGGTGTGGATGCAGTACTCCAAGCGTGGGTTCTGTATTTGCGTTCTATATATTTCTTTTATCTTTTATTAAATAATACGTCATCATAATTAAGAATACATGTGCTAAGTGAGAATTAAATATTGAAACGATTAAACCTAGAAAGATAAAAAATGCGCAGTAAGTTATACATTGCCATATTTTGTTGCATCTTCATTCCCATAATAGCTTTGGGTCAGGATATAAGCGGAAACATTGAAGGATATATCGTTGACACGTTAGGCTCTCCTTTAACCGGAGTTAATATTTTATTGGAGAGTGAAAACCTTCAGGGGACACTCGGCGCAGCCACAAATGATGAAGGCTATTTCAGAATAATTAATCTGCCGGTTGGAATTTATATTGTAAAAATAAGTTCTATTGGTTATCAAAAAATAACTTTTCAAAATGTTCAGGTTCAATTAGGCAAGACTATTTTTCTCGGGGAAATACAACTAAAGCCGCAAAATATTGATTTACCCGAAGTTGTTATTTCCGGCAATACTCTATCTATCGATCCTAACTCAACTGTTGTTGGTGCTAATCTTCATTTAAAAGATTTTGAACGGCTTCCTTTAGATAGGAACTATAGGAGCGTTGCTGCACTACTACCAATGGCAAATACAAGTTATTTAGGCGATGAAATTAATATAGCAGGAGCTACAGGTGGGGAGAATAAATATTTCATTGACGGAATCGATGCTACCGATTCCTTTTTAGGATCGACGGGAACAAACCTTCCTAATAATTTTGTGAAGGAAATTGAAGTAAAAGAAGGTGGTTATGAAGCAGAATTCCCTGGTTCATTGGGTGGTACCCTCAATGTGGTCACTCTATCAGGAAGTAACGAATTTCATGGTTCTGTGTCAGGTTTCTTCACAAGTAACAGATTCACTGCCAATAGAAAGATTGGACTCTTGGATCGGACACAGGAGGATTTTCTAATTATGATTTCGGATTAGGAATAGGAGGGCCTTTGCTTCGTGATAAGCTCTGGTTTTATGCAGCATACAATCCAATATTTGCACAGAGTGACGTTCCAGTCCCCGATTTTGGCACCGCTCTAGACCATCAGATTACTCATAGTTTTGCCGGCAAACTCACTTGGAGAGCCTCTCAAAAATTGAATTTTATATTGATGACAACCGGAGATCCAACTGAATGGCATGCCGTAGGTGAAGGGATAACCCCCTCAGGATTAGTAAATCCTGACCCATATTTCAGTGATCAGAAACATGGAGGAGTAAATTTATCCATTCATGGAACTTATGCTCTTAAAGAGGGGCTGCTCTTCGAAACTTCGTTATCAAGAAGTACAAGTAATGCAGTTTGGGAAGGTTCAACGGATGTAGGTAGAAATGAAATCTTATTTGAAAATGGCGGTGGTAATGGTATTTGGTCCGGTGGTTTGGGTTTCCGGGTCAATAGATTCATTTACAGTAATGTTTTTAATTTTGGGGCAACAATTGTAACAGGCTATCACACATTAAAAGCGGGATTTCAGTTCAAGATGACTGGAGTAAATGAAAATGATCAAGGTAAGAGGATAATCGAGAACAACGATTCATCTTATGAATTACAGCAGGATCGGGATCAAGGTAAAGTAAGAGATTATATACCATCTATTTATTTTCAAGACAGTTGGCGTGTTTTTGAAGCTTTAAGGGTAAATCTTGGATTACGATGGGACAATCAATATATAATTGCATCGACAGGAAAAGTAGGTCAAAAATTTACAAATGAATTCCAGCCAAGAGTGGGGCTCATTTATTTACCGTCAAAAGATGAATCCCAAAAGTTATTTATTTCTTATGGGCGTTTCTACCAGGAATTAAGTACTGCTCTTTCTGAAAATTACTCAAACCAGAGATATGCCTTTAGTATCTTTTATAATCATGACCCTCGTCTGGATCCTTCCGGAGGTGTTACTAATTATTCTCAATCAATTGCTCAGCCGGAAATATCCGGTTTGAGAGGACAATATTATGATGAAATAAACCTTGGTTATCAAAGATTGATATATCAAAATCTCAAAATTAGTATAGAAGGAGTTTATAGAACGTTGGGTGAAGCTGTTGAAGATGTATATCTATTTACAGAAGATCGTCTTACTTTAGGAAACCCGGGAAGTGGTGAATTAAGTTTTTTACCAAAAGCTAAGCGAGATTATACTGCTTTAGTATTTACAATTCAGGAACACAGCGGTGATCGATTTAATTTTCTTGCCTCATATACGTTATCAAGAAACTATGGCAATTATTCCGGATTGTATGATGCATATCATCATTGGACAAGTCCAAATGGTATTGCAACGTTTGACTACCTAAATGATAACAAACTTGCCACTGGACTTCTTCCAAATGATAGGACTCATGTTTTCAAATTATCGGGTTCTTATCATTTTAATTTTGGTCTTAATGCCGGAGTTTTTTTCACATGGCAAAGCGGAACTCCCCTTACAGAAATGGCTTCGTACGCATTTTTCATAGCACAGAGAAGTGCAGGCGGAAGGACGCCATCTATTTGGGATTTGAATCTTCACTTTGATTATGATTTATCGTATTTAACAAAATGGCAAACTAAATTTATAGTGGATATCTTTAATGTGGCCAGCCAGCAGAAACCTGTAGATATAGACCAGCAGCATTATTTTTCACTTGATGATAATGGAAATCCAATATTTTTGAATTCAAACTATGGCTTAGCTTTTAGATATCAGCCTGCAATATCGGTAAGGTTAGGAATTGAAACTGGATTTTAATAATGATAAAACTATTTCTTTTGAAATCAGTTAAAAAATTTTTTATTCTGAAGAAAAAACTAATCTTAAATTATTCAGCTTAATAATTCTGAGTTTATTGATTCTTCAATTCCATAACTTATATGCACAAAAAACAAAGATTGATTTTGAACGTTTTTCAGTTGACCAGGGTTTGAATGGAGGGCCTATACCTTATATCTTTCAAGAGAGCAAGGGATTTTTATGGTTCGCTACGTGGAGAGGACTCGATAGATATGATGGTTACAATTTCTTTTCTTATCAGCATGATCCCGAAAATCCTGCGAGTATAGATGATGCATGGTTAACAACACTATATGAAGATAAATCGGGAATTCTATGGGCAGGTACCTGGCGTGGTCTTGAAAGATTTGACCCTGTAACGGAGACATTTACACATTATACCCCCAATCCGCCTGGTCCTAACACTGAATGGAGTAACCATGTTACATCAATCCTTGAGGATAGAACCGGCGTTCTATGGATAGGTACTGGTGATGGACTGAATATATTTAACAGGAAAACTTTAGAATTTACTTGTTTTCGACACGATAGTTTAAATCCAGGGAGTCTCATCTACAATGCAGTAAACGTAATATTTGAGGATAAAAATGGTGAGCTATGGTTTGGAACCGGTAATGGATTAGATAAATTTGATAAAAAGACTAAACAATTTATCCAATATTTCAGTAATCCTAATAACAAAAATGACTTTGGTAATTGGGGTAATTCGTCGTCATGGATTACATCTATTTATGAAGATGAGGATGGAATATTTTGGTTAGGAACATTTGGAGGATTGATAAAATTTAATCCAAGAATGAATAAGTTCACTCTTTTTACCCACGAACAAAATGATCCCAAAAGCCTTGGCTGTAATAAGATCTTCGCAATTTGTCAGGATCGATCAGATATTTTATGGATAAGCACAGCAGATTACGGAGTTGATGCATTTAATAAATCGACTAATATTTTTACTCATTATACCAATGATATCAGCAATCCCGCCAGTTTGAGCACAAATAAGACGTTATCAATTTTTAGTGAACAATCAGGCACGATTTGGGTTGGAACTATGGATGGTGTAAACAAATTAAATGGAACAAAAAATCCATTTGCAAAATTACTATCTGAAAATATTCAATCCATAGTTAATGGAAAAAACGGTTTGATCTTCATCGCAACCAATAAAGAATTGAAAACATTTGACTCTAAGACAGAAAAATTTGCGCACTACTCATCCTACAATGAATATTTAATAACAGTGGATAACGATGGTAATTTATGGACTCGTAAACCTGAAGGCGGTATGTAATAAAATTGATATTCTTGGGCACGTAACGCATTTCTATTCCTCACCTGGAAAGGAATTCAATTTGTTCGTTACCTATTTATACAAATCCCATGAAGGTATTATTTGGATTGGAGTTAATAATGGCCTCTATTTTATTGATCCTGTTACGCAATTTGTTACCCAAAAGAACAATAATAAATCCGATATAAATATTATCTATGAAGATAAATATGGGTTGTTTTGGGTTGGAACAGCACGTCGAGGCTTATTCTGTTATAGCAAAGATCGCGACACAGTTACAGAATATGTTTCAAATTCAAGAAATTCTTCCGCAATAAGTTTTCAGACAATAATGGATATTCATGAAGATAAGAAAGGAATCCTTTGGATTGCTGCTTACAACGGGTTAAATAAATATGACAGAGCAACAAAAAGTTTTACTAACTTTCCCGGTAATGGGGCATTTTCAATTCTGGAAGATGATCATGGCAAGCTATGGCTCAGTAATCGTAAAGGTATTTCTAAGTTTGACCCAGAAACAAATAAATTTAAAAATTATGATGTTTCCTACGGTCTGCCTGCTAATGGTTTCAACAATATTATAGGGTTAAAAGCCACCAATGGTGAGATGTATTTTGGGGGCCCAAACGGTCTGATACGTTTCCATCCGGATAGCGTCAAAGATAATCCTTATATTCCTCCAATAGTCATAACTGCTTTCAAAAAATTTAATGTAGATGCCAAACTTGATAGTACGATATCTGAAAAGAAAATGATTTTTCTTCCTTATTTTGAGAATAGCATTTCTTTCGAATTTGCATCTCTTAATTATTCTTCGACTCAAAAGAATCAGTATGCTTATAAACTTGAAGGATTAGAAAGGAACTGGGTCTATTCGGGCACAAGACGATTTGCCTCATATCCAAATTTGGATCCGGGAAAATATATTTTCAGAGTCAAAGGATCTAACAATGATGACATTTGGAATGAAACCGGAACATCGATAGCAATTATCATTTCTCCGCCCTGGTGGAAAACCTGGTGGGCATATGCTCTTTACGGGTCAATCTTTGTTTTTGCGTTATACGGACTAAGACGTTATGAGAGGAATAGATTATCTTTCAAAAATCAAGTCAAAATTGATAAGGCGGTATTGAAGGAAAAAGAAGAGACAGAGAAATTAAAATCAAGCTTCTTTGCAAATATTTCACACGAATTCAGAACACCGCTCACTTTAATACTTGGCCCTGCGGAAAAAATAATCAGCAGAGTATCTGATGAAAAGGTTTTAAGGGATGCAAACATTATAAAAAATAATTCAGTGCGGCTATTACAACTGGTAAACCAGCTGCTAGACCTTTCCAGGCTGGAAGCAGGAAGATTAAAACTTGAAGCATCAAAAGGAAATATAGTATCTTTTGTTAAAGGAATCGCCTTGTCTTTTGAATCATTATCTGAATCAAAAGATATAATATTAAAAATTCTTTCGGAAAAAGAATATATAGAGCTCTATTTTGATAAAGAGAAGATGACAAAAATATTAACAAATATTTTATCAAATGCACTAAAGTTTACACCGGAAGAGGGAAAGATTACAATATCAATAAATACCAAACCCTCTTCTTTTCCCCCTTTGACAAAGGGGGAATTAAAAGGGGGTTCTGTTGGGATAAAAATAAGAGATACCGGAATAGGAATTGCTCCTGAAGAAATTCCAAAACTATTTAATAGATTTTACCAGGTGGACAGTTCACACACACGAGAATTTGAAGGAACAGGCATAGGTCTTGCATTAACAAAAGAATTAGTTGAATTACATCATGGGAATATTAATGCAGAAAGTGAACCCGGTAAATGGACAGAGTTTACAATTAAACTTCCACTAGGTAAAGAACATCTGAAAGATGAAGAAATATTAGCTGAAGAAGAAATCCAAACGAAGGCCTTTCCGAGTCCCAATGAAGCCGGGATGAAGAATCTCTACCAAGGATCTATCGATAATAAAACAGATTCTTCGTCGAAGACTCCTCAGAATGACATTGCTATAAATGAAGAGAAAACAATAATCCTTGTTGTTGAAGATAATTATGATATGCGTGAGTATATAAAGGACTTTTTATCAAACGAATATTTAGTAGAAGAAGCAGTAAACGGGGAGCAGGGAGTTAGAAAGGCAGAAAAAATTATTCCTGATTTGATTATAAGTGATATGATGATGCCGAAGATGGACGGTAATGAATTAACAAGAATTTTGAAGAACGATGAGAAAACAAGTCATATTCCAATTATTTTATTGACTGCAAAATCAGGCCAGGAAAATAAATTGGAAGGATTAAAAACAGGTGCAGACGATTACCTCACAAAACCTTTTGATATAAAAGAACTTCAGATAAGAATAGAGAATCTTATAAAGATAAGAAGAAAATTGCAGGAAAAATACAGCAAGGGGGATTATATCCCGAAATCAGATGGGAAAAAGTTGAGCAGCATTGATGAAATATTTATGAACAAAGTAATCGGAGTAATAGAGAAGCACTTACCGGAGGAAGAATTTACCATAGAAAAGCTGTCATTAGAAATTGGAATGAGCCGGTCACAGGTACATAGGAAAATAAAAGCACTAACGGGGAAATCACTGAGTGTTTACATGAGAACATTAAGATTATTAAGAGCGAAAAAAATGATAGAGAGAAAAGAAGGAAATATATCGGAGATAGCGTATTCAGTTGGATTTTCAAGTCTCGGCTATTTTACAAGATGTTTCAAAGAAGAATTCAGTTATCCTCCAAGTGATTTGATTAAATCAAAATCTTAAATTTCATCCCAATCAATTTCTATTAAAAGCCTCATTATTTCCAAATTTATTATAATGCTACATAAGTACAAACCTTTTGCAACATAAGTGCAAATAATAAATATTTTTTAACAATAATCGGCACATAGTTATTACATAATCCATTCTCCATTTTTATTTATTACCTGCCGCAATTTAAAAGAAAATGGAGTGTGATTATGAAAAAGATAATCTATTTCGCGGCAATTATATTAAATGTTGTTTCGGCGAACGGACAAGAAAAGTTTGTCAATATTGATGATGCTTCTCTGTCTTTAACTGAAGAAGCCTCACAAAAGCATATATTAAAAATTTCAAATAATGAAGCTAATGATTCTCCCGGCGGATGTGTCCTCCCATCAATTGGTACAGTAAACGCTCTCGTTGTTTTCGCCCAATTTCCGGATGATAATTACGATACTACTAATGTTTTATGGCCTAAAGGTCAAGCACCTGCCGATGAGAATAAATGGGTTAATGAAAGATGGACAGATAATCCTATTCAGGGTTCTTTAACTCATTATTTTAATGATATGTCTTTTGATAAATTCAAATTTACGGGAAAAACTATTTCTGTAATATCACCTCATACAAGAGAGTGGTATTTAACTAATAATTGGAAACGTGGAGATATTCAAAAGGAAGTAATTCTTCAAATAAATAAAACAATTAGTTTTGCTGAATTTGATAATTGGAAATATGTAGAGGATTATTATCAGATAAATCAACCGGATGGAATAATAGATATGATAACCATAATTTGGAGAAATATTGCTAAAGAATTGCCTAATGAATCATTTATTAAAAGTAATTTAGATTTCTCTAAAAACTGTGGAAATTTAGGAGGCCAGATTTTTTTTGTTGATAACGGAACCAGGAGAGTTAATACAGGGTTTTTCAGTCCGGGAACTACAGCATCGGGGATTACTATTTGTAGTTACTTACCCGATAGAAACAATACTTTTAGGATAGCAATACATGAGATTGCTCATTACCTATTAGGTGATAATAGCTATCACAACGGATTTGGATTTTGGGGGATGCTTTCATCATACGGGATAAAAAGTATAGTAGCAAATTCTTTTGAAAGATCACGGTTAGGATGGATTAATTTAAAAAATATTTCTAGTAGTTCTACTAAAACAATTTCAAATGCAACCCTTTCAGATTACCTTACAACAGGCGATTCTTATTGCTTTGAGATTGATCCAAATTCGGGGCAATATTTCTATATAGAGAACCACCAAAATATTTCATATTGGGATACGACTGTTAATTTGGGGAATATTGAAAAAGGTCTTTATGTTATAAGAAAAGATTCTTTTACCCCAACTAATGAAGATGATAATCCATCTTCAGCTTTTTTGAGATTAATAGCTGCAGACGGAAGATATGATTGGGCAGTAAATCAGATAGTTAGTAATCCATGGGGATCGGTACCTTCAGTTCTTCCGGTATTTAAGGAATTAAAACCTGATAGAAAAAATGGATATGATGACCTGGATTTTATCCCCTGGAACTGGAATAGTTTATCTCAAAGTCCAATTCCAATATATTTTACTGAGGATCAAAATGGAAAAGCTCAATTAGATGTAAGGTACACCGGTGATGGTAAAGATGCTTTCAGAATTGGATACAATGAAGTCTTTTCACCCTGGAGTAATCCAAATTCATATAAGGCGGACAGGACTCCGACACCATTCGGATTTAAAATAAATTCTTTGATAGATGGTGTTTATTCAATCGATATATTTGTAAATAATTCAATTGAGGCTCCGCCATCAAAACCAATAGGATTAAATATTAGTGCGGACTCAGTTATTCATTCTGTCAAATTAATATGGGAGAATAATATAGAGCCCGATCTATCTTCTTATGAAATATCGAGGAAAATTTCTGAGGCGGGGGATTATTGGAAAGTGATAGGTACTACTAAAGATAATTCATTCATTGATGATTCAATATTTTACACACCTTTGGAGGGATTAGTAACTCTCATTTACAGAATCAGAGCAAAAGATGTCCAAAACCTTTATTCAGTTTATAGTGATATAGAATCAATAAGAATTGAACTAAATCATAAAATTACAGATGCAAGTGAATTAAATACCGATAAAGGGTATAGAGTCTATCAAAATTATCCCAATCCATTTAATCCTACAACTGTGATAAGCTATTCTATACCAACATCGGAGTTTGTTACGCTTAAAGTTTATGATGTACTGGGAAAAGAAGTTGCTGCTTTAGTTAATGAAGAAAAGCCTGCAGGAAGTTATAAAGTAGAATTTAACGCGAGTAACCTTGCATCCGGAATATATTTCTACAAACTCCAGGCAAATAATTATACAAAGACCATGAAATTAGTCCTAATAAAATAAACTCAATTTAATAATTTTAGTTGTGTTCCAAAGCAACTTAGGGAGTAGTGGAATGTTGGAATAGTGGAATATTGGAGTAGTGGAATGTTGGAGTAATGAAAAAAATGACTACGAATGACCAAATGACTATTGAATGACTACGAATTATGGAAGTTCTTTAATATTCCTAATTGTGTAACACAGAGTGCAAGGTAAACATCTCATCCTGATTTTTAACTTGTTCATCCGGCGTAATCTCAATTTCTACATTAAAACCATCGAGTGCTTCCGCCGGCAGCTTTGTCATGCTTAAGGCTTTCAATAATGGGAGCGGATTATAATTGAAGTGAACAGTTCTTGGAATTTTGTCCGAAGTTACTTTTATTGTAGTCTCCTCATATATCAGAATATCGTTTAAATATTTAACATCTAAAGATTGATTTCTTATGAATTGTGAAAATTGTTCGGCAACAACAAATGGAAAGTCTTCCGGATAATATTCATCCATAAATTTTTTAATTAAATTCTCAAATATTATTTCGCCTAATGAGAGGCGTAAAAGTCTTGTACTAAGTTTCAGGGTTGTAACAATTATTGAAGCCCTAAAGTGATATAAAAGTTCTCTGAATATTTGAATACCCGGATCACTTATTAATATTTCACTTAACTTATTTCCCGGATCCCGTCCTACGACAAGATGACCAAGTGCAAATTCCCATTCTTTTGAATCGTTAATCACCTCACCGGTTTTATTAGAGCTAAATGTCATATCTTTAAAAGATTTTTCTAATTCTATTCTACGTTTTTGCCATATTTTTCTCATGGTATTAAACTGCTGTCTAATCTCATTCATGCTTATAGTTGTAGAATATTCAGGGAGCATTTCAAAAATTAAAGCTTTTAAATTTGGGCACCGGCATACAGTTTCCTCAGTCAGCTCTAAAAGGGCATCGGAACTTAATCCGGAATGAGCATCAAGATAATAGCCCTTATGAAAAAAACCGCCCGCAATATGAATCTCAATAACACGTTCAAGTGGAATTTGATCTAAGAACTTTTCAGCACTTTGCCTGCCGTTCAATTCGTTAGTGTAAATATTATGTAGATCTAGTAGGATGAAACAATCAGCATCTTCGGCAATTTGTTTAATAAATTCTCCATCAGGTAATTCATCGGGGAATGGTTTCAGATAGTTTACCCCGGTTTCAAAAGCAAAAGGAATTTCAATGTCATTCTTCATAGAAGAAATTGATCTAACTGCATAGAATATACCGTTTTTTGTCTGTCTGGGAGGTAATAGTAAATTGGTATTAAAAATTTTATCTTCTCTATCAACAACAGTATTAAAACTTAAATGTTCACTCATCCAGTATGGTTTAAGTTCATTCATAAGTTCTTTTAACAGGGGAATTTGAATGGGATCAGGGGGAATTGTTCCCCCTACAGGGAATCCTACTCCATGAAAGATTAACGGTTTTGAAAATGACTTTAATCTTTCGACTATTGCAGTATCATATTTAAAATCATTATCCCTGATCGATCCCTTATACCAAATAGTTTGCGGTTCGAGTTCAATAATATCAATTAAGTCAATATTGTTTTCGATTATTTCGTCGATTCCACTATGGTATACTATTCCAATTCCAAGTTGGGGAATATTAGACATAGAAATTAGATTTCGTTAATGTTTACCGCTCTATCATTTGACCTTTTTCATTGAAAGAGAACTGCCATTCTTGAATAAATCGGATATCAAATCCCGAATGGCATGAGGCATGGCCCAATCTGCCTAGTACAGTTTTTGTAATTTTTTGCATTTGCTGCAAATTATTTGCAAGCGAAACCGGAACAGTTACATGAACAGTTTTGTTGGCGGCAATATTTACATTTTCCATAAAGTGACTCCTTTATTTCTTGAATGCCTACGTTAACGCATTTCGGCTTTGCGCCCTTTAAAGTAAAATTTAAATGGGATTTTATTAATTCACTATTATAACTAATCTTATCTAATTTTGAGAGTATAATTACTAAAGTTGATAGACAAGAAAAGAAGAAGTTATTAAACTTAGATATTTAAAAAAGTAGAAATCTAAAAAAATTTCTTACATAATAATATTTGAAAAGCCATTTGTCAAGTAGAATTAGATAAAATCTGAATATCTTTTTTTTAATCACACTTGTTAAAATTATTATTGCATATTAAGGATGTTTTTTTAGCTTTAACAACTTTAATTAAAATTATAATATTTGCTTAAAGATATTGTATAAATATTTTCCTCTAGTAAAAATTTTTCATATACTCCTTCGTTATGATTTTATATTGTGACATCGATCAATGATATCGTAATGTTAAAGTACTAAATTAATCCACTTCTTTTTGCAGTTCAGTTTACCACAAATCGATAATAAATTTTATTTGTTATTTTGTTTAAGAGGGAATCACATGAAAGGTAATCCTAATGATAAGGGAAATGAGCCGGCCGGCGGAAGAGCAAAAAAAAGATTAGATGAGTTCATGAGCAAGCGATTCCCGGGCGAAAATTCATTGCCGGAAAAAATAAATGAGCCAGACCAATCAAACCAACCTATAGAAAAACAATTTGATAATTTAAAACAAACTGTTAATTCACTTGTAGAATCATACAATAATATTAAATCGCGATTAGAACAACTTGAAAAGCTTGTCCGCGATTTACATAAATAAATATTCTTTTAAAAGAGAGGTATCATATCTGATTGAAACCAGGAATATAACTCTGTAGAATTGGAAAAACTGCACTTCTTGATGAGATAGGAAAGAACTGTATATATTTAAGTAAATAACGACTTATAATAATTAAAACAGAGGAGGTTCTTATGCGAGGTTCATTAGACGATGCTATTGAAAACCAGCTAAAGCCCAAAAAGGAGGAACAGCGTAAACCACCGGGAGGCAAAGCGCTTTTACGATTGCTTCAAATGCTGGAAAGCAGGGGACAAACTGAAAATGCCGATACAACTTTTAAGATTGCAGTCAGCGATGATAAACGAAAGGATTTTATCTCACAAGCTGTTAATTTTACAGCAGCACCAAGTGGGAAACCACCTAAAGATAGTACAAAAGCTTCTTCGAAAAGGAGTAAAAAAAGCACATCTGCATCAAAGGATGAAATTGAAGCCAGTCAAAAAGAAGCAGAAAAAACTGCCCAAAATTATTTAGAAGCATTTCAAAATCTTTCCCCTCCTACATCATTCGGACCGCAATGGAGATCTTTAGGACCAAGTACAATACCTAATGGTCAGACGTATGGTTCAAGCCGTGTAAATGTTTCCGGCCGTGTTTCATGTATTGCAATTGATCCACATAACCCCGCACATGTACTTTGTGGTTCTGCGGGAGGAGGAGTATGGGAGAGTTTTAATCGTGGAGCCAGCTGGTCACCCCGTACAGATTACGCTTCAACTCTTACAGTAGGTGCGCTTGCATTTGATCCAAACAATCCATCGACAGTGTATTGTGGAACCGGGGAAGGTAATTTTTATTGGTCTTTGGGAGCAGGAATTCTTCGTTCGACTAATGGAGGAACGACGTGGACTCAATTATGTACTGCCCCCTTTGCCGGGCAGGGTTTTTATGAATTGATAGTAGACCGTGCTAACAGCCAGCATCTGCTTGCAGGGGCAATATTTGGATTATATGTTTCAACAGACGGAGGCGTTACATGGACTCGCCGGCGAACGGCTACTACCTGGTCAATTTCGATGGCACCTACCGGCGGTTCTTCAGCAGAAATTCTTTCAGCCTCCAGCGACGGGCTGTGGAGGTCGACAAACGGAGGTACTTCATGGAGCGCAGTAACTTTGCCCGGCAGTCCCGGCTCATTTGACCGGTTTGCTGTGGCAATTTCACCTTCAAACCCAACAGTTGCTTATGCCTGGGGTGCCAGGGGAAGTGCACCATATCTTTGGAGAAGATCCGGGGGCACATGGACTTCTATAGGAACACCGCCGGGCGCAAGTACCGGACAAGCCTGGTACGATTGGTTTGTTGCAGCCGCACCGGACCGAGATACACAGGTATATTGCGGGGCTATTCAGATTCACCGTGGAGACCTTTCCGGTTCAACATGGACCTGGCAAAATATAACAAATAAGGGTACAACCGGGGATTCGATTCATCCGGATCAGCATGCTATCGCATTTGAACCCGGTCAGCCAAATACAATTTATGCAGGTAACGACGGGGGGCTTTACAGGAGCAGTAATAGAGGTGTTAATTGGCAGCATTGCAACAACGGACTGTCTATTACTGAATTTGAATTTCTGGCTCAAGATTATGGTTCTTCCAGGTGGATTATTGGCGGAACACAAGATAATGGAACGGAAAGATGGACAGGCTCATCTGTCCATACACATGCAGCAGATGGTGACGGCGGAGATTGCGGAGTAAACAGGACAAATCCTAATGTAGTATTCCATACCTATTATGGAATGAGCCCAGAACGTTCAAATAACCGGGGGGATTGGGGATCATGGTCATACATACCTCCTACAATCCCAACCGGAGAGGGAAGTCTCTTTTATCCCCCATTCGAATGCAGTGCAACCAATGGCGATACAATTGCTTTAGGAGGTGATGCCGTTTACATTTCACGTAATAATGGTGCAGCATGGGTGAGACTTGCTTTCCCTAGTGCAGCTCGATCGAGTGCAATGTATATTCCAAATGCCGATAATATTTATGTTGGTACAACTGATGGAAGAATCTATAAAACTAGATGGACAGGAGTAAGCTGGAGTGCATTTACTGGATTAAGCTCGCCCCGTTCAAATGCATTTATTAGTGATCTCTATGTTAATTCCAATAACCTATCACAAATGTGGGCAACACATTCAACTGTTGGAGGCGGACGTGCATATTATTCCAGTAACGGAGGTTCATCCTGGATTGATCGTAGTGCAGGTTTGCCGGCACTCCCGATCAATTCAATTCAGGTGGATTCAGCAAACGGCAACCGAGTTTGGGCAGCTGCCGATCTTGGTGTTTATCAAAGTCTGAATAACGGTCAGAGCTGGTCTAATTTCTCCAACGGATTACCAAATGCTCTAGTAGGGGATATTCTTTTCCATCCGCATGCACGTGTACTTAGAGCGGGGCTTCGCAATCGCGGTTTATGGGAAATTCCCGTAGACGGCTGGATGACTACACCGATATGCGGAATTCAATGGAGAGGCAGCCTAACTGCTCATCAATCAAAAAGATGGTTTACATTTAACTGGCCAGCTACCTGGCATGTTATATGGAGTATCATGCCCACAACTGTCAAATCCGGGGCTCCGCAGGTTTCATGGAATGTTCAGGTTGAACGGGCAAATGCCGAATACGCGACATATTGGATAACTGTAAAAAATCTTACATCATATACTGTTAGTTTTGAAGGTCGTTATTGCATTCTTAGTAAATATTAATGACTCATGTCATTCTGAATTTTATTATTTAATGAAAGGAGATTTAAAATGTCTACCGGAGTTCAATGGACTGGAACACTTGCGCCTGGAGCTTCCAAACGTTGGTTCACATTTGGCTGGCCGGCAAATCGTCATATAGTATGGTATATGATGCCGACTTCACCGAAATCAGGTAATCCGCAAATAGATTGGGATGTAGCAGTTGAACGGGCAAGTACAACTCAATGTACATACTGGATAACAGTTAAAAATTTAACATCAAATACCGTTACCTTTGAAGGCCGGTATGCGATATTATCTTAATAAGGAGGTTGATTATGCATATAATTATCGATATTAAAGATACAGAGGTTAGTGTGAAGCAAACGGAAAGCAGCCAGATATCGAACACAGAACTAAACGATCCGGCGACAATGGAATTATTAGCTGCAGCCGCTGCTACCGGTGCTTTGAATGCCGGACGTGCTCCGGTTGATTTAGAATCACAAGCAACGCAGCAGCCGGTAGAATCATCGGCTGAAGCAAGTAATACTGATTCGAGTAATTCCTCTTCAGGCGAATCGGCAGGGGCTGCAACTGAAGCCCAGCCTGAATTGTAGATTAGCAGTATAATAGATTCTGTTTCAATTATAAATAGAGAAACAATATGTATTGAGATGGTTTTATTAACAAAAAGGAAGAGGCTATGTATACATTAATTAAGTCCATACCGTTTCTGAGATTAATAGCAGAGCAGGTCCCTGCACTCGGGATTTCATTTTTACTAGCAGAAATATTCTATAAATTTCAAAGTTTTACTTTGGAATGCCTGGCATTTTTAGTAACCTGGTATATAGCGGATTTTGTAATTCAGAGTGTGAGAAAGTGGAGTAAAGAAAAAAGAGCAATGACAATAAATGACCATTGATCTGTTCTTGGATTTTTGTTGGAAGTTACTTTCTTAAAGAAATCAATGGCTGGATACCGGGTAATAACTCAAGTATTTTGCAGAGGTAAGTCATGGCTGACACCATCTTAGCCGGTAATTTGGGAAAAGAACAAAAAATAATACTTTACAAATTGTTTCCTTAAGAATTATTTTATTAATCATCTCAGAAGAATCATTTTTTTAGTTTCAGCAATATTATCCGAAGTTAGTTTATAGAAATAAACACCGCTTGATAATCCGGAGCCATCAAAATCTATTCTATAAACTCCCGCTGGTTTTCGTTCGTTAACGATAATTGCTACTTCATTTCCCAGAACATCATAAATTTTAAATCCGTTGTTCATTTCATTCCAGTTTTCACCATTGTCAGTTGAAAGATATACTCCTTCAGACCATCGGGAAAAAACCTTCGTTGAGTTTAATGAATTCAGTTTTTCCTTTAGCCTCGGCAGCAGGTCCTTTGAATGTAATTTTGTCTGAAATTACTTTTTGCCATTCATCTGTTCCGCTGCCTAATGATGTTTGAAACCTTTGTACTGTTTGTAATGCTGTTTTACTCATATGTTATCCTTTTTTATAAATTTGAATTAAAATTATGCTTAATGAGACATAACTTCATATACTCTTGTAGCGGTAATCATTGGACATTCCTGTGCTATCTTCGAAGCTTCTTCAATATTTTCTGCATTAATAATTAAATAACCTGTAATAGCATTTTTATCCATTGGCAGTTCTGCAATACCGTTATTTGTCACCTCCTTTCCATTTCTTAGACCAACCTGCTCTTCAATTTTATTTCCTATTGAATTAAACCATTTATTCCATGATTCCATAATCTCAGGGGTAGGCTGGGTAAATCCAATAGTCAATAAGACAAATTTTTTCATATTATCTCCTTAAAAAATTTACAAATATATTCCCCGGGGAATGAACAGCAATCATCAATGTTTATCTCATATTGAAATAAATAATTAAGATGAATTATTTTATACAATAATACAATTAGTTTAACTAATTGCATTGTAAAAATGGGAAATCGAGGAATTACAGAAATAAGGGACTTATTTTTTGTAAAATATTTTACCAAAATTATTATTATTTCTTTCATAAGCCGCCGGAGGATGGCCTGTAAATCTCCTGAATTCCTTTATAAAATGGGCCTGATCGTAGTATAGATTATAAAATATTTTATTAAGAAAAATTTCATTAGGATTATTAGCTAATATTTGGTAGACATAAGTAAACCTTGTAAGAGCACACACAGTTTTAGGACTTACACCTATATTCTCATGAAATTTCATATTTAGCCGCCTCCTTGAATAACCGGTTTCTTTTTCCAGTTGATTGACGGCAATACTTCCAATGCTGGATTTTATTTTGTTTACGCAGTAATCAAAAATTTTATCGTCAGTACTTTTAGCAAAAAGTTTTAATAAAAATTGCTGGATTAGTTCTACTTTTTGTTCAACCGTTATCGCATCATAAATTTTTTCTTGAATATTTTTTCCCATAATTCCCAGCACTTCTTCAATACAATACATTTTATTTTTAGTTTCATTCTGAGGAAATTCAAAAAACCGATAAGCGCTGGAAAGACTGAACTCAATTCCAATAGTTCCCGATGATTCATCCTTTTCAAAATCAATAACAGAAGAAATATCGCTTGCACCTACAAAATTTATTTGCTGTTCTTTCGATATACTATAGCGGCCATTAATTAAACGATAAAAACCATTACGAAAAGGGATAATAAGTTTTATCCTTCCATTAGGAACAATAATTTTCATATCCTCCCGTGGAATTTTGCCGCTGCTTTCAAGCACCCAGATTTTTTCTATATGATTGCTAAGAAGAGGATGAACGTGAATATATTTAAATTTTATACTCAAATGTTTGTTTGGCCGTGTTAATTATTGTGCTGACTAATTATGATTCAATATTTAAATAATACAAATTTCAGTATAATAGTAGCAATAAGTTAAATAAAATAAAAGCGTTTGCCAGATCTCAGAATTGTGGTATAAGGATTCCAATTGATGCTTTTTTCTTTTTTATAGACCGTTTTCATTGAACCTTTTAAATAAAATATTTTTTTACTGCTCCTTTTCCCTTACAACTTTTTTTATATAACTATAAAGAAAAATAGATTACTATCGATAATACTTAAAATGAGGTTGAGATAGATCTCATGTAAACAAGATAAAAATCAAGAGGAACAAGATGACTAAAAATTTGTTTAGTGTTTTTGTTAATGTAGTTTTTGTGAGCATTGTTCTTTCATTCTTCGCCCCAATTACAATTGCTCAGAATAATCTTAATATAACCGGATATTTTTCAACAAGATATGAAAAGCAGTTTGAAACGAAAATGTCTTCAAAAGTTATTGAAGAAGCTTCTCCTGCTGAATGGACATCCCCATACTTTAACATGATGTTCCAGCATCATTTAAATGATCAATTTAGAGCATTTATAAATCTAAATGGATCCGGAGCAGGTAATATTGATATTAGAAATTATTGGGCTGAATATTCATCTAGTAACTATTTGCAAATTAGGTTAGGTAAAATTTATAGAAAATTTGGTTTGTATAATGAAATTCTTGATGCTGTACCTACTTATTATGGAATAGAAGCTCCTGAATTGTTTGATGCAGATCATTTAATGATTTCAAGAACTACAACTCTTATGATTAATGGAAATTTATATTTAAGTAATGGATCGTTGAATTATAGTTTTTCTACCGATAATGGAGAAGGCGGTTCTGTAAAAAATACTTTCCCCTTAGGTTTTGACCTTAATTATGTTTTTAGTGGAGGAGATATAACTGTAGGAACTTCCGGTTACCTTTCCGGTGGTAATGCGCTTCCGGATATTAGTGTAGGGGATGGATCTCCCAAGAGTGGCGTTTTACCCTGGATGAGTAAAGATGATTTTAATGTTTTAGGCGGATATATTGAAATTAAACAGGGTAATCTTTTACTTCAATCAGAATATTGGCAGTCCGGACACAAAGCTCTGCGCGATCCGTCAAGTGTGCTAATACTTGTTAATAATGCAGGTTTAAACGAAAGCCAGTTATCCCGATTTTTAATTGATCCTTCGAAAAATGTTTCTCAATTAAGCGAGGCAGATGTTATACAAAAAGTCGATTTTAATATTAAAACCTGGTATGTACGTGCCGGATATTCTTTTTATACACACATTGGGGAGGTAGGTCCTTACTTGCAATGGGATTGGTATAGTAACCCTGAGACAATTCAGAAAAAAACTTATGGTGGTGATAATGAAGCCGGAGCCGCCGATGATGGTGTATTTAATAAATCTACTGTTGGAATACTTTATAGACCGGTTCCTGAAGTAGCGGTAAAGCTCGATCAAAGTTTCCACTTTTATAAAATGAACGGCAATAGTGTTTATTATCCCGAAGTAAGATTTGACGTATCCTACATTTTTGGAAATTAAAATTAAAGAGGAACTAATGAAAACTAAAAAAATAATATCTGTAAAATATTTTTTACTCATTCTAGTATTTATCGC
The DNA here is from genome assembly GCA_963742995.1 of uncultured Ignavibacteriales bacterium. Lineage (GTDB taxonomy): Bacteria > Bacteroidota > Ignavibacteria > Ignavibacteriales > Ignavibacteriaceae > CAVQBP01. Next base: position 177,154 of record CAVUOL010000064.1, read on the forward strand.
ACAAAGCTATAATTATGCTCAGATAAGTGTTGTGGTTTCAAAATCTTCGAGTGAAAAATTGACAAAGAATGAAGTGATTGAAATCTTTTCCGGTGTAAGGCTTACATGGTCAAATGGCAGTAAAGTGCAGGTTATAGATCAATCTGATACTGAAATTGGAAAGAGCTTCTATGATCATTTTCTCGGAAAATCTGTAAACCAGGTTAGAGTACAATGGACAAAACTTGTATTATCAGGGCAAACAATTGCTCCAATTAAAGCTCAAAATGATGACGAAGTTAAAAAGAATGTTTCAAGTAAACAAAATGCTGTTGGATATATATCGTCAAAATCACTCGATGATTCAGTAAAGGAAATATTTAGAATAGAATAGAATAAAACTAATAGAAGTTATGATGAAAATAAAATCAAATATTACAAACAAAATACTATTTACAATAGTAGGAATTATATTCAGTCTATCAGTTGTAATTTCGATTTATTTCCCAATAAAACAGGAAAAACTTTTAGTTTCAAGCTATAGTGATAAGATTAACTCACTTGTTGAAACAGTTTCTTTGGGAGTTACAATTGGGTTAAAGAACGGAGATATGACTGCCACTCAGAATGCTTTTGATTTTGCCAAGAAAGAAAAAGGGATCCGTTTCATAATGCTGGTTTCAGGAGAAGAAGTTATTGCTTCATTTCCAGGCGGGATGCATTTAGATAGAAATCTTTTAGATGCTGATTCATTAATAGTCAAATCAGCCTCGATAGATATAGATGCTTTTAAGGGTCAAGTAATTATTGGTGCATCTAAAGATACTATTAATGAGAGCATTTCGGAAATGTTTTATGAAGCTATTGGACTCTCTTTAGTCTTTATGGTGATTGGAATTATCATAGCGTTTATTTTTGCAAAAAATATATCTAAGCCAATTAAACATTTAGACGAAGTTGCAAACAAAGCTTCTGAAGGAAATCTGGATGTTGAAATTAATGTAAATACAAATGATGAAATCAAGACTTTAGCTAATTCTTTTATCAGAATGCTCAAGAACATTAAAGATTCCAAAGATCAATTGAATAATGAAAAAGAAAGCATAAGTGAGAAAATAAAAGCAGCAGTAAATGATGCCGAGAATCAAAAACAGTATTTGATTTATAGTGTTAATACAATATTAAATGCAATGAATAAATTTTCAGAAGGTGATCTTAATGTCTATTTAAAATCAGAAAAAGATGATGAAATAAAAAGATTATTTGATGGATTTAATAAATCTGTGAATAATATTAAAGAAATAATTAAGGAATTAATCCAGGTTGTAAAATCTACGGCAAGTTCAAGTTCACAAATATCCTCAAGTACTGAAGAGATGGCAGCAGGTGCACAAGAGCAAACATCTCAAACTTCAGAAGTTGCTACAGCAATAGAGCAGATGGCAAGAACTATCCTCGAAACCACTAAAAATGCAGGGACTGCATCCGAAAATGCAAAGAAGGCTGGAGAGATAGCAGGAGAAGGAGGTAAAGTAGTTGAAGATACAATAGAAGGAATGATAAGAATAACAGAAGTAGTATCCAAGGCTGCAGATACGGTAAAGCAGTTAGGTAAGAGCAGCAATGAGATAGGAGAGATAATCCAGGTAATAGATGATATAGCAGATCAGACAAATCTACTTGCTTTAAATGCAGCTATAGAAGCAGCAAGGGCAGGGGAGCAAGGCAGAGGCTTTGCGGTAGTTGCAGACGAAGTAAGAAAACTAGCGGAACGAACTACAAAAGCTACGAAAGAAATTGCCGTGATGATAAAGCAGATACAGCAAGATACTAAAGGTGCAGTAGAATCGATAGAAGAAGGAACAGAAGAGGTAAGAAAAGGGAAGGAAATGGCTAATAAGGCAGGAGAATCATTAAAAGAGATAATAAGTGCCTCAAATAAGGTAGTAGACGATGTAAACCAGGTAGCCAGTGCAAGTGAAGAACAATCAACAACAGCCGAACAGATAAGCAGGAGCATAGAGGCGATAAGTAATGTATCAAATGAAGGTGCGGCAGGGATTCAGCAGGTAGCAAAATCGGCAGAAGATTTGAATATGTTAACTGAGAACCTGCAGAATTTAATAAGTAAATTTAGAATAGAATCAAATGAAGATGATAACCACTATTCGGTTAGACAAAATGGAAAATTAGAAAAATATTGATTTATTGAGTCGGATTTGGTCATTGGTCATTAGATGTCTAAGAGGTTTAGATAGGAATGCTTTCCCTCTTTTTTGTTTTGAAAACATCTCTCTGAATCTTGACAATAGGCATAATGATATCGATTTCATTTTTATTTATTGTTACAGGTTTGTAGGAAAAATTATCAGGGGATAAGTCAATAAAATCGGGGAGGAGTATCCTGAACCGCCCGATAACCTGTTTACTTGATTTAAGCTTTGCCGCAGCTATACAGCCATCATATAATTTTGCATCCGAATCTAACAATACCAGATCTCCTTCTTCAATGGTGGGCTTCATAATATCTTCTTTCATTCTCAACACCATGCACCCGCCCCTTTTATGATAACTGAATGCCGCATGCTCAGCAGAATCCTCTTTAAAAAATTCTACGGTTGAGCCGGTTGATATATTTTCAACAACAGGATATTCATGACATCCGGTATGTACTTCTTCATTGAGCTCATCTTTTATCTTTTTGTATAAATCTTCTCCTGTAAAAATGTAATGTATATCTGCGCCAAGCTCCGCCAGATTTTTTACTATCTCACCTCCGGGGAGAGACCTTCCGGCTATGTACTGCTGAAGTGTCTGGGGTGTCATACCTAATTTTTCCGCCAGCTTCCTGGATGTCTTAAACTTTTGTTTACCAAATTCCTTTATTCTGCCTCCAACCATGATTTTAGTCTCTTTATTATCCATGGTCTTTATGCCTCGTAATTAAGAATTGAAAGTTTGTATTACAAAAGTAAATGGGCTAAAGTCTTATCCTTTGTATCCGTAATTGTCCGCATGCTTGTGCACCGGATTAAAAGAGGCTGTGTGAAATGTGTAGAACGAAACTCTGTTTCGTATAACTTATTATAAATTCAATCAAAATTCGCATTAGCGATTCGAAGAATCGCTCTACAATTTGAATTTTCACACAGTCTCTAAAAGTCGGTGTTAACATTTTCCTATCTTTTCAATATAATATACGTCAATAGCATTCTTTTTATTTTGATGTGTATTTGACAAAATATGTAATATTATATATTTTCGATAAATGGCCCGCCCTTCGAGCTTCATGCCAAGCTCAGCGAAAAAAGAAATAATCTCGTCGAGGGATTCTACCACGATGCCGACAATTTGAAATTCAAAGAATAAATTCTCCTTGTTTCATCAGCATTTTCCTATATGTCTGTTTTCCCGACAAAGTAGATATGGAGGATTGGCTGGCTTTAGCATAATATATTTCTATAGTTGGGCGGTAAAACAAATAGTCTCTGTGAATCTTTGAATTGTTTTTCCCACCCCCTACGAAATCTGCATTATTCCCGAAAGCAATATGAACGGTACCAAGCGACTTTTCATCTTCCAGCATATTCCCTGTAATACGTGCACCGGGGTTAAGGCCAATGCCAAGCTCACCAATTACTCTTGCTTCATCATCAACATCAGTAAGCCCGGCTATTCTTTTTTCTAATTCCTTGTCATTACTTTCAAATTTTGAAATTCTTCCGTCTGTCACATAGACTTTTAACGGCTGCTTAAGTAAACCTATATCACCAATACTTGCATCAAAAACTATTATGCCGTTTGCTTCGGTTTCAAGCGGCGCACAGTATATTTCTCCGCAAGGAATGTTGCCCATCTTTCCAGGGTTAATACCTATATCCCCGGTGAATTTTCTACCGGCAATTCCAAGTAAAACGTCGGTTCCTGCATCTGTTATAATATGAAGTTGGGCGGCATTCTCAAGTATTTTAATAAGCTTATCTGCAGTTGCTTTCATTCCGCCGAAATCAACGTTAACAGAATTCATCATCATCTCTTCCGTTATACCGGGCATATGCCCCATCCTTACATGCTTGTCCTCTTCGACTTTATGAATCCATTTTATGCGGAATGATATTTCTTCCGGGAACGATTTTATTATGTTAAGCACAGTAGTTTTTCCAGGCAGAAGCTTTTCCAATTCAACGGGAATTTCTTGCAGAGGGCGTCTGTCATTATCTATTTGGTATAAGCTGACTGAACATCCTTTTTCTACACCGGCTTTCTTAAATGCATCCGCTATTGCTGCAGAATAAGTATCTGTTAAGACAAGTATATTATCATTTGTTGAAAGTTTGAAAAGATGTTCCAATGCACCTAAAGCTGCAGCAAACATTTTATTCTGGTTGTTCATTACGTGCCTTTACCTTTGTTATTTAAAACGGCGTTGTGGCTAAGGCGCAGCACATAACTACAATGCCGTACTTGTTAATAATTTTTATAATTACAAATAAATTTCATAACACGACTAACTTGAACAACACTGCCGAAACGGAACCACCACTTCTAAAATACCGAATGCGTACAACGCTGTCAACTTGAATTGCGTTAGGCGTTTTATGTTGCGCGATATTCATTTTTCAGCAAACATCATCTTCGAATTATTAAATATGTTTTACCGTTTCATTTATGCCTCGGCAAGACGGACTAATCTATTAAAAGTTTTTCAAGTTTATCGTTCATAATAATAGGAGTAATTCAATTTGAAAATGTAAATTCATTTTTAATTATTTTCCCAACTTTGGATTAGCTTACCCACATAGATTCGGTCATCAATTTCATGGCTTCCATTCGGGATAATATTTAATTTAGTATGCTTAAAATTCTTTAAAAATAATTTAACACTCTCTAAAGCAACATTTTTATCTTTCGCACCATGCCACCATGAAACATTTACTGTTTGATATATTTCTTTAGTAAATAGAGATTTAGATAAAAGAAAATTAAGCTCATCGAAACACCCTCTAATTGCCAAATCTTTTGGGCTTCCGGCTTGTTTAAGTATTTCAGCATAATTAGGGAAGCTCTCAGCATATGCACTAAAAGCATCAAATCCACGCAAAACACTGTTCATGAGTGGTTTTGTAAATGTCGAATCTGCATAAGCAAAGTATTGTTCTCTTGGTACCATACCGCTAATTACGCCGCAGTGAGATAATTTAAATTCATGTGCGATAAGAATGGCAATTGGCCCGCCGCCACTTACACCTATAATGCCAAAATCATTTTTCTTCAAACCGGCTTTCCTTGCTAACTCAAATAATTTTTGTTTACTCATTACCGTATTTGGCGTCCCCCCGAAACCCGGGCGGTTAAACGAAATAATATTATATTTCCCTTTTATTCCTTTTGGAATTTGTTCTACAATATCAGCTGTTGAGGGAGTCCCACCTAGAATACAAATTGTAGGTTTTTTCTCAATACTACTTGATTTCTTTATATTTGTGAAAGCTAAAAGAATGGTCAGACCGCTAATCGACAGAATTAAAAGTATTTTTTTCATTTTGTTTTCATAATTAAAATTGTTTGTAGTTTGGTTCCAAGAACTTATTATAAACTTATCTGAATTTTAAATATAATTTCATATTAATTGCATAATTAATGAAACAAAACCTAATAATAATATTGTGGACTTTTTAAATATGATAAAGGGAATATTTATTTGGTTTGGCATATTGTGATATAAAATAATGGTATGGTAATTTTATCAAGTAATGGCTCTTTTAAATTTAGTTTTTCCTAAACAATTTAACACATTCAATATAATAAATCTGCGGTCTTTAATATAACTTTTTCTTAGAGGGCATCTTAAGAAATAAAACACATGTTTGAATCCAAAGATTGTTTATGTTGGAAAAAGTAAGAACATAAAAAAGTGAGATAAAATTATGACGAAAGTTTTGATAACCGGAACATCGAGAGGATTAGGTAGAGCATTAGCAGTCGAATTATCGGATAGAAATTTTGATGTTATTGCGAGCGCGAGAAATTTAAATGACCTAAAAGATTTAGATGTTTACAAAAAGATTTCTTTAGATGTAACAGATGAAAAAGAAATTAAAGCAGCTAAAGATGAATGCGGCGATATCGACATATTAATTAATAATGCAGCTTATACTGTTGGCGGCCCTATTGAAAAAATTCCAATTGAAGAAATTAGAAAAGAATATGAAACAAATGTTATCGGCCCTTTAAGATTAATTAAAACTTTTATCCCCGGCATGCGAAAGAAAGGGAAAGGAACGATTGTAAATATTTCATCTGCTGCTGATAGGTTCGCTCCGCCTTATGGCGGTTCATATTCATCCGCAAAAGCTGCCCTGGCAATGATGAGTGAAGCTATGCATTTTGAATTAAAGCACTTCGGTATAAAAGTGATTTTAATTGAAGCTGGTTCTATTAAAACCGATATGCCAATTAAACAAAAACAATTTTCTTCACCCGAATACGCCCTACTGGATGAACAGATGAAAAAACGTTTTGAGAATTTTTTCAAAGAAGATAAAAGAAATCCACCTGAAAAAATTGCAAAATTTATTGCGGACAAAATTGAAGACCCGGATATAGGACTTAAGGTACCAACAGGTCAGGATGCTGAGTATATTATTTCAATGCGGTCAAAATTGACTGATGAAGATTGGCAAAAATCTTTTATGTTCCAGGATTTAGATTGGTAATTGTCGTAGTCGTACCTTTTCCAAATTGGAAAGAGGAATTAAGTTTGCAACTTATGAAGGGCATGGAGGAAAATGCAAAGCAATTTCCAAATAAAACATACGAGACTTTACGCGCTCTCGAAGATGGTAATCTGGGAAGCGAGCCAGCTGGCGGCAATTATCATCTGTTTTTTCCACTATTTCGGATATTTCGGAATAATCATAAGAAAAAACTTCCTTAAGAAGAAAAACCGATCTCTATCACATTAAACTTTATTCTAATTTTTAGCGAATTTTAAGAAACTGTTTAGAATATTTTAAAGAAGCAATTCTAATTTTGTATCAAACAAAAAAGGAGATTAATTATGTTTGATACAACACATTTACACCCCATGATAGTTCATTTTCCGATTGCCTTATTAATAATAGGATTTTTATTCGATTTAATAGGTGCAATTTTTAATAAAGATTTTTTTAGCAAGACAGGTTTTTATTTATTAATTTTGGGAACGGCTGGAGTTATTGCAGCTTACATTTCCGGGAACATTGCAGGAGATGGGGTTTCAGAAGCCGGAACGCTTAAACAAGCCCTGGAAAATCATGAAGATGCTGCAGAATTATCATTATGGCTTATGGTAATTGCTTCAATTGTAAGGATTGTCTTTGTTTTACTAAAGAAATATTCCGGTGTTTTTAAATGGGCAGCAATAGTTTTGTTTTTAGTCGGTATTCTTTCTATTGCTAGAACCGGTTATTATGGCGGTGAATTGGTTTTTAAACATGCTGCAGGTGTTCAGTTAAATCTTGGTTTTGATTTTAATTCAAACAATTCAAATAACTCAGAAGAGGAATAAAGAAATTTGCGGATTTTAATTGTAGAAGATGAAACCGGGATTGCTAATTTCATAAAAGATGGTCTTGAAGAAGAAGCTTTCGCCGTTGATACTGCCTCAGATGGTAATTTAGGATTAAGGATGGCTTTAACAAACGATTATGATTTAATTTTGCTGGATTGGATGGTACCCGGTATAAGCGGTATCGAAGTATGCAGGCAGATACGTAAGTCGGATATATTAACTCCCATTATTTTCTTAACGGCTAAAGATACTGTACAGGATACGGTTTTTGGCCTGGAAGCTGGTGCAAATGATTATATTAAGAAACCATTTGAATTTGAGGAGCTGCTCGCTAGAATCAGAGTACAGCTAAGGACTAAAGAGGGGGAACAATCTGTACTTACATTTGAAGATATTAAACTTGACCTTAATACTCACCAGGTATTTAATGATCTCAAAGAAATATCTCTAACGCAAAAAGAATTTGCATTGCTTGAATTCTTAATACGCAATAAAAACAAAGTCTGTACAAGGACTAGAATTATTGAACATGTATGGGATATACATTTCGATGCCGATACCTCTGTAATCGATGTTTATGTCAATTTCTTAAGGAAAAAACTTGATTTAAAAGGTGAGAAAAGTTTTATCCAAACCGTTCGCGGAGTTGGGTATGTCATTAAAGAAGAATGAATAAGCTTAGCTTAAGAAACCGTATTTCCTTCTACTTTTTAGGTGCTACTGCTGTATTAGTACTTATTCTTTTCATCACAATTTATTATGTTGTACATAAAACAGTATATACACACCTGGATAATGATCTTAAAGCAGAGTCGGGTGAAGTATTTAAAGGTATAGTTATTTTAAATGATAAGTTTATATTTGCAAATCCTTATGAGTGGATAGAGAAAGAACATAGCCAAATTGAAGTTAATCCGACATTTGTTCAGGTGTGTGATACAAACGGAATTGTTATAAAGAAATCAGGTAATCTTCTGGATTCCGAACTGAAGGTTTATGCTGATAAAAAAACAAAAAGTTTTTTTAATACTTTACTATCAAAGCAGCCCACCAGGCAGCTTCAAATGCCGATTCAAAATCCCAATGGTAAAATTCTGGGCTACTTAATAATTGCTATTCCCCTAGAAGAATCTGCACTCGTATTAAATAATTTAAAATTTGTTCTGTTGTTTGCTTATCCGGCAGTTTTAATTGCATTATTCTTTATTACAAGGTTTTTTGCAGGTAAAAGCATTGAACCTGTTAATAAAGTAATATCAACTGCAGAAAGAATCACCAAAGAAAATCTGGAAGAAAGAATAGAACTCCCCTTGCATAATGATGAATTATATAAATTAACTTCAACAATCAACCAGCTTTTGGACAGATTAGAAGATACAGTATTACGAGAGAAGCAATTTACATCGGATGCATCGCATGAATTACGTACACCTCTTGCGGTAATAAAAGGTACTCTGGAAGTTCTCATAAGGAAACCAAGAGAAGTTGAACACTATGAATCTAAAATATCTTATTGTATTAATGAAGTAAACAGGATGTCTACCATAATCGATCAGCTTTTAACGCTTGCAAGATATGACAGCGGTAAAATTTCACCTAATATTACCAAAATTGAATTGAAGGATAATGTTCTATCAGTAGTTGATAGATTAAAGGGTCAACTAATCCCTAAAAACATAAATGTTAAAATTATTAATGATGATGGCTTATCTGTTAAAGCTGACCCGGATATGACGGAAATAATATTAGAGAATATTATTTCAAATTCAATTAAATATTCCAGGAAAGATACTAATATTGAAGTAAAAATTGAACAGGTAAATTCCTCAGTTAGATGTTCAGTTAAAGATGAAGGGATTGGAATGACAGGTGAGCAGATCTCTAAAATTTTTGACAGGTTTTACCGTGCTGATGAATCAAGGAATTCTCAAATTGGAGGGAACGGACTTGGTCTGTCTATTGTAAAGAAGCTGGCTGATCTTCAAAATTTGAAGCTTGAAATTAAAAGCCAACCGCAAACAGGAACAACAATAATTATCTATTTCCCTCTATTATAAAAAACCAGTTTTTTTAATCAATTTTTAAGAAAAGTTTAAAGTTAATTTTAGATACCATATGCTAATTTTGGAATGTAAAACTAATATTAACTAATAAATTGGAGTTAAAAATGAGATTAAAAGTTTTAATTACATCTGCATTAACAATATTGTTTGCAGGAATGTTAGTATATGCAGGCAGTCCATCAGTTGATTTAACTATAAATAATCTGAAAGATGCATTAACCGGTGAGACTACAGCAAGTGCAAAGTATTTGGCGTATTCAAAAAAAGCTAAAGAAGAGGGATTTAATAAAATCGCACTTTTATTTGAAGCAGCCTCAAAAGCTGAAGGAATACACGCAAATAATCATAGGGCAGTATTAGAACAATTAGACGTTAAGGTTGGTAAAATTGAACCAAAGTTTGAAGTAAAATCAACAAAAGAAAATCTGGAAGATGCAATTAAAGGGGAATCTTATGAAGCAGCCACTATGTATCCTGGTTTCATTAAAACTGCTCAGGATGGAAATGTCAATTTAGCTTTGATTTCATTTAATTATGCTTACCAAACGGAAAAGAAGCATCAGGCAATGTACCAAAATGCACTTGAAAAATTAAATAACAACAAGGAAAATACATTATCATCACTCTATATGGTTTGCACGACTTGTGGTAACACTTATGATGGACAAGCTCCAAAACGATGCGGTATTTCTATGACTCCAAGAGAAAGATTTCTTACAATCAAGTAATCTATTTTATTTATCTCCGGTGTATTTATTAAATTATGCCGGAGATTTTCTATTAAAACAATTGCTGATAATGCTATTTTCTTTTTGACTTCCTTCTTAATAAAGAAAAGTTTTTTAGCAACTTCTCCTTCCTGATTATCTGAGCTCTAAAATGAAAAAGACTTTTTTTGCCGGGAGATCAATTGATTTAAGAATGCTTATTTAATAATCTTCTTCCTGTCCTCCGTTGTCGGATTCGCCGTTATTCTGCTCTCTTTTTTCTTTATAATTATTAAAGTTGAATCTCATATTTAGCATAACCATTGGTGCTTCCCTTGTATAATATGTATATGAATAAAAATCGGCACCCTGGGAAGTAAACTCTCTTTTGCCGGTTCTAAATAAATCCCTGGCTTGCAATGTAAGTGAAATTGCTTTATCAAATAAATCCTGTTTAACCGCTGCATCGGTTCTAAAAAATCCTTTGTATTTTCCCTGCGAAGTAACTGAAGGACTATTATACCTAACATTGAACTGAAATTGCATAGTTTTTGTAATATTCAATCCATTATTGAACCTTGCATTCCAATTAAAGCTTCTCCTTTCAAAAGGGATTTCATCTAACACTCCTTTAATTCTGTAATCATAAACATCGCCCATCAGGCTAACATTCCAGAATTTTACGATTGGATCAAAAGTTATCATAAACTCAGTACCAAGTGAATAATCGGTTCCTACATTTGCAAAAGTATTAAGAGTAACATTTTCTGCATAAGCAGATTGTATTCTGTCGATTCTGTTATGATTAACCCTGTAATAGACATCATTGTTAAAAGTTATAGAACCAAATAATGTCTGGAATCCAAATTCATAAGAATCGATTAAATTCAGGCTTAAGATCCGGGTTCCCAATCTGAACATTATTAGGATCAGACCATGTTAAAAACGGTTCCAGATTCCATCCGTGTGGTCTGTCAATTCTTCTCGTATAGCTTGCCATTATTTGTGTTACATTGCTGAATTCATAAGAAGAATGAATTGATGGGAAAAAGTCCCAGCGATTTATCGAAAATTTAGTTTTATTATCCGTCAATTCAATAGTTCTGTAAGTAAGTTCGGTCCTTAAACCTGCCTGATAACTCAAATTATTCCATTCATTTGAATAAATTGAATAAAAGGCTAATTCACTAATAGTAGAGTTAATGGTGTGACTATAAAGGGATTGAAAACTGTAATTATCATTTAGTACATCATATTCATAAAGCCTGTTTGAATTTTTTTCCAACTCTATTTCACCCTGTGAACCCGATTCAAATTTTGTATTTTCTCCCAATGGTAAAGTGTAATCTATTTTACCTCTGATATGTGTGGAAGGCCCTGTTTCAGTGGTCTTCTTTCCGTCTGTCTGAACTCCCTTTTGATTGCTTGATGAGATGGAAGATTCATCCGAATTATTTCTGCTTACCATAAGTTCGCTAAGAAGCTGATGCCCTTCAGTATTAAATTTTTTGATATAACCTGTATTAATTGCATAATAATAACCGCTTCTACTACTGTTATTCAGATTTAAATAATATAACTTATCTGGATTCAAATCTGACCACTGAATATAATTTGAACTATTATTATTCTGATGTTCTCTAGTTCCATATCTGCCTGATATATTTAATAAATCACTATTGCTAAGATTGAAATCGATTCCCCCTCTTAACCCTAAAGAAATATGACCATTTTCTCTGCTTCCGTTTGAATTAAGAAAAGAAGTATTATTGTCTATTTCAAATTGCTTATTATCTATGCCGGTTCCTGGAGAGAACCTTCTATTGTAATTTATTCCAAAATTATAGTTATAGCCGGAAGTTTTATTTTCAATAAGAAAATCTCCCCCATATTTATCATTTGCACCTGCACTAGCATTGGCAATACCACTTAGGCCTAAATTTTTTTCCTTCTTAAGCTTTATATTTACTATACCAGCGGTTCCTTCAGGATCGTATTTAGCCGATGGATTTGTAATTATTTCTATTGTTTTAATGGAACTTGCTGGAACCTGCTGCAAGGCATCTTGTGCTTCCATTACCGATGGTCGTCCATCTATCAAAACTGTAAAATTGCTGCTTCCTCTAAGACTTACGTTTCCATCTATATCAACAGTAACCGAGGGTACATTTTCAAGTACATCTGCAGCATTTCCAGATATTGAAGTAGGCATTTTACTTACATCAATTACTTTTCTATCAAGTTGAAATGAAACAGGATTTCTTTCTCCTTCTACTATTACATTTTCCAAATTTATTGCAGCAATACTGATAAATATGTTGCCCAAATCAATAGTATTGGATGATGTAATTAAAACATTTTCAATTATCTTTTTCTCATAACCGATAAACTGTATACTTACATAATATTTTCCATTCTTAATTCCATCCAATATAAACATTCCTTCTTTATTTGTAATTCCGCCTGTTACTTGAGAACTGTCAGGTAAGTTATAAACAATAATATTAGCATATTCAATTGGTATCCTTGATTCAAAATCTAGTACTATACCTGAGATTTTTGCCATATTTTTTTTATCTTCTGTTTGAGCAAAGGATAAATAGCAAAAAATTATAAGAATGGCGGCAGTAATTTTTTTCAAATTTGATTTTCCTCCCTTAGGGTGATTAATAAATGTAAATTTACCTATAAATTTGACAAAAAATACTTATTAAAGGTTTAAATATAGATGCTGGGCTAAAGAATTGTTAAAATGGAATCTTAACTAAAATTGACAATAGACGGGTCACTCCATTCTTTCTGCGAACTCAGGACATTTCTCAATTATATTAGGTTCAATTACTTCTCACTTGATAATAAGTTTCATAATAATGAACATAGAATTAACTAAATAAAAATTTTAACATTATTTTTATCTACATGTGTATTAAATTCTTTTAAAGGTTTTACCGCCGGTCCATTTAGCACCCTTCCTTCCTCATCAAAAGAGCTTCCATGCAAAGGGCAAAGAAATTTCTTCCCGGTAAAGTTTAATGGTGTTGAAGCATGAGTACATCGAAGCAATAAGGCAGCATAGTTATTATTTTTCTCTTTTATAATAGCAACATTATACTCCATCCCTTTTATGCTAATAATTTGTATATCCTTTTCTGCAAAAAGCGATGTAGGAACATTAACACTTTTTCCATCCGCCGAAGGTTCGTAAACAGGAAATGAAGAACAGGACGATAGCGTGCCGAACAGTAATTCTGCATTTAATACGAGACAAAAAGAACAAGATGTCTTTATAAAATTTCTTCTATCCATTTTAATAAGCCTCAGACTAAATGTTTTAGAAGGAAAATCCTATTCCTAAATTCAAGAATGTATTACTTGTTTTGTATGATCCGGCTTCGGATTCAGCCAGTAAAGGATTTTGATCATCTGTATTAAGCACCCGTATATCGACTTTAATGACTACATTATTAATCGGATAATAATTTAAGCCTGTAACAATATGCTGCTGGTTTAATGTACCATCAATAATCCCGTTGCCGGGAACAGATGAATTCATATCCAGCTTTTCGTATCTTATAAAAGCTACTAGCTGGCTTCCTTCCATTTCCGGCATTCTATGAAAAATATCATAGGCAATTTCAGCATAAACCCCGTATTCGGATTTGGGAGTATTGTTATCGTAAGCTTTGTTTATTTTAGATGCATCTGGAATTGAAATAATGGTTCCGAGTGCTCTAAAAGAAAACCCGTTTGCCTGATATTGAATATCACCTTCACCAAGAATTACAGGTGTACCGAAAATACCTGAACTTAAACCTAAAACATCTGCTTCATCAGGAGCAAGACCGACAGTACCGCCGTAATAACCGCTTATTTGCAGCTTCAAATCATTTATAAAATATTGGAGTCCACCTGTAATTGCAAGGTTATTTGCACTTGCAATTTTTCCTTCAAATCTTCCTTCGCGAATCCCGCTTCCATGTTCAAAAGCTTCACTGCTTAATCCGTTAACAATTGCCACACTATAGTTTAGTGGAACAGAACCCGAACTGCCGTAAAATCCTATACCAAGCTCCCGCCAGGTTGAAGGAATGATATAAGTTTCCACCTGTGTCCGTTCATTTCCATTAAATTGATTCGGCAAATGATTTTCATTCAATATCCCGAGGCGCGGCAGAAATAATCCTGCAGCAATGTAATGACTTTCATCGAGGTTGAATTTTAGGTAAGCCTGTTCGAAAGCAATTTCACCACCTTCTTCTCCGCCTGTTACCTTTGCATCTTCCATTTCAAGTTCGGCAAAGAATGATATTGTTCCAAAGCTATGTCCCACAAACAAAACTACCCGTTCCAGATCAGCAATAGATGTTTTTGCATTAAAATCCCGCTGATAGAAGGCATTACCATAACCACCTATAGTAGTCGAGTTAGTTTCAATATTGGAAGAGTTTAGCGAATCCTCTGCTGTGGCAGAAGATTGCTGTGCAAAGAGAAAAGATGTAAAAGTAATAAGAATTACTGTTGAAAAAAGTAAAATTGTTTTTGCCATAAATTTATCCTATAATATTTTTAGTTATTGAATATTATTATTTTTTTCTAATAAAAATCTTTTAAGCTTATTAAGATTAAATCTTAATAACAAACCTATTCTATTCGATTGCTCAGCGCAATAATCTCTTTAGGTAAATTAAAAGGAAGGTTTAGGTATTTATAATACCTAATTTAGGTAAGGCTGCTCACTTTAGAATTAATGATTTTGTAATAAATTCAAGACGAGAATCAATAAGTTTGCAATTAAAATGACAAATTCATTGATCAAATAAGTAGATTATAAGAAGGTAAAAAAGATGAAATGTTTTCAATTACTTTTTGCATTTTTATTTATTACTATCGGTTATTTAACTTTATCACAAAATAAAAATATTTTAACTAAGTTTAGAACAATTGAACTTCCCAATGTTGAAGGAAGAATCGATCACATGTCCATTGATTTGAAATCGGAGAAACTTTTCATTGCTGCACTCGGCAACGGTTCAGTAGAGATTATTGATTTAAATTCTGGAAAAGATATTCACAGCATAAACGGATTAAAGGAACCGCAGGGAGTGTTTTATTATGTTAAAAACAATTTACTTTTTGTAGCTTCCGGAGGTGATGGAACATGTAAGGTATTTAACGGAACAAATTTCAACCTTATAAAGACGATACAGCTCGGAGAGGATGCTGACAATGTTCGATATGATAAGAAAAAAGATATAGTGTTTGTAGGTTTTGGCTCCGGAGGAATTGCAGCTATCGATCCTGTAAAAGTAAAATTACTTTATAAAATTGATTTGCCCGCTCATCCCGAATCCTTTCAAATAGATGAAAAAAATGGTAGAATTTTTGTCAATGTCCCGGATGCTGAGCAAATGGAACTTATTGATATAGAAAAGAAAAGCATAGTTAAAAAGTTCAATCTTAATTTAAAAGGGAATTTTCCGATGGCTATCGATACAATTAATCAGATAATTTTTACCGGCAGCAGAAATCCTTCCAGGCTTGTTTTGTTTGACGCAAAAAATTTAGAAATGATTTCCGATAAAAATATTGACGGTGATGCAGATGATATTTTTTATGATAATGCTGATTCTCTTGTTTTTGTTTCCTGCGGTGATGGCTATATAGATGTTTTTAAAAAAGAAAATCCAAAAGAAATAGTCTTAAAAGAAAGCATTAAAACATCTCCCGGAGCAAGAACTTCTTTATATGTACCTGAACTAAATAATATTTTTATCGCTGCCAGGAGACATGGTGTTAATAATGCAAGAGTATTTGAATATTCGATTAATCATTAGAAAATGTTTTAAGCGGGATATAATGATTTAATAAACTATCCCGATCCAGTATAACCTATTTTGAATTTGTGACAAATCTTGATAGTGAATTTGATTGGGAAATTGCTATTAAGTGACAATGGTCATAAAAGAAATCATTACTGTCACGTTTGAAAGCACCTGATACACTACCCTCAGTGAATGCTTAATATTATTGGTCAGCATTAAATGTATTCAATTTATACCCCGATCCTTTCTTCTCAATTATAAATACTGAAAAAGTATCTTTAAGAATTTACAATAGTTTAGGTCAATTGGTTGAAGAATTAATCAATAATGTTTTACCTGTGGGGGTTTACAATGTTAAATGGAATGCGGAAAATGTGCCGAGCGGTGTATATTTCTATACTATCATAACTAATAACTTTAGACAAGCCAAAAAAATGATACTTTTAAAATAGTTTCTTAAGTTTTTATTGTAATTTAGAAGTATAATTGCCTAAAAATCGCTAATGAATAATTATTCTTAGCGATTTTTTTTATTTATGTAAACCCGAATTATCTGACTATAAAAGGAGAAATTAACCCTTGAACTTTTAAAATAGTATCGTAAAAAAATTACTGCGAAACTAATTTGGTTTGTTTTGGAGGGCAATTTTGAAACATGTCACTAAATATATTCTGGTACTACTAGAAGATTACATTTATTCTTTTTGCTATTACATATTCTACAAATTTATACGGGGGTTTATGAAGTCATCAGTGTTCTTTTTAGTCATTATTTTTTTTCTTTCCACATATTCTGTACTTGCTCAAAAAATATGGACAGGTATAGGTGGAAACGGATTATGGACTACTGCAAGTAACTGGAGCGGAAATTCTGTCCCTACTTCATCAGATGATGTAGTGCTCGATAATTCAAATGTTTCAGGCAGCTATACAGTCACTATTCCTCCTTCCGGTTTTGCAGTATGCGGGACCTTAAAAATTGGCTACTCCGGCAATTCTAATACTATTACGCTTTTATTCCAAAGCCAATTTGTAAGAGGAGGCGGTGGTAACCCTGCAGGCTTAACTTTTGGAAATGGAGCGTCCGGGAATATTGATTTTCTAATTGATGAAGGAGGAGTTTTTATAAATGCTTCAACTGCAGCTAGCGGAACTAATTACATAGAGAGTGCCGGTTTAGACGATTTAGCAAGGGTTAGAAGTGGTGCTAAATTTATTCAAGTTACAGACCGGTCTTTTAAAAATCCCTTTCCTTCTACTAATATAACCTTCGAACCCGGAAGTACGATGGAATGGAATGCAAGGGGATCAATTGCGGTTTCACCCGAAGTATCCGGATATACTTTTGGCAATTTAATATTTGCTGCCGACTCTGCAGGCGGATTAAGAACTTACTCATCTCCTGGCGGTGGAGGTAGTCTGGTTACTGTACTAAATGATTGGATAATAAAATCCGGTGTTACTATGAATCCATGGGGTACCGATGTAAATGCCAATAACATTCTTTTCGACGGTACTATGAGTTTCGGTACAGCCGGCGTTAATATTAATATCTCCGGAAATATTACAACTAATGCTGAATTTACTACTTCTACTTCACCAAACAGCTTGATGACCTTAAATGGTAGTGCACTTCAGACAATTGGCGGAGATGATCCTTTAACTTTTGGCGGAGCAGTTATTTTAAATAACCCCGATGGTCTGCAGTTAAATAATAATGTTGTAATGAATGGTTCATTAACTTTATCAAACGGAATTATTACTTCATCCACTTCTTCGGTATTAACTATCGGAGCAAATGGCTCTATTATAGGTGCAAATAAAGTTAATTTTATTAAAGGACCACTTCAAAGGATATTAGCATCTGCTCTTCCTTCAGTTTTAACCTTTCCTATTGGAAAAGGATCATCTTATAGGCCTGTTTCCTTAACAATTACTCAAGGCTCGGCTGCTTCAACTGCATATAAGGTTGAAGTTTTTAATACAGCTCCACCTAAACGGACTCTTCCTTCTTCCTTAGACAGAGTTTCGTTTGTAAGATACTTTAATGTTTCTAAAGGTGCAGGTTCAAATGTTATTTCGGCATCAGTAACAATTAATTACGATACTGCAAATATTGATGACGGGGTAAGAAATAGCTCAAACTTAAGAGTAGCAAAAGATGATGGATCCGGGAATTGGATAGACATTGGAGGTGATGTAACAAGTGCTAATTTTGTCGGAAGTATTACCCCGTCAAATTCTTTTACTTCTTTTGGTGATTTTGTTTTGGCAAATAACGTTGGTGGTACAAATAAATTAGGCGGATTACCACCCGCTGCTCCTGTCCTAGTAAGCTTAAGTAATGGTGAAAAAAATACCGCGGTCGATCCCTCCTTGAAATGGAGAAGTTCTGCCGATGCACAATTCTATCAGCTCCAATTAGCTCTTGATTCTACTTTTACATCTTCTCTTTTTAATGATTCTCTTCTAACAGATACAATACTTCAGGTTGGTCCGCTTAATTACAATACCAAATATTTTTGGAGAGTATCTGCCTCCAATATTTCCGGGAAAAGTCTATGGTCTGAAATATGGAATTTTACCACTATTGTTGCTGTCCCTAATGCTTCCAATTTGATTTCCCCGCTTGATAACAGCAAAGATCTGGATACAACATTAAACCTGGTATGGAAGAATATTAAAGAAGCAAGTTCATATATAGTTCAGCTCTCTCTTGATTCCTCTTTTTCATCCTTTATAATTAATGATTCACTAGTAACAGATACTGTTAAACAAATAAATGGATTATCGGGTAATTCTAAATACTTTTGGAGAGTTGCATCAGTCAATGTCGGCGGAATTAGTCCTTTTACATCTATTTGGAATTTTTCTACAAAAATTCTGACCGGTATAAAACTAGTTGGAAATGGAGCCCCGGTTAATTACCGCTTATATCAAAATTATCCTAACCCCTTTAACCCAATTACAATAATTAGATATGATCTGCCTTTTGAAAGCAACGTGAATCTGGAAATTTATAATCTAATTGGTCAGGTTGTAAAAGTAATCAGAAATGAAACTGAACCCCCCGGCTCTCATGAAATTAATTTTAATGCAGGTGATTTAGCTTCAGGAGTTTACATATATAAAATAATTGCTAAATCCGTAGATGGGAGGAATGAGTTAAATGCTGTGAAAAAATTTATTCTCCTAAAATAAATTCTTAACGGAAAGTAAGATGAAACAGAGTATTAAGCTCTTAATGTCTTTATGTCTTTTTATAAAACCAATCCAACCTGCAGCCAATTGTACAAAATTTCAGATTAAAACTTTTGATATTGATTTAAAACAGAGTGAGGTGGTTATCCTGGTTCACAAAGCAGGTATTGCATCGACTTTTGGACATAATCATGTAATAAAAGCAGAACAATTCAAAGGAACCATAAAATTTGATAAAAATTTGCTTTCAAGTTCCTTTGTTAATATCGAAGTCAATGCAGGCTCATTAAAAGCTGACCTGCCAGAAATGAGAAGAAAATATAAATTAGAAGGCGAACTAAGTGCCGGAGATATGAAAAAAATAGAAAGTGATATGATGGAAGAAGATCAATTGGACACGGCTAAATATCATGTAATGAAATTTCGTTCCGAATCTTTAATTAAAAATGATAGTGATAATTATCTTGTATTCGGTGATCTAACCATACACGGTATTACAAAAAGAATTTCTGCCAAGGTTAATATTGAAGTTAAAGGAGCGAGTCTTACTGCCTATTCAAGTTTCAAAATTAAGCAGAGCGATTTTAATATCGAACCATTTAGTGCAGCATTAGGATTTATAAAAAACAGAGATGAAATTCAGATTATTTTTAATTTCACTGCTAATGTAACAAACAGCCAATGAAAATACAACTCAACCCCTGTATCATTTTGATAATAAAGAACTTAGAGTAATATTCCGTATCACAACATTGTTTATTACCACGTTATTTTAAGAAAAAATATCTTATACTTACCCCCAAAATAAAGGCAACTATTTAATGACTTTTTTACAATATTATATCCTATTTAGCATATCCGGATTAACTCTTTTAATCACCTTTTCATTACCGAATTTATTTGATAAAAATTTCGAGAAGATAGGTCTTATTTTATTATATATTATTTTAATCTTATCTGTGGTTTTCAATATAAATAAGTGGAATTTATTATGGATGACACCTCTTGCTTTTATAATCCCTTATTATATTTTAAAAATCTATAATAAAATTCCGGTTAAAAGGTTTAACTTTAGTGTCAAATACTTAATGAGCTTATTCTTCTGAAAGTTGTATTATGTTGTAATTGTGAATAGTTGATCAGCTTGGAGAGGTTATAAATACTATTTTTAATGGAATGCATATAATATTACTTGCCGTTGGATTAGAGCCTGTGTGAATGGTAGTCTTTTAGTCAGCCGTCAAACTGCCTTAAATGGTGGTCCGAGTGTTTATACGCCACATAACCGGCTTCTACTTTTTTTACTTTTCCAAAAAACGGTAGTACGAAATTATGATTTGAAAGCTGTGGATATTCGCTAATTAAGGAAATCCATTTCTTTTTTTCGGATGCTAAATCACTATTGATATCTCCTGTTACTTTAAGTTCAGGAACTGCAGGCAGATAACATCTTCCACTTATTTTAAATATGACCAAACTTTTAAATAGATTTGAAAAACTAAGCAAAACTCAGCAGATTATAATAAACATATTACTTCTTATTTTTATTTTTTTTCTCGATTATATAACCGGAAATGAGATAGCATTCTCCATTTTTTATTTAGTCCCTATATCTTTAATTGCTTGGACTCTTGGAAAAAATTTAGGTATTCTCTTTTCAATAACCGGAATATTATTCTGGATAGCTGCAGATTTACTTAGTGGAAGTATTTATATCAACTATATGGTGCTTTTTTGGAAAGCTTTAGTAAGATTAGGGTTTTTTTTAGTAGTCTCCTTTTCACTGTCTTCTCTTAAAAGACAAATGAAACTTGAGGAAGAACTTACTAATTTTATAGTACATGACTTAAAATCACCCTTAGCAAATATTCTTGCCAGCTTAATGCTTCTTAAAGAGGAACCGATTTACCAGGAAGATGAGACACAAAAAGAAATTATTGATATCAGTATAAATTCCGGCGAAAAAATGAAATCGCTTATTACTTCTATTTTAGATTTGGGCCAATTAGAAAGTAAAAAAATGTCGATTAAAACCGAAAAGATAAATATTAATACCGTTGTTGATAATGCAATAAATCAAATTAAAACTTTAGCAAACGAAAAGAATATTAAAATATCTAAGTTCTTAAATATAGCGATAGTTAATACAGATGAATATTTGTTATTGCGTATAATATCAAATTTGTTGAGTAATGCTATTAAAGTTAGTCCGGAAAATTCAGAAATAATTATTAAGACTAAAGATTTGGAAAATAATGGAGTTGAGTTTAGTATTGAAGATCAGGGGATTGGTTTTAAAGAAGGAATGGAAAATAAAATATTTAAAAAATATTCTCAGCTTGAGATAAGAAAAGCCGGAGTAATTGAAGGCAGTGGTTTGGGGCTTGCATTCTGTAAAAATGCCGTTGAATCTCAAGGAGGGAAAATCTGGATCGAAAATAAACAGACCGGAGGTGCCAGAGTAGTTTTTACTTTGCCGTATCGCAAATTATTTCCTAAATCCGCATAATTTAAACAAGAGCTAGAATCTACCCTCCTTTATTCCGATATTAAAATCACAACTTGACAAATGATCATCGACCAACATGCTATTGAATAACTGCTTTCGGTTTGAATCTCCAGGCTATGACAAGACCTGCTGCAAAAAACCCTACCACCTGATTTTAATGAAATATTATAATAACTGTTATAATTAATTTCTATAAAATCATTGAAATATCTATTTGCTTTAGTGAAAATATCATGCGCCTATCCGAAATGTTTTTTATTCGGGGTTGACCAAAAAGTAATTATTTTATAAAAAATAGAACGCAGATGACGCAGATTTGAATGGATTTTCACTGTCCCGACAAAAAGTCGGGATGAAAATTACTTTTTGGACAGCCCCTCTATTTATTCGGGAGGTATTCTTTCTATAAATATTATGTCCCTACCGGGACAAAAAAGCATCATTTTATCA